>NZ_NQMK01000019.1:0-3822 GCF_003788685.1 Pusillimonas sp. NJUB218
GGGAAAGAGGAGGGTAAATTTTCAGCGTTGCTGGCTCCCCGTCAGCCGGATTGGGTTGCATCGCAGGGGTGTCGAAAGAGTCAACTGCGGTCCAAAGCTGTTGGACTTGGGTGAAAAGGGCGTTTATTCTTCCTATACGTGCCGCGTTCCAGGCGGCGACTATGAGGGCTATGTCGATGCCCATGTGCGCCGGCTGGAGGCGCTACGCCGGGCCGGTATCGTCGAGCGGATCGACGCCGACCAATGGCGCATCCCCGATGATCTGGTCAGCCGTGCCGCCGCCCATGACGCCGGCCGAGACAGTCAGGCCAGCGTTCGCGTCCTTTCCCCGGTCGATCTGAACAAACAGATCGGATCGGACGGCGCGACCTGGCTGGACCGGCGGCTGATCCACGGCGAGACGGCCGACCTTGCGCCAACCGGCTTCGGGCAACAAGTCCGCGAAGCCATGGACCAGCGCCGCGAGCACCATATCGAACAGGGCGACGCCACCCGCAGCCGGGACAGCCGCGTCTTCTACCGGCGCAACCTTCTCGCCATCCTGCGGGAGCGCGAGGTAGCCGGCGTCGGATCGGATATGGCTTTGAGTAAGGGCCTGCCGTTCCGCGCCGCCACGGACGGCGAGAGCGTCAGCGGCAAGTTTACCGGAACCGTGCATCTATCGAGCGGCAAGTTCGCCGTGGTCGAGAAATCCCATGAGTTCACCCTTGTCCCGTGGCGGCCGATCATCGACCGCCAACTCGGCCGCGAGGTTATGGGCATCGTGCAGGGCGGGTCGGTGTCGTGGCAGTTAGGGCGGCAGAGGGGGCTGGAACGCTGAGTGCGCCCATGCCGCATTGCGAAGCAAAAGATAATCGGATAAAATGTAGCAATTCATATTCGTAAGCGTGGAGTAATCAGATGGGAAATTCCAAGTCAGCAGACAAGTAAGCCGCAACAACCAGTATTGTTGTTGCGGCGCTCTGTAAGGCTAGTCTCATCTGATTGCTGACGAGCAGACGTCGCCCGGTATTCCTTAATCGAGGGTTGATTCGTCATGACCACCACACGCCCCGCGTGGGCCTATACGCTGCCGGCAGCACTGCTGCTGATGGCTCCTTTCGACATCCTCGCTTCACTGGCGATGGATATTTATCTCCCTGTCGTTCCAGCGATGCCCGGCATCCTGAACACGACGCCCGCTATGATCCAACTCACGTTGAGCCTCTATATGGTGATGCTCGGCGTGGGCCAGGTGATTTTTGGTCCGCTCTCAGACAGAATCGGGCGACGGCCAATTCTACTTGCGGGCGCAACGGCTTTCGTCATTGCGTCTCTGGGAGCAGCTTGGTCTTCAACTGCACCGGCCTTTGTCGCTTTCCGTCTACTTCAAGCAGTGGGCGCGTCGGCCATGCTGGTGGCGACGTTCGCGACGGTTCGCGACGTTTATGCCAACCGTCCTGAGGGTGTCGTCATCTACGGCCTTTTCAGTTCGATGCTGGCGTTCGTGCCTGCGCTCGGCCCTATCGCCGGAGCATTGATCGGCGAGTTCTTGGGATGGCAGGCGATATTCATTACTTTGGCTATACTGGCGATGCTCGCACTCCTAAATGCGGGTTTCAGGTGGCACGAAACCCGCCCTCTGGATCAAGTCAAGACGCGCCGATCTGTCTTGCCGATCTTCGCGAGTCCGGCTTTTTGGGTTTACACTGTCGGCTTTAGCGCCGGTATGGGCACCTTCTTCGTCTTCTTCTCGACGGCTCCCCGTGTGCTCATAGGCCAAGCGGAATATTCCGAGATCGGATTCAGCTTTGCCTTCGCCACTGTCGCGCTTGTAATGATCGTGACAACCCGTTTCGCGAAGTCCTTTGTCGCCAGATGGGGCATCGCAGGATGCGTGGCGCGTGGGATGGCGTTGCTTGTTTGCGGAGCGGTCCTGTTGGGGATCGGCGAACTTTACGGCTCGCCGTCATTCCTCACCTTCATCCTACCGATGTGGGTTGTCGCGGTCGGTATTGTCTTCACGGTGTCCGTTACCGCGAACGGCGCTTTGGCAGAGTTCGACGACATCGCGGGATCAGCGGTCGCGTTCTACTTCTGCGTTCAAAGCCTGATAGTCAGCATTGTCGGGACATTGGCGGTGGCACTTTTAAACGGTGACACAGCGTGGCCCGTGATCTGTTACGCCACGGCGATGGCGGTACTGGTTTCGTTGGGGCTGGTGCTCCTTCGGCTCCGTGGGGCTGCCACCGAGAAGTCGCCAGTCGTCTAACCGACGACTGGTAGCAGGCCCGCTCCGATGCGGCGCACTAACCATCGAAACCTCGTGAATGTCGGTATCCTGTCTGGCAGGATACCGCTCATTTCCCTTGTTCAGTTCATCGCCGTCGCCGAGCATCTGAATTTTCGGCATGCGGCCAAGGCACTTGGTATCAGCCAGTCGAGCGTCAGCGCGCGTGTGAAAGCGCTGGAGGATAACCTTGGTGTCCTGCTATTTGAGCGCCATGCGCGGGGCGTTCGGCTAACAGACGCAGGCAGGCACTTCATGGAGCGTGTCACGGCGGGTGTCGATCAACTCGATCACGCAGTGAAGACCGCGGAGTGACGGGCACTGGCTGGCAATGTCTAGCAACGGCAGGCATTTCGGCTGAGGGTAAAAGAACTTTCCGCTAAGCGATAGACTGTATGTAAACACAGTATTGCAAGGACGCGGAACATGCCTCATGTGGCGGCCAGGACGGCCAGCCGGGATCGGGATACTGGTCGTTACCAGAGCCACCGACCCGAGCAAACCCTTCTCTATCAGATCGTTGACGAGTATTACCCGGCATTCGCTGCGCTTATGGCAGAGCAGGGAAAGGAATTGCCGGGCTATGTGCAACGGGAATTTGAAGAATTTCTCCAATGCGGGCGGCTGGAGCATGGCTTTCTACGGGTTCGCTGCGAGTCTTGCCACGCCGAGCACCTGGTCGCTTTCAGCTGTAAGCGTCGCGGTTTCTGCCCGAGCTGTGGGGCGCGGCGGATGGCCGAAAGTGCCGCCTTGCTGGTTGATGAAGTACTGCCTGAACAACCCATGCGTCAGTGGGTGTTGAGCTTCCCGTTTCAGCTGCGTTTCCTGTTTGCCAGCCGGCCCGAGATCATGGGGTGGGTGCTGGGCATCGTTTACCGCGTCATTGCCACGCACCTGGTCAAGAAAGCGGGCCATACCCACCAAGTGGCCAAGACGGGCGCGGTCACCCTGATCCAGCGTTTTGGATCGGCGCTCAATCTGAATGTTCACTTCCACATGCTGTTTCTCGACGGTGTGTATGTCGAGCAATCCCACGGCTCAGCGCGTTTCCGCTGGGTCAAGGCGCCGACCAGCCCAGAGCTCACCCAGCTGACGCACACCATCGCCCACCGGGTGGGTCGCTATCTGGAACGGCAAGGCCTGCTGGAACGGGATGTCGAAAACAGCTATCTGGCCTCGGATGCGGTGGATGACGACCCGATGACACCCCTGCTGGGGCACTCGATCACTTACCGTATCGCTGTCGGTTCACAGGCGGGGCGAAAGGTGTTCACTTTGCAAACTCTGCCGACCAGTGGTGATCCGTTCGGTGACGGGATTGGCAAGGTAGCCGGGTCCAGCCTGCACGCCGGCGTGGCGGCCAGGGCCGATGAACGCAAGAAGCTCGAACGGCTGTGCCGGTACATCAGCCGCCCGGCGGTATCCGAGAAGCGGCTGTCGTTAACACGAGGCGGCAACGTGCGCTACCAGCTCAAGACGCCGTACCGGGACGGCACCACGCACGTCATTTTCGAACCATTGGATTTCATTGCAAGGCTGGCCGCCCTGGTACC
>NZ_NQMK01000001.1:0-566356 GCF_003788685.1 Pusillimonas sp. NJUB218
CTCACGGCGCGTTTTCTTGCGTTTGCCGACGTACTCGGCTTCGGAAAAACTCAACTGGCTCATCGGGTTCACTCGGATCGGGCTGTTTTCAATAACTTATATTCTGACAGGTTCGTTGGACTTGTTCAGAGGTTCCCTAACTCGGCTGTATACCCCTCAAGATTTTGGTATCTATGGTGTTTTTGTAGCCGTTTGCGCCACGATGGCTGGGGTCGCCGGTGGTCGTTTGGAATTGGCGATTCCGGTGGCTAAGACAGCGGATGTTGCCACTACATTATTGCTCTTGACAGGGTTAGTCGCTCTTCCTGCAAGTATTGTGCTATCGGCGTTTGTGGCCTGGTTGGGGCCGCTCTTTGGGTTGGGGCCAGCCTTGGGCGGCGAAATGGCATATTGGTTGCCAGTAGCCGCATTTTCAATTGTTGTCTTCCAGGCCGTTAACTACTGGCTGTTATGGAATAAAGACTATTCAAGGGCGGCCAGAGCGCGGTGGGTGCAGGGCGGGGCTTTGGCTACCGTGCAATTAGGGGCAGGGTATTTGGCTTTTGGGTCCTGGGGGCTCTTGGTCGGCCACACTTTGGCTCAATTGCTGGGTGGGCTAATCGGGGGGGGCGCAACAGCGGCGAAGCGGGCGATGGATGTGGCTTCTCAACTGTCATGGAGAAAATGTACGGCTCTGCTGCGGGCACATCGAAATTATCCGTTTGTTATGGCGCCTGCAGCCCTGCTGAATATGTTGGGGCAACATATGCCTATCCTTTTAATTGGTGGGCTTTACGGTGTGAAGGCTGCGGGCTTCTATGCCATTGCGCAAAGGGTTTGTGGTGCACCTTTGGCGCTAGTGGGGCAAGCGATTGGTCAAATATTTGCTGCAGAGGCGCCGAACCTGATGCAGCGATCGCCCGAAAATATGTTGCTTACATTTTCCAGGCTTATTAGGTACATGTTTCTTGGGGGCGGGCTTTTTATAATAGTACTTGTCGTTGCTGCGCCTATTGTGGTGGGTTTCGTCTTTGGCAAGGAGTGGGTAGATGCTGGGGTTTTGATGCAGATACTCAGCTTTGTGTTTGTGTTGGAGTTTGTTGTGACGCCGGTATCGTTAACGTTGAGCTTTATGGGGCATCACAGCCGGCAATTATGGTGGGATGTAATTCGGCTGTCGGGTATTCTGGCGACCTTTGCATTGGCTACAGTGTTGGCGCTAAGCCTATACCAAGCCATGGTGGTGTTGGCCATCGTATTATCTTTGAGCCATATTTACCTGCTAAGGTTGATGTGGAACGGGTTAAAAAAACTGTCGCCTGAGGATGTGGGTTCGGATGCCAGTGCTTTGCGTGCGGACGAGATTGAACGATGAGAGTCAGAACGGGTGCTTTTGAAAGGTTGGGTTCCCTTTTGGCTTGGTTTCTTGGGGTTGTTTTTTTTCGCCTTTCGTTAGATGTTTCTTACGTTGCTTTTGTCAGCGTAGATCTCTGGGGGGATGGCTTTCCATACAGCCTGAATTGGGGGCGTGTGGTCGAGTCATGGGCCTTACTGGTTTGTATTGTTGTGATCACGCCCAGGCAGTTTAAAAGGCCATCAGACTTTCTGACTCTGATGCTGTGTGTGCTTTGCATGATTCCAATCACCAGTTATTACTGCTGGGCGGGGGGGGCAAGCGTTTGGTTTTGGGCGCTGGGGTTTCAGTATGTGCTGTTTTGCTTTGTTTTGGCAGGCACGAACCGTTGGAAGGTAAAAGTGTGGAGGCCCAAGTCGGGGGGGCGGTACGCCTCCGCACTCATCATCGCAATTCTGGTGCTGTGTCTGTTCCGTATACTTCAGGTTGGGGTTCTGGATCAGATTGCATTCGGCCTAGAGCCAGAGCTTATCTATAATCGACGAGCCTTTGTTTCTTCCCAGGTTGAGGTCGGGGTATGGGGGTACTTGGTCAGTTGGATGGTCAAAGTATGTGCAATATATTTGCTGGTCGACGGGGTTGCTAGTCGTAAGTGGGGCCGGGCGTTATTTGCGGGTGTGGCATGCATAATGTTGTTTGGCCTTTTTGCGCATAAAGCCATGCTGCTTGGGGCTATCACCGCAACATTGTTATTGTTGTTATGGCCGTTAATTTCAAGTCGCTTTGCGGTGGTTCCCGCTGGCCTGGCTCTTTTGATGTTGGCGATGTTTGCCTCCGTATCCATGCTTGATACCTACCTGTATCAAAGCATTTTTACTCGCCGTTTGTTCTTTATCCCTGCTCGGCTCGACTTTTTGTATTACGATTTTTTCTCGACACAACCCTCGCTACTATTTTCTAATAGCTTTTTAAAACATGTGTTTGAGTATCCCTTCGACAAACCTTATCCGTATGTTATAGGGGATCACTCGGGTATCGGGGGGGTAGATACGGCAGCTAACAATGGCTTTCTTGCGACCGGATACATGCAGTTGGGTTGGCTAGGCGTAGTTGTTTACCCGATTGTAGTTGCTGGTTTGGTAAGTTTGGTCAATGTGTTTGGTGCTAAGTCGCCGGGCTTTACCGCAGCGGTGTGTTTTTATCCATTTGCGGCATTATTTACAAGCAGCGACTTGCCGACGGCAGTGCTGACCCATGGGATTGCGCTTCTGCTGCTACTGTTGTGGCTAGACGGCGATAATTCTGTTCATGAACATGATGGGGAGTGTTGGGCTTCTCATCTACGCAATTAAAGCGTTAGTTAGGTAACTATATATATGTGTGGGATTTTTGGTGTTGTTTCGTCGGCACCGGTTGGTCAAGATGACCTTGGCGTATTGGTAACCCATGCTCAGCAACGCGGACGCGACTCCAGTGGCTTGTTGACCCTCTCGGGCGGGAACTATCATGTATTTAGAGCCGATTATCCAAGCACGAGGCTTGTTGGCGAGGTTCGGCCGTACCTATGTCATGTGGTACTGGGGCACAGTAGGCTGATTACAAATGGTTTGAGTGATAACCAGCCTGTTGTGCGAGACGGTGTTTGTGTTTTGCACAATGGTATCGTTGTGAACGATGAAGCCATTTGGCCTAAGCTTGGTAAGCAGCGCGAGCTACAGATCGACACCGAGGCAATCGCCGCCATTGCTTCAGCTCACCTCGACTCAGGACAAAGTTTGGAAACATTGCCCGAAAAGGTGCTCGAACTGTGTCGGGGAGTTGTTGCCTGCGCGTTGTCGATCCCTCGTCTGGGCAAACTCTGTCTTTTCTCTAATAATGGCAGCCTCTATATCGGGAACAAGGGGCAGGCAACATATTTTTCTTCCGAACGTTACCCATTGAGCGTCATCGGCTGTGAGAACATTGATCAGGTGCGAGATGCCGTTTTTGTCGACATCCCTATATCTTTCGACGATATTGCGGTCAGCGATCGTCGCGAACGCAAGACTAATTTAATCCCTGGGCTGTCCCTCTCGGGAAGGGAAGAGAAGCTGCTTGTCCATCGTAAGCATAATTTGCGTCGATGCACCAAGTGCCTGCTGACCGAGACGATGCCTTACATCAGTTTTGACGCCGCAGGTGTTTGTAACTACTGCCACCATTACCGTTTGCGTAATAAGCCGCGACCCAAAGAAGAACTGTTCGCACTGGTTGAGCCGTATCGACGCTTGAAAGGAGACGAATGTATTGTTCCGTTCTCTGGGGGGCGTGACAGTTGCTATGGCCTGCATCTTATTGTCAACGAATTAAAGATGCGCCCGGTTACTTATACCTATGATTGGGGTATGGTGACAGATCTTGGGCGGCGTAATATTAGCCGCATGTGCGCAGAGCTTGGCGTCGAAAATATCATCGTTGCAGATGACATTGATAAGAAGCGCAGGAACATTGCCAAGAATCTCGCGGCCTGGCTCAAGTCTCCCCACCTTGGGATGATCAGCATCTTGACGGCAGGCGACAAGCACTTCTTTCGCCATATCGAAACAGTTAAAAAGCAGACCGGCATTAGCCTTAATTTGTGGGGGGTGAATCCGCTTGAAGTGACCCATTTTAAAGCGGGCTTTCTGGGCGTGCCGCCAGACTTTGAAGAGAAACGTGTTTACTCGCATGGCGCTATGAAGCAGTTGCGCTACCAGTACCTACGTCTTAAGGCGATGATGCAAAGCCCCGGATATTTCAACAGTTCTTTATGGGACACTTTGTCGGGTGAATACTATCGTAGTTTTTCAGAAAAAACCGACTACTATCATATTTTCGATTATTGGCGTTGGGACGAGAGACAGATTGACAGCACCTTGGCTGAGTATGAGTGGGAGAAGGCACCCGATACCAATACCACTTGGCGTATCGGAGACGGCACAGCTGCTTTTTACAACTATATCTACTATACGGTGGCAGGTTTTACCGAGCATGATACGTTCCGTAGCAATCAAATTCGAGAGGGTGATTTGACTCGCGAAGAAGCGCTAGACTTGGTGCTAGACGAAAATAGGCCTCGGTACCCCAATATAAAGTGGTACCTCGACGCGCTAGGAATGGATTTCACCGAGGTGATTTCGGTGGTGAATTCAATGCCTCGGATGTATTAACGTGTCTTTGAAACCCTGTATTTGGTACGTGTCTAAGTATGTGGCCCCGCCAGCCAAGGTTAGCGCGGGTGGACGAGGTTATCTCATCATGCGGGAGTTCGCCCGCATGGGTTACCGAAGCGTGATCATCACTTCTGATTCGAACCGGCTGGCTGAGGTGCCTTCACTTGATTCACCCTACCTGCTTCAAGAGGCAGACGGCATCCAGCTGTGCTGGGTGCGAACGGCGAAATACACAGTGGCAAAATCACTGCGTCGCATCATTAGTTGGCTGGATTTCGAGTGGCGGCTTTGGCGATTACCTAAAAGTAGGTTACCCAAGCCCGACGTCGTTATAGTTTCTAGCTTGTCTCTACTGACTATTTTGAACGGTTTTCTATTGCGTCGGCGGTATCGATGTCGTTTGATAATGGAGATTCGCGATATATGGCCGCTAACAATCACGGAAGAGGGGGGCTTTAGCACCCGGAGCCCATTAGTCTTAGCCCTTGGGTTTATCGAGAAGCTGGGCTACCGCTATGCTGATGCTGTAGTGGGTACGATGCCGAATCTTGGCGAGCATGTCGCTGGTGTGTTGGGGAAACCGCGCACGACACACTGTATTCCAATGGGCGTCGATGAAACAGCTCTGGCGGCCAGCGAGCCTCTGCCAGCTGACTATGTCGAAAAATATATTCCACGGGATAAGTTTATCGTAGCGCATGCGGGCACCATCGGTATCACGAACGCACTGGACACGCTGCTTGATTGTGCCGAGTTAATGCGTGAGGATTCCCGCGTACATTTCCTTGTTGTTGGCGAAGGCGACTTACGCGAACACTATCAGCGCAAGTATGCTCACTTGGATAATCTTACCTTTGCGCCCCGAGTGCCCAAGCAGATGGTTCAGTCCGTCCTGTCATTATGTGATTTGTTGTACTTTTCGGTTCACGTTTCGACGGTCTGGAAGTATGGCCAGTCCTTGAATAAGGTCATTGACTATATGTTGGCAGGTAAGCCTGTAGTTGCGTCTTACACAGGTTATCCTTCTATGATTAATGAGGCTGGCTGTGGCAGTTACGTGCCAGCAGGCGATGTGGATGCGTTGGCTGCTGAGGTACAACGCTATGCCGATATGACGGATCTGCAGCGTAAGACCATCGGCGGTCGCGGTCGGGAGTGGATCCTTACCCATCGTCGCTATCAGACGTTGGCACAGAACTATCTGCCTATCTTGTTCGATCAGAACGATCTAAAGGTGTCGGGGTGAAGAGGCTCTTCGATCTAATCATGTCTTTGCTTTTGTTGCCTGTTCTGGCGGTGCCATTGTTGCTGCTGTGGGTCTTAATTCGTTTCAAACTTGGTAGTCCGGTGCTTTTTCGGCAGGTACGCCCCGGTATGCACGGGAATGCGTTCACGATGGTGAAGTTCCGTACGATGACGGACAAACGTGGTGAAAATGGTGAGCTTTTGCCGGACGCGCAACGACTTACATCGTTGGGGCGCTTTCTTCGCGCGACGAGTCTTGATGAGCTACCTGAATTATGGAATGTTCTGCGGGGCGAGATGAGTTTCGTAGGGCCTCGGCCTTTGTTGATGGAATACTTGCCGCTATATACCGCTGAGCAGGCCCGCCGTCACGAGGTGCGCCCTGGTATCACCGGTTGGGCGCAAGTAAACGGTCGTAATACGTTGAGCTGGGAAGATCGATTCAGGCTTGATGTTTGGTATGTTGATCATCGTAGTTTTTGGCTTGATTTGCGAATTTTATGGCTTACGGTGCGCAAGGTTCTAGCGCGCGACGGTATCAGTGCGCCTGGTGAAGCGACAATGCCCAGGTTCACGGGGGGGAAGTCGTGAAACGATTGGCACTGCTTGGCGCTGGTGGTCATGGCAAAGTTGTCGCCGATATGGCTGGGCTAGTAGGCTGGGATAAGATTTCTTTCTTCGACGACGCTTGGCCCCAGCTAATACGTAATGGACATTGGGGGATAGTGGGCGACTCTACTGTTTTGCTATCGCGTTTGTCGCAATTTGATGGTGTTTTGGTTTCCATTGGCGATTGTGAAATGCGCTGGGAAAGACATAGTGTGCTGCAATCTGCTGGTGCGGTTATGGCAACAATTGTTCATCCCGCAGCCATAATCAGCCCTTATGCGACGCTAGGCGCTGGCACGGTGGTCATGGCCGGTACGGTTTTGAACGTCGACGTCGCCATCGGTCAGGCTGCGATTATTAACACTGGCGCTACGGTTGACCATGACTGTCGCCTTGGCGATGCGGTGCATATCTGCCCAGGCGCGCATCTTTCCGGGAACGTACGGGTTGGCAATCGTAGTTGGGTGGGTGTGGGGGCAGTTGTAAAGCAAGGGATTGTCATTGGTGAAAAGGCCTTGGTAGGCGCTGGTGCCGTGGTGGTCAGGAATGTTGCCGCTGGGCTGACGGTGGTTGGTAACCCCGCGCGATCTGTCGTTGTCCCTACTAATTAGAATCGGAATAGAAAGCGATGCTGAATACGCCATTTTCACCTTGGCCGAGTTTCACTCTTGAAGAGGCCGAGGCCGTCCAGAGTGTCCTGCTTTCGAACAAGGTTAATTATTGGACCGGCAATGAGTGCCGTGAGTTCGAGCGGGAGTTTGCCGATTGGTGCGGGAGTCGCTATGCGGTAGCGCTGAGCAACGGTACGCTTGCGCTGGACGTTGCGATTAAGGCTCTTGGCATCGGGCCCGGGGACGAGGTTATTGTTACGCCCCGTACATTTATTGCTAGCGTTTCAAGCGTGGTCAATGCAGGCGCGACGCCGGTATTTGCAGACGTCGAGGCTGACAGTGGCAACCTCTCGGCGCGTACGATCGAAAAGGTACTTAGCCCTCGCACTCGTGGCGTTATTTGCGTGCATCTTGCTGGGTGGCCATGCGACATGGACCCGATCATGACCATGGCTGATGCACATGGCTTTCGTGTCATTGAGGACTGCGCGCAGGCTCATGGTGCCCAGTATAAAGGGCGTAGAGTCGGTAGCATTGGCCATATTGGTGCCTGGAGTTTTTGTCAGGACAAGATCATGACCACGGGTGGCGAGGGCGGCATGGTGACAACTAATGACGAGACCTTGTGGCGTGCGATGTGGGCGTATAAAGATCACGGCAAAAGCTACGCGGCCGTATATGAAAGGCAACACCCACCAGGATTCCGGTGGGTGCATGAAAGCTTTGGCACAAATTGGCGCATGCTGGAGATGCAAGCCGCGATAGGCCGGATTCAGTTGAATCGTATGCGTGCATGGCATGAACAACGGGCCTTTAATGCAACGACGATACTTGAAACCTGTTCTCAGCTCGAAGCGCTGTATGTCCCCGCTATACCCGAAAGCAGTACGCATGCTTTTTATAAGTGCTATGTCTACTTGCGTCCGGAGAGATTGGCGTTGGGCTGGAGTCGGGATCGTATCATTGAGGAAATTAATCGTCGTGGAGTCCCGTGCTATCAAGGTTCTTGCTCTGAGGTTTACTTGGAAAAGGCCTTTGAGGGCTCTGATTGGCGCCCTGAACCCAGGTTGCCGATAGCCAAGAGTCTAGGTGAGACCAGCCTAATGTTCCTCGTGCATCCTACATTAACGCCAGACGAAATCTTCAAGACTTGCGAGGCAATTAGATCGGTTGTGTCAGCCGCTACGGCTTGATTTGGGTTGTGGCGTTTGAAGGACAGATGGGAGTAGATTGTTTGTTCTAAAATCCAAGCGCGACGATCAAATTTTACGTCTTAAAATGTTACATGCGATGGGTTCCGTGTTTGCGGTATGGCTTGTTGCGTTGTTCTCTTAATTGCAGTTTCTTTTTTCACTATTGAGTTGCATGAAAAATTTCGCCCTCATCGGTGCCGCAGGGTACATTGCGCCACGGCATATGCAAGCCATTAAGGCTACCGGCAACGACTTGGTTGCCGCGCTAGATATTAACGACTCGGTTGGCATTATTGACAGCCATTTTCCAAATGCTGAATTCTTTACCGAGTTTGAGCGTTTTGACCGTCACGTTGATAAATTGCGGCGCGCAGATGACAACCGCAAAATCAATTATGTGTCGATCTGCTCCCCCAATTACTTGCACGATTCTCATATGAGGTTCGCATTGCGGTCGGGCGCCGATGCTATCTGTGAAAAGCCGTTGGTGTTGAACCCATGGAACATCGACGGCCTGTTAGATATAGAAAAGGACACTGGCCATAAGGTCAACACCATTTTGCAGTTGCGTGTTCACCCATCTATTGTTGCGTTGCGTGAACGCGTAAAACAAGGCGCAAAAAACGGTAAACACGATGTTGATCTGACGTACATCACATCCCGTGGGCATTGGTACTTGCAGTCCTGGAAGGGTGACCTGAAGAAGTCGGGTGGTATTGCTACTAACATTGGCGTTCACTTTTTCGATATGTTGCATTTTATTTTCGGTGAGTTGCAGGGTAATGTCGTTCATCACTCGTCCGATACAAAAGCTGCTGGGTTTCTTGAATACGAAAAGGCCCGGGTACGTTGGTTCTTGTCGGTTGATTTTGAGGATGTCCCAGAGGCGCAGCGCAATGCAGGCCAGCGTACGTTCCGTTCAATAACTGTCGATGGCGACGAGATTGAGTTTTCGGGCGGGTTTACCGATTTGCACACCCGTAGTTACGAAGAGATTTTGGCCGGTCGTGGGTTTGGTCTAGAAGAAAATCGCACGGCAATTGCAACCGTAGCTGAAATTCGCAACGCGGCAATTGCGCCGCTGGTTGGCGACTACCATCCCTTCCTAAAAAAATAAATTCCTAGGCCTGCGCGGCCTATTCGGAGAACAACAATGGATCTTGGGGATCAAAAAATCGCCATTATTGGCTTAGGCTATGTTGGCTTGCCGCTGGCGGTCGAGTTTGGTAAGCAACGTGCGGTGCTGGGCTTTGATATTAACGAAGCGCGTATTGCCGAGCTTCGGTCAGGAATTGACAGCACACTTGAGGTCACTTCCGCAGACCTGAAGGCGGCCCCGCACCTTGTCTTTAGCAGTCAGCGGGCTGACTTGGAATCGTGTGGCGTTTTTATTGTGACGGTACCCACGCCTATTGATACCGCCAACCGCCCAGACCTGACCCCGATTGTTAAAGCTAGCGAAACCGTCGGTAAAGCGCTTAAGCCTGGTGCAGTTGTTATATACGAATCTACTGTATTTCCGGGTTGTACCGAAGAGGTATGCGTTCCTATTCTGGAGCGTGTGTCGGGCCTGAAGTTTAACGTTGATTTTTTCTGTGGCTACAGCCCAGAGCGTATCAACCCAGGTGACAAGGTCAATACTTTAACTACCATACGCAAGATTACGAGTGGTAGCACGTCCGAAGTGGCGGAAGCTGTTGATGCTTTGTATGGCAGCATTATTAAGGCAGGCACCTGGAAAGCCAGTAGCTTGAAAGTAGCTGAGGCCGCCAAAGTCATTGAGAACAGCCAGCGCGATTTGAATATCGCGTTTGTGAACGAATTGTCAGTGATTTTTGATCGATTGGGCATTGATACCACCGAAGTTCTTGAAGCCGCTGGCACCAAATGGAATTTTTTGCCATTTCGCCCTGGGATGGTGGGCGGCCATTGCATTGGTGTCGACCCCTATTATTTGACCCACAAAGCCGAAGAAGTGGGGTACCACCCGCAGGTTATTCTGGCGGGGCGCCGCATTAACGATAATATGGCGCGTTATGCTGCTCGCAACGTCATTCGCCTTATGCTCAAGAATGGTATTGACGTAGCGCGTAGTACGGTCGGTATTATGGGCATAACCTTCAAAGAAAATTGCCCTGATATCCGCAATAGCAAAGTCGTTGATTTGGTCAAAGAGCTAAAAAACTGGAATGTAAACGTCGTTATTACAGACCCATGGGCGAATGCGGACGAGGTGCAGCACGAGTATGGTCTTGAACTAGGGGTTATTAACGACGCTAACCCAGTAGATGCTTTGGTGGTTGCTGTTGGCCACAACGAGTTCAGGTCTTTAACGTTACCCCAATTACGCGCCTTGTGTCGGTCGCCTCAACCGGTGTTGGCCGACGTTAAAGCTCTGTACGACCGGCATGCTGCGGTAGCGGCTGGCTTCACCGTCTTCCGTTTCTAAGCCCGCCATACGTTCAAGCGGCAATTCTTCCTCGGAGTTTTAATGAATTACAGCGTTCATCCGTCGGCCATTGTCGACGACGGTGCCCAGGTCGGCGAAGGCAGCCGCATCTGGCATTTTGTGCATGTGTGCGGCGGTGCCAAAATTGGTAAAGGCGTTTCGTTGGGCCAGAATGTGTTTGTGGGCAATAGGGTCGCAATAGGCGATAAATGCAAAATCCAGAATAACGTCAGCGTTTATGACAACGTCACGTTGGAAGAGGGGGTTTTTTGCGGCCCAAGTATGGTTTTTACTAACGTGTACAACCCACGTGCCCTGATTGAGCGTAAGAACGAATACCGCAATACGCTAGTTAAGCGTGGCGCCACTTTGGGTGCAAACTGCACCATTGTTTGTGGGGTAACTGTTGGCGCTTTCGCCTTTATTGGTGCCGGAGCTGTAGTTAACAAAGACGTTCCCGACTATGCGTTGATGGTGGGGGTACCTGCCCGCCAGTTGGGATGGATGAGTGAGTATGGTGAACAAATTCCGTTGCCCGTAGATGGGGCCGGTGAGTATCTGTGCCCCCATAGCGGGCAGCGTTATAGGTTAAATGGCAAAATTTTAAAGCGAGTGTCGCAATAACCGATTTAACGCAATCGTTAGCTTTTGCGGGTTAATTGGCGCTTCGTAGTAACTTAGGGCTGATTTTCAAAGTTACGGGTTTGCTTATCAACTCTATTAGTACCATGGCGCGTTGTTCTCCATCGTTCATCTGGTAAATTCCTTCAATACCCGAAAAGGCACCGCCGGTAATAAGTACTCTTTCACCGGTCGAAAGAAAACGTTCAGGATTGCAGTGAGCAGACGCTTCTTGTTGGCGTAGTTTCTCAATAAGGGGGCTATCTATTTTTTGGGGATCGCTGCCAAACATTACTAAACGACTGACTCCTCGAGTGGATCTGATAGGAGTCCAACTTTGGGCGTTATGGCTGTTGCCGAGTTGGATGAATAGGTACCTGTGGAATAAGGGCTCTTGGCAAATAATAAGGCGTCCACTTTTCAATCGCTCAGTCGTAATTAGCGGTAAGTAGCATGTGTATCCCTGTCGCTCAAGGTTCTGTAAGGCGCAATCCTCTTGGCGCGGTTTAGTGTGGATCAGGTACCACTGCATTCGTTATGCCTTGTTTTTACAAGCAAGTAGTGCTTATGTTGCCAGACTGCTTTGATTCAGCAGGTGGTTGGTACTCAGGTATCCATTGATGCAACAGATCGCGAACCTCTTGATCAGTAAAGTGTTTGCTAAAGTGCGAATGAATAAGGGTTGTAAGAAATGTGTCGAATTGCTGAGCAACACTGCGCGCTTGCGCAATGCGCAACTTGTCATGGTGGGTAGGCACGGTATGTTCGTTGTTCGCTAACAATTCTTCGTACAGCTTTTCACCGGGACGCAAGCCAGTGAACTGTATGGCTATGTCTTCCTCATTAAATCCAGATAGCCGGATCATATTTTTGGCGAGGTCGATAATTTTGATTGGCTCACCCATATCCAGCACGAAAATTTCCCCGCCTTTCCCCATAGAGGAGGCTTGCAGCACCAGTTGCGCAGCTTCTGGGATAGACATGAAGTAGCGGGTGATTTCGGGGTGTGTGACTGTAACGGGACCACCGTTGGCAATTTGTTCTTGAAATTTGGGTATGACGCTGCCGGTGCTGCCCAGCACGTTGCCAAAGCGCACCATTTGAAAACAGGTGGTGCCATTACCTTTGCGTTGCAATACTTCACAGGCCATTTCGGCCATACGTTTTGTGGCCCCCATTACGTTGGTGGGGTTGACCGCTTTGTCGGTTGAAATCAAAACGAAACGTTCGGCTTTCAGGCGTAGGGCATGTTGGCCTACTAGCCAGGTGCCTAGCGTATTGGTGCGTAAGGCCTGCCAGGCATTGTGGTCTTCCATTAGGGGTACGTGTTTGTATGCGGCTGCATGGAAGACGACTTGGGGTCGCCATTCGTCAAAAATAATTTGCAAGCGGTGGTTGTCTTTGACGTCGCCGGCCAGGGGCACAATGGTGGTGCCTGGGCTATTAGTACGAAACCATTGTTCAATACTGTAAAGCGCAAATTCGCTGGCATCTAAAAGCAGAATTAGAGCGGGATCAAAACGTGCCAATTGGCGACACAGCTCACTGCCGATTGATCCACCTGCACCGGTAACTAGCAGGCGTTTGCCTTTAAGTATTTCGGCGACGTTGCCTGCATCGATGTTGACGGCGGCACGGCCCAGAAGATCTTCAATTTTTACTGGTCGCATGGCATTGATTGCAACCCGCCCACTCATTAGCTCGTTCAAGCCGGGTACCGTAAATAGCTGTGCCTTGGCATGGCTGACGGCCTGTGTGACCTGCTGTAAAACGTTGCGGTTGGCTGACGTTGACGCCAGTATGGCGTGTTGTGCCTCGTGGCGAATAAGGGTTTGTTCAAGCGTATTGGTGCCGCCTTCAACCCGGCATCCCGCCACTTCCAGGCCCCATTTGCCGGGGTCGTCATCGACAATCGCAACAACTTGCCAGTCGGGGCTACGCTCTAATTCGCGTACTAGCATAGCGCCTGCCGTGCCTGCGCCTATAACCACTACGGGTTTGCCTTGGCCGCGTCTGGGGTTATATAGGCGGTGTTCTTTGTACATGCGCCAGGCAATGCGCCCACCCCCCATAAGTAGTAACAGCAGTATGGGGTACAAAAGCACAATAGACCGAGGTACTGTCACGTGTTGTGGGGCCAGAGAGGCAACAATTAACAGCACTACGGCTGAGCTAGCGACCGCTTTAAGCACCCGGCGAAGATCCGGAATACTGGCAAAAATCCACATGCCGCGATACAGGCCCGCCCATCGGCAGGCAATGGCTTGGGTGATTAATAATGGTATAAGACCAATCCCGAGTGATTTTTCGTAACCGTACGGCCACTCAAAATTGAAGCGTAATAGAAAGGCGCCCAGCCAAGCTGCGACAACGCAGAGCAGGTCGAATAGTAAAACAAGCGTAGAGCGCAACGATTTCATGTGTGACGATTTGATAATGCTTTAACTTGTGAGACAGTGTTCGGTAAGGGATTGCCTCGGTAGCAAATGTGTTTTTGCGCCGCTAAAGCGGCCAAAAAACGAAAGTTCACGGCGGATTATAGGGGGCGAGTGCGCGGGTTGAGCGTATTCACCCAATGGCGCGTAGAGACGTCGTGGGTGCCGCCAGTTTGGGCCTTGTGCAAAATTGAGTCTGTAATGTTGCTGGCCAACAGCTTGCCATACTCCACCCCCCATTGATCGAACGGGTTAATGTTCCAAAACACCGCCTGGGTGAATACTTTGTGCTCGTATAGGGCCAGCAATGCGCCCAGGGTATAGGGTGAAAGTTGCGGCAGCACAATTAGGTTAGACGGTCGCCCGCCCGGGTGGGTGCAGTGTTTGGCCAGGGCCTGGGCGTGTTCTGCAGTTAGGCCACGGGCCAAGCCCTCTTCGTAGGCTTGCTCTAGGGTTTTGCCGTTTAATAGGGCCTCGCGTTGGGCCAGGCAGTTGGCCAGCAGGCGGGTGTGGTGCTCGGGCCAGACGTGGTCGGCGTTTTGGCACACAATAAAGTCGGCCGGGGCGCCATCGCTGCCTTGGTGCAGCCACTGAAAAAACGTGTGTTGGGCGTCGGTGCCGGGCATGCCCCATACGGCGGGGCCCGTGGCCATGGCCACGGGGTTGCCGTTAAGGTCTACCGACTTACCTAACGACTCCATTTCTAGTTGCTGCAAATAGGGTACCAAGTAGCCCAGTCTGAAGTCGTAGGGGGCGATGTTTAACGACCCGTACCCTAGAATGCTGCGGTTAATAACGCCGGCCAGCGCCATTTGCACGGGGGCGTTGCTGGCAAATGGGGCGTGGGCAAAATGGTGGTCCATGGCGGCGGCGCCAGCATGCAGGCCGGCCACGGCTTCTGTGCCTACGGCCAGTGCAATGGTTAGCCCTACCGACGACCACAACGAAAACCGCCCGCCGACCCAGTCCCACAGTTTAAAGATGCGGCTGGGGTGTGCACCCCAGGCCTTGGCCACGTCGGGTTTGGCGGTAATGGCCACAATATGTTGGTAGGGGTCGGCAATGCCGGCGCCTTTTAGCCATTCGACCGCGCGCTGGGCGTTCTGCAGGGTTTCGCTGGTGGTAAATGACTTGGATGCCACCACAACCAGGGTGTCGTGCGGGTCTAGGCCGGCCATGGCGCCGGCCATGGCATGGCCGTCGATATTGGCGGCAAAGCGTACGTTGCGCCATGTGCCGGCGTAACCAAAAGCGCCTACGGCCAGGCGTACGCCCCAGTCGCTGCCACCAATGCCTATGTGTATGACATTGCGCCAGCGTCTTTCGGCGTCGGCCAGGCGCACAAAGTCGGTAACGCGCCGTCGTTCTTCGGCCACTTCGCGAACGGGGGCGGCGGCTCGCAGGGCCGTGTGCCACGCAGCGCGGCCCTCGGTAGGGTTGGCGATGCCGCCGTTTAGCAAAGCGTTGCGTCGTTCAGCAAATTGGTGGTGGTCTAACAGGGCCTGCGCGGCAACGGCAATGTCTTCCGACCAGCGCTGTGAACTGACGTCCAGTGTTATTCCTGCGGCTGGAATTAAGCGCAAAGTGTCTTTTGACAGCTGCGTTTGCTGAACGGCGCGTTCTAGGTTTTGCCAGAGGGTGGTGTGCATGGGCGTGTGGCTTTCAGGCGGCTGCGGCAACAAGGGTTGGGGAGCGCTCCAGCACGGCCATACAGGCAGCTTCGACGCGTTCGACAGACACCGATTGTATGTCGATTGTGCCCTGTGGTGGCGTTACGGCGCGGGTGTTCGGGCGCTGCCAAAACCATTCGGGGTTGGGCTCGTTAAACAGGCCTACGTAGGGGGTGCCTGTATTTTGCGCAATATGCGACGGCCCGCAGTCGTTGGCTACAATGAGCTTGGCATTCAGGCACAGGTCGGCAATGTCGGCCAGGGGGCGGCTAACCAGCAGGCGGAAGTTTGGAAGGTTAAGTTGTTGCAGTTGGGCCAGCTCGTCGGTCTCCGCGGGGCCCAAAATACAGGTAAAGGTGGTGTTTGGCCCCAGGTGGTGACGCAGGCGTAGGGCTAGTGCGGTGTAGTTGGCAATACCCCATCGCTTGAAGGTGCCGGCGCCGCCGCCCACCATAAAGACCACATCGGTGTGTTCGACGGGCGCGGCTTTTTGGCTGGCCAGCCAGGCCATGCTATGGCGTGCGGCCTGGCTAGGGTCAAACGGGCGTAGCGTGCCAAGCAGTTGCAGGTTGGCCAGGCCAATGTACTGGTCAATGTCTTTGGGCAGGCGGTGCGTCCATAAGAAGTCGGTGGCGCGTTTGTTTTTAAAGCCTAGCCGCACAGGTATGCGTTTGATGGCGCCCAGCAGGCTGTAAAGTTCGCTGCTGTGGTGCAGTGCAATGATGATTTCGGTGTCTTTGGCAATGCTGCGGTACTTTTGTGCGGCCGTGGTGGCGTGAACAAACTGATGTACCCACGGCAGTTGGGTGTAATAGTTGCCCACCGGGTCGTGCGCGACCACGGTTACCTGATGGTTGGGGTATTGCTGGTGCAACTGGTACAGCAAGGGGTAGCCCACCAATTGGTCACCCAAAGCGTGCATGCTTCGAATAAAAACTATGATGCTGGCCATGGTGTTTACGCGTGTTGCAGGTGCAAAATGTAGTTGCCAGCCGCGTTGGCAGTGTCAACAGGCAGCAGGGTGGTACGGCTGCGCAGGCCGCTAAAAAAACCGGGTTTGTGTTCGTTTAGCAGGTAAAGCTGGGTCCGGGCGGTTGTTTGTGCCAGTACGTCGCTTAGGTCAAGGCCGTCTTTCCAGTTTTCAAACACAATGTAGGCGCTAAGGCTGGGCGGCAGGGCCGTGGCAATGGCCGTTAGTACTTGTTTTTCGTAGCCTTCTACGTCAATTTTAATGGTGCCCTGGCGTGCGCCGCGGGCGTGCAGGTCGTTAAACAGCTGGCCCAGTTTTTCGGTGGCGGGTTCAACCTGTACGTCAAAAATGTCGTAATTTTTGGGGTCAAACGTACTGTAGCGGTCTTTGCCCGCCAGCAGGGCATCGTCATATTCGTTGTCGGCCGACTTAATAAAAGCCCCGCCCCAGTTGTGGGCAGGTACGTACAGTTGCAGGGTTTCTTTTTGGGTGCCCAGGGCATATTCATGAATATGGTAGGGGCGGTCGCGCAGCGCGATGCGGGCGTTGACGTGCAGAATATGCAGGCAGTTGGGGTTGGGTTCAAACAGGTGTACTTCGTTGTAATGCTGCCCCGATTGGCACGACGACAGCCCAATGTTGGCGCCAATATCCAGTAAAAAATGGTTGTGGCCAATGTGGGCCAGGTGGTCTAGCAGTTGCTTGGTTTCGGGCTCGTAAACGCCGTCGAGTATGGCGGGGGTCGATATCTGGTCGGTAGGGCGCAAAAACAGTGGCAGGGCACGCTTGGTTAGCCGTTTGTACAGGCTGTTGGCCCATTTTTGTTTACGGTGCTCGCGGCGGGTTTTAGCGTAGGCAAACTGCAGCAACGCGTTGTTTGGCGTGTTGTGGGGCATGGGCATGGGTAAACCGGAGTTGGCGCCCCGGCAATTGTGCCCAAGGCGGTGTTACAAAGTATATCGATAATTATAACGGGGCAGGTTGGCCCGGGGGGCGCTGGCTATAATGGCTTGCCCCTTTTATTGGTTGCTTGTGCTGGTAGTTACAGCGGTGGCGGCCCAGTCCAACAACTCAACATGACACAACCCGAAATCACACAAACGCAATGGGCTCGTAACCGCTACGGGCAGCGCATTCTTATCGACCCCCAAGACTTTATTGGCCGCAAGGTGCTGCGTAATGGGGTGTACGACCACGAAACCTTGGCGTTTGTCGAGCAGTTGTTTGCCCGCCTGCAGCCGCGTACGGTGCTGGATGTGGGCGCCAATATTGGTAACCATACTTTGGTGTTTAGCCGGTACGCGCAGCGGGTGCTGTCGTTCGAGCCGGGTCAAAAGGCTTTTGGTATGTTGCGCCAAAATGTACAGGTCAACCATTTGACGCACGTTAGTGCGCTTAATTTTGGCTTGTCTAACGCTAACTTACGGCAAACCTTGTATGTTGAAACGTCGGGTAATTTGGGCGAATCTAGCCTTACCTTGGCCAACTTGACCAGCCCGCATTTTGTAGAAGACCTGATCGAATTGCGGGTGGGCGACGAGGCGCTGGCTGAACAGGGGGTTGGCGACGTCGATTTCATCAAGGTTGATGTGGAAGGGCACGAGCAGTTTGTTCTTGAGGGGATGCGCAATACCATTGCGGTACAACGGCCTGTGGTCTTAATGGAATGGGAAATGGATAAAGACTGGGTGGTAGGGGCGCTGCAAGGCGGCGAGCTGCTGCCAGGTTATGTGGCTTACCCGTTAATTTGGAACACGAGTTGGGAATACTGGCGCACGCAGTCGCTGGGCTGGCTGCGCCGGTCGTGGTTACGGGTGTTTGGCCGCAAGCAGCGCGTGCCTTGTCCATTGGCGGTATGCGCAGGCTTTGGCCGGGTCAGTGATATTTTGCTGGTGCCCGAAGAAAAGGTGGGGGTAGTGGCGCCGTTGGTTTATACCGGGCGGGCGCCGTGAGCTTATCGGTGTGTTGTAAGCAGGTAAGCAGGAACAAGGAGTAAACCATGAAATCTCGCATCATGACGCGGGGAGCCCTGGCGGAGTACGGGGCCAGAAAGTCGTGGGCCAGTGTTTGGTTAGTGCCGCTTGTGTTGGCGTTGTCGGCGTGTGTGGGGCCAATTACCGATGATGACAACACTCCTGCAGGCACCGTCGAAACCATTACCGACGCCGCTAAACGCCCTGCCACTGCTGCCGAGCAACAGGCGGTTTTAAAAGCCTTGTCGTCGGTACCAGGGGCGGTATCAGTTCAGGTTGATGCGCTGCAGGTGCAAGACAGCATTGGCCCGGTACGCGCGTTTTGCGCGCGGGCCAGTGGCTTGGGCGAACGCGCCCAGGTAAAGGCGCCGACAGGTCTGCTCTCGGGTTTAAATCAGCCGACAACGCCGCCGGCCAATGTGTCAGGCATGCTTAAAACAGTCGACGGCAAAGACTTTGCGTTCGATTTTCGCTTCGGTACGTTTGCAGCCCAGCGCTGCGAAGCAATGGGGTTTTAATTTGGTTTGGTCGACCAGGTCAATTGGTTGTTTTGGTTGGTTTTGGTTTATGATGACATAACGCCGTATTTGCAATGAACCAATTTGAAGGTGTTTATGCGCACAAACCAAAACCCAAACATTGCCGGTAGCCAGGCATCTAACCTGATCGAGCTATTGCGTGCTCGTCTGGCTACACAGCAAGCATTGCCTGCCGAGCGGGTGTTGGCTGACGAGTTGGGTGTGACGCGCTATCAGTTGCGCCGGGCATTAACTGTTCTTAGAACCAAAGGTGAACTTGAGATTCCCGCTGCGCGCAAGTCGTCGCCATCTGTGCGAGGCCGTGAAGCGTTGATTCGTGATACGAATCCTCTGGAGGTGATTGAGTTGCGACTATTGCTGGAACCTGGTTTTGCGCGGTTGGCAGCACTTAGGGCAACCCCTCAAGACATTTCCCGTCTTCAAAAAGCTTGTCATACTCCGCCAGATGCCGATCGTGGCCAGACAGATCAGGCCTTTCATAAATTGGTGGCTGCGGCCTCTGGCAGCACGCTGATTGCTGATTTTTATAATTTGCTAAGGCAGGTGGGCAGTGATGCACGGCTGCATGTTTCGCGTCCGACGGCGCAAAGCGCCGAGCGCATAAAAAAGCGGGATGAGGAACATGCTGCGATTGCCGAAGCCATTGCTGCTCGAGACCCCGACCGCGCTGAAGCGGCGATGCGCGGTCATTTGCTGTATGTTCAAGCACAGATCATGAGCCGGATTAGCCCCGCATCGTACCCGGCTTCAACCCCTGCCGAGCGTGAAGTGGCCTGAGGACAGGGAGGGCTTAGCAGCACGATTCGCAGCAGACGTCGGGGTTTAGTAAGTTGTCCGGGTGCCAGCTCTTGCGACCAAAGCCAAGCGCGGCAATGAGCTGTTCGGCAAGTGTGCTTGAAGGGTCGGCCGATTCAACCGGTTGGTAGGGTGGAATGAACTGATGGGTAATACGCTCTGCCAGTTCAGGCCGATGTTTGCCGACAGCTTTGATGGCTTCTGCTCCCGAAAAGTCAATGATTCTGGTCTCCGGGCCAGCCACACGCATAAGTAGTTTCTCTATTGCTGATTGATTGGCGTCTTGCCAGTCGGCGGGTATAAGCAGCCAGTCAAGAGGCGCTTTTGGGTGGCTGTCGCACATGTCGAGATCGATCAGTATGCCTTCGGCCTGGGCGCTCTGTGCGCGCGCAAGCAAGCCTTTTGATAGGGGTGATGCGCCTAGGAACCCGATGCGTACAGCGTAAAGGCTTGACGTGAATAACGACCCTGAAAAGCGTCGTAATGGTTTCTTCCCTAAAACAGTTTCATTGTCGCTTTTTGCCAGGTTTTGAGCTTCGGTGGTCAACACGCGCCACATGATTTCTTCAAGGGGGTTTTGTGGCTTGGATGGAAAGCCGGTAGCACGAATACCGGCCTCGGTCAGGGCGCTTAAGTCTACGAATTTTGGAGTTTCGTTGGTTAGGCAGATGGCGCGCAGATGCGGCAGTTGGGCAATGATATCTCTTTCAAACTTGATGTTGTCTTCACTGGTAATGACGCCGGCGACATTCCGCATTAATTGCAGTGCGTGCTCGCTCTGTCCTGTGGGCATGCATGAAACTTGCACGTCGAAAAAGAACGAGAGACGCTGAAGCGCAGCCGACGATAGCGGGAAGGTGCTTAGAACGCGATGCTTATAAGAACCGAGCATAATTTTTGGTAGTGCTGTTGATGGAAATCAGAGAGGAGACTGCGCGTGCCCACGGATGAAATCGGCGGCACGCTCGGCGATCATGATGACCGGGGCGTTGATGTTGCCCGACGTAAGATCGGGCATGACAGAGGCATCGACGACGCGTAGACGGTCGACACCATGAACGCGCAGTTGGCTGTCAACGACGGCCATGGCGTCGTCGCTGGCGCCCATTCGACACGTGCTTGCCGGGTGATGCACTGTGATGGCTGTTTTCCTTATAAATGCGTCAAGCGCTTCTTCGGATTCGCAGGCCGGCCCGGGGGCGATTTCTTTGTCGATATACGGAGCAAGGCTGGGTTGTTTGGCGATTTCGCGTATGTGACGAATCGATGCCCGGATGGACTCCCAGTCTTTTTCGCTGGACAAAAAATTTTGAAAAATTTTGGGTGCTTGCGTGGGGTCTGCGCTGGCAAGTTCGATTTTTCCGCGGCTTTCCGGATGCAGAAGCACAGTTCGACATGCGAAGCCATCTTCAAACGGCTGCTTGAACGGTTTTAAATAGGGCCAGGCTGCCAGCGGCGCTGCAGTCAACAACATTTGAATATCAGGCGTTTGCATGCTGGCTTGGCTTTTCAGGAAAGCGACCAATCCACCCGGGACGTCGGAGGCGAAGCCTTTGCCAAACAGGTAGGCATTGATCATTGCGGGGCCAATTTTGTCCAGCCGCATCATTTTTAGGAAAGGGCTAGGCGACTTTCGTTTGTACATCACAATGGTTGACACATGGTCTTGCAGGTTT
Organism: Pusillimonas sp. NJUB218; assembly: GCF_003788685.1. NCBI lineage: Bacteria > Pseudomonadati > Pseudomonadota > Betaproteobacteria > Burkholderiales > Alcaligenaceae > Pusillimonas > Pusillimonas sp. NJUB218. The sequence continues at coordinate 21,311 of NZ_NQMK01000001.1, forward strand.
TGACCAACGCCTTTTAAATCCATTTGGCATTCGATGCCATGTCGATGTAAATGATTTGCGTCGCCTATGCCCGATAGCATGAGTAATTGGGGCGTATTAATCACGCCGCCGCTTAGCAGAACCTCGCGATCGGCATGAATGATTTTGCGCTGGCCGTTTTCAACGAGTTCGATGCCTGTGGCGCGTCCATTCTGGATAATGACTCTTGTGACAAGCGCATTAACCTTGATGCTAAGGTTTCGGCGCATTAGGGCTGGGCGCAAATAGGCGACGGCTGCACTGCAGCGTTTGCCGTTCTTAATGCTCATTTGCAGACGGCTGAAACCGACTTGGTGAGCTGTGTTGTAGTCGTCGGTCCAGCCGTGGCCTGCGGCCTTTGCTGCTTCGGCATACGCGGCGGTTAAGGGGTCTTCGTAAGTGCAGCGTTGCACGCCGATAGGGCCGCCACTACCCCGCTCGGTGTTGTTGCCTTGGGGAAAGTCTTCTTGTTTTTTGAAGTAAGGTAGTACGTTATCGTAAGACCAGTCGGGCAGGCTGTACTGACTTGCCCAGCGGTTAAAGTCTTGCGGGTTGCCACGAACCCAAGCCATGGCGTTGGTCGAAGAAGATCCGCCAACGACTTTACCCCTGGCACATTCAACCCGCCGGCCATCAACATGGGGTTCGGGCTCCGAAAAGTACATCCAGTCGTGCAGCCGCTTTTGGAAAATTTTGCCCCAACCCAACGGGATATGTATCAGAGGGTCGCGGTCCCAGTTGCCAGCCTCGATAATAAGTACCCTGGCTTCAGGGTCTTCGGTTAGGCGGTTCGCAAGCGTACAGCCGGCCGATCCGGCGCCCACGATGATGTAGTCAAAGCTTTGCATAGTCAGGCAACATTAACCTTAGGCTGCGACACGGCGCAGGCTGATGTGAATATTTTTCTCTTGGGTAAAGGCGAGCATTTCGCCGAGGCATTCGTCGCGCCCGATGCCCGATTGCTTATTGCCGCCGTAGGGTGCTCCCAGAAAGTGCTTGCCTACTTCATTAACCCAAACCGCACCGGCCTCAACGCTATTGGCAGCGCGATGCGCTCTTTCAAGGTCATTCGTCCAAATGGCGCAGGTCAGCCCGTACTCAAGTGCGTTGACCTCTTCAATCACTGCTTGTTCGTCCGTCCATTTCATGACGGCTAGAATTGGACCAAAGACTTCTTCTCGGGCAATGCGCATATCGGGTGATACGTCGGCGAAGACGGTGGGTTCAACGTAATAGCCGCTTTGTAATGCCGGATCGGCGGGCACATTTCCGCCATAGACCAGTCGGGCACCTTCGTCGTGGGCAGACTGAATGTAATCAAGAATTTTCTGGTGCTGGGCGGCGTTGATAACGGCGCCCATGGTGGTGTTGGGGTCGGTAGGGATGCCAGGGACGTATTGGGCGCAGTGTGTCTTTATGCGTTCAATAACGGCGTCGTAAATTTCAGCATGCACAAAGGCGCGGCTGGTAGATCCGCAAGACTGCCCGCACCAGGTGTAGTTCATTCCGTCAACAATGGCCTGTGCCACTGCATCGGGGTCAACATCGGGGTAGGCAATGAAGGCATTCTTGCCACCCAGTTCTAGTTGCACTGGCTTTAGCGTTTCGGCGGCTTGCCGCATGACTGCGCGCCCGGTGCCGACGCTTCCTACCAGCCCGATCATGGCGACGTCTTTGTGTGATACGAGGGCTGAGCCGACTTCGGCGCCACCAGGAAGAACAGAGAAAACGCCCGGCGGGAGCATGTCACCGATGATTTCGGCCAGTCGCAAGGCCGACAAAGGGGCTTGTTCGGGCGGCTTGATAATGACGGCATTTCCGGCTGCGAGTGGTGCTGCTGCTTTGCCGGCTGCGAACAGGAAGGGGTGGTTAAAGGCGACAATTCGTACTGCGACGCCGACAGGCTCGCGTACCGTGAGGTTGACGGCATCTGGCCCCATGGGGATGGAGTCCCCTTTAATTTCGGTGACCAGTCCGGCAAAAAATTCGAAAAGTGCCGCTGCTGTAAGTACGTCAGCGCCCATCTCTTTGACAGGATTGCCACAGTCGGCAGCATCGAGCAGAGCAATCTCTTGGGTGTGTTCACGCAGTTTTACGGCGATTTGTTTGAGGATGCGGGCACGAGCCAACGGCGGGGTATTGCGCCAGGTCTTGAAGCCTTCCACTGCATGCGCAACTGCTGCATCGGCATCTTGTTCTCCGGCAATAGCGACTTTGCCAAGGTTTTGCCCCGTCCCGGGGCTTAAAACGTCGACATAGTTGCCATCTTTCGGTTTATGCCACTGGCCACCATAGAAAAGCTCGCGGTGGGCAGGTAGCGTTAGAGAGATGCTGTGCTCGGAACGGGGATTATTCATGGCGATAGCTTGATGTTATTTACGAAGAGGGTTGGCAGCTTTTTGGAAGGTCATGTCGTAACCTGCGGTGCGGCTGGCATCTTTGGGTAGAACCTCTTGGGCCACCAGAATTTCGGCTGTGGCTTTCCATTGTTCGGGAGTAATAATGCCGATGCCTTGTTCTTTGGTTGCCGTGTCAAAAAAGGTAGAGATGTCGGCGGCCAACTGGTTCTTGAGCATGTCACGCTTGGCTGAGTACTCGGGGTTTGCTTTGATGATAATGTCGACAGCCTCGTCTGGATGATTGATGACATACTCGAAAGCTTTAAGGTAAGCCTTGGTAAAGCGCTGGACGAGGTCAGGGTTGTTCTTGATCATTTCTTCCGAAGTGAACATTCCAGAGCCGTAAGCGTTGTATCCGTAATCTGCCCCCATCAGTATCGACAGGCTGCCTTTACCGCCAGCCTTGGCTTCAAGCTCAGGAACTTCTGCGTTGATATAGCCAGGCACGGCGTCAACGCGGCCAAGCAACAAGAAGCTTTCGTAGGGTGGCGAAACCGTGCTTTGCTTAATGTCGTCAAGCGACATGCCGTTTAGCGAAAGAAAGGCTTTAAGGAAAATATAGGTTGAACCGGATGGGTGTACACCAAGATTCAGTCCTTTCAGGTCGCTGGGGCTTTTCAGGTCACGCTTTTCTTTGACGGCAATAAGGGCAAGAGGGCTACGCTGATTAACGGCGGCCAGTGCGACGGCTGGAACGTTACGAGCACGACCTACCATTAGTGTGGGCAAGTCGGCAAAGCCAAACTGTGCGTTGCCATTTGAGACAAGGCGAAGAGCGTCTGTCGAGCCCGAACCTCGGGTGATCTTTGTGATTTCAATGTTGTTTTCCTTGAAGAACCCTTTTTCGTTAGCGACGAAGAACATGGCATGGCTGCCACGAACGACATAGTCGAGCTGGATCGAAACCTTATCTGCGGCCTGAGCCGCAAAGCTTGCACTAAGTGCCATTGCTGCCCCAATTTTTGCTAAACCACTGAACAAGCGCTTTGACATAATGATGACTCCGTTTTTAAAAGTAAGTGACTACTTCATGGTGATGAACATTACTGCTTGACGTGCTGTACAGATATTGATTAACGACGGTGTTGTTACGACTTTGGTGCCCAGGTAATGAATCGCCATTCGACGAACTCGACGACGTAGTAACAAAGCATGCCGAGTATGGAAACCTCAACGACTGCTGCAAATACCAAGGCGGTTTCCATTTGCGTTGACGCGAACAGAATTAAGTACCCGAGTCCTGCAGATGCGCCCGCAAACTCACCTACGATGGCGCCGATGCTGGCGAGTGTGACCGCGATTTTTAGGCCTGACATCAGGTATGGCAATGAGTTTGGAATGCGCACGCGCCAAAGGATTTCGTTGCGGGTGGCCCCAACAGTTTTCAAAAGTGTGACCAGGTTAGGGTCGACAGATTGCAGGCCGACCAGCATGTTCAGGGCTATTGGGAAAAACGCCATAACAACGATAAGTAGTAGCTTGGGTGCCAGGTCGTAGCCAAACCACAAAATGAACAACGGCGCCAGCGCAATTTTTGGTACGTTCTGGAAGAGCACCATAAGCGGGTAAACGGCGCGACCCAGCCAGTCAAAGCGGACGATGATCAATGCCATGAAAACGCCTACGACCATCGATAACAAGAAGCCGTAGACGATTTCCTCGGCGGTAACCAGGGCAGATGCTGCCAGCAGGGCTTGCTGATTGATAAGTTCGTTCAGAATTGCGCTGGGTGCCGGTAGAACAAACGCCTCAATCGCAAATACGTGTGTAATGACTTCCCAAAGAATCAGGGTGATAGCGGTAAGAATGATGGTGGGCATAGCGCCATGCAACATAAGGCCCAGATTACTTTTTGGTTTGTTTTGGGTAGTCATGGTCGAGTTCTGAATAGTGGTCGTATTGCTCATGCTGCCGCCCTCATGCTGTGGCCGTCTTTAAGCAGGCGACGCAGGTGTGATGTGGCAATGCCAAATTTTGGGTTGGCATAGGTTGCATCGTCGCGTGGGTAGGGGATGTCGATGTTGACTGTTTCCATAATGCGGGCCGGGTTTGTTGCCATGACGTGAACGTCTTGCGACAAGAAAATGGCCTCGTCAATCGAGTGGGTAACTAGCACAATGGTTTTGCCGGTTTTTTGCCAGATCTCGAGCAAGAAGTCGCTCATTTCTTCACGCGTGATCGCATCAAGTGCGCCAAAGGGCTCATCCATCATCAGCACCTCCGGGTCCATCGCGAGCGCACGTGCAATCGATACCCGTTGGCGCATGCCGCCAGACAATTGCGACGGACGTTTCTCCAGCGCGTGGGACAGCCCCACAATGTCCAGCATTGCGCGGGCCCGCTCTGTAATTTCTTTATCTGAGCGGTCTTTGTAGGCAATTTGCATAAGCAGCTTGACGTTTTCCAGCGAGTTTTTCCACGGCATCAGGGTTGCCTCTTGGAAAACCAACCCGATCCGGCGCTGCTCAGACGCCAATTGAGGCGTCATTCCTGCAACCTGCACGGAGCCTTCGGTAGGGGGTAATAGCCCTGCCATGACCTTGAGAAGTGTGCTTTTGCCACATCCCGAAGGGCCGATCAGTGACACGAAGGCTCCGCGCGGGACGTCGAGGGTGATGTTGTTGAGCACGCGGTTCCGTTGTCCTGCGTGCGTGAAGTCGACCGACACGTTATGCGCCTGAATATGCAGGTCGGTGCCGGTTGCTTTTTGTGTTGACGAAGAATGCATGAGTAACCTCGGAATTGCGTGCTTTGAAAGGTTGTGGAGGGTTGGACGTTGACGGCGCCTTAACCCGCGGCTATTGCTTTCTGGAACGCAGGGCGGGCCTCAAGCCGTTTTACCCATTGCTTGATATTTGGAAAGTCTGGAAGGTCGTAGGGAAAGTTGATGCAACGACGAATAATTGGACCAAGCGCTAGGTCGGCCAAGGTAATTTGCGCACCCCCCACCCATGTCTTGCCGGCCAGGTGCGCCTCGAGTGTCTTGAGTTCGGCAGCAAGGTTGCTTGACGTGTCTGTGCCGCGTTCAGCGTCGGCTTTCTTTGCGTCTTTGAAGCCGGCCAGGTAAACGGGGTTGACCGTGGCAAGCAGCCAGTCCATCCAGGTTTCTACGGTGGAACGATCTGCGGGTGCGCTGGGGTAAAGTGGCGAGCCCTGTTTATTGGCCAAGTAGCGCAGAATGGTGTTTGATTCCCAAACAACGGTGTCCCCATCGATTAGTGTGGGCACCTTCTTGGTGGGGTTCATTGCGATGTATTCGGGCGTGGTTGTGTTTTCAAATTGGCGGCCATAATCAAGCCGCTCGTAGGGGGCATTAAGCTCTTCGAGTAGAAAAATGACTTTTTGAACATTGCCGGAGGTTGCTCGGCCAAGCAGTTTGTACATATGGGTGCCTCTTGAGGGTGTTGATGTGGAGTGAGGATCAAAGGGGGCGATAGGCGATGCAATCAATTTCGATTTTTGTGCTGATGGCGGCCCGGGCTTCGACGGTAGTGCGTGCCAGGCGACCTTCAGGAAAAAATTCTTTGAAGACGCCGTTGTAGCGGCCAAAGTCGCGCGGATCTTCCAGATAAGTGGTTACTTTCACGATGTCGCTCAAGTCGCAACCGGCCTCGTTAAGGACGCGACGCAGGGCTTCGAGTACTGTGCGGGTTTCGTGCTCGATCGTACCGGTAACCATATTGCCGTTCTCGTCTTTGGGAACCTGGCCCGAGACGAAAACGAAATCGCCTGCTCGAACGGCTGGGTGGAAGGGTAGATTCGGATTTTTCTTCCCATAGACCTGAATTGCGGGGTTATTCATGTAGAACTCCGATTTGCTTTAAATTTCTTGTGTGCGGCGCGGGGCGCCAGAGTTACTGGTTGGGTTAGAAGACATTGGTTTGAATGATGTCGACGCCCTGTTGGCGATCGAGCAAATAAATGAGGCCACGTGAGTCAAGCGTGACATCGTTTGACTGCGGCTGTGTGTACCCTTCAGGGGCATCGGGTTCGTAGAAGCCCACTTCTTTAGGTCTGAACGGGTCTGCAATGTCAATCAGCCGCAGGCCCTTGGCAAACCAGGCAAACGGAATAATTGAGGTACCAGTAAGACGTTCACTGGGCTGGTGGCAGCCTTCCATGGGGGGGCGAGGACTGCCATCGATGTCCACGCCATCAACCTGGAAGGTTGATATGGGCATGGGTTGACGCTCGTCGGTAATATCGTAGAACCAGGTAAACGCAGGGGGTGAAGGCCTAAGCTTGGCAACGTCTTCATCTGCAACTACTAAAATCTTTCGGCCTTTAATGAGTCCAGGCATGGGCATGGCTGTGTGTGTAGGATGCGGGTGGGCAGGGCTGCTGTTGACAGCAGCCACTAGTTTCGGCCGCGCCATGTCTTCAATGTCAAGGATAAAAAACCCGTGGTGCCAGTATGAAACGTAAAGACGGTTGCCTTCGCGCAAGGGGTGGTGACAACGCGGCATGACGAAGTTGTCCCACGGGTAGTGCTCGCCTGCTGCGACGTTTTGGCCGGGTATCCACCAGCGCCCGACCTCTTGCGGACTTGCGGGGTCGGCCAGGTCAAGGATTTTGACGATGTTGCCAACGAAGCCTGCCTCGGTGGGCGAGATGTACGCATAGCGACCATCGAAGCTGAACCGGTGTACGCCGCCACCTTGCCCTGTGACTTGCCACTTGCTGATAAGGCGAGGCTTGGATGGGGTGCTAACGTCGTAAATACCTAGTCCACCGCCAAAGTCGGGAGCGCCTTCCCGGAACTTTTCGTAATTTACGATCATGATCCCGTCCTGGACTCGCACTTTGTGGGAGTGCCATCCCATTGGGATTTCGAGCGTGAACAAATGTTTGGGGTTGCGTGGATCGGTGATGTCATAAGCCGATGTGCCGTGCGGGGGGCGCATGTGGGATACATACAGCGTATTGCCGTCACACCAGACCTGACCGCCGCCAGGGCAGTCGATGTGGCTGATGAGTGAAGTGTTCTTGGTTTGTGCCAAAGCCTGCCCCTTTACACCAGACGAAAAACATCGCCACCAGCAGTCTTGCCGAACCGCTGTAGCAAGCCAAATGCTTGCAAAGCGTTTTCGTCGCTGGCAATGAAGAGGATTGCCGGTTCGGTGCTGCTTGGGTTGCTGAATTGAACCCAGTGGCCACCGGGCGCGGCTAGTGTGTCGTGAAGGTGGCAGTTGAAAGTTTCATCGTCAATCTTGACGTTAGCCGATCCCTCCATGGGCGTGATGAGTTGGCTTGCTGTTTGTTTCAGCGGCAGCGTGGTTTCGCCCGGGCGAAGCATTTGCATGAAAAAAGTCATGGTTTTGTAAACAGGGCCGCCGTGTACCGGGTCGGTGTATTCGACTTTCAGGCCTTCATGATGGTTGTCGTCCCACTCGCGGTTGCGTTCAAGCAGTTCGCGTACAGCGTCGTAGCGATATACAAACATTGGTGCCGAGCCGCCAACACCGCGGAAGTGGTCGACAAATCGTGGCGTAAAGCCCCCGGTGCCGTAGACACGTGCGGAATAGTCGGGGGAAAACCGTGCGGATTGCTTCTTTTTCAGCGAGCCGTCTTCGACATAGTCGTGATCGAAAGACAGGGAGTTGAATGACTCAACCAGTGGGTAATCGAGTACCGATAGATTAATGGCCGGTTGGTCACCAACGTTGCCGTGGTTGTGCCAGGTATCGCGTGGTGTCAAGACCATGTCGCCTGGGCGAAACACGATATCTTCGCCTTCGACGCCAGTGAAGTTTTGTTGGCCCGTCAAGCCAAGACGGATGGCGCTAGCGGTATGGCGGTGGGCAGGCATGAGCTCGTTGGGGTCGTTAAGCCGGTATGCGGTGTAAAGGTTGGTGACTGTGGCTCGTCGCGGTTTCAGCCCTGGGTTTGTCAAGATCAATGAACGACGGTCACTGTCTTCGGTAGTAACCAGCTTGGCAGACTGCTGCAAGATGGGTTCGAGGTCATTCTTGAAGCTCCAGAGAAAGGGCAGCGCCTTGGGGCCACTTGCCATCAGTTGCTTGATTTCGTCGTGCTCGACGTCTGAGCGCTTGGCCCAGAACGGGAACATGTTTTTTGCATGAATGGCCTCGTACATTTGTTTGAGTTCATGCTCGCGGGCGTCGTTCGACAGTGAGTTATCGGCAACGGAAGTCATGTGAGTCCTTTAATGGTGTGGAAGGCAATGGATCGCTAGGTTTTAATGATCGTCAACCAGTTAATGAATTCAACCATTAAAAACCAAATGGGTCAACCGTAAATAATTAAATGGTTTTGGTTGTTATTTGGTTTTTTTTATTGCTTGTTGTGTTTGGCGTATTTATGGCACTTTTAAGTCTCTGTTTTTGATCTAAATAGTCAAACGGTTTATAATGTAAAATGTTGATTTTTAATAAAAATAAATATTTTATAGGGTTTGTACTTATTTTTCGTTGCGGTCTTTGAGCCAATTTTCAACCATTGAATATTTTTCTGTTCAACTAGTGTTTTCACTAATGAGTAAATATCGAAATATCAACCATTATTTGTTGGTTGAGGGCGCTGCAAAAAAATCCCCGCCATAGGGGCAGGGATTTTCAGTGCTCAAGTTGGAACTAGGCTATGAGAGGCTTTACTTGGCTGTTGGCATAACAAACTCTGCGCCTTTTTGGGTGGCCTCGGGCCAGCGCTGCATAATGCTTTTTTGTTTTGTGTAGAACCTCACACCCTCTTCACCGTAGGCATGCATGTCGCCGAACAGCGACTTTTTCCATCCGCCAAATCCGTGCCATGCCATGGGTACGGGTATGGGGACGTTGATGCCGACCATGCCGGCCTGTACGCGTCGGCCGAACTCACGCGCGATGTTTCCGTCGCGTGTGTAGCACGACACGCCATTACCGAACTCATGGGTGTTGATGATTTCCAGCGCTGATGCAAAATTTGGCGTTCGTATGCAGGCAAGTACCGGCCCGAAAATTTCTTCTTTGTAAATGCGCATGTCGGTAGTGACGTGATCGAATAGCGTGCCACCCGTAAAAAAGCCATTTTCGTGTCCGTCTACTTTGTGGCCACGTCCGTCTACAACCAGTTTGGCGCCTTCATCAACACCGATCTGTATGTAGTTTTCAATTTTTTCTAAAGATTGGCGCGTAACTATCGGCCCCATTTCTGCGTCTGCTTCCATGCCGTTTTTGATAATCAGGTTGCGAGCACGATCGGCGAGACGCGGGATGATCTTGTCGGCAACATCACCTACCAGAACGGCGACGGAGATGGCCATGCAGCGCTCACCTGCAGATCCGTATGCGGCGCCGATCAGGGCGTCGACCGCCTGTTCAAGGTCGGCGTCGGGCATGACGACAAGATGGTTTTTTGCGCCGCCCAGCGCCTGAACGCGCTTACCGTGCAGGGCGGCCTGCTGATAGATGTAATGTGCAATAGGTGTCGAGCCGACAAAACTGATGGCCTTTACGTTGGGGTTTTCAAGTAACGCGTCGACGGCGACTTTATCGCCTTGGACGACGTTTAAAACCCCATTAGGCAAGCCGGCTTTTAAAAGCAAGTCGGCCATGTAAAGGGCTGCCGAAGGTGCGCGCTCGCTGGGTTTAAGCACAAAACAGTTACCTGCGGCGATGGCAACAGGGAACATCCAGCAAGGTACCATGCAGGGGAAGTTGAACGGTGTTACGCCGGCGACCACGCCCAAGGGCTGTCGCAGTGTCCAGTTATCCATACCGGTAGACACTTGATCGGTGAAGTCCCCTTTGAGTAGCTGAGGGATACCGCACGCAAACTCAATGATGTCGATGCCGCGCGAAACCTCGCCCTGGGCGTCGGAGAAGACTTTACCGTGTTCGGCGGTGATGATCGCTGCTAATTGATCACGGTGTTCGTTCATGAGTTGCAGGAACTTGAACATGATGCGGGCCCGACGGATCGGGGGAGTGGCTGCCCAAGCTTCGAATGCTTGATGTGCATTTTCAACGGCAGCGTCTACATCGGTGCGTTCGGCTAGTAAAACCTGGCGGGCGACTTCGCCTGTTGCGGGGTTGTAAACAGCTTGCCGTCGCGAGCTTTGGCCTGTAGTGGTGTGTCCGCCAATGAAATGGCTGACAGTGTTTGCGTCGGTATAGCTTTTCATGGTGCTCCCTTTAAGTGATGGCATTGTTTTCTTACGATTGTGCGATGCGCTGATACGTATTTGCAGGCCAGTTTAGGGGGTGTTCGTGAGCGTGAATAGAGCGATGCGCTGGACTTATTGTTTAAAATATTAAACAATAAAGCAATGGATACGGGAACAATATCGCAATATTTGGGCCATATATATTGGCTGGCCATCTTGGCTGAACAAGGTAGTTATACGTCCGCATCACGCCGATTAAATGTCAGCAAGTCGGCAGTTAGTCAGCGCATAGCCGAGCTTGAGCGGTTGGCCGGGATTGCATTGGTAAGGCGTACCACACGCAGTGTGCGTCTTACAGAAGCCGGTCAGCAACTGGTCGAAATGACTCGTCAGTCGTTCGACCAAATTGCTGACAGTTTTCAAAGCGTCAAGGATTTGGCTGTCTCTCCTCAAGGAACGCTGCGATTAAGTGCGCCGGTGGCCTTCGGGCGACAGCATTTGGTGCCAGTGTTACCCAGGTTCTTAATGCAGTATCCGGGAATCAGGCTCGAACTGGATTTGTCAGATCACCTGTCCTCACTAGCGATGGAGGGCGTGGACCTTGCAATTCGACACACCAGCACGCCGCCGGATCTTGATGTGGCTTGGCCTTTATGCGTGACTGATTCGGTGCTGGTGGCAAGCCCTGGTTACCTTAAGAGCGTAGCGCCGCCTAAGTGTCCGGCGGACCTAATCCGACATCCATGCCTGCATTATCCTCGGCGTGATCGTGCCGTAACGTGGGTGTTCGAGCGACGGGATAGTCAGGGAGGTGACCCGGTTGCTTTAGCAGTCAGGGGGCCCCTGGCAGTGAACAACAGTGAGGCCTTAAGGGCGGCGGCCTTGGCGGGTTTGGGCATTGCGCTGGTGCCAGACTTTTCGGTCCGAGAGCACATTGCGAACAAGGCGTTGGTGCGCCTGTTGTCCGATTGGCGGATCAGCGGCAGTTATGGTGATCACCTGTATGTGATTAGGCCATACACTTTGCATGTGTCGCGTGCTACTCGGCTGATGGTGGATTACCTGAAGGAAGAGTTCAAAGATGGCTTTTCTTAAAGCTTGTCCTAAGCGCTGCTCGTCGTTATCTTCCTGGTCGTGTCGCGTGCTGTACGTCGGGCCATTGTGTCTTCCGTGCTTATCTTGACCATAGACCATAGTGTCTCTGCAAGCGGTGCCAGAGTTTTATTCTTTTGCCGAGCCAGCATTATCTTTCGGTTTTCAATGGGTGTCGGGCAATAGATTTGTAGGCCTGGCAGGCCCGTTTCCGGGATGGCCAAGCGCGGTACGATATTAATGCCAAGTCCCGCTCGTACCATTTCAAAGCCTGTTGTGACATGCCCAACTTCTTGCTCGACGCGGTAGGCAATATGGTGTCGGGCCAGTAGCGAATCAATCAAGCGCCTGCTGCCAGAGGCTTGGTCCAATAAAATCAATTTGGCATCGGACAGGGCTGACCAACGTACTTGTCTTTGGGCCCTTTCAGGTTTGCCCTTTGAGGTTATGCGGACTAGGGGGTGGTCGTCGGGGCAAACCACAACGAATGGGTCGACGAGTAGGGTTTCGCAGTGAAGCTCTCGCAGATGCGCCGCGTCTGGTTCGACAATGATGCCAAAATCGACTTCGCCCGACAAGATACTGCTTAGTACGTTTTGTTGAATGCGATCGACAAGTATGACCTGCAGGCCGGGTTCTTGTTTTGCGCAGTAGGCCAGGCAATGAGGGATGAGAGCAGCCGACAGTGTGGGGCTGCTTGCGACGCGTACCTTTCCTGTTCGATTGTTTGCCCAACTGTGTAGTTCGTTTAAGGTGTTCTCAAGGTCGTCAATCCAGCGAGGAAGTCTTTGGGCCAGAATCTGGCCCGCTGGCGTCAGTTTGACGTCTCGGGTTGTTCGATCGAACAGCCGCAAATTGACCTGCGTCTCAAGCTCGGTAATGGCTCGACTGACGGCTGGTTGCGTCAGGCCTATTAGTTCGCCCGCGCGGCTGAAATTGCGCTCGGCCGCAACGACACGAAAAACCTGGAGTTGTTTGAGACTTATATTCATGCATTAAAATTATATATCTATCTTATAAATTAATTTCCCTATTTTTAACGGATAGCGTTCAATACGAGCATGAAACGCATCCCTTTCCTTCCTGATACCTATACATTTTTACTTGTGGGCACGGTGTTGCTTGCAAGTGTGATGCCAGCTGCGGGGCAGTTTGCTGTTGTCCTTAAGTACACCACGGTGGCGGCCATAGCCTTATTGTTCTTCTTGCATGGGGCCAAGTTGCCTCGTCAGGCTATTATCGATGGGCTAACGCATTGGCGGCTACACGGCTTGATTCTGTGTTGTACGTTTGTTTTTTTTCCTCTGATGGGTTTCGCGTTACGACCGGTCTTGCTGCCGCTTGTTAATGCTGAGCTGTATCTGGGGGTGCTTTACTTGTGCATGTTGCCTGCGACAGTTCAGTCCGCTGTTGCCCTTACGGGGATAGCCGGTGGCAATGTGCCTGCCGCGGTGTGCAGTGCTTCAGCATCCACCTTGTTGGGGATTTTGATTACGCCGTTTTTGGTAAACGGTTTAATCGCGCCAACCACCGGGGCGGCATCGCCAATAGATTCGGTGCTTAATATTTTTGCGCAATTGATGTTGCCGTTTCTTGCCGGGCATTTCTTGCGACCCTACTTCGACACGGCATTTCGTAAGTCGGCGAAAGTCCTTTCCTTCGTGGATCGCGGGTCGATACTGCTGGTGATATATAGCGCTTTCAGTGCTGCTGTGATTGGGGGTATATGGCAGCAGGTTTCGTCGGCGATGGTCGTGGGGTTGGTTGTGATCAGTCTGGTGCTTTTGTTTTTGTCGATGGCTTTTGTATACGGCTTGGCGTCATGCTTCGGGTTTAACCGTGAAGACCGCATCACCGCGTTGTTTGGTGGCGCTCAAAAAAGTCTGGCAACTGGGGTGCCGATGTCCCAAGTGCTGTTTACGGCGTCAATTGCTGGCGTAATGGTGTTGCCCTTGATGCTGTTTCACTTGTTGCAACTGGTGGTTAGTTCGATGTTGGCGCAGCGCTGGCACCGCCAGCGTCGGTTGGGGCAGTTAAAAACGTAAGTTACAAGCTTTTTGTCGTGGGGGGCTGCAAGACTGCTGATGTTTTAAGCGTGCAAGACTGTGTCGATGGTCGTATTCAAGCGGCGCTTGATAAACTGACGGAACATTTCTTGAGTACTTAGCTTTAGGGCATCTTCACACCATGATTCTCGTCACCGGCGGGGCCGGTTTTATTGGCAGTAACTTTGTGCTCGACTGGTTAGCGGTTAACGACGAACCTGTCATTAATCTTGATGCGCTGACATACGCGGGTAACTTGGCTAACTTGGCGTCGCTGCATTCTGACCCGCGTCATATTTTTGTGCATGGCGATATTGCCGATGCGGCGCTGGTGGGGCAGTTGCTGGCCACGCACCAGCCGCGTGCGGTGGTGCATTTTGCGGCCGAGTCGCATGTTGACCGCTCTATTGCCGGGCCCGAGGCTTTTGTGCAAACCAATGTGGTGGGTACGTTTCGGTTGCTGGAAGCCGTACGCGCGTATTGGCAGGGTTTAAGTGCGGCCGAGCAGGCTGCGTTCCGGTTCTTGCATGTGTCTACTGACGAGGTCTATGGCACGTTGTCGCCCACCGCGCCGGCGTTTACCGAAGACCACCCCCACGCACCCAACAGCCCGTATGCGGCCAGTAAGGCCGGGTCCGACCACCTGGTGCGGGCCTGGCACCATACCTATGGTTTGCCGGTGGTTACCACCAATTGTTCCAACAATTACGGGCCGTACCAGTACCCCGAAAAGCTTATTCCGCTGTGCATTCAGCGGGCATTGGCGGGGCAAACGTTGCCTATTTACGGCGACGGGCAGCAGGTACGCGATTGGTTGTATGTGTCTGACCACTGTTCTGCCGTGCGACGTGTACTAGAAGCGGGCGAGCCGGGCCGTGTGTACAACGTGGGTGGCTGGAACGAAAAGGCGAACTTGTCGGTGGTGAATACGCTGTGCAGTGTGCTTGACGAGCTGCAGCCCCGCGCCGATGGGGCTTCGTACGCCACGCAAATAGCTTTTGTGACTGACCGCCCCGGCCACGATCGTCGCTACGCGATTGACGCCACCCGTATCGAACGTGAACTAGGCTGGCGCCCCGCTGAAACCTTCGAAACCGGCATTCGTAAAACGGTGCAATGGTATTTGGACAATACCGCCTGGGTCGCCGACCTAGCTGGCCGGGAGCGGGAAGTAGCCGTCAACCAAAAAATGCGTTAGTGGGTATGTGTACAGGCCTGGCTCGTCAAGCCGCTTGAAAGCAGTATGTGTGGCGGTAACCTCGCAAAACCAGGCCTCTTTGTACAAGGGCTGCGCTTTGCCAAAGGCCTGTGGCGTGAAAAGCGCAATGCAAGTTCCGCCTTCAGGGTCTCGGGCCGACATGTATTCAAATCCTTCGACCCCGGCCAATCGCATGTTGGCGCCGAGTTGCTGGCATTCTTCGTAGCGCGTGGGGTGGGTAAGTACGCCAGCATATTGCGTGAAGGGTGGGCGTTGTAGCCTGACCCCCTGCTGTGTTTTGTAGCTGGCGCCAAACATTGTGTGTTGTGACTGCAGCTTGGGGCTGGGTGGCGCTGCATCGATTGAGTGCCAGAATACAAACCGGTAGTATGCCGCCTCGGCCAGGGTGGTTTCGACGCTGGCAGCGCCGTAGAACAGACTAGGTTCGTGGCGCTGACCAAAACGTGAGCCCCACGGCAAGGGTGGGTAGCGAAACGGCGTTCGCAACAAATAATGCAAGGCCTGGCTGCCCTGGGGGTAGGGCGGCTTGGTCTTTTCCAGAAGGTCTTCCAAAATAGCCTGCTCTTCAAGCGTGTCGACGTAATTGCGCGTGGCAATTTGCTCTTGGCTTTCGACCAGGCGGTGCAGGGTGCCGTGTATTGGGCCAATGTGTGTGGCGCCGTTGCATTGCGCCCAGATCATTAGACTTTTCCCCTGATACTGTCGACAAATTGCAAAACCGTAACCAGACCCTGAACCGTTTTGATCTGTTGGGCGGGTATGCCGCCGGTTACCCGGTTTGGGGACGTCATGAAATGATGTGCCCAGGCTGAGTCGCCGCCGGTAAGGGCATACAAGGCCCTGGCTAACCGGACAAGTAATAATGCCAGTTCACCCTGTTTTGATTCGGGGTCGAGCTCCCCGTTGCCCTTTAAGCGACTGACGGCTGTGCGATGCATGCCAATGACATCGGCCAGATGCGACTGGTTAAGGCCCAGTTGTTGAGCGGCGTTGATGACCGCCTTGGCTAAAACGGTGTCAGGGGTAACTTGCGGTTGGCGATGTGCAGACATAACAACCCTTTGGTTGTGATATTTGCACTTAGTCTATATTAATTGTGCATATGGCACAATTGGCACAGCCTGTCTGTTAGCGCACGGGTGGGTGCTTGGGCAGCCGTCGGACCAGGATGTTTTCGGTGACGACCTTGTCCCATGCGCGGTGGACCGGGTCGAGCAGGTTGGCGGGGCGGGCAACGGGCTGGTTGGCGGGGGCGAGCTCGGCCGCCGGGTCGCAGGCCCAGACGGGGTTGGGCGTTAACGCCCACAAGCGGAAAATGTCTTGTTCGACAAAGCCTTCCCAGTGGTCGGCGCTTGTCCAGACCGGGTATTGCGTTTTAACCAGGTTGTGACAGGCTGCGTTGGTAACAAAATACCCGCGCGATTGACGCACCGTGCCGTAGGGCCGCATCATTTTGAAGAGTGTATTGCCAATGTCGCGGCGTTGGCTGCGGTAGGCCTGGGCCACGTGGGTAAGCTGCACCACAACGGGCTCGTACGAGCCGAACATGTGCTCGAGGCATTCGGCCGATTTTGTGTCGAGCAACTGCACCAGGGTTTCGGCGACATCGGCGTCTTCTTCAAGAATGACGGCACCGGGCAGGTGGTGGTTAAGAATATGCCGGTAAACATTTAAATGGCTTAGTGCCACTGTGACGTTGTCGGGCGTTAAAACGTCGCCGTATTCGGATTTGTTCTTGTGCGCGTTGATATACGACCCCAGGTTGCGATCGGTGATGTTGTCGCGTTCGACCATGGGGAAAAATGTAACACGCAGGCCCTTGGCTTCGAGGCGAGCGCGTATGGGCTCGCGGTGTGGGGCCTGGTCGGAAGAGCACAGAACGAAGCAGGGGAGCTGGTGCGACATGGTGTCGGGTGCCCGTTGGGTTTTGTTACGGTTTACTGGGTATTGTAATCCTTTGTTCGTGATTGTCGCAGAAAGTTCCCTGTAAATCGCCCGGTCAGATGGCCTGTGGGCGTCTAGCCGACAGCTAAAAATTTTTTCTGGTAGTTTTTATTGTTCTTTTTTATGGGTTTTTAACTGACGCGCGCGATTATCTTATATAGATAAATATGTCTATAAGTGTTTTCATATTGTCATAATTACAATAATGGTCATAATGCGCGTAGTTTGTCACACCGGTGACGAGCAAATCCACTTAAGGACACCATAGATGAATAAAGAAAAGAAGCTGTGGCGGTGCGGGGGTTTGGTTGTTGGGGCGGGCGCTGTGATGTTGCAGGCGGCCTTTGGCGCACAAATGGCATGGGGGCAAATGCAGTCGGCATCTGCCCCCGTTTTTTTCCCCGACGGGGTGTGGGAAATTCAGGCCGCCGACTATGTCAGTGCGGCCGATTTCCTTATTGGTGATGCAGCGTTGCTAGATGTGGCCGATGGCGCGCGGGTCACACTAAGCGGGCGCATTGCCAATGCGCCGGGTTCGCTCGACGGCCTGATCAAACTGGGCGGCGGCACACTAACGCTAACCGGCGACAGCAGCTACCGTGGGGTAACGCGTGTGTTGCAGGGCGGGGTGGTGGTAGGCGGCAATAGGGCGGTGGGGCCGGGCGTTCAGGTCAATACTGGCACCACGCTAACCTACGCACCGGGGGTAACCGTGGCCAGTAACGTGCAGTTCGATGCTATCGACATGACGACACAGCCGGTGCCTCCTGGGTATCGGGTGAACGACCCGGGTCGCAGCGCGGCGGTGGGTTGGCATGTTGACAGTGGCCAGGCTACGCATGACGGCATTGTCTCGGGTGCGGCTGCGTTCGAGAAGACCGGTGGCGGCCGTTTGGTGCTGGCTAAAGATGCTTTGGGCTATACGGGCGCTGCAGTCGTGCGGGCTGGCACCCTGGCCGTTAATGACTGGTTTGGCGGGTCGGTGCAGGTCGCCAGCGGCGCGAGGCTGGAAGGTACGGGGTCGATCGCGTCGGTTTGGGTGCGTGATGGCGCCACGCTGGCGCCGGGCGCCAGTATCGGTGTGCTTCGTGTGCCGGGTGATGTCCGCTTCGACGATGGTTCAACGTTGTCTATCGAGGTTGAGGCCGATGGGCGGCACGATGTGCTGGCTGTCGGCGGCAAAGCGCTGTTAGACGGTAACGTGCAGGCGCTGGCGGGGGCGGGCGACTGGCAGCCGTCAACCTCGTACCGGTTCTTGACGGCAGCAGGTGGTTTTGACGATACCCGGTTCGACGGCGTTAACAGTAATCTGGCGTTTCTGACGCCCACCCTGGTTTACGACGCAACGTCGGTGTCTTTGACGTTGGCGCGAAACGATGTTCCGATCGATGCCCCGGCCGTGACAGACGACGAAAATGCCGTGGCCGATATTATTGATACGCCGTCAGGGGGCGTGCCTGGGGTAAAAGACTTGCCCCAGGTTTACGACGCCATTGTGGTGTTGGACCGCGATGGGGCGCGTAGTGCCTATCGGCAATTGGCGGGTGCGTGGCCGGCTACTGTACGTGCCGGTGCGCTGGATGACAGCCGCTTTGTGCGTGAGGCGGTTCTAAGTAGCCGGTCGTGGGGTTGCGATGCTTTGTCGGCTGCGGGCAACCTTGCTGCGGCGTCGGGCGCGAAGTGCGAGGGTACCAAAGTATGGTCTAGCGCGTATGGTGCGCAGGGCAAAGGGCAGGCCGCGGGTAGTGTGGGCGATTTTCAGCGCTCGTTGCGGGGCTTTACGGTGGGTGTTCGGCATTTGGTTAGTCATTTGACCGAAGTGGGCGTGTTTGCCGGGGCAGATACGCGACGGGTTCGGCAAATGGCAGCGCCCGATGGCACGCTGGCTTTTGGTGCCTTTCAGGGCGTGGGCGATTCGGGCGGTGGCGCCGACACGCGCATTCATGGTTTGCATTTGGGGGCCGATGTCGGTGCCGTGCGCGGCCCGGTACAGATGGATGCCGGGCTTTCTGTTGCTTGGCACACGTTTAAAACGTCGCGTTCCCTTGAAATTGGCCGTTGGCGCGACACATTGCGCAGCGTTTCTAGCAGCCGCAGCATGCAGGTCTTTGGTCGACTGGCCTTGCTTGCGGGCTTGTCGCCTTTTGCGGGGCTCTCGCCTTTTATAGAGCTGGCGGTGGTGCACAGCTCGACAGGTGCGCACACCGAGCAAGGCGGTGCAGGTGCGTTGAACTACGCGCGTGCCAACGACTGGGCGGCATTCAGCGTTTTGGGTTTGACGGCGTCACATGCCTTTAAAACGGTGGGTGGTTTGGGTATGTTGCAGGCCGAGCTGGCCTGGCGTTATGCCCATGCCGATCGCCAATTCGAATCTCGGCAGTCGTTTCGCGATAGTTCACGCGGCACGATGTTTACGTCGCATGGCCATGGCATTGCTGCACATGCCTTGAAAGCCGCGTTTACAGTGTCGACCCCTGTGGGTAAGCACAGTGTGCTGCAGGCCGGTTATTCGGGGCTGCTGTCACCCAGCCGGCACGACCATGGCTTTAACCTGAAATTTCGGCATTATTTTTGAGTGCTCTGAGTTCCAGTCGTGTATAGCCCGACGCCCAAGACGCGAAACTCGGGATCCGAAATCTGGAACCCGGCGTGTGTTTAGCACATTCTGCCCCGGCTTTTGCCGGGGTTTTGCTATGATGGAAGCCGTTTTCGAATTTGCCGAGTGCCCGTCATGCAAACCGCCGCCGCCCCACAAGACTTGACCTGGACCGATGCCTTTTTGGTGGGTTATGACCCTATGGACGTTACCCATCGCGAATTCGTGGATATTCTTGGTGCCATGCTAAAGGCCGACGATGACCAGATACTGGGGCATTTGCAGGCGCTCATCGAGCATAGCGAGCGCCACTTTTCGCAAGAAGAGCATTACATGAATAGCACCGCGTTCCCCGCACGCGAGTGCCATACGAATGAACATAATGCGGTGCTTGGGTCAATGCGAGACGTTGCTGCGTACCTGCAAAACGGGGGCGACCCGTCTGAGGCGCGGCGCCTGGCAGCCGAATTGGCGCGCTGGTTTCCCAGTCACACCGATTACCTCGATGCTTCGTTGGCGCAGTGGGTCGCTAAAAAGCAGTTGGGCGCAGTACCCATCGTGGTGCGCCGGGGTATGGCCAACCACGAGGCCGATTAACGCTTTGGGTTGCTAGAACAAAGACACATGCCCGGGCTGAATAAGCTGTATCCACCGGTCGCGCAGCATGTCCATATAGCTTTCGGGGGCTAGCGTACCCGGGTAAAAACCCAAGGCCCACGCGTCGTTCATTGTCACCAACGCGGTCTTGCCGTTTTCTAAAATGCCCACATCAAGAGCGTACGAAATGGGGGCATCGAACGCCAGGTCTGACACCATTTGCGCAACCGTACTGCGCTCGGGCGCTGGGGCAGACTCTAGCCCTTTGTCGTAGCGTGCGGCACCTTTGATCAGCCCGCGGTGCACATAAAACCGCCATTCGCTTTGCCACGACACGGGCGGTGCATACCACACCGGGAAATCGTTAGGCAGGTTGCGTAGCAGCTCGACATCGTTGCGGGCCGCCAGTTCGGTGGGCGGCGCGTTGTGGTTTTGTGTGGTCAGGCTGTCGATTTGTCTGACACCTTCCATGTCGTAGACTCCACCCCGAAATGCCTTCGTAGATACGGCGGGCTTCACAAACCATTCGCCTTCAGAGGGCAGGTCGCCCTTGCGGCTTGCCTTAATGTCGCGGTGCAGCCATTTTTGCAAACGTTTGGGGTAGTTAAGCGCCGCCGGCACCTTGATGCCGGTCACCATCATGGCATACCGCATGAATTCGACTGAACCTACGGGTGTTGCCCCTTGCTTAAGGGCTGCGGCCGCACTGTCGAGCTGCTCGAGCGTTGCCCGAGCATGCGGCCAGTTACGCGTCATGCACGTTGAAATGCAGGTAAGGACTTCAACGGAACTGGGGTTATCGGGCGTGGCCTGAACGACAAATCTGCGAAGCATGTTGGTAATAGGAGGCGTAGGTTGAGCAAAGAGCACCCCGGGCGCCGGGATTGGGTAACTGCCGAGTTTACCGTGGATTACGTTTAGTCGAGTGGCTGCAATACGGGGGCAAAGCCGTGTCAATTAGGGGCATTGCCGGCGGGTACGGTATTGTCGTTCGTCTATCGCAGCTTGATTTTGTTGGTAAGTAATGCAGGCCGATTACGACCTGTGGCAAGCCGAACACTCGGGCCGAACATTTGACGTCCAGCCCGCACGCACGGGCTTGTAACGCCTACCTTTTTCCTGTTTGCTTTGCTATGGTTACACCCTGAACAAAACAACAATCGAAACTGAAGGGTGGGAGATGGATTCACGTAAGGCAATTGATACCAGCGCCGTTGGCATCATGACGGTGCTGTGCATGATTTGGGCGTTTCAGCAAATTGCCATCAAGGCGGCGGGGCCCGATATTGCGCCTATCCTTCAAATTGCCTTTCGCTCGGGCATTGCCATTGTGTTGGTGGGCCTGCTTATGCTTTGGCAGCGCGTGCCGGCGTCGTTCAGCGACGGTACTTGGCGCCCAGGGTTGTTGGTGGGCTTGTTGTTTGCCCTCGAGTTCTTGCTAATGGGCGAAGGTCTGCGTTACACCACGGCGTCGCACATGACGGTGTTCTTGTATACCGCCCCGTTCTTTGCCGCCATCGGCTTGCATTGGCGCTTGCCCGAAGAGCGACTGGCGCCCGCCCAGTGGGTCGGCATTTTGGTCGCTTTTGTTGGCGTGGCGGTGGCGTTTTTTGGCCCTGACAACAGCGACAACGCACGTCAGGCGGCCGACATGTTGTGGGGTGATTTTCTAGGCTTGCTGGCCGGCGCTGCTTGGGGGGCCACCACCGTAGTAATCCGCTGCTCAAAACTATCGAATACGTCGGCCACCATCACACTGATGTACCAACTGATTGGGGCATTTGTGTTGTTGCTTTTGGCTGCTGTTGTCTCGGGCCAGGCTAGTGTCAACCCAACGCCACTTGCCATTGGCAGCGTCCTGTTCCAGGGCATTGTGGTCTCGTTCATTACCTTCCTGACCTGGTTCTGGCTGCTACGAAAATACCTGGCTTCTCGCCTTGGCGTCTTCTCGTTCATGACCCCGATGTTCGGCGTTATCTTTGGTGTGTGGCTGCTGAACGAACCCCTGGACACCAGCTTCCTTATTGGCGCGCTGCTCGTGGGTATTGGTATCGTCACCGTCAGCGGCTACGGCTGGTTTGTGCAAGTGCTTAAAAAGCGACGGAGTTCACAGTGATTTGCGTCGCTGCATTGTTTGCTGCGTACTTGATTTCACTATAGTCCATAGCGTGCTGGCCAGTGGTGCCAGCGTTTTGTTTTTTTGCCGTGCGAGCATGACGCGACGGTGTCTGATTGGCCTGGGACAAATGACCGCTAATCCGGGCAGCCCGGTTTCGGGGACAGCCAGGCTGGGCACAACATTTATGCCCAAACCGGCGCGAACCATCTCGAAGCCGGTTGTCACATGACCAACCTCTTGTACCACTTGGTGTCGGACGTCCTGCCGATTGAGCACTTCGTCGATCAGGCGGCGGCTGCCCGAGGCCCGGTCTAGCAAAATAAGATCTGAGCCAGATAAGTCGGACCATGCGGGCGTCTTGTGACGGCCATTTTTAGGGTGAACCAGGGGGTGGTTTTCAGGGCAAACGACTACAAAAGGGTCGGTTAGAAGGATTTCGCAATCGAGCTCTCGCATGGTCGCCGAGTCGGGCTCAACGATAATGCCGAAATCGACCTCACCCGTCAGGATGCTGTCCAGGACATTTTCTTGAATGCGATCGAGCAATATCACGTGCAGCCCGGGTTCTTGTTGGGCACAAAGAGCAAGGCAGTGTGGCATGAGTGCCGCCGACAATGTGGGGCTGCTGGCTAGTCGAACTTTGCCTACGCGGTTGTGTGCCCAGCTATGCAGTTCATTCAGGGTATTTTCAAGCTCATCGATCCAGCGAGGCAGGCGTTGGGCCAAAATTTGCCCCGCTTGGGTCAGTTGCACATCGCGGGTGGTGCGATCGAACAGGCGCAGGTCTAGTTGGTATTCGAGTTCGTTGATGGCGCGACTAACTGCCGGCTGTGTTAACCCAACGAGTTCGCCGGCTCTGCTGAAGTTGCGTTCGGCCGCCACAGCGCGGAAAACCTGCAACTGTTTAAGACTAATGTTCATCCATGCTCAGTATTAATTTATGCAAAAAGATTATAAATAGATCAGATAAATTAATTTCATTATTTTTTGAAAGTGGCGTTCAATAGCGTCATGAAACGCGCTCCCTTTCTTCCCGATAATTACACGTTATTGTTGGCTGTAACCGTGGTGTTGGCCAGTTTGCTGCCGGCGTCCGGATTGTTTGCAGTCGTCCTGAAATACGTCACAACAGCAGCAATTGCACTGTTGTTTTTTTTGCATGGCGCTAAATTGCCGCGTCAGGCAATTATTGATGGGCTGACACACTGGCGCTTGCACGCATTGATTTTGAGTTGTACGTTTGTTTTTTTCCCCTTGATGGGGTTCATTCTGCGCCCGGTGCTATTGCCGTTGGTCGGTTCAGAGCTTTATTTGGGTGTGTTGTATCTGTGCATGCTGCCGGCAACGGTCCAGTCAGCGGTCGCACTGACCGGTATTGCGGGGGGTAATGTGCCCGCCGCTGTCTGTAGTGCCTCGGTCTCGACGCTGCTGGGTATCTTGATTACGCCGTTTTTAGTTAATGGTCTGATTACGCCAACGACCGGTGTCGGTTCGCCGATAGACTCCGTTATTGATATCTTCTTGCAGCTCATGCTGCCTTTCTTGGCCGGGCATTTTTTGCGTCCATATTTTGACGGCGCCTTTCGCAAGGCAGGAAAGGTGTTGTCTTTTGTTGATCGTGGCTCGATTTTGCTGGTCATTTACAGCGCTTTCAGTGCGGCCGTGGTCGGGGGGATCTGGCAGCAGGTTTCCTTTGCCATGGTGGCGAGTCTGGTTGCAATAAGCCTGATTTTTCTAGTCTTGGCCATGCTGTTTGTGTTTGGGCTAGCAAAGGCTTGTGGGTTTAGCCACGAAGATCAGGTCACTGCATTGTTTGGGGGCGCCCAGAAAAGTCTGGCCAGTGGCGTGCCGATGTCGCAGGTTTTGTTTGTTCCGTCGGTGGCTGGGGTCATGGTTTTACCGTTGATGATCTTTCATCTGCTGCAGCTAGTGGTTAGCTCGGCTTTAGCCCAACGCTGGCATCGCCAGCGCAAAGGGCTATAGCGCACAAGATGTTAATTTCAACTTTTCCAAACGTCGCCCTAAGATTTTTAGCGCTGCGCACGGTCAAGAAGTTATTCGGTAGCTTCGGCGTTTTCGGCGTCGGCGCTTAGCGGTTTCATACGGCTGGCCACCAGCAGGCCCACCTCAAATAGCAGGCATAAAGGTACGGCCAGCATGAACTGGCTAATGACGTCGGGCGGTGTGACGACGGCGGCAATAACGAAGGCGCCCACAATAACGTAGCCGCGGGCACTGCGCAGTTTTTCGGCAGTGGTTATGCCTGTTTTAACCAGCAGTACCACGGCAATGGGTACTTCGAAGGTCAGGCCAAAGGCCATGAACATGGTAATGACAAAGCTGACGTAGGCTTCGATGTCGGGCGCGGGGGTGACCGATTCGGGCGCGAAACCGGCAATAAATTCGAAGACGGTTTTGAACACGACAAAATAGCAGAACGCCATGCCCAGCAAGAACAGCAAGGTGCTGGACAAAATAAGCGGCAGGGCCAGGCGTTGTTCGTGTTTATAAAGCCCGGGGGCGACAAACGCCCACGCCTGGTAAAGCACCACGGGCAGCGCAATAACAAAAGCGGCAAGTAATGTGACTTTGATCGGCACCATAAAGGGCGTGATCACACCGGTGGCAATCATGTTGGTGCCGGTGGGTAACGACGCCAGCATGGGTTGAGCCAGGGCGTCGTAAATGGCCGATGCGCCGGGGTACAAGAACAGCGCAATAAACACGAGCAGAATCGCGCCTACGGCGCGAATCAGACGCGTACGTAATTCGATAAGGTGCGAAACAAAGGTGTCGGCGCTGCTGTCTTCAGTGGTCACGGCGTTGTTCCGGTGTTGCTGTTGGATGAGGCGGCGGGCGCCGCAGCTGCACGCTTGGCGTCTTCCGGCGCACTGGTGCTTTCCGGTGCATTGTGCAAGGCATTGGCGCTGTCTTGAGCTTGCGGCGTCTGTGCTTGGCCTGAGGCGCCGCTATTGCCATTGGCATTGTTTGCTGGCGATGTATTGTCGGCAAGCGCTTTATTTTGGGCTTCTTTGGCCGCAGCGTCGGGCTCGTAGCCGTCAAAGTCTACCAACGAGCTTTGCAACGACTTGCCGGCGTTTTCGACGGCGTCGCGGGCGGCTTTCATGGGGTCTTCGATGGTGCGCGAGGCATCTTCAATAGACGCTTTTACCGACGAGGCCGCTTCGGTAAATTGGTTTTTGACGTCGTTCAGGTCGCCCGCGTCCATCTCGCGCTTGATGTCGGTTTTGACATCGTTGACGTAACGCTGGGCACGCCCAAGCAAGTGGCCCAATGTGCGGGCCACTTTGGGTAGACGTTCGGGGCCGATGACGACCAGGGCAACAATGCCGATGATCATCAGTTCGGTAAAACTGATATCAAACATGACGGTTAACCGTTAGGGGTTGGGGAACACCGCAGACCCTGAAGATTAGGCGTCTTTCTTTTCTTTGGCCTGAACGTCGATGGTGTCGCCATCGATGGATTTTTGTGTAACTGATTCGGTCTTTTTGCCTTCTTCGGTGGCATCGGCCATGCCTTTTTTGAACCCTTTGACGGCGCCGCCAAGGTCTTCACCCATGTTGCGCAGTTTTTTGGTGCCAAAAACCAGGGCGACAATGACCAAAACGATAAGCCAGTGCCAAATGCTGAAACTACCCATGTTGCTCTCCGTGCGGTGCGAACCGCGAATGTGTGTGGTGTAAGTGTGTTGTAGTTATACGTGTACGTTTTGTGGGCTATGCGGCAGGTGCGACGCGTTGCGCCCAGGGGCGCGGGCCCCCAATAATATGAAAGTGCAAGTGCCCGACTTCTTGGCCGCCGTCGGCGCCGCTGTTGGCCACCACGCGGAAACCGCCGTCGGGTCCAGGCCGGCAACCGTTGTCGGCTGCAATTTTGGGGATGGCCGCCATCATTCTACCCAACCAGCCAGCATCGGCTTCGGTGATGTCTTGCATAGATGTGACATGGTGCTTTGGGATAACCAGCAAATGCACCGGGGCCGCAGGGTTGATGTTGTGAAACACGAGCATTTCTTCGTTTTCGAAGACCTTTTTGGAAGGAATTTCGCCGGCGGCGATTTTGCAAAACAGGCAGGTGCTCATGAATGTTGCTGAAAAATCTATTTTAAAACCCGGGGTGGGCATACGTTAAAGCCAAGGGCCATGTTGACGCCAGGTTAACGTGCCGCCCGCCAAAACTTGAGTGTATACGATTGCTCTTTTTACCACAGCTAGGGTATGCGATAGGGGGGCTTATTCGCTCCGCGCGGCTTTTTCGGCAATGCCTGAAGTGCCTTCGCGCCGGGCCAGCTCATTCAAAACATCTTCGGGCCGCAGGCCATAGTGTGCCAGTGCAACCATGCTGTGAAACCAGAGGTCGGCAGTTTCGTAGACGATTTTTTCGCGCGATTCGTCTTTGGCGGCCATGACCAGTTCGGTCGCTTCTTCGCCAATTTTTTTCAGGAAGGCGTCAGGGCCTTTGGAAAGCAGGCGGGCGCTGTATGACGACGCCGGGTCACCCCCGTTCTTGGGCAGGCGGCTTTCCAGAGTGTCGGCCAGACGGGCCAAAATATCGTTTGCAGTATTCATGATGAATCACTTTAGCAGTGGGGCGAGCCGTTCGTGCGCCAAGAGTTATTTGTAAATATGTTCAGGGTCTTTCAGGACGGGTTCGATGCTGTTCCAGACGGCGTCGTTGGGCGCTGCCAGTTGACCTGCCGCTGCGGCCGGCGCCGATAATACGTTGTCGATACCAATTGCCTGGCCCTGGTTGTCGTCAAGCCGCCGGTAAAAGCAGCTTTCGCGACCGGTGTGGCAGGCAATGCCGCCGTCTTGCTTTACCTTTAACAACAACACGTCGGCGTCGCAGTCCAGGCGGATTTCGCGCAGGTGTTGAACGTGGCCCGACTCTTCGCCTTTACGCCACAAGCGCCCGCGTGAACGCGACCAGTACACCGCGCGGCCCGTGCGAGCCGTTTCGGCAAGTGAATCGGCGTTCATCCAGGCCACCATCAAAATAACGCCGGTGTCAGCGTCTTGTGCAATGGCGGGAATCAAGCCTTTTTCGTCAAATTTGACGTCGGAAATCCAGGAATTCATGTCAGTAAGATTCTGCTTGATTAATGCTGCGCAAAGGGGCGCGACTATAACCGCACCGGAATACCGTGTTGCGCCATCAAGGTTTTGGCTTCGCGCACGGTATGGTCGCCAAAGTGGAAAATACTGGCTGCGAGAACGGCGCTGGCACGACCGGCGGTGACGCCGTCGACTAGATGCTGCAGGTTGCCGACACCGCCCGACGCAATGACCGGCACAGGTAACGCGTCGGATACCGCGCGGGTCAACTCAAGGTCGAAGCCCGATTTTGTGCCGTCGCGATCCATGCTGGTGAGCAGGATTTCGCCGGCACCGTAGGACGCCATTTTTTCGGCCCATTGCACGGCATCGATGCCGGTGGCTTTGCGGCCCCCGTGCGTAAAAATTTCCCAGCGTGGGGGCTCGCCTTCGGCCGACACACGGCGTGCGTCGATAGCGACCACAATGCATTGCGAGCCATGATAGTTGGCCGCTTCACGGACCAGTTCGGGGTTGCTGACGGCGGCGCTGTTGATAGACACCTTGTCGGCGCCGGCATTGAGCAGGCGCTGGATATCGGCCACCTGGCGCACCCCGCCACCGACGGTAAGCGGGATGAACACTTGCGATGCGACGGCCTCGATAATGGGCAGAATCAGGTCGCGGTTGTCGCTGGTGGCCGTAATGTCTAGAAAGGTCAGTTCGTCGGCGCCCTGTTCGTTGTAGCGACGTGCAATTTCGACCGGGTCGCCGGCGTCGACCAAGCCTACGAAGTTGACGCCTTTAACCACGCGGCCGGCGGTCACGTCGAGGCAGGGGATAATGCGGCGGGTCAGGCCGCTATCGGCCGGTGTGCCTGTTGTTGCCTGTGCGTTGTTGCCGGTCCCGATGCGGGCCGACTCGACGGGTTCTGACATGGCGGTCATTCTGTCTCGCCGTTCAGTTCGTCGGCCAAGGCTTGTGCCGCGCCGAAGTCGAGCGTGCCTTCGTAGATGCTGCGGCCCAGAATAGCGCCTTCAACGCCTTCTTCTTCGACGGCGCACAGGGCTTCGATGTCCTTCAGGTCGGTCACGCCGCCCGAGGCAATAATAGGAATACTGACGGCCTGGGCCAGCTTGACGGTGGCTTCGATGTTAACGCCCGACAGCATGCCGTCACGACCAATATCGGTGTAGATAATGGATTCGCAGCCGTAGTCTTCGAATTTTCGGGCAATGTCGTAAACGTCATGGCGGGTCAGTTTGCTCCAGCCGTCGGTGGCGACTTTGCCGTCGCGCGCGTCAAGACCCACAATAATGCTGCCCGGGAAGGCGCTGCAAGCATCGCGCAAAAAGCCCGGGTCTTTGACTGCGGCCGTACCGATAATGACATACGTAATGCCAATGTCTAGATAGCTTTCGATGGTGTTCAGGTCGCGAATGCCACCGCCGATCTGCACGGGGATCTCGTCATCCATGGCGCGCAAAATAGACTTGATCGCGGTCAGGTTTTTCGGGGTACCCGCCACAGCGCCGTTCAGGTCGACCAGGTGCAGGCGTCGTGCCCCCTGGTCGAGCCATTCGGTAGCCATAGCGGCTGGGTCTTCCGAGAAGATGGTTGCGTCGGCGAGGTCACCTTGGCGCAAGCGTACGCAATGTCCGTCTTTAAGGTCGATAGCGGGGATGAGAAGCATGATCTGAGTCAGTCAATCAAAAGAAGTGTGGGAGGTTGGCGTAACCGCTTAAGGGTTCCAGTCGACAAAATTGCGATAAAGGCGCAGACCCGGGTCGGCGCTTTTTTCGGGATGAAACTGCACAGCAAAAATGTTATCGGCAGCAACGGCGCAGGTAAAGGTCAAACCGTAGTGCGTTTGGCCTACGGTAAGGGCCGGGTCGGCCGGTTGCGCGTAGTAGCTGTGCACGAAATAAAAGTGAGTGCCGTCCTCAATGCCTTGCCACAGCGGGTGGGAGCGGGTGTGTTGTACCCGGTTCCAGCCCATGTGGGGTACCTTGAGCAGCTCGTGGGCCTGGTCGCCGTGCTGGCGCGATGAAGCAAACTGCGGGCCCTGAAATTTTTTGACCTGGCCGGGGAACAGACCCAGGCATGGTGTATTGCCTTCTTCGCTGGTGTCGAACAGCATTTGTTCGCCCACACACACGCCCAGCAGGGGCTTTGATCGGGCGGCTTGCAATACCGCATCGCGCAAGCCCGATTCGTTCAGGGTGCGCATGCAGTCGGGCATGGCGCCCTGCCCGGGGAACACAACGCGTGACGCGGCGGCGATGTCGGCGGCGTTACGGCAGATGCGCACGTCGGCATCGGGCGCGGCTGCTTGCAGGGCGCGGGCAACCGAGTGGAAGTTGCCCATGCCGTAATCAACAATGGCGATGGTATTCACGATGCTTACAGAACGCCCTTGGTGGATGGAATGACGTCGGTGGCGCGCGGGTCGATTTCAGTCGCCATGCGCAGGGCGCGGCCGAACGCCTTGAAGACGGTTTCGCACTGGTGGTGCGAATTGGTGCCGCGCAGGTTGTCGATGTGTAGCGTGACCAGGGCGTGGTTGACGAAACCCTGGAAAAACTCTTGTGTCAGGTCGACGTCGAATTGCCCAATGTGCGAGCGCGTGAAGGGTACATGGAGTTCGAGCCCGGGGCGACCGGAAAAGTCGATGACGACGCGCGATAGGGCTTCGTCGAGCGGTACGTAGGCGTGGCCGTAGCGGCGCAGGCCCTTTTTGTCGCCGACCGCGGCGGCAAAGGCTTGCCCCAGGGCAATGCCTACGTCTTCGACACTGTGGTGGTCGTCGATGTGCGTGTCGCCGTCGCAATGGATATCGAGGTCGATCAGGCCATGGCGGGCGATCTGGTCGAGCATGTGGTCGAGGAAAGGCACACCGGTGTTGATGCTCTGGCGGCCGGTGCCGTCGAGGTTGATGGACACGCGGATACGAGTCTCGTTGGTGTTGCGGGTGATTTCGGCGGTACGCATAATAATCTGTATAACTGGGGCTTGCGCCCCAAAAAGCTAGGTGTTGGCGGCGTCAAGCCGGTATTCGGCGCTAGCGGCGTGGGCTTGCAGACCTTCGCCGTAGGCCAGCGTGGCGGCAATTTTGCCCAGTGTTTGCGCACCCTGGTGCGAAACCTGGATAAGGCTGCTGCGTTTCTGGAAATCATACACCCCCAGCGGCGATGAGAACCGTGCCGTGCGGGATGTGGGTAGAACGTGGTTGGGGCCGGCGCAATAGTCGCCTAGCGATTCGGAGCTGAAACGGCCCATGAAGATAGCGCCGGCATGCCGGATGTTTTCGGCGACGGCGTGGGCATTTTCGGTAGAGATTTCGAGGTGTTCGGGTGCGATGTCGTTGGCTATGGCACAGGCTTCGTCGATGTCTTTGACCAGGATAAGCGCGCCGCGGTTAGTCAGGCTGGTACGAATGATGTCGGCGCGCGGCATGGAGGGCAGCAGGCGGTTGATTTCGCGTTCGACCTCATCCAGGTACTGGGCGTCGGGGCACAGCAGAATTGATTGCGCCAGTTCGTCGTGCTCGGCTTGCGAGAACAAGTCCATGGCGACCCAATGGGCCGGGGTGGTGCCGTCGGCGATGATTAATATTTCGCTGGGGCCGGCAATCATGTCGATACCGACCGTGCCGAAAACGCGGCGCTTGGCGGCAGCCACATAGGCATTGCCCGGGCCGACAATTTTGTCGACAGCGGCGATGCTTTGCGTGCCGTAAGCCAGCGCGCCCACGGCCTGCGCACCACCAATAGCCCAGGCGCGGTCGACCCCGGCGATGGCCGCTGCGGCCAGCACAATGGGGTTGCGCACCCCGCCCGGGGTGGGGGTAACCATGACGACCTCGGCCACACCGGCAACCTTGGCGGGAATGGCGTTCATGAGCACCGAAGACGGATACGCGGCTTTACCGCCGGGTACGTACAGCCCGACACGGTCGAGAGGCGTTATTTTTTGGCCCAGTACGGTGCCGTCGGCTTCGGTGTACGACCAGCTTTGGCTGCGTTGGTGCTCGTGGTAGGTGCGTACGCGCTCGGCGGCCGCTTCAAGAGCGGCGCGTTGGTCGGCCGGCAGGCTGTCAAGCGCGGCTTGCCATTCAGATTTGGGGATTTCGAGTGCGGCGACCGATTCGGCCTGAACACGGTCGAACCGATGGGTGTAGTCGAGTAGGGCTGCGTCGCCATGTTCTTGTACCTGACGCAGGATGTCGGCCGTGGCGCTTTCGATGGACTCGTCTTGTGAGGCATCGAAGGCCAACAACTGGCGCAACGTGGCAGCGAAATTTTCTGAGGCAGAACTAAGGCGTTTGATGGACAGCATGGTGACCCTGACAGCAAGAATTAAGCTAATACTATGACAAAAAAGGAGAATGGGGTCAAAGCGGCGGGTTGCAAGCGCACCCGCCGGGAGGGGAAAGCGTGGTTTATTTGTCGGCCGAGGCCCGTGCGAAGGCGTCGAGCAGCGGTTGCAGGGCGGCCGCGCGAGTTTTAAGCGAGGCCTGGTTGACGATCAGGCGTGAAGAAATATCGACGATTTCTTCGACTTCGACCAGGTTGTTGGCTTTTAAGGTGCCGCCGGTAGACACCAGGTCGACAATGGCGTCGGCCAAGCCCACCAAGGGGGCTAGCTCCATCGAGCCATACAATTTGATCAGGTCGACATAAACGCCTTTGCGCGCGAAGTGTTCGCGGGCGGCCTGTACGTACTTGGTCGCCACGCGCAGGCGCGACCCTTGCGAGACGGCGGCCTGGTAATCGAAGCCTTGGCGCACGGCCACACACAGGCGGCACTTGGCGATGTTCAGGTCGATAGGTTGATACAGCCCGCCCGGGTGTTGTGCGGCATGCTCGAACAATACGTCTTTGCCGGCAATGCCAAAGTCGGCCGCGCCGTACTGTACATAGGTGGGCACGTCGGACGCACGCACAATAATGAGACGCAGCCCTGGGTCGCTTGTCGGCAAAATGAGCTTGCGTGACGATTCGGGGCTTTCGGTAACATGAACGCCGGCCGCCTCGAGCAAGGGCAGGGTTTCTTCAAAAATTCGGCCTTTAGACAGGGCTAGCGTCAAGGGGGCGGTGGCAGAGGCGGGGCTCATGCGGGTTCCTGTTTGATGCGTTGGATGTCGGCGCCGATAAGGCGCAGCTTTTCTTCCATGTGTTCGTAGCCGCGGTCAAGGTGATAGATGCGTTCTACGGTGGTTTGGCCGCTGGCAGCCAGGCCGGCGATGACCAGGCTGGCCGACGCACGCAGGTCGGTGGCCATGACGGTGGCGCCCGACAATTCGGGCACGCCGGTAACGACGGCAGTATGGCCGTCGATGTCGATTTGCGCACCCATGCGGCGCAGTTCTTGCACGTGCATGAAGCGGTTTTCGAAGATGTTTTCGGCGATGACGGCGGTGCCTTCGGCCATGGTGTTCAGGGCCATGAGCTGGGCCTGCATGTCGGTGGGGAAGGCTGGGTATTCGTAGGTGCGGAAGCTGACGGCTTTGGGCCGCTTGTTCATTTGGCCGCGAATCCAGTCGGGGCCGCATTCGATGCTTAACCCGGCTTCGCGTAGCTTGTCGAGGACGGCGCCGAGGGTATCGGGTGCAGCCTGGCGCAGGGTGATGTCGCCGCCGGTGGCACCCACTGCGCACAAGAAAGTGCCGGCTTCGATGCGGTCGGCTACGATGGTGTGTTCGGCGCCGTGCAGCCGTTCGACGCCCTCGATGGTGATGCGGTCGGTGCCGTGGCCCTGAATGCGTGCGCCCATTTTGATGAGCAGCTCGGCCAAGTCGGTGATTTCGGGTTCGCGGGCGGCGTTTTCAAGAATAGTGCGGCCTTCGGCCAGCACAGCCGCCATCATCAGGTTTTCGGTGCCGGTCACCGTCACCATGTCGGTGCGGATGGTGGCCCCCTTTAAACGCTTGGCTTTCGCAATAACAAACCCGTGTTCGATACGGATCTCGGCGCCCATGGCTGTTAAGCCTTTAATGTGCTGGTCGACTGGACGCTGGCCAATGGCACAGCCGCCGGGCAGGCTGACTTTGGCTTCGCCAAAGCGTGCCAGCAACGGGCCGAGCACCAGAATGGAGGCCCGCATGGTCTTGACCAGTTCGTAGGGCGCTTCGAGGCTGGTGACGTTACCGGCATTCAGCGTAAGCTCGGCCGGGCCGTCCCAGTGGTGCTGTACGCCCATTTGCTGCAGCAGTCGCAAGGTGGTGCTGATGTCTTTGAGGGACGGCACATTGCGTAGCTGAACCGGGTCGGCCGTGAGCAGGCTGGCGCACAGAATAGGCAGGGCGGCGTTTTTGGCGCCCGAGATGACGACTTCGCCGTGCAGGCGATTGCCGCCTGTGATTAAAAGCTTATCCATTCGGGTTTGCGTTGTATTCGGCAGGTGTCAGGGTACGCATCGACAGTGCGTGGATTTCGCTTTTCATGCGGTCGCCCAGGGCTTTATAGACCAGCTGGTGGCGTGCAATCAGGCGTTTGCCTTCGAATTCGGGGCTGACAATAATGGCTTCGAAGTGCGAGCCGTCGCCCTGAACGTCGATGTATTCGCAGTTCAGGTTGTCGTTGATGTATTGGCGTACTTCTTGGGGGGTAGGCAACATAAGGGTTAGTTCCGCAGTTTGTAGCCCGCGGCCAGCAGGCGCAGTGTATATACGGCCAGTACGGCAAATACACCGGCTACAACGGCCAGGCTGGTCCAGGGCGAGACGTCGGATACAGAGAAGAACCCGTATCGGAAACCGTCGATCGTGTAGAAAATAGGATTGTAGTGCGAGACGGCCTGCCAGAAAGGCGGCAGGCTATGGATGGAGTAGAACACACCAGACAAGAACGTGGCGGGCAAAATCAGGAAGTTCTGGAATGCGGCGAGCTGGTCGAATTTTTCGGACCACAGGCCGGCAATAATGCCCAGTGTGCCCATAATGCCGCAAGACATCACGGCAAACACCAACACCCAAAGCAGGTTGGCCGGAGCCAGGGGCACGAAGAACATGGCGACCAGCCACACGCACAGCCCGACAGCCAGGCCACGGAAGATGGCCGCAATGAGGTAGGCCGTGAAGAATTCGCGGTGAGAAATGGGCGGCAGCAGCACAAAGACCAGGTTGCCCGTAATACGGCTTTGAATTAGCGACGAAGACGGGTTGGCAAAGGCGTTTTGCAACATGCTCATCATCATGAGCCCGGGGATAAGAAACGCGGTGTACGGCAGGGTGTCGTACACCTTGACGCGGTCTTCGAGCACGTGGGCGAAAACCAGCAGGTACAGCAGGGCGGTTAATACCGGCGCAGCAATGGTCTGGAAGGCCACCTTCCAGAAGCGCATGACTTCTTTCCAGAGCAGGGTCGGAAAGCCCGAACCCAGATCGCTGCGGGGCTTGAGTATGGGTGTGGTCATAACACCCCCAGTGCGTCTTCGCTGTTCATGATGCGTACAAAGGCGTCTTCGAGGTCGGTGCCGCCAAAGCGGGCAAGCAGGGCCTGGGTGGTGTCGAGCGCCACGATGCGCCCGCGTTTCAGCATGGCAATGCGTCCGCACAAGGCTTCGGCTTCTTCCAGGTAATGCGTGGTCAGCAAAATGGTGTGACCTTCTTTATTAAGCCGCGAGATGAATTCCCACAGGGTGCGGCGCAGGTCGACGTCGACGCCGGCGGTGGGTTCGTCGAGGATGATGACCGGCGGGCGATGTACCAGCGCTTGCGCCACCAGAACGCGGCGTTTCATGCCACCCGATAGCGCGCGCATATTGGTGTTGGCCTTGTCCGACAACCCCAGGTTATGCAAGATTTCGTCGATCCAGTCGTCGTTTTTGTGCAGACCAAAATAGCCCGACTGCAGGCGCAGGGTTTCGCGCACGGTAAAGAACGGGTCGTAGACAAGTTCTTGCGGGACGACGCCCAACGAACGGCGTGCTTCTTTGTAGTCGGTGATGACGTCGTGCCCGCACACGCTGGCGCTGCCGGCTGTGGCGCGTGCCAGACCCGACAAAATGGAAATTAGCGTGGTTTTGCCGGCACCGTTGGGGCCCAGCAGGCCAAAGAACTCGCCCGGTTCGATAGACAGGCTGACGTCGTTGAGGGCCTGAAAGCCGGGTTGGCCGCCGGCGCCGCGACGCAACAGCCCGCGCAACCCGCCGCTGCGGGGCGGGTAGATTTTGGAAACGTGTTCGAGAGAAAGAGCGGACATAGACAGAAAAAAGTGATGGGGCCCCAAGGGCCCCCGAAGCTTACCGCGTTTTAGCGCTGGTTGCGCTGATTGAGCGCCTTGATAAGCCCGTCGATACCATTTTGCGCAATTTGTTGCGCGAACTGGTTGCGGTAGTTCTGGATGAGCCAGATGCCTTCGACGTTCAGGTCGTAAATGCGCCAGCCTTCTGCCGCCTTTTCAAGGCGGTAGTCGACGCCGATGACTGGGCCATTGCTTTGCGACATGGTGGTACGAACAACGACGTCGTCGGCGTTAGGGTCGCCGCGAAAGGGCAACGGCGTGATGGACGAGACGTTGTCGGCCTGCTGCAGGGCGCCGCTGTAAGTGCGGATAAGCGTGCCTTTGAAGGCGGTGACCAGGTCAGCTTGCTGTTGTGGTGTGGCCTGACGCCAGTAGCGGCCGGCCGCCAGCCGTGTGGTCTTTTCGAAATTGACGTACGGCAGAATGTATTGGTTGACCAGTTCGTTGATGCGGGCGATGTTGCCGTTTTTGGCTTCGGGCTCTTTTTTAAGGGCCTGAAGAGCGTTGTCGGCCACGGTTTGAACGAAGTCGTTGGGTGGCGCTTTGGTGTTGACGGGCTGCTGGGCAGCCACCGATGTGTTGGCGACGGCCAGGCCCATACCCAGCAGGCCGATGCCCGCCAGGCGGCTGATACGGTTGACCAATGTGTGCAACAGGTTAGACATAAAACGTTTCCTTACTGGCTTGCAGGCGTTGTGGCTGCAGGTGCGGGGGCGTCATCATCGTCGATGCTGTAGTCGGGAACGGCCAGCCCTTGTTCGTCTTTGGGCAGGCCACGGCGTGTGGTGTGGTCGGCGTCGGCGTAACGGCCTTCGACCAAAGCTTTACGGCGCTGAATGTAGGCGTCGCGAATGAAGCTGTAGCGGTCGAGCGCGATTTCGTCGACGAGGCGGTCGGCCGGCAGCAGGCTGGCGCGCAGGTCGATAACGGCCAATGCCAATATGCTGTTACGCACAGGGATGTTGTCGATGGCGAAAATGGGCGAGTAGGGCGGGGAGATGTCGATGGCGAACCAGGCAGCGGTGCTGATGCCGTCGCGTACCGAACTGGAGCCCAGGAACGGCAGAACGACATAGGGGCCTGACTGGAAGCCCCAGACGCCCAGGGTAACGCCGAAGTCGTTGACGATGCGACGCGAACCGTTCATGGAGGCGACGTCGATACAGCCGCCCAGACCCATGGTGGAGTTGAACAGGACGCGGCCGAACATATTGATGCCGTCGTGTGCGCGACCTTGCAAGAAGCTGTTGATGGACGACCAGACGTCTTGCAGGTTGTTGAAAATGCCGTTGACACAGGTGCGGGCCGGCTTGGGTACGACGGTTTCGTAGCCGGTGGCAATGGGTTTGAGCACGGCGCGGTCGACCGTGTCGTTGAACGCGAACATGCTGCGGTTGTAGCTTTCCCAGGGGTCGTCGGGCGTGGGGTTGGCGACGTGGGCACAGCCCGAAATGACGGCGCTAAGGGCCAGGACAGAAGCCACTTTGCCGATGCGCCGGCCGGCGATTTTTTCGAAGATCTTGTTCATTATGGTTTCTTTCGGTTGGATTGCGCGCTTGGGGCGCCGTCGGGTCAGTTGGCCGGCTGGGCAGATTCGCCGTCGCTGCCTTTGTCACTGGCTGAACTATACAAAAATTTACTGATTAATTCTTCAAGAACAACCGCGCTTTGGGTGTACTGGATGGTGCTGCCCTGGGCAAGCATTTTTTCTTCGCCGCCGGGCGTAAGGCCGATGTACTGTTCGCCCAGCAGGCCCGACGTTAATATGGACGCGGACGAGTCAGTGGGAAAGGTGAACTGGGATTCGATGTCGAGGGTGACGACGGCCTGATAGCGCTCGTTGTCGAACGACAAAGCGGCCACACGGCCAACCACCACACCGCTGCTTTTTACCGGGGCACGCACTTTAAGGCCGCCCAGGTTGTCGAAGTAGGCTTGTACTTTGTAGGTGGGCGCAAACGAAAATGAACTGAGGTTGCCGGCACGCAAGGCCAGAAACACCAGGGCAATAACGCCCAGCAGAACAAAAAGGCCAACCCAGAAATCGGTTTTTTCACGCGTCATGATGGATCCGTTAATTGCTGAACATGAGGGCGGTAAGCAGGAAGTCGAGGCCCAGTACGACCAGGGCGCCGCTGACGACGGTACGGGTGGTGGCGCGGGCGACCCCTTCGGGGGTGGCCTTGGCTGTCCAGCCTTCGTACAGTGCGATCAGGGTAACGGCTACGCCGAAAATAAGGCTTTTAATGACGCCGTTGGCGACATCTTTGAAGACATCGACGCCGTCTTGCATTTGCGACCAGAAAGCGCCGGCGTCGATACCAATAAGCAGTACGCCCACCACCCAGCCGCCAATGATGCCCACCATGGAAAACACGGCGGCCAGAACGGGCATGGCGATGACGCCGCCCCAGAAGCGGGGCACCAGCACGCGGCGGATGGGGTCGACGGCCATGACTTCCATGGCGGCCAGTTGTTCGCCGGCTTTCATGAGGCCGATTTCGGCGGTGAGCGAGGTGCCGGCGCGGCCGGCAAACAGCAGTGCGGTAATGACCGGGCCGAGTTCGCGCGTTAGCGACAGTGCCACCAGCAGGCCCAGGGCTTCTTCGGAACCGTAGCGGTTAAGGGTGTAATACCCCTGCAGGCCAAGCACGAAACCAACAAACAGGCCCGAGACGGCAATAATAAGCAACGAGTAGTTGCCGATAAAGTGCACTTGCTGCGAGACCAGGCCGAAGCGTTTAAAGGCCCCGCCACTGCGCGCCAGAATTGCCATGAACAAACGGGTAAAGGCCCCCAGCGCGACGATGGATTCGCGGATGTGGCGACCGATGCTGCTGACGAAGGCGGTAAGACTCATGAGCGCCCTTGCGTGTCGAGCCAGTGTTTGAATGCCGGCGTTTCGGGGTAGTGGAAGGCGATGGGGCCGTCGGGCTGGCCTTTAAGAAACTGCACGATGTACGGGTCGGTAGATTGTTCCATTTGCCGGGGCGTGCCGTTGGCCAGCAGTTTGCCCTGACCCACGATGTAAACCTGATCGGCAATCGCGAAAGAGTCGGCCACGTCGTGCGTAATAAGAATGGACGCACAATTGAGGCGGTCGGTCAGGTCGCGGATAAGGCGGGCGGTAATGCCTAGCGAAATGGGGTCGAGCCCGGCGAAGGGTTCGTCGTACAAGATGAGTTCGGGTTCGAGGACGATGGCGCGGG
The DNA here is from genome assembly GCF_003788685.1 of Pusillimonas sp. NJUB218. NCBI lineage: Bacteria > Pseudomonadati > Pseudomonadota > Betaproteobacteria > Burkholderiales > Alcaligenaceae > Pusillimonas > Pusillimonas sp. NJUB218. The sequence continues at coordinate 59,956 of NZ_NQMK01000001.1, forward strand.
CCAGGGCCACGCGGCGGGCCATGCCACCCGAGATCTCGGAAATTTTAAGATGCGCGGCTGCGCGCAGCCCGACGGCGTTGAGCTTGTCGAGCACTTTTTCGGTGACTTCTTTTTCGGGCAGTTGAAGGTGTTCGCGCAGCGGAAACGCTACGTTTTCGAAAACGTTGAGGTCGGTGAACAGGGCGCCTTGCTGGAACAAAACCCCCATACGCTGACGCAACTGCTGAAGCTGTTCGAGGGTGGTGTCGGCCAGGTTTTGCCCGAAGGCATGAATGGTGCCTTTTTGCGCAAAAATTTGCCCGGTGGCGGCGCGCAGCAGGGTGGTTTTACCCGAGCCCGAACCGCCCATCATGGCCACGACCTGCCCTCGACTCACGGAGATGTCGATTTCTTTGAGGACGGTGAAGTCGCCATAACCCAGGGCGACGTTGTCGAACCGCAAGAGTTCGCCAGAGGGCGCAACGTTGGAAGCCATAGACCCGATTAAAAAAGTTTAGCTACGGATTGTAGCTGATGAAGTGCCATCGGCTACGCCGAAAGACGTAGCCGATGGTGGGTTGACCCGCGTAATACGCTGTTAACGGGGCAGTGTGGTGACGCCCATGAGGTATTCGTCGACGGCGCGAGCGCATTGACGGCCCTCGCGAATAGCCCAGACGACCAGCGATTGCCCGCGACGCATGTCGCCGGCGGCAAAGACCTTGTCGACGCTGGTGGCGTAGTTTTCGGTATTGGCTTTGGCGTTGCCGCGGTTGTCGATGTCGACGCCAAAGGCTTTGAGCATGCCTTGAACGGGCGAGACAAAGCCCATGGCCAGCAAGACCAGGTCGGCCTGAAGCTCGAACTGCGAACCTTCGACTTCGCGCATTTTCATTTGGCCGGTGGCTTTGTCTTTAAACCATTCGACGCGCACAGCGACCAATTTTTCGACCTTGCCGCCTTTGCCTTCGAAGGTTTTTGTGGACACGGCCCAGTCGCGCTCGCAACCCTCTTCTTGGGACGAAGAAGTGCGCAGCTTGAGCGGCCAGTAGGGCCACACGACGGCTTTGTCTTCGGACTCGGGCGGTTTGGGCATGAGTTCGAATTGGGTGACCGAGGCTGCGCCCTGGCGGTTGCTGGTGCCGACGCAGTCGGAGCCGGTGTCGCCGCCACCGATAACGATGACGTGTTTGCCCTTGGCCGAAAGCTGCTTGGTAATGCGGTCGCCCGCGTTGGCCTTGTTCTGCTGAGTCAGGAACTCCATGGCGAAATGGATGCCCTTCAGGTCGCGGCCGGGGATGGGCAGGTCGCGTGGAGTTTCGGCGCCGCCGGAAAGCACGATGGCGTCGAACTCTTCTTTGAGCGATTCGGGCGTACGAACGGTGACGCCATCTTCGGCGTCGGTCTCGGCGCCAATATAAGTAGACGTCATGAACTCGACGCCTTCGGCTTCGAGTTGGGCGACGCGACGATCGATATTGGATTTTTCGAGCTTGAAGTCGGGGATGCCGTAGCGCAGCAGGCCGCCGACTCGGTTGTTCTTTTCGAATACCGTGACCGAATGGCCGGCGCGCGCCAGTTGCTGGGCACAGGCCAGGCCGGCTGGGCCAGAGCCGACAACCGCGACTTTTTTACCGGTTTTACGGGTGGGCGGTTGTGGGGTTACCCAGCCTTCGTGCCAACCTTTGTCGATGATGGCGTGCTCGATGGACTTGATGCCGACCGGGTCGTTGTTGATGTTCAGGGTGCAGGCGGCCTCGCAGGGGGCGGGGCAGATGCGGCCGGTGAACTCGGGGAAGTTGTTGGTCGAGTGCAGGACATCGAGCGCTTTTTCCCAGTGCTGGCGGTATACCAGATCGTTCCAGTCGGGGATGATGTTGTTGACCGGACAGCCGTTGTTGCAAAACGGGATGCCGCAGTCCATGCAGCGCGCACCCTGTTGTTTGGCTTCGTCGTCGGTAAGGGTAACGACGAACTCTTTCCAGTGTTTCAGGCGCTCGACGGGGGCCTCGTAAGACTCGTCGACGCGTGCAAATTCAAGAAAACCAGTAATTTTGCCCATTGTCTTTTCCTCAGGCAGCGATTTGTTCGGGGTTGGCGGCTTGCCACAGTTCTTTCAGCGCGCGGCGGTACTCTTTTGGCATGACCTTGACGAAGTTGCCGCGGGCGCGGGGCCAGTCGCTGAGCAAATCGCGCGACAGGAAACTGCCGGTGTAGCGGTAGTGGTTTTCGATCAGGCGACGCAAAATCGTGTCGTCGGTTTCGCGTTCGCCGCCACGGGTTTGGCTGTGCCAGATTTCGATCTGGCCGGCTTCGGCTTGCTGTGCATGTGCCAGCACGGGTTCGAGGTCGACCATGGCCATATTGCAGCGTTTGGCAAAGCTGTGATCGGGGTCGTAGACGTAAGCCACGCCGCCCGACATGCCGGCGCCGAAGTTGCGGCCGGTTTCGCCCAGCACCACGACCGTACCGCCGGTCATGTATTCGCAGCCGTGGTCGCCTGTGCCTTCGACAACGGCCGTGGCGCCCGAGTTACGTACTGCGAAACGTTCGCCAGCCACGCCGTTAAAGTAGGCTTCGCCGGCCAGCGCGCCGTACAGCACGGTGTTGCCCGCAATGATGTGGTCGGGGCCCATGCCGCGGAAGTCGTTGGGCGAGCGCACGATGATGCGACCGCCTGACAAGCCCTTGCCGACGTAGTCGTTGCCTTCACCAACAAGGTCGAGCGTAATGCCATGGGCCAGGAAGGCGCCAAAGCTTTGGCCGGCTGTGCCATTGCACTGGATGTGAATGGTGTCGTCGGGCAGACCGTCGTGGCCGTATTTGGCGGCCACCATACCGGACAGCATCGCGCCGACGGTACGGTTGCGATTGCGCACCGGGGTAATGAACGAGACCTTTTCGCCTTTTTCGATGGCGGGTTTGGCCCGTTCGATAAGCGTGTGGTCGAGCGCCTTGTCGAGGCCGTGATCTTGCGATTCGGTGTGGAACAAGGGGTGGGTAGACGGCACCTGATGGAAAACTTTGGAGAAGTCGAGCCCTTTGGCTTTCCAGTGTTCGATGGCCGAGCTCATGTTGAGCAGGTCGGCGCGGCCGACCAGTTCGTCGAACGTGCGAACGCCCAGTTGCGCCATGATTTCGCGGACTTCTTCAGCAACAAAGAAGAAGTAGTTGACGACGTGTTCTGGTTTGCCGGAGAACTTCTTGCGCAAGACCGGGTCTTGGGTGGCGACGCCGACAGGGCAGGTGTTGAGGTGGCATTTGCGCATCATGATGCAGCCTTCAACCACCAGTGGTGCTGTGGCAAAGCCGAACTCGTCGGCACCTAGCAGCGCGCCAATGACGACGTCGCGACCGGTTTTCATTTGGCCATCGGCTTGAACGCGAATGCGTGAACGCAGGTTGTTGAGTACCAGGGTTTGCTGGGTTTCGGCCAGGCCCAGTTCCCAGGGCGAGCCGGCATGCTTGATGGACGACAGCGGCGACGCGCCGGTGCCGCCGTCGTGGCCGGCGATAACGACGTGGTCAGCCTTGGCTTTTGAAACGCCCGTGGCAACGGTGCCCACACCGACTTCAGATACCAGCTTGACAGAAATGGAGGCCGTAGGATTGACGTTTTTAAGGTCGTGAATCAGCTGGGCCAGGTCTTCGATGGAGTAGATGTCGTGGTGCGGCGGCGGCGAAATAAGACCCACGCCAGGCACCGAAAAACGCAGCTTGGCGATGTATTCGGACACCTTGTGGCCGGGCAATTGACCGCCTTCGCCAGGCTTGGCGCCTTGCGCCATTTTGATCTGGATTTGATCGGCGCTGGTGAGGTATTCGGCGGTGACGCCGAACCGACCTGACGCGACCTGCTTGATGCGTGAGCGCAGGGAGTCGCCCGCCATCAGGGGGATGTCGGCTTCGATCAGGTCTTTGCCCAGGAACGAGGCCAGGGTGTCGCCCTTTTTAATGGGGCTTTTGCCGGTGGACATTTCGGCGCGATAACGCAACTGGTCTTCGCCGCCTTCGCCGGTATTTGACTTGCCGCCGATGCGGTTCATGGCAATAGCCAGTACCGAGTGGGCTTCGGTAGAGATGGAGCCCAGCGACATGGCGCCGGTGGCAAAGCGCTTGACGATCTCTTTGGCAGGTTCGACTTCGGACAAAGCAATGGCTTTGGCCGGATCGACCTTGAATTCGAACAGGCCGCGCAGGGTCATGTGACGACGGGATTGGTCGTTGATGAGCTGTGCGTATTCTTTGTACGTGTTGTAGTTGTTGGTGCGGGTGGAGTGCTGGAGCTTGGCAATGGAGTCCGGGTTCCAGAGGTGTTCTTCGCCGCGGATGCGGTAGGCGTAATCGCCGCCCGCGTCGAGGTCGTGGGCCAGGACGGGGTCGTCGCTAAAGGCCGCTTTGTGCAGGCGCAGTGCCTCTTCGGCGACTTCGAAAATGCCGATGCCTTCGATGTTGCTGGGTGTGCCGAAGAAGTACTTGTTGACCAGTGCAGAGCTGAGGCCGACGGCTTCGAAGATTTGGGCGCCGCAGTACGACATATAGGTGGAGATGCCCATTTTGGACATGACCTTGTTCAGCCCTTTACCGATGGCCTTGATGTAATTCTTGGTGACCGTGTCGGGGTCGCCCAGGGTAGCCAGGGTTTCGAGCGCCAGGTAGGGGTGAACGGCCTCTGCGCCATAGCCTGCCAGCAATGCGAAGTGGTGTACTTCGCGTACCGAGCCGCTTTCGACGACCAGGCCGGTGTTGGTGCGCAGGCCTTCGCGAATAAGGTGCTGGTGCACGGCCGATGTGGCCAGCAATGCGGGGATGGCGACGTGGTCGGCGTCGACCTTGCGGTCGGTGATGATGAGTACGTTGTAGCCGCTGCGTACGGCGTCGGCTGCGTTGGCGCACAGCGCGGCCACACAGGCTTCGACGCCTTCTGCACCCCATTCAACCGGGTAGGTGATGTTCAGTTCGTGGCTGCGGAACTTGCCCGACGTGATCTTTTCGATGTTGCGGATTTGTTCGATGGCCGCGAAGTCGAGCACGGGCTGTGCCACTTCGAGGCGCAGCGGTGGGTTGACGTTGTTGATGTCGAGTAGATTGGGCTTGGGCCCAATAAACGACACCAGCGACATGACGAGCTGTTCGCGGATGGGGTCGATGGGCGGGTTGGTGACCTGGGCGAACAGCTGGCGGAAATAGTTGTAGAACGCTTTGGGGCGGTTGGACAATACGGCCAGAGGCGCGTCGTTGCCCATCGAGCCGGTGCCTTCTTCGCCGTTTTCGGCCATGGGTTGCAGCACAAACTTGACGTCTTCTTGTGTCCAACCAAAGGCTTGCTGGCGGTCGAGCAATGGGGTGACGGAAGGCTCGGCCGAGCTGAATTTGGGCGCGGGGAGCGATTCGAGCTTGACGCGCAGGCGTTCGATCCATTGGCGGTAGGGGCGTGAGTTGGCCAGACGCGATTTGATTTCGTCGTCGCCGATGATGCGGCCCTGTTCAAGGTCGATGAGGAACATTTTGCCGGGCTGCAGGCGCCATTTCTTGACGATGCGGTGCTCGGGAATAGTAAGAGTGCCGGCTTCGGAGGCCATGACGACGAGGTCGTCGTCGGTGACAAGGTAGCGGGCGGGGCGCAAGCCGTTGCGGTCGAGCAGGGCGCCGATTTGACGGCCATCGGTGAAGGCCATGGCGGCTGGGCCGTCCCAGGGCTCCATCATGGCGGCATGGTATTCGTAGAAGGCGCGGCGGCTTTCGTCCATGTCGGCGTGCTGTTCCCAGGCCTCGGGGATCATCATCATCATGGCGTGGGCCAGCGAGTAGCCCGACATGACCAGCAGTTCGAGGCAGTTGTCGAAAGTGGCGGTGTCGGACTGGCCTTCGTAAACGATGGGGTACAGTTTTTTGAGGTCGTCGCCCAGCACAGCCGATTGCATGACGCCTTCGCGGGCGCGCAGCCAGTTGAAGTTGCCCTTTACCGTATTGATTTCGCCGTTGTGGGCGATCATGCGGTAGGGGTGGGCCAGCGGCCAGGCCGGGAAAGTATTGGTAGAGAAGCGCTGGTGAACCAGCGACAGGGCCGAAACGGCGCGGGTGTCGGCCAGGTCGCGGTAATAGATGCCGACTTGGTTGGCCAGCAACAGGCCTTTGTACACCACGGTGCGTACCGAAATAGAGGGTACGAAATACTCTTGCCCGTGCGCCAGCTTCATGCGGTTGATGGCGTGGCTGGCTGTTTTACGAATGACGTACAGTTTGCGCTCGAGGGCGTCGGGCACCATGATGTCGGGGCCGCGGCCAATGAACAATTGGCGGATGACCGGTTCGACGGCGCGCACGGTGGGTGACATGGGCATGTCGGTGTCGATGGGAACGTCGCGCCAGCCCAGTACGACCTGGCCTTCGTCGCGTACAGCGCGTTCGAGCTCGGTTTGGCAGGCCAGGCGCGAGGCGGTTTCTTTGGGCAGGAACACCATGGCGACGCCGTATTCGCCGGGCGGCGGCAGGGTAATGCCTTGGGTTGCCAATTCTTCACGGTAAAGCGCGTCGGGAATTTGAATAAGAATGCCGGCACCGTCGCCCATGAGTTCGTCGGCGCCGACGGCGCCGCGGTGGTCGAGGTTTTCAAGGATTTTCAGGCCTTGTTGAATAATGGCGTGGCTTTTTTTGCCTTTGATGTGGGCGACAAAGCCCACGCCACAGGCGTCGTGTTCGTTTTGTGGGTTGTACAGGCCTTGTGCGGCGGGCAGGCCGATGCGTGAGGCATCGATGGCCACTTCCCGGGCAACCGGTTGGGCAGGGTGTTGTGACATGGTTGGGCTCCTAGAGGGCTGCGCACCTGATGTTGTGTACGGGTTTACGCGCAATATTCCCGTGATGGCGTATAAATTAATGGGTTTGGCTTGTGCTGACAAGCGCTAATAATTGGGGTCTGTCCCTAATTATTATGCATGTTTGCTGGTTAAAAAATAATTGGGGACGGTCTTAATCAATTGTTGTGCATAGCTAAATTTTCGCCTTTCGGTAAGCATGGGTTTGGGGGTGGTGCTTCGGTTTGCACAAAAGCAGTGCAAAAAAACGCCCCGTTTTGGGGCGTTTTTAGGGGCATATTTAGGCTGCGCTATAGACGTTTTACGACAGTGAAGTGCCGTTGCGGTGCAAACAAACGCAGGCGCATTGGAGGGGGCGCGAGCCGTGCTCGTGGTGTCACACGCTGCTTTCTTGCGGCGTCACGTGTTTTTTGGGGCGTCCGCGTGGTGCGGGGGTAGCGCGACGCGAAGCGTTCAACGATTGCAAAAAAGTTTCGTGGCCCAGCGCCCACTGGCCGAACAGGGCGGACTCGATCTGCTCGCGCTGTGTGGTGCTTAGGCCATTAGCCAACAGTTTTCGAAAATGTGCCTGACGCTCAAAGGGCGTGTTGCCTAATTGCCAGTAGTCGGGGTGGTCGGTCGCCCAGGTGTGGGGTTTTAGGTTAAGCCCTGTGTGGTGCACGGCCGACGACCAGGGCCAGAATTCGGCTTGGTCAACGTAGCCCAGTCGAACCGGTAAGGCGTCTAGCCACACCATGACGGGCAAAATCCATTCACCGGGCTGTATCAGTGCGCTGCGGTAACGGCCGTCAAACACCCGGCCCAGTGCCAGTCGCGTGGCAAAACGCCGCCCAATTGATTGCACTAGCCGCGAGAGACCCCGCTGTGAAGTTGGTGTGGCCAGCAAGGCCAGGCGGTCGTTCAGCAAGGCCCAGCCATGTACTGTGACGCGTTGTTCGTGGGCGCATTCACGCAGCCAGGCCGCCAATTGCCCCAAGGGCTCGACCGGTGTTGGGTCGGCGGGGGCGGCCAGTGGTTGCGCAAAATGTACTTGCAGCAGTTGGGGGATGCCGGGGGCGTAAAGCCGCGCCAGTCTTGCCATAACCTGAAATGTATAGGGGTGTTGTTTTTGACGTCGCAAGCTTATTGCATAATACGGGCAGGGGCAATGCCGCTGCACGCAGGGCAATCCCAAAAATCAAATTATTTTCGTTTCGCGCTTTATTTTGTAGTGTTTACTACATAAAATGGAGTGACGTTGTCAGATTTTTTATTCAAACAGGGAAGGCTTTGGTGGTTCGTGCCAGGCATCCCGCCATAATCAGGAGTCAGTATGAAGACAAGAGCAGCCGTGGCCTGGAAAGCAGGTTCGCCGTTAACCATTGAAACCGTAGACCTGGCTGGCCCGAAAGAGGGCGAGGTTTTAGTCGAGATCAAGGCAACGGGCATTTGCCACACCGACTACTACACATTGTCTGGCGCCGACCCCGAAGGCCTGTTCCCCGCAATTTTGGGCCACGAAGGCGCTGGCGTGGTGGTTGATGTCGGCCCGGGCGTAAAGTCGCTAAAAGCTGGCGACCACGTTGTGCCGCTGTACACCCCCGAGTGCCGCCAGTGCAAATCGTGTTTGTCGCGCAAAACCAATCTGTGCACGGCGATTCGCGCCACACAAGGTAAAGGCGTGATGCCCGATGGCACATCGCGCTTCACCATCGACGGCAAGCCTGTTTATCACTACATGGGCACGTCTACATTTGCCAACCACATCGTCGTCCCCGAAATCGCGCTGGCCAAAATTCGCGAAGACGCGCCTTTCGACAAGGTTTGCTATATCGGTTGCGGTGTTACTACAGGTATTGGCGCTGTACTGTTCACCGCCAAGGTCGAGGCCGGTGCCAACGTCGTGGTGTTCGGCCTGGGCGGCATTGGTCTTAACGTCATTCAGGGTGCCAAAATGGTTGGGGCCGACAAAATCATTGGTGTCGACCTGAACCCCGAGCGCGAAGCAATGGCCCGCAAGTTCGGCATGACCCATTTCGTTAACCCCAACGATGTCGAAAACGTGGTTGACCACATTATTCAACTGACCGACGGCGGCGCCGATTACTCGTTCGAATGTATTGGTAACACCAAAGTCATGCGTCAGGCGCTCGAATGCTGCCATCGCGGCTGGGGTCAGTCGATCATTATTGGTGTGGCCGAAGCCGGTGCCGAAATCTCCACACGCCCGTTCCAATTGGTAACCGGCCGCGAATGGAAAGGTTCGGCATTTGGTGGCGCACGCGGTCGTACCGATGTCCCCAAAATTGTCGATTGGTACATGGACGGCAAGATCAACATCGACGACCTGATTACACACAAGCTTAGCCTCGAGCAAATCAACGATGGCTTCGACTTGATGAAAAAAGGCGAGTCGATCCGTTCGGTCGTGGTGTACTAAGCGACTGGCGACATCTGTCGGTGCGGTGCAGCGTCAGTGTTGAATGCTGTGTCGCATGTAGGTAGTTAAAACCGGGCCCAATGGGCCCGGTTCGTTAAAGGGGTAAAGAATGTCTGTCGAACTTGAACTTGTCAGCGAACACCGCTGTTTTGGCGGTGTGCAACGCTTTTACAAGCATGCATCCAGCGCTATTGGTTTGCCCATGCGCTTTTCGGTATTTGTGCCGTCGCAGGCCGAATCGGGCAAAGTGCCTGTATTGTTTTACCTGGCTGGCTTAACCTGCACCGAAGAAACCTTCATGATTAAAGGTGGTGCCCAGCGTTTGGCGGCCAAGCACGGCATTATGCTGGTCACTTGCGATACCAGCCCACGTGGTGCGGGCGTGCCAGGCGAAGACGACGGCTGGGATTTCGGTACGGGTGCAGGCTTTTACCTGAACGCCACTCAAGAACCCTGGGCAAAGCATTACCGCATGGAAAGCTATGTGGTCGACGAGTTGTTCAACATTGCCACCACGCAATTGCCGGGCGACGCAAGCCGCGCCGGTATTTTTGGGCACTCTATGGGTGGTCATGGTGCCCTGGTGCTGGCGCAGCGCCATCACCCCAAGTTCAAGTCGGTGTCGGCCTTTGCGCCCATTGCATCGCCAACAAAATGCCCGTGGGGGCATAAGGCGTTTGGCGGCTATTTGGGCAGCGACCAGGCCGCATGGGCGCAGTACGATGCGTCGTTGCTGATGGAAAAGTCGTCGTGCCCGTTCCCCAAAGGCATTTTGGTCGACCAAGGCCTGGCCGACAACTTCCTGGCCGAGCAGCTTTACCCCGAAGCCTTCGAAGCCGCCTGCGCCAAGGCGGGCCAGCCGTTAACGTTGCGTCGCCACGAAGGTTACGACCACGGCTACTACTTCATTTCTACCTTCATGGAAGACCACATGGCGTTTCACGCCGAGCGGTTGTAGGCGGAACGTTATTTGTTTATTTTCTCGTAACGTTCGATAAAGTTGGGGTCGCGTTCCTTCAAGTCTTCGTGACTGACGCGACCCGTTCGACGCATGTAGTCGTAAGCAAATGACACCGGGTCTAGGTGCATTTTGTCTTCAACACTTTCGTACCAGTCCAGGCTCAGTGCAGCAGCTTTCTGAAAGTCGGCTGAAGACGTTTTGCGCGCCCTGACAAAGCTGTCAAGAATTGCGGGTATGTCGCTATGGTGTGTGCGGCAAGACTCAAACAGTGCGATTGCGTCCTGCATGGCCATGCGAGTACCCGATCCCAAAGAAAAATGTACAGTTCGAAGGGCGTCGCCAAGGAGCACGATATTTTGGTGTGTCCAGTTTTCGTTACTGACGATATTGGCTGAGAACCATAAGGATCTATTTGACATCAAAGTGTTGCTGCCTAAGTCAGGCGCAAATACTTTCTCGCAGTACTGTCGACTTTCTTCGTCGGTCATCTTATCCAGCCCTGTTTTTTCCCAGGTTTCTGGTGAGATTTCAATTAGGAAAGTACTGAGGTCCTTACTGTATTGGTAGCTGTGCGCAATAAAGATACCGTCATTTGTTTCGCGGAAAATAAGCGATACGGGGTGAAATAACTGGCGCGTGCCGTACCATGCGAACTTATTGCGACGCATCTCGAATTTTGGCTTGAAGTGTTCAGCGAACTGGCTGCGCACAGCGCTATTGCCCCCGTCAGCCGCCACGATCAAGTCTGCTTCAGGCAAGGTATGGATATCGTCGATACGGCTTCCAAAATGGAATTTCACACCCAGTGATAGGCACTCTTGTTGAAGTACTTTTAGCAGATCAATACGAGAAGCCCGTGAAAAGTGGTTGTTTCTTAGCTGTACGTGAACGCCCTTATGTACAACGTCCATGTAGTCGCAGCGCTCATGGCCAGCCGTAAATTTGTCGTAGAAAGCTTCATCGGCTTTCTTTAAAAAGCTCAGCGCAACGTCCGAAAAAACGACCCCCCAACCGTAAGTTGCGTCAGCTGGATTCTGTTCGTAAATAGCAATATCATGTCTTGGCGATTGCTTTTTCATTAGCATTGCAAAGTACATGCCGGCGGGGCCACCGCCTACAATATTTATCTTCATTGATTTCCTCGTTTAAATGCCAACGTATCGTTTAACGATATGTTCGTCTGCGATTAGTGCGGCCGTGTCACCTTCCCAAGCAATACGGCCTTTTTCAATCATGTAGTGGCGATCGGCAAGTCTTGAAAGTGCCTTTACATCTTTGTCGATGACTAAAATTGATAGCCCCGCGGCTTTGATTTTTGCCAGCGTTTGCCAAATTTCTTGGCGGATTTTTGGGGCTAAGCCTTCGGTCGCCTCGTCAAGGATCAGCAATTTTGGGTTAGTCATCAGGGCTCTGCCAATGGCCAGCATTTGTTGTTCACCCCCCGATAATTGAGCGCCCCCATTGTTCCTGCGCTCTTGAAGTCGGGGAAACATTTCGTAGACGTCTTGTAGTTTCCATACTTGAGGATTGCCGGACCGTATTGCGGCCGTTGCGATCAAGTTCTCTTCAACAGATAGGCTAGGGAAAATCATCCGGCCCTCCGGCACCCAGCCAATTCCCATTGCTGCGATTCGATGCATGGACAAGCCACGAGTTTGCCGGGATGCCACTCTAACCTGCCCAGATCGTTGCGAAAGTTGCCCCATAATGGTTCGGATGAGGGTAGTTTTACCCATGCCATTCTTACCCATTAGCGAAATGACTTCACCGGCTTGGATACTGAGTGAAACGTTGAAAAGCACTTGACCTTGGCCATAGCCGCTGCATAAGTTATGAATTTCAAGCAGCGGTGTCGCACCCGTTGTGTTACTCATCGTCGTCTCCGAGATAGGCACGTTGAACGAGTTCGCTGTTGCGTACGTCTTCGGCAGTGCCTGTAAAAACGACCTTACCAGCAACTAAAACTGAAATTCGGTCAGCAAGTGCAAATACTGCATCCATGTCGTGTTCAATCAATAAAATGCCGTAGCTTGCTTTTAACTTTGTCAGCAGCTCAACCATTTGGCGGGTTTCTACAGGGCTAAGGCCCGCCATAGGCTCGTCAAGAACAAGAAGTTTGGGCTCGGCCGCCAGTGCAATTCCTAACTCGAGTTGTCGTAGCTCGCCATGCCCCAACTCGTCGCACGGGGTGTTCTCCAACCCGCCTAGCCCAACAGTTGAAAGAATGTGAGCTGCTGTGTTCTGGACTTCGCGGTATTGATTCGCTGCCTTCCAGAACTGGAAGCAATGCCCCTGCTTGGCTTTAACAGCCAGCGCGACATTTTCCAACGCGCTCATGCTGCCGAAAATGCTGGTAATTTGAAAAGAACGACCCATGCCCATACGTGTGCGCGATGATGCCGGGACGCTGGAAATATCTGAATCTTTAAAAAAAATTCGGCCAGAATCGGGTGTGATAAGCCCTGAAATTTGTCCAACCAGCGTCGTTTTACCTGCCCCGTTCGGTCCGATGAGGCCATGAATTTCTGAGGGGTTAACCGAGAGGCTGACGCCGTCGGTAACGGCAAGAGCGCCATAGGCCTTTCGAACGTCTTCAAGCTTTAGCAAAGCGTGGTTCATGGTGAAACCCCCTGTTCGGCAGGCTTGGCGTGTTGCGGCTTTTTTTCACGAGTCTTGTTTTGGAAAATGCCGTAGATACCGTTCTTCATGAAGAGCACACGAATAATAATGAGCGGGCCGAAAATAAGCATCCAGTGCTCAGTGATATCTGAGAGGGCGTGTTCAAACCCAACAAATACCGCCGCGCCAAGTATGGGGCCAATCAATGTGCCGACTGCGCCCAAAATCACCATGACCAGAAGCTCCCCCGAGACAATCCAAGAGGTATAGCCGGGATTGATGAAGCTGGTCAGGTTGGCGAGCAGGGCTCCTGAAATTGCGGTGATAGCGCCAGAGATAACGAACATAAGTAGCTTGTATGGCAATGGGTTTATGCCTACGCAAGCCAGGCGAGTTTCGTTATCGCGGCAGGCAATGGCGACTTTGCCGAATGGGGCCTTGACCAAACGTTTGCAAAGGTAAAGGCATGCCAACAAGATTGCGGCAGAAACATAAAACATGATGATAGGGTCCGACACGCTGATGCCCGGGGCAAGGGTATTTGCCGCATCTAGTGCAAACCCGTCGTCACCACCATAACTGCGCAAGCTTTGCGCCGCGTAGAACGTCATTTGGGCAAAAGCCAGAGTGATGAAAATGAAGTAAAGCCCGCTGCATCGCAATGAAATCGCTCCGACAACGAGCGCAAACAGACTGCCGAACAATATTGCCAAAGGCCACGCCAACCATGCTGATGTCACGCCCTGGCTTGCAAGTATGCCCACGGTGTATGCGCCAATGGCCATGAATGCGGCATGACCGAAACTGACCAGGCCCAAATAGCCCACGAGTAGATCCAGGCCTAGCGCGGCAATTGCGAATATTAGGATGCGTGTCAACAGCTTGACGTAATAGAGCTCGCCCGTAAGGGGTAGCAACAGCGTGAGCGCTAGAGCCAGCCACAGCAGCCAGGATCTGCGCGCGTTTAAAACTTTAAGTGCGTTCATTAATGTTTTCCTGCGCTGGCGAACAACCCTGCGGGTCGATAAAATAAAACCGCCGCCATAATGATGTAGACAAGCATGTTGGCCAACGTATTACCGGCCGCCCCCAGTAACTGGGGTGCAAAAATTCGACCGAAGGTGTCAAGCATGCCTACCAGAAGTGATGCGACGAAGGCGCCTTTTAAGGATCCAAACCCGCCAATGCAAACCACAGTGAGTGTCAGGATAAGGATGGGATCGCCCACGGCGGGCTGCATCGCAATAAGTGGTCCGGACATCATTCCTGCAAGCGCTGCAAGTAACGACGCCAAAGCAAATACAAGTGTGTAAAGTAGTGTGACGTTGATTCCCAAGCCGGCAACCATGGTCCGGTTGTCTGCGCCGGCCCTGACAAGCATCCCGAATTTTGTGCGGGTTACCAGCCACATCAGCAAGAGTCCGGTCAGTATTGCTACGCCCGTGATCGCAAGGCGGTAAGCTGGATACGGGAAACCGAAAACATCAGTGTGGCCGCTTAGAAGTTCGGGGACCTTGACGAAAACGGGTTCCCGACCCCAGATCAAAACCACGAGTTCGTTTAGTGTCAGGGTGATCCCGAAGGTCGCCAGCAGTTGGTCTAGATGGCCGCGTTGATAAAGCGGTCGAACGATCGACAACTCCAGAATGATGGCCAGTATCGCCGCACCCAGCAGCGCCGTAACCCCGGCAATCCAGAACGAGCCGGTTGCTTGTAACACTGTGCTGGCTAGGTATCCCCCCACCATGAACATTGAGCCATGTGCAAGGTTCACCAGACGCATAACGCCAAAAACCAGCGTGACGCCGATGGCCATGAGGAACAGGAGCATGCCGTATTGAAAGCCGTTGAAAAGCTGCTCCAACATAATGGAGAATGTCATCGTTCGCCCTTTTTAGTTGCTCATCGGGCACTCGGCAGCGTATCGGTCTCCGGCATTTTCCGCCGCCGTGCTGACGAGCTTCAAGACAAGGTTGCCACTACTGTCTTTGTCTACGCGTTGCGCGTAAATGTTCTGAATGGGCATATGGTTATTGTTGAACTTGAAGTTGCCGCGAACACTCGGAAATTCGGTGTTTGCGATAATCGATTGCAGCTTTTTACGATCTATTTTTCCTGCGGGAAGTTGGCCAATTGCTTTGTCTAGCAGCATGATTGCGTCGTACTGAGAAGCCGCATACGACGATGGGGGACGACCATGTTTCGCGGTGAAGCCTTGCACGAATTTTTTGTTTGCCTCGTTATCTAGTTCAGCGTTGTAGTGACTGGAAATCACCACGCCAACAGCATCGTTACCAAATGAGGGCAGGAACAATGTGTCGACTAAGCCAGCATTCGAGAAGAGAGGAGTATCGAGCCCCGATTGCGCGTATTGCTTTACGAATGCAATGGCGGCACCACCAGGATAGAAAGCAAATACACCGTCAGGTTTCGCCGCCCTGATTTGGGCTAACTCCGCGGAAAAGTCCAACTGCGCTTGCGGTGTAAATACTTTGGCTATCGATTCGCCTTTGAATTCTCGTTCTGCACCGCCAACGTGGTCCCAGCCAGCCTGGTAGTCCATGCCGATGAAGTAGGCGCGTTTGATGCCTTGCGCCGACATATAGGCGCCCATGCCTTCGCTCCATTGGTCATTTTGAAACGCGACGCTGTAGTAGGCCGGCGAGCAGTCTTTCCCGGCCAAGGGAGAAGGGCCGCCATTAGTGCCAACAAGCGTTAGTCCGGCGGCCGCAATTGGCTTCACAATAGCCATAATTTCGTTAGACGCCGTTCCGCCGGTAATAATGTCTACGTCGTCTTTGTCAACGAGTTTGGATACCTCTTGTACCGCCACACCTGGTGTCGCGCGGGAGTCAGCGGTGTATAAGTCAATATCGCGGCCACCCAGTTTGTTGCCCAGTTGCTCCAAGGCAATATCCAGGCCGCGCTTCTGCTCGGCTCCCAGTACGCCCAAGGGGCCGCTTTGCGCAGCAATAAAGCCAAGCTTGACTTTATCGGCGGCGTGGGCTTGAAGTGCAAATGCTGTAAGAGATGTTGCAACAACGATTTTTAGTTTCTGATTCATGTTTTGTCTCCGGGTTGTTGTAAGGCGGGTCAAACGGTTTGTGTTCTGGCTTTGTAGGCTTCCAGCGCCTCTCGCAGAAAGGTAGGAAGTGGGCGTGACTTGCGCTCCTCTCTAAAGACGCAAACGGGGGTAAGGCGGGCGATGAACACGGTCTCTAGAGCTTCGTTTATTGCGGTCATGACTATTTCGAACGTACTGTTGCGTATCTCGCCAATAGTGACGATGGTGTCGAACTGGTCGTCTGGTCGCAGTGATCTTTGGAAATCAAAGCTCAGTGCCCGAGTGGGCGTGCCGAAATCGTGCTGGTCTTTTCCTCTTTGGGGCGACTGACCCATCAAATGGGCATAAAAGAGTTCTGCAGTCGATATGACATATTCCCCGAATGTCACGGTGTAGACGACGCCGGCGGGGTCGCATTGCCCCCATTTGACGATTCTTCTCACCGTGAAAGGTGTGTCAGCAATGACGTGTTCTGTGCTGATCATGTGCACTCACCTTTGGCTTTGGTTTGCTCAGCCTGAAGCTGCGCTGCAATCTGGGCTCGTAACACAGCCTTGTCGACTTTTCCGACGCGCGTGATTGGAAACTCGGTAACGACTTCAATGCGTTCGGGGCACTTGAATTTCGCCAGGCCTTGGTCTGTCAGGTATGTCGCCAGCTCGACAACGCTGGGAGCGGTCTGGCCCGGGCGCAGGATTAAGAAAGCGCAACCTTTCTCTATGTATACCGGGTCAGGCATCGCAACGAGCTTGGCGTCTGCGATAGAGGGGTGTCGGCTGATAAAGCCTTCAACCTCTTCGCAGCCGATTTTTTCTCCGCCTCGGTTGATGTTGTCTCGTAAGCGACCTTCGAAAGCATAATATGTGTGGCCATTAATTTTATGGGCCGTCATCATGTCGCCAGTGCGGACGAAGCCGTCCTCAGTAAGAGTGCTTTTTGTTGCCTCAGGGTCGCCGTAATAGCCCAACAAGCTTGAGGGGCCTCGGAAACAGAACTCCCCCATTTGGCCTAGGGCAACCGGGTTATTCGTTTCAGGTTCCAGTAGCTTGAATTCGTCTAAATCGCTGACAGAGCGGCCTTGAGTGGTGTGGCGTGCCTGTGCTGGCACGCTGGCGTCGCTCCCCATCAGCAGGCCCTCGGTAATTCCATATAGGTTTGAGCAGGGCACGCCAATGTGCCGTTCCAAAGACTCGGCGCGGCTCATGGTCGCAAATAATTTCATCGACGATAAGTCGTGTTGACTTAGATCGGTGTAGGCAATTAGTTGGGGCGCGATAGGGCCAATCGAAATGCCGTGGGTAACCTTATGCGTTTCTATGAGCTCAAGCATGCGCTTGATGTCGACTTTGGGCATTAGTACCGTTGTGATACCCATGTGCAATGGCGGCATGAGAGCGTAAAGTTGGCCAGCATTGTGCATGATGGGCAGCGACCAAATCACTCGAGATGATATGTCTACCCCGTAGTGTGCTGCCCAGTTGGCGCTGTGCCCCAAGTATTCTGCATGAAACCGGGGGATGATTTTCGGTAAACCAGTCGAGCCGCCTGATAGTTGAAAGCTCAGCAAATCACGAGGGGCAATCGACACTTTTGCCAGCCTAGCTCTGGCCTTGTCAAGGGTGATGTCATTGATCAGGGCCGTCATGCTCACCGCATTCTCGGGGGCGTTGCCTCGGACCACAATAATGTGTTCCATACTGGGCGATGCCTGCCGTTGTTGGCCTGCGAAGGCGACAAGGTCGAACTGGCCGAAGTCTGCTTGAACAAAATGAGCGCGCGCGTTGCTTTTTTGGGTCAATGCACCGATTTCAACTTCGCGGTACTGAGGAATTGCACATACCGGGATGATGCCGGCCTTATAACAGGCCAACACAGCAATAACGGTTTCAATGGTTGTGCCGAGCTGGAAGATAGCTCGATCTCCGGGGACAAGCCCCAGGTTTAACAGTGCTGCACCGAGCCGTTCGGTTTCTTCGTCAAGCGTCTTAAAGTCGACGGTGCGTTCGTCAGAGATGAAGGCAGACCGGTTCGGGTGATGGGATGCGGTGGTTCGAATGCAGTCGCCGACGGTGCTGTTGAGCCATGCCCCCTTTTCAAGGTAGTAGGCCGCTTTTGCGTCGGTTTGATAAGTAACGCCAGGAATTTGGTTGTTGATTTTATGCATGTCTCCTCCGTAAGCCGCTTACGGTTCGATGCGAACAGTGTCTCGGTCGAATCGGGTGATTCTTCCTCCCAGTCCGCCCGTGAAAAGCCCGTACCATACCGCCGGCTTTAGCCCTAGCGCTTTACGTCCGAACTCGATGGCTTGGTCGGCTTCGATGAGCCAATAATCATCATTAATGGCGGAGACTGTGCAGCCGGGTAAGGCTTTTGCGGCATCGACCAATGAAGAAAATTCGTTGACGTTAAGTACTGGCAATCTGACTCGCTTGGCATCAGCATCGACCTTCAGCAGCTTGCTAGCTTTGCGTTGCCAGACCTCGTCAATGGCGCTCAGATTTTGGATGCCGTTTCGCTCGGCCTCTAGCTCGATGGCGGCCTCTATGGTGAGTTGCGCATCGTATGCGTCGCGTTGCAGCAGTGGGCGCAACTTAAGTGTCAGCTCCAGAAAATAGCCGTTGGGGTCGCGGAAGTAGATGGATTCGATTACTTCGTGTTTAGTTTCTACCGAGACATCGACGCCCTTTTCTTGCAAGCGTAGCTTCCAGGCATGTAGCTCTTCCGCTGAGTCGACTTGCCAAGCGGTGTGTGTGGCGTCTGTAACGAAGTCTTCAGGCCAAGGTTTTGTATAGCGGCGCGAAGCTATTTCTGGTGCTTCTGACGTGCCCAGATAGTAGAAGAACGCGATGGTGCTTCCTTTGCCGCTGTCGAAAAAGAAATGGAGAAAATCGGGGTGCGTGCTTGGGCCCCAGCCTCTGGCCGAAATGGTGTGAATCAGGGGCAGGCCAAGTGCGTCGCGGTAGAACTCAACAGTCTCTTTGAGTTTCCAGGTGGGGCGGGCGGTATGGTCTACGCCTTTGAGCGTGAGGCGGGGGGTGGCCTGTATTGTGTTCATGATGGTCCTTATCACCCCCGGGCAGCCCGAGGGGGTGTTCGTATGGCTTTATTGTGGGAAGTTGGCGGTTAGCCAATTGCAAATCAAACGGCCCGCTTGGTAGCGGCCGGGTTCTTCGTCGGGTGTAAGCGACCTGCCGTGGTGGTCACCGCGGACACGCTCGTGGGATTTGTTGCTGGCCCCCAAACTGTCGTAGATTTCTTTGATAATGCTTGGAAAGCACGCTTGGTCGCCGGTGTATTCGATCAGTAGGGTTGGTTGCGTGATCGCGGGGGCGGTTTTTTCGAGCAGCGCATTTGAAGACAGGCCTGACCATGTCGACAGCCAGCTTTCAGGGGAGCACAGACGTGCAAAACCGACCGACCCTAGGTTGGAGACCAGAGGGTTGTTGCCCCAGAGCGAGCCCAGCTTTCGGTCTGACGGGTCAAGTGAAAGATCGAAGCAATTTAGGTCGGCGTCCGTTCTCCAGATGGTAATGATTTGGCTATGTGAGGCCAGTTGCTTGTCCCGCTTGCCTGCTGCGCCTGCTTTGAGGCGCGCGCGCGCTGACATCCTTTCGTCGATTAATGTCTTGGCAAGGTTGTCCAGGCGGTTGACTCGTGCAACCTGTGCTTCGCGGTATTTTTTTACGAACTCAGGGCTGTAACGCGCTGATTTTGTTTTTGGGTCGTAGCCATTTTCAGGGCTAAAAGGGTCTAGTGTCGGGTCAGTCGAGAACGCGTCGTCTTCGTCGGTGATCGACGGGTCAATGCACCCCATAAGCAAGGCGCCTTGGCCGGGGTGGGGGGCAACGAGTACCAGGCCGTCAGCCTGAATCATGTTGAGTATATCTAGGTGGGTAGGGCGTCCACCTGGCGTTTTGAGAATGCGCGCAGCTGGATTGAGCGAGGCCTGTTGCATGTAGAGGCTATACAAACCGCTACCACCTGAGTTTCCCAACAAGATAATGCGCTTGAAGCCTTCGGTACGTAAGCGTTCCATAGCTGCGGCCACATCGAACAGGGCAATTTCATGTTCCAGCCGCAGGTCGTTGCCGACAGACCTGGGCCATTGCGACCATGCGGCATACCCAGCTTGGGTGATGTCCGGAATGAGGTAATGACAAGCCATGAACTCGCGTGGGTGCATGATGCAGACGACCGTGTCGGACTTGTGCGCGGGCTGATACAGCGCGCCGCCGGTAGCCGCCCCATCTCGTGTTCTGAGCACGATGTTCTGCGTGGTTGTGCCCGCGGGCAGTTCGCGTGGCGTCCAGTCGGTATTCAGAAAGCCGGCAGTTATTTTTTGGGCGTCGTTATTGTTTGGAAGAGTGCTTGAACTCATAAGGTAGCTCCTTTTTTTTTATTCTATCGACAAATTTGACTAATGTGTGAAAAATTTATCTATATAGTGGAATTCCCTAGTTCAGGGTATTTGTTGCTCACCTATAATTCAGCCTTTAATTACCAATAAAGTGTTCTATGGCCCGCAGTGTGAACTCGCCACAAAAGACCGTTCGTCGTGAATTGCTGCAAGACTCGATCATGGAGGCGGCGTCGCGACTGTTTATTCAGCGGGGTTTTCAGGGGACCAGCATGGGCGACATTGCCGAAGCCATGGGGGTGACTCGAACTGCCATTTATTATTATTTTCGTAATAAAGAAGCGATTCTTCGCGAGTTGACATCTGGAATTACTGAAATGGCGGCAAAATTGGCGGTTGGTGTGACAACCGAGCACGCAGACCCAGAGGAAACGCTGCGAAAGTTGGTCGCCCAGCACGCCAGTCTGATTCTGGCGAATCCTCTTCAGTTTCGCGTGGTTGAGCGTAACGAGGAGCAGTTATCTCCGTCTATAAAAAAGAAGGCGGAAGCATCCCGACGTATGGTGCTTGAAAGGTTCTCCGCAGCGATAGACGCAGGTATTCGAACCGGCCAGTTTCGCAACGTGAACGCAAAGGTCGCTGCATTTGCGATCATCGGTATGTGTAATTGGGGTGCATGGTGGTTCAATCCCAAAGGTGCGCTTGGGTTTGACGATGTTGTCAAAACAATTGTCGATTTAGCTATGAACTCAGTGCTGCGGGTCGAGGAGCGTCAGTTGCGCGACGGCTCAATAGGCGAGGTTGTTCGCCAGTTACGCGACGATTTAAGTGTTTTGGAGCGACGCATTTCCGAATTGCCTGGCAGTTAATGGTGTTTTCTTTTGCCGGCACCGCCCGGCAAGCTTGCCGGGTGGGTGCTGGTAACCGTCGTGCAAAAAGGCTACCTAGGCGGTGGCCTTTTTTTATTTGCTTATTACCTATAATACGTTAGCAATTTACTAACTAAACGTTAAGATTATAAAGACTCAAATCTTAACGAGGTCCTATCATGCGCTCCTTACGCTCTCTGGCTCTGGCAGCTTTGTTGCCCGCCTTCCTGACCAGCCCGGCCATGGCCGCCGAACCCATCAATATCGGTTTCTTTTCCCACTTGTCGGGTAACTTTGCCGAATACGGCACCAGTTTCAAAAACGCCATCGAGCTGTATCTGGATCAGGTCAAGGCCCAGGGCGGTATCGAGGGGCGCCCCGTTAACCTGATCATCGAAGATGACCGCAACTCACCTCAAGAAGCTGCGACCGTAGCGCGCAAGATTGCCAATACCCCTGATGTGGTGCTGGCCATTGGTTCCTGGTCGACAACGGCATCGCTGGCTGCGGCCCCTATCTTTACCGAAGCCAAAATCCCGCAAATCAGCCCAACGTCTTCGCATCCTGACTTCAGCAAGCAAAGCCCCTACCAGTTCCGGCAAAACAACACCGACGATGTGCTGGCCCAATATAACGCCGACACCATTCAAAAGCAGTTGAAGGCCAATACCGTCGTTATTCCTTATTCGCAAGATGATTGGGGCGTGTATACCGGTAAGGCGACTGCTGCTGCTATTGAAAAGGCTGGCGGCAAAGTGTTGTTGCTTGAAAGCGTTCAGCCGGGTTCGCGCGATTTCCGTCCTTTCATCAGCAAGATCAAGGCCTTGAACCCCGAAGGCGTTTTCCTGGCTTTGCCTTACCAAGAAGCTTCGATTTTTATTCAGCAATTGCGCCAGGCGGGCATCGACGTTCCGGTGGGTGGCGGTATTCCGCTGACTTCGCCCAAATTTATCGAGCTGTCGGGTAAGGCGGCCGAGGGCGTTGTGCTTCACTCTATTTTCTTTGCCGGCGACCCTGCCCAAAAAGAGTTTGTTGATGCTTACAAAGCTAAATATGGCCGTAATCCCGACCAGTTCGCCGCGTTGGCGTACGACGCCATCGGCGTAGGTCTTGAAGCTGTGCGTAGTGTGATCCGCTCGGGCAAGCCGCTGACCGGCGAGGCCGTGCGCGAGGCACTGGCTAATGGACCGGAATACAAAGGGGTAACCGGCGTGACCAAATACGATGAATTCGGCAATGTGAAAAAGGCGCCGACATTCATTGTTGTGCGCGATGGTCAATTCCAGTTGTTCTAAGGCATTACATCTTTCGGGCCGGGGCAGACTCTTTTCGGGGCTGCCCTGGCTCTTTTCATGGCGCACGACATGATCGAACTGTTTTTTAGTCAAATACTTAACGGCCTGGCCATTGGTCAGGTTTATGCGCTTATTGCATTGGGCTTCAGCCTGGTGTTTGGCGTGTCGAACCTGATCAATTTCGCGCAGGGCGCCCTGTTCATGTTGGGCGCATTTTTTGCGTTTACCGGGGTGGTTTGGTTAGGGTTGCCTTTGCCGGTGGCTGCCGTAGCCTCGGTGTTGTTGGTGACCGTGTTGGGTATGCTGCTTGAGCGGGTAGCCTTGCGCCCGCTTGAAAACGGCCCATTTATTGCGCCGGTGCTGTCAACACTGGCGATCAGCATCATCATCGACCAGTTGGCCGAGATTATCTGGTCGCCCGAGGGCCAGGCTTTTCCGGTGCCCTATGAAGAATTCACGTTGTTTATCGGCGGTGCGTACATCACCAGCACCGATATTCTGATTTTTGTATTTGGCGGCCTAGCGGCTTTGGCCCTGACATGGTTTTTGCGCGCCTCCTGGATGGGGCGCACTTTGCGCGCTACTGCGCAAGACCGCGATGCCGCCGCCCAGTTAGGCGTGCGTACGGGCGATGTCCGACGCTTGGCCTTCGGGTTGGCGGGCGCGTTGGGCGCCTTAAGCGGGATCCTCGTCGCCCTGTACTTTAAAAGCGTGTTCCCGGCCATGGGCTTGCCGTTTGGCCTGAAAGGTTTTGCGGCGGCCTTGCTGGGTGGGTTGACCAGTATTCCGGGTGCGGTGCTGGGCGGTTTGATGCTGGGGGTGGTCGAGACGTTGGCCAGCGCCTATATCGGCGAGGGGTTCCGCGATCTGGTTGCGTTTTCGCTATTGCTGGTGTTCTTGTTGTTTCGTCCGCAAGGGTTGTTGGGTGATCGTCGCCTCGATGCCCTGGGCGGTGCCGGCGGCGCGTCGGGCGCTATGCCAAGTACCAGTTTGCTGGCGTCGTCTTCCAGTCAGCGCGCGGCCTATCGTGTCCGAGACATTCCCCCGTGGGGGTTTCTGGCGGTGGGTGCGGGGCTGTGTTTGCTGCCCTTCGTCATAGACAGCAGTTATATCTTGCAGGCCGTGGTGTACGCCATGATTCTGGCGTTGCTCGCGGGCAGCGTCACGCTGGTGTCGGGTTCGATGGGGGTATTGTCTATTGGTCATGCGGCGTTTTATGGCGTAGGGGCCTATACCGTCGCGGTTCTGGGGCATACCTATGGCTTGCCCACAGAAGTCGCTTTGCCCGCCGCGATCGTCATCACCGCGATCGTGTCGGCGCTGGCGTCGTTGCCGCTGTACAAGCTTAGCGGTCACACGGCTGCCTTGGGGACGCTGGCTATTGGTCAAATTGGTTTTCTGGTGTTCATGACGTGGTTGCCGGTCACGCGCGGCCCCATGGGGTTCCTGAATATTCCTGCACCGACTTTCGAGCTGCTGGGCGGGTTGCGCCTGTCGGCCATTGGGCAGAAGTTCTGGTTGGTGGCGCTGGTGGTCGCGGTGTTACTGTTCGTGGGCCAGCGCATACTGAACAGTGATATTGGCCGGGTATGGCGCGGCATTCGCGAAGACCGTCTGGCGGCGCATGCCGCAGGCCTGCCGGTAAGGCGCTACCTGATGCTGGGCTTTGCGGTGTCGGGCGCCATGGCCGGCGCGGCGGGTGGTTTGTTTGCTTACGTTCAAAGTGTCATTACGCCCGACAGCTTCAACGTGCAGGTCTCGATGCTGCTGTTGACCATGGCAGTGCTTGGGGGGCTGGGCAACCTGACGGGCGCTGCATTGGCCGGTTTTGTCTTGACGCTGATTCCAGAGCTCTTGCGCCCGTTTGCCGAGTGGCGAATGATTGTTTACGGGGTGATATTGCTGGCGGCCCTGCGCTGGCGTCCTCATGGTTTGTTAGGAGCACGCTGATGGCACCAAGTCGCGGATTACATCTCGATCGTGTGTCTCGTCATTTCAGTGGTGTGCGCGCGGTCACCGAGGTCAGCTTTACGTTGGCCCCGGGCGAAACACTAGCTCTGGTGGGCCCAAACGGTGCGGGCAAGTCAACGCTCATCCAGCTGATCAGCGGAGTCGATCGTTTATCGTCGGGGCGCATTTCCCTGAACGGCCGGCGCATCGACAATTTGCCTCCTGAACGGATCGCCCGCTTGGGTGTGGGTCGTAGTTTCCAGACATCACGCGTTTTTCCGGCGCTGTCGGTATGGGATAGCGTCATGCTGGGTACCCAGGCCCCGATGCTGCGCAGGCCGAGCGGGCGGCTGACCGACCCGGTTACCGAGCTGCTGGCTACGCTGTTCGATACGCCGGCCTGGCGTGAGCGCCGCCGCGCACAAGAAGAGCTTGCGCGTGAAACGCTTCAAATGTTTGGTGATCGTCTTTGGCCGCGTCGCGACCAACCGGCGTTCAGCTTGTCGTATGCGAATCGGCGTCGCCTTGAAATTGCCCGTGTTTTGGTGGCGCAGCCCGATTTCATCTTGTTGGATGAGCCTGCGGCGGGTATGAATCCCACAGAAACCGCAGCACTGACTGAGCTTTTGCTGGCCTTGCGTGAGCTGCGACCCGAGTTGGGGCTGTTGGTTGTTGAGCATAAGCTGTCGCTGGTGCGAAAAGTGGCCGATCGGGTCATTGTGCTCAATCAGGGCGAGGTTCTGGCTGAAGGCGATCCTGATCACGTGCTTGATCACCCGGAGGTGGTCGAAGCTTATCTGGGGCGCCAGCGGCGCGCCAATTCATCGGATGCACATCTTGGTTGAGCAAAATTCTTCTTCGATTTCGCCTTTCTTGGTGGTGGATGACGTGGATGTCCACTACGGCGCTGTGCAGGCGCTGTTCGGCGTCAGTTTGCAGGTCGGGCGCGGCGAAGTGGTGTCTGTACTTGGCGGCAACGCGTCGGGCAAGTCCACGACGCTTAAAACCGTGTTGGGCCTGGTCTCGCCGTCGCGTGGCCGTGTGGTGCTCGAAGGTCGTGAAATTCAGGGCTTGTCGTCACCTGAAGTTATTGATTTAGGGGTCGCCAGTGTGCCCGAGGGGCGGCGTGTCTTTCCTGAAATGTCGGTGTACGAAAACCTCCTGATGGGGGCGTATCCACGTCGGCAAGAAAAAGACGCGATCCGTAGCGATCTTGCCGAGGTGTTTGACACCTTTCCCCGTTTGGCCGAGCGTCGGCGACAGGCAGCAGGCACGTTATCGGGCGGCGAGCAGCAGATGCTGGCGCTGGGCCGCGCCTGGCTGCGTCGCGGCAAATTGATTTGTATCGACGAGCCCTCGATGGGCTTGTCGCCAAAGTTCGTGGATATGGTCTACGAGGTTTTGTTTCGCTGGAAAGCGGCGGGGCAAACCATTTTGCTGGTTGAACAAAATGCGCGTATTGCCCTTGAACTGGCTGATCGTGCTTATGTTCTGCAGCACGGCCATGTCGTTCTGACCGGGGCTGCTGCCGATCTGTCGGCCGACCTCATGGTTCAAAAAGCATATTTGGGGGCAGCATGAGTTCAGCAAAAATCAGACATCTTGATACCGACGTACTCATCGTTGGTGCCGGGGGCGCCGGGATGAGTGCCGCCATTTCTGCAGCGCAGGCAGGGCAGCATGTCATGCTGGTCGATCGCAGCCTGATTGGTCGAGGTGGTGCGACCATCATGGCGCAAATGACGGTCGCGGTTGCGCTGGGCGAACAGGTGCCCGATGACTGGCGTTATCACTATGCCGATACGCTTAAAGCTGGACGGGGCTTGTGTAGCGAGCCACTGGCGCGCTTGCTGTGCGAGAAAGGTGTGGATGCCATCCGTTTGATGGACGACTGGGGCACGGGTTGGGCACGCGCCGACGGGCATATGGTGCAGGCGCATGCGCCTGGCCACGATCGCCCGCGCTGTGTTTACGTCGATTACCTCAATACCGGCCCGGCGGTGGCTAAGACATTGCGCACCCAGGTGGCCCAGAACGACGCGATTGAGCGCCTGGGCGACATTCTGGTGGTCGATTTGGTGGTACATGCCGGGCGCGTGGTGGGTGCAGTGGCCTTGCACCTGACGACGGGAGACGTGCTGGTCATACGTGCCGGCGCAGTCATTATCGCTACCGGGGGGTTGACCCGGCTGTACAAGCGCAACAGCGCGTCGTTGAACATGGGGGGCGATGGTTACGCGCTGGCCGCACGAGCCGGCGCGCAACTTATCGACATGGAATTCGTTCAGTTTTTCCCGATCGGCCATTTGGCGCCGCGCCTAGTGGGGTTCGACCCCATTATGTGGGACCCGTTCCGATACAAGCTGGGCGGCCGGCTCTTGAACGGGCTGGGCGAGGAATTTGTTGAAAAATACGGGCATCAGGCCGAGAAAGAGGGTTATACCGTCACGCGCGATGCAGCCACCTACGCCATTCTTAAAGAGGTTGAGGCGGGGCGCGGGTCGCCCGCCGGTGGTGCGTACTTAAGCTTCGAGCACGTGCCCGAGGCCGAGCTGCGCAAGGCTTTTGGCCCAATCATTGACAAGCTTGCCGCCAACGGCATTGACCTGACCAAAGGGCCCATCGAAGTGGCGCCTATCGCTCACTATCACATGGGCGGCGTCAAGGTCGATGTCGATATGCAAACCGACGTGCCCGGGCTGCTGGCTGCTGGTGAGGCTGTTGGGGGCGCTAACGGCGCCAATCGGTTGTCGGGCAATGCCATTACCGAGGCCATTACGTTTGGTTTGCAGGCGGGCCGCACGGCAGCAGCCTACAACGCGACCCAAGACAGGGTCGGTGCCGACGTTGTCGATGCTTTGGCGCAACCCGTTGTTAAAGCATTGCTGACGCCGTCTGAGGCCACGTCATCGGGCGCAGGAAGCGCCACGACGACGCGCCCCAACGTTGCGGCGCAAATTGCCCGTTTGCAAGCCATTATGCAAAGTGATGTCGGGCCGTTTCGTACAAAGCAGGGCCTTGAGCGAGCCCAGCAGGCGTTGGCACAAATGCGTGCCGAAGTGGGCGACGCGGTTGCGGGGGGCGATGGCCCGCAAGACCCCGTGCAGATCGACGCGCTTGATCTGCGCAATATGCTGATGGTCGCAGAAGCCGTAACGCAATGTGCGTTGGCGCGTACCGAAAGCCGTGGCGCGCATCAGCGTGAAGACTTCCCGGCGATGGACGATGCCTGGGTGCTGAACCAGATGCTGGTCTGGCGTGAGGGCCGCTGGGTGCTGACGCAGCGCTCGATCGAACGCCTGGATGATACGCACGCCGTAACGGCTCCGGC
The DNA here is from genome assembly GCF_003788685.1 of Pusillimonas sp. NJUB218. Classification (NCBI taxonomy): domain Bacteria; kingdom Pseudomonadati; phylum Pseudomonadota; class Betaproteobacteria; order Burkholderiales; family Alcaligenaceae; genus Pusillimonas; species Pusillimonas sp. NJUB218. The sequence goes on from NZ_NQMK01000001.1 coordinate 87,618, forward strand.
AGGCGTGGCGGGATAAGTGAATAGATGCGCGACGTATGGGCAGATGGCGTCAACAGTGATGCGGTCCATGATGTTGCCAATGATTAATTGCATAGCGAGATAACCATGACAGAAGCCCTTAAACAATCGGTGTTTTTGAATATTCAACGCGGTGTGGGCGGCGGCGAGTCGCGCGTTGAGCGTTTCGAGTTGCCCGAGGGCGCGACGGGTTCGTTGCTTGACGGCCTGCGTTGGGTGCGTGAGCATTTGGACGATACGCTGGCGTTTCGGTATTCCTGTATTAACGCCAACGCCTGCAAAGAGTGCATGATGGAATTGGATGGTAAGGTCGTGTACGCCTGCTTGGCTCGCATGGAACCCGGTTCGGAGCACGACGTAGCGCCGTTGCACAATAAGGCGCGTATTCGCGACCTGGTGTCCGAGATTGCACCTGTAAAAGAGCGGCTGGAGGCGGCCGATGAATGACGGGCGAGCACGCGTTCCGACGTCTGCGTTGCGTATTCTGTCTTCTGCGCATTTGGCCGAAGGGCCGCATGCATCGTTGTCCGAATTTGAGTTCGGCCTGATCGTTTGCCACAACGCGTTTTCGCGCTGGGTGGTGCGTTGCATGCGCGCCGCCGGCGGGCACGACCTGGCCGTCACCGATGTATTGGTGCTGCACCATGTTTATCATCGTCAACGCGCCAAGCGGCTGGCTGATATTTGTTTTACGTTGAACTACGAAGACACTTACGTGATTACCTATTCGTTGAAAAAATTGCAGAACGCCGGCCTGGTAGCCGGCGAGAAGGTAGGCAAAGAAATGTTCTACACCGTGACAGACGACGGGGCGGCCATGCTGGACCGGTTCCGCGATGTACGCGCCGGCTGCTTGTTGCCGGCCGTCGAGGGCGAGCTGGCCGATGCCGATCAGTTGTCGCGCATGGCCGAGCGCTTGCGCGCTTTGTCAGGTCTTTACGATCAGGCTGCCCGTGCAGCCTCGTCGCTATGAGCGCCCAAGGGCCGACCCCGGCCGACAAGGGGCGCTGGCAGTTCTGGATTGATCGTGGCGGTACGTTTACCGATGTGGTGGCGCGACGCCCCGACGGCGAACTGATCACCGCCAAGTTGTTGTCCGAAAACCCTGAGCAATACGACGATGCGGCTGTTGAGGGGATTCGGCGTTTGCTCGGCGTGCCGCCCGGCGAGCCGGTTCCGGCTGACCGCATTGATGTGGTGAAAATGGGCACCACGGTGGCCACCAACGCTTTGCTGGAGCGCAAGGGCGAGCGGGTGGCGCTGGTAGTGACGCGCGGGTTTCGTGATGCCCTGCGCATTGCTTATCAAAATCGTCCGCGCCTGTTCGATCGTGAAATCATTCTGCCCGAATTGTTGTACGAATCAGTTATTGAAGTTGACGAGCGTCTGGATGCTTCTGGTGAGGTGGTTACGCCGCTTGATGATGATCAGGCCGAGCAATTTTTGCGCAAGGTGTACGACCAGGGCGTACGTGCGGTGGCGATTGCATTGATGCATGGGTACAAGAACCCCATGCACGAGACGCGTCTGGCTGATTTGGCCCGCACTATCGGGTTTACGCAGGTGTCCGTGTCCCACGAAGTGTCTCCGCTGATCCGTTATGTCGCGCGGGGCGACACCACAGTTGTCGACGCCTATTTGTCGCCGGTGTTGCGTCGTTATGTTGACCGCGTCGCGGCTGCTTTGCCTGGGGTGCGCCTGCAGTTCATGCAGTCTAGCGGCGGCCTTACCGATGCCCACGCGTTTCAAGGTAAAGATTCTGTATTGTCGGGCCCGGCCGGCGGTATTGTGGGTATGGCCGGTATATCGCATGCGGCGGGTTTTGATCGTGTCATCGGGTTCGACATGGGGGGCACCTCGACCGATGTCTCGCATTATGCAGGCGAGTACGAGCGGGCTTTCGATACGCTGGTGGCGGGCGTTCGCATCCGTGCGCCCATGATGAGCATTCACACCGTGGCAGCGGGAGGCGGGTCGATTCTGCATTTCGATGGCGCCCGCTTGCGAGTGGGTCCCGAGTCGGCCGGTGCCAATCCAGGGCCGGCATGCTATCGGCGCGGCGGCCCTTTAACGGTCACAGACGCCAACGTCATGTTGGGGCGTATACAGCCGCGACATTTTCCGGCGGTGTTTGGCCCCAATGCCAATCAGCCGCTCGACGTCGACGTGGTGCGTCGCAAGTTTGCTGCAATGGCGGCCGAAGTCTCTGCAAAAACGGGTGCTGCGACGTCACCTGAGCAATTAGCCGAAGGCTTCCTGAACATCGCCGTGTCGAACATGGCCAATGCCATCAAGCAAATTTCGGTGCAACGCGGCTATGACATTACGCGTTATACCTTGACGACCTTTGGCGGTGCGGGTGGACAGCATGCCTGCCGCGTGGCCGATGCGCTGGCTATGCCACGGGTGCTGGTACACCCGCTGGCCGGTGTGCTGTCGGCCTATGGCATGGGGCTGGCTGCAGCCAACGCCATCCGTGAGCGCTCTGTAGAAAAGATCTGGGATGAAGCCGGCGAGGATGATGCGCGTTTGGTGTTGAATGACCTGGCGGCTGCAGCGCGCGACGACTTGCTGGCGCAAGGGGTGGCGGCTGATTGCATCCGTATCGAGCGCCGCCTGTATTTACGCTACGAGGGCACCGATACGGCGCTGCCGGTAACGCTCGACAGCACGTTGGCCATGAAGCAGGCTTTTGAACGGGCATACTCGCTGCGCTTCTCGTTCCTGATGCCCGACCGCCGTCTGGTAATTGAGTCGGCGGTGGCCGAGGCCATTGGCGATGAATCCGACAAGGCGTCCGGGGGGGTTGCCCGCGAGCCGCGCGCGACCGAAACGCCACTGACGCCTTTCGATACCGTTCAAATTCATGTTGAAGATGCCCTGCACGATTGCCCCTTGTATCGCAGTGAAGACTTGCGTGTGGGCGATGTGCTGAATGGGCCGGTAATCATTACTGATGCTAATGCCACCACCTTGGTCGACCCCGGCTGGCAAGCCAGCTTGACGACGCGCGGCGACATTGTGCTTGAGCGTGTGGTGCCGCGCCCCAAACGTTATGCCATTGGCACGCAGGCCGACCCGGTCATGCTGGAGATCTTCAATAATCTGTTTATGTCGATTGCCGAGCAGATGGGCTACCGCTTGCAGAACACGGCTTACTCGGTGAACATCAAAGAGCGATTGGATTTTTCGTGCGCGATTTTCGATGCCCGGGGTGATCTGGTGGCTAATGCGCCGCATATTCCGGTGCATTTGGGCTCGATGAGCGCCAGCATCCGGGCCGTCATGCAGGCCAATGAAGGGCAGTTGCGCCCCGGCGATGTCTACGTCTTGAATAACCCTTATGCGGGCGGTACGCACTTGCCCGATGTAACGGTGGTGACCCCTGTTTTTGATGCCGAAGGCCGGGATATTCTCTTCTACGTTGGTTCGCGTGGGCACCATGCCGATATCGGCGGCCTGACGCCGGGCTCCATGCCGGCCAACTCCACCACCATTGAAGAAGAAGGTGTGCTCATCACCAATTTCCGTCTGGTCGAGGGGGGGCGCCTGCGCGAGACGGAGTTCCGTGAGCTTTTGGCGGGCGCACGTTACCCCGCTCGCAACATCGACCAGAACCTGGCCGATTTGCGCGCACAGATTGCGGCCAACGAAAAAGGGCGCGAAGAGCTGTTGAAGATGGTTGACGCGTTTGGCCTTGATGTTGTGCATGCTTACATGCAGCACGTTCAAGATAACGCCGAGGCTTCGGTACGCCGCGCCATTGCGCGCTTGCGCGACGGCGAGTTTACGCAGCAGCTCGATAACGGCGCTGTCATTCATGTGAAGCTGACGATCGACCACGCGACAAACAGCGCGATAGTTGACTTCACCGGTACGTCGCCGCAGTTGCCCAATAACTTCAACGCACCGCAAGCGGTGACGACGGCGGCGGTGCTGTATGTGTTCCGCACCATGATCGACGAAGACATCCCCATCAACGCGGGTGGGCTGAAGCCGCTCACGTTGGTGGTGCCAGCCAATTCCATGCTTAACCCGGGGTATCCGGCTGCGGTGGTGGCGGGTAACGTCGAGACCTCGACCTGCGTGACTAACGCGTTGTATGGCGTGTTGGGCGTTAATGCCGGTAGCCAGCCCACCATGAACAACGTGACGTTTGGCAACGATCGCTACCAGTACTACGAAACGGTGTCGGGTGGCTCGGGTGCTGGCGGGCGCTTTGACGAGGCCGGGCGCCTCGTGGACGGCTTTAATGGCACCTCGGTCGTGCAGACGCAAATGACCAACTCGCGCATGACTGACCCGGAAGTGCTTGAACTGCGGTTCCCGGTTCGTCTCGAACGTTACGAAATCCGGCGCGGTTCGGGCGGGCTGGGGCGCTGGCATGGGGGCGACGGCGGTTTGCGTACACTGCGCTTCCTCGAGCCCATGACGGTGTCACTGCTGGCCAATGGCTGGACGCATCCCGCGTTCGGGGCCCAAGGCGGCGCGCCGGGGGCCTGCGGTGAAAGCCGGGTAATCCGGGCTGACGGCCAGGTCGAAACTTTGCGTCATGCTGACAGCGCTCAGTTGAATGCTGGCGATTGTTTTGAAATAGCGACGCCCGGTGGCGGCGGTTTCGGTGCCGTGTCTTAAAGGGTAAGGCGGCGCTGTTGCATTACCATTCTGGTCAGCGCCGCGCCAACCAGCAGCACGGGGGCAATAGCGGCCAGGTTCAGGTTGCGCCAGCCTAGCGCGCTTAAAAAGGTGGCTGCGCCCAGGCAGCCTATGGTCACCAGAATGAACATAGCCTGGTCGTTGATACCTTGTACTTTGCCGCGCTCGGCCGCGTTGTGTGTGGTCGACAGCAAGACGGCGCCGCCTACAAACAAAAAGTTCCAGCCCAGGCCCAGTGCCAGGCGCGAGGCGATGTAGCCGGGCAGTGCTGCATCGCTGAACGCGCCAATAAGCCCGGCGAGCGTCATCAATACAACGCCACTGAACAGAATGCGGTTTAAGCCGATGCGCGCGATCAGGGCCCCCGTAATGAATGACGGGCCGAACATCGCCAGCACCTGGGTTTGCGTCACGACGGCGATATCGGTCATGCTGAAACCCAGGTCTTTCATGGCCAGCGGTGTGACGGTGATGTACAGCGCCATGAACGAAAAACAAATGCTGCTGCAAAGCACGGCCGGAATAAAACCTGGGTGCGTGGCGATGACACGCAGGGGGCGCGCTGCGGCAGGCGGCGCAGCGTTCGCCTGTAGATCGGGTTCGGGCATGTCGATCTGGTTGACCAGGAAAGCGGCCAGCAACGACAGCGCCAGTATCACCAAAAATGGGCCGCCATAAGGTACTGCAGGCACCCAGTCGAGTGTGAGGCGGGCATTGATAGGGCCCAGAACCGCTGCGATGACCCCACCCGTCATGACATAAGACACGGCCCGGCTGCGGAATTCGGCCGTGGTGACGTCGGCCGCCGCAAAGCGGTAGTACATGGCAAAGCTCTGGTACAAGCCAATAAAGAAGTTGCCCAGGCAGAACAGGGCGAATGATGCCGTGGCGACACCCAGAAAACAAACCAGACCGCCAATGACGCCATTGATGGCGCCCATGATAAAGCCACGTCGCCGCCCGATGCGCTTCATGAGCAAGGACGCCGGCAACGTCGTCAACACCGTCGCGAACATCATCATGGCCGCCGGTAATGTCGCCAACTCTGGCCATGGCGCAAGTTGTCGACCAATGACGCTGCTGAGCGTCATGATGGTGATGGTGACGATAGTGAATAGGCCCTGGCCCCCGGCCAGCAGCAGGACATTGGTTTTTTGACTTTGGGTGATGCTCATCTCATTTGGCGCTTTAATGCGCTTTTGCGCGGGGCCGGGGCCTGCCGCGTAACCGCATAAAAAATCGGCTGCCCCCTTGGGAGCAGCCGAGTTGACGTCATTCGACCCGAAGGCCGACAGACGTTGTCTGCATTACTTCACGAGACGCCATTCGCCATCTTTAACGGTGATCAGCTCACGGCCGCGCTCGTCAAAGCCGCTGTGGTCTTCGGCGGTCATGGTGTAGACGCCCTGGGTAGCCACCAGCTCTTTCGTTTGCTCAAGCGCATCGCGCAGGGCAATACGGAACTCGGGTGTGCCGGGTTTGGCTTTGGCCGCTGCAACAGGCACTGCCTTTTCCAGCAGTAGGCCGGCATCGTACACGTTGGCGCCAAACGTCGCAGGCTTTTGACCGTGCATGGCTTCGTAGCGCTTGATGTAGTCTTCGGCAATGGCCTTGGAGGGGTGTGTCGCCGGGATTTCGTCCAGTACCAGCATCAGGCTGGCGGCCAGAATCGTGCCCTCGACTTCTTTGCCACCCAGTTTCAGGAAGGCGGGCAAGGCGGCGCCGTGGGTTTGGTAGAACTGGCCTTTGTAGCCTTGTTTGACCAGTGTGGTTTGCGGCAGTACAGCGGCTGCGCCTGTACCGGCGATCAGGACGGCATCGGGTTTGGCGGCGTAAATTTTAAGTGCCTGACCGGTGACCGAGCTGTCGTTACGCTGGTAGCGTTCGGTGGCCACCAGTTTGATGCCCTTGTCTTGGGCCATTTTGCCAAATACGGTCAGCCAGTCTTCGCCATAAGCGTCGTTAAGACCCATGAAACCAACGGTTTTTACGCCGGTTTTAACCATGTGGTCGACCAGGGCGCTGGCAATAATGTCGGTGTTTTGGGTGGTTTTGAAGACCCATTTCTTTTCAGGGGTCATGGGCAAGACCACCGATGCCGTGCCTACCGGTGCCAGCATGGGCGTTTGCGCTTCGGCTGCAAACTGGATCACGCTCATGGCATTGGGTGAACCCGACGGCCCGATCAGTGCGTCGACTTTTTCTTCGGTAATGAGTTTTTTGAAGTTGGTGACCGACTGGGTTGGGTCACTCGCGTCGTCCAGCGAAATGTACTCAACGGTCAGGTCGCCCATTTTGGTGGGCAACAGGGGGACAGAATTTTTTTGCGAGATGCCGATCAGGGCCGTCGGGCCTGTGGACGACGACACAACGCCGACCTTGACCTGCGCGAATGCGGGGGCAGTGCCCATGGCGGCCAGAACGGCCAGTGCTACCAGTTTCTTGATCATCATAGTTTTTTATTCTCCGTGAAACGGTTTGTCCGGAAGGGACGTGGGCCTGGGCCCGTTAAATGGTGATCGAGCTGACGCTCGCGCCACCGCAAACATAAAGTGTCTGGCCGGTTATAAAGCTGTTGGCCGGATCGGAAAAGAACATGACGGCGCGCGCGACGTCGTCGGCGCGACCGAGGCGTTGCACCGGGATACCCTTGGCGATGTTGGCTTCGCGTTCACTGCCCGCTTCGACCACATCGTAGAACATATCGGTTTGGATGGGGCCGGGTGCGACCACGTTGGCGGTGATGCCTTTGGCGGCAAGCTCTAGTGCCCAGGTGCGCGTCATGCCGACCATGCCTGCTTTGGTGGCCGAGTAGGCTGTGCGGGTGGGCAGGCCCAAGGCGCCTCGTGAAGACATCATGACAATACGCCCGAATTTGATCGACTCCATGTGCGGCAGGCAGGCCTGCACCAGCGCAATGGCTGCGCCCAGGTGGATTTGCGTCAGGCCGTGCAGCTCGTCTTGCGTGACGTCGGGCAACAGGTTGGGCCAGATGACGCCAGCATTGTGGATGACATGCGTCACGCCGTGCGCCTTGGCAATTTCATTGCTGGCCTGAATGGTGGCGTTGGCGTCAAGCAGGTCGACCTTGACGGTTTTCAGCTTGGGGTGAGACAGCTCGGGCTCGCGGCGTGCCATCGAAATGACTTCGTAGCCTGCGTCGAGCATCTGGCGGACGATTTCCAGGCCGATACCAGCGCTGCCGCCGGTGACGACGGCGGTGTATTGCGTATTCATGGGGTGTGCTCCGTAGTTATCGTTATGTGTTGGGCGTCAGGGCCAAGACCCGCAATGGGCTACCCGAACCGCTGCGGATTTTAAGCGGGGCGGAGAAAATCAGTGCGCCTTTTGCCGGGAGCTGATCAAGATTGGTCAGACATTGCAGCCCATAGCGGTTATTGCCGTGCATGTAGTAGTGGCAAGGGTAGGGTGGGTCGAGATGGGCGGCTTGGCCTGCATCGGTGCCCACAGATTCGGTGCCGAAACCATGCACATTGCGTTCTTTGATCAGCCACGGGACAACCTGGGCGTCGGGGCCAGGCGAGTGGCCGCCGTCGTCTTGCATGTTCAGGTAGTCGGTGGGCTTGTCGCGTTTCGACCAATCGGTACGCATCAATACCCATGCACGCTCGGGGATGCGCCCGTGTTGCTTTTCCCACTGCTCGACGAAGTCGATGGTGAGCAGGAAGTCGGGGTCTTGCGCGGCCTGGGCCGAACAGTCGATGACGCAGGCCTCGGCAATGAAGGCGTCGAGCGGGATGGTGTCGACGCAGTTGTTGGGCTGGTCTTTGCCGCTGACCCAATGCACCGGTGCATCGAAGTGCGTGCCGGTGTGCTCGGACATTGAGAAGTTGTTCCAGTACCAGGCCGGCCCGCGCTCGTCGTAGCGCGAGATTTCTTCAATGCGAAACGGCCAGGCCTGACCGAATTCGGGCGGCAGCTGAATCGTGGGGAAGTCCGGGGTCAGGGTTTCGGTCAGATCAACCATCTTGATCTTGCCGCTTAGCAGTTCACCCAAAAATTGCGTCAGTACATTTGTGCTCATGGTGTTTCCTTGTGATGCACGTTCGGGCCCCTGGCTTAGCGGCCGCCCAGTTCGCGTTCCAACCCTTTGGGGTTTTCTTGCAGCAGCTCGATGACTTCTTTGGCAACGTCGCCTACGACGGCGTCTTCGGTGCCGTCTTTAAGTGCCTGAACTACGGCCTTGGCAATGGCTGACGGTGCCACGCGCGGTGGCGGAGTCAGTTGCTCCCACTCGTGGTCGACCGGGCCGGTAAAGATGTTGACGACGCGTACGCCCGACGGGCGGAACTCGTTGCGCAGGCACTGGCTGACCGACAGTGCGGCGGCCTGCGAGGCCGACCACAGCCCGCGCGAGGGCAGGTTGATGTGGGCATATACTGACAGCACATTGACCCAGGCGACGGCATTGGCAACGCCATCGGCCGCCCGCGACGACATCGCTGGACCGAAGTGCTGCGCTAAACGTACCAGGCCCATGCAGTTGGTGTTCAGCGTGTCGTAGGCCTTCATGATGTCGCGATTGAACAGCACGCCGCCATCGCGTTCGTAATTGGCGGTATTGACCAGAATTTCGACCTTGCCGCCGATGGACTTGGCCACGCGCTCGATGGCGTCGGTGTTGCTGACATTGAGGTCTTGTACCTGCACCCGGGGGTCGGTACACAGCGCGTCGAATGCGGCGTCTTTTTTCCAGATTTCTGGGTCGCCCACGAATACGGTGGTGGCGCCGGCGTCGAGCAGGGCTTTGACAACCGCCCGGCCCACGGCAGTTTTGCCGTCTGTGACCAGGGCGCGACGGAATTTGGGGTCGCAGGCAGTTTCTCGGAGCACGGGGTCGTCTTCCATGTGGGGCGTTGGTTTTTGGGGCAAGGCAATCAGGACGGCCTGGCCGCTGCGATCGAGCTTGAGCGTCAGGCGCACGGTATCGCCGTCGTTGCAGTCGCCGTGCACGTGCGCGACCACGGAGGGACCGGCTTCCATGGCGACAGTACCCACGCGCCAGGGCAGGCGCTCGCGGAAATACGCATCGTTGCTGTGGTCGAGTGTGGTCGTGGCCAGCAGCTTGCCTTTGGGGTTAACGGCCTGCCATTTCAGGTCGGCCGAAAGGCATTGGTGGCAGACCTCGCGCGGCGGATACTGAACGGCTGCGCATTCTTGGCAGACCTGCATGTCGAAGCGCCCGGCAGCTGCCGCGGCGGTCAGACCCAGTGCGCGACGTGAGCGCATACCGGGCGGCAGCGCAGGTTGCCGTGTGCGCGCAACCGGATTTTTGCGCGTGGGCTTTTGTAATGGCGTGGTCATGCGTCACTCCGGGCCAGAAGCGCCGCCGCCGTACACAGGCCGCGGTCGTAGTTAATCATGCCAAAGCCGCTGACCAGCCCGATGCGGGCGTTGGCCACCTGACATTTGCCGGCGGTGTCGGTGAGCTGACGGATGGTTTCCACCATCCCCAGGTAGCCGCCTGCTGCACCCGCTTGCCCGGTAGATAACTGGCCGCCATTGGTGTTGAATGGAAAGCTGCCGTCGGTGGTAAAGGTATGGTCGCGCACAAACTGAGGCGCTTCGCCTTTGTTGCAAAACCCGAGGTCTTCGATTTGCATGAAGTTGATGACCGGGTAGTCATCGTATGCCTGCATGACATCGACATCTTTTGGCGCGACGCCCGCATGGGCGTAGAAGTCGTCACAATCAACGGTCCAGCCGCCGCGATACTGAATAGCATCGGCGGTCCAGGCATTATGGCGTTCGATGGTCGACAAAATGCGTACATACGGCAGCCCCAGGTCTTGCGCCCGGCTTTCGTGCATGACCAGGAAAGCGTCGGCGCCGGCACACGGCATGACACAGTCGAACAGGTGGATGGGGTCGGTAATGACGCGGGCGTCCATGTATTGCTGCAGCGTCATGGGTTTTTTCATGAGCGCATTGGGGTTGCCCAGGGCGTTGGTGCGCTGGTCGACGCACAGCTTGCCAAAGTCTTCGCGCGTGGCCCCATAGGTATTCATGTAGTGGCGGGTCAGCAAGGCGAAGCTGGCGTTCGGCCCGCCCGCGCCGTAGGGGTACGTGCCGTCTTGTGCAAATCGCGAAAACTGACTGACGGTGTTGCGAAACGAGTCGACGTGGTTGGCGTCGCCAGCCAGGCAGGCGACAACGTCGGCATCACCGGCCTGTACGGCGCGTGCCGCCCTGCGCAGGCCCACCACGCCACTGGCGCCGCCCATAGGGATATGGTCGAGCCAGCGCGGGCTCATGCCTAGGTGCTGCGTTAAGCCGACGGCGGTGTCGGGTGCCAGGGTGAAACTGGACACGCACATGCCGTCGATACTGTCTTTGGCTATGCCCGATGTTTTGATGAGATCGCGCAGGGCCTGACCCAACCACCAATGGGCGGATTGGGTGGCATAGCGCACGTAAGGAACTGTAATGGGCGTGGTGATGACCACGCCCTCGTAGCCTTGGCGCCGGGTCGTCATGCGGAAATTTCCTGGCGTTTTTTCAGGTGATTGGTGTCTACGCATTGCTCAGTACCCACCAGGGTTGGCGCCAGCTTTTTAAGTTCGCCCCGTTGAATCTTGTTCGTGGGTGTGAGCGGCAAGGCGTCGACAAAGGCCACAAAACCCGGCACTTTGTAGTACGCCAACTGCGTCAGCGACCATTTCACAATGTCGTGCGCGAGCGCTTCGCGTGCGGCTGCGTCGGCCGGCGCGTCGTTGCATACCAGACAAGCCAGAACCTCGTCACCACGCACTGCGTCGGGTACTGCCGCAACCGCAGCCGCTTTAATGGCCGGGTGGCGAAGCAGCACGCTTTCAACTTCGACGGCGGCAATGTTTTCGCCGCTACGGCGAATGACGTTCTTTTTGCGGTCGATAAAGTGTAAATAGCCGTCGGCATCGCGGCAGACAATGTCGCCAGTATGAAACCAGCCGCCTTCCCAGGCCTCGTTGGTTGCGGCTTCGTCTTTCAGGTAGCCTGCAAAAAAACCAAAGCGGGGGTTGTCGCCGGCATGGCGTACCAGCAGTTCGCCGTTTTCGTTGACGGCGGCGTCTTTGCCGGCATCATTGACCAGTCGCACTTCGACGACGGGCTCTTCTTTGCCGAAGCAGCTGGTGCCAATATGACGGGGCTCGTGGTTGGCAATGACGACTGCGCCCGAACCGGTTTCGGTCATGGCCCAGGCTTCGAGCAGCGGAAAGCCGAAGCGTTTTTCAAAGGGCTCGTGCAGGCTGCGATCGATGCCGGCGCCAAAACCAAAACGCACGCTGTGCCGGGTGTCTTCTGGTGCAGGTGCGGCCTTCATGAGAATGGCCGGCATGACGCCCAGATAGTGAATGACGGTGGCGCGCGATTCGCGCACGGTGCTCCACCAGGTTTTTGGGTGGAAGCGATCGATGGCGATCAGACAGCCGCCGGTGGTGACCATGGCCATGGTCGAGCATGCCATGGCATTCATGTGAACGAGCGGAAGCGGCGTCAGCATACGCTCGACACCTTTGTGCAGCGTGGCCAGACCGCCGATATTGGCGTACCACTGACCGCAGTACAAATAGTATTCGTTAGGCAGCATGCAGCCTTTGGGGCGCCCTGTCGTGCCCGAGGTATACATCAGGCCGCATTCGGTGTGGGTGCCGATGGGCTGGCCTGCCAGCGGCGCGGGGCGGTTGGCAGGGGGGATGCTGTCGTCCGGCCCCATCAGGGCCAGTGTCGCATTGGCGTCGAGTGCGGCTGCGGCTAGCGATTCGTGACGGCCGGGTAAAGCCACGGCCATGCAGATTTCGGAGTGGCCGATCAGGTACGACAGTTCGGCAGCGCGCATATCGGCATTGATAGGTACGACCGAAACGCCTAGTGCATTCAGCGCAAACCAATGCATGAAAAACGCGGGTCGGTTTTCGAGCAACAGCCCGACACGATGGCCGTGACCGTAACCGGCTTTGGCATAGGCGTCTTTTAGGGTGTCGATACGTTGCAGGGCGGCGCCATATGAGATTTCGCCGGGAACGATGTCGTAAATGTCGGCGGTTTCGGGCATGACGCACAGAAACGGGTTGCCGGGAAACTGCGCCGCAGTTTCGGTAAATGCTTGATAAACGGTATTGGCCACGGCCGCGTCCTTACATGAAGAGTTGAATGTTGCTCAATGCCGATTCACGGTTCAGTAGATCGACACGCTTGCGACGAATACGCAGGCGGCTCTCTTCAACACGCAACTCGTGGGTTACCCAGCCGGCATAAATGTTTTGTTCGTCGCCGCGTACTTCGGTGTAATGAAAGGCGGTGCGAACTACATACTGGCCCTGTTCGGGCTGATGCCAGGGGTGGGTGGTATCGATTTCGGGGCGCTGCAGCAAGTGGTGGCACCGACTGCGCGGCTGTTGCGAAAACGTGCGCTGACCTTTCAGGCGCTCGACCCGTACGCGCAGCAGCAGCTTGTCCTCGTCCATCAGCGATGTGTGCAGACGCGGGTCTTCCTGAGCGTAGGCCAGCGGCATCCAGTAATGGCAGTCTTCGGTGAACAGATCGAGCCAGTCTTCAAATTGCAGTGCATCGAGAATACGGGCTTCGCTGTAAACGAATTTGATAATGTCCTGATCAGTGAACTGGCTCATGTGGATTCCTTCATGGTGGCTGTCATGTAACGTGCCCAGGCCCGATACTGATTGCGCATTTGCCATTCGTTGGTGCCGTTGGTGACTTCGTTCTTGCGGTCTTCTTCGCCGGGCTCGTAGAGGCGCGCAACGTTGACCCAGTCGCGGCCGCGCGATACCAGCCCGCGTTGGGCGCGTTCGTACATTTCGAGGTCGTCGTGGCCCACCACTGACGTGGGCGCGTTAATGAGGCGGTTGTACATGACGGTGCGTTCGAGCAGTTTGTCGGGCGCACCAACCAGGCGGAATGTCCAGGACTCGACCAGCGTTTTATTGGCCGCAATAGGCTTGAAAATACGCAGGGTTTGAATAGGCCCTTTGACCATGATGTTGGGGAAGAACGTGGTGTTGTGGCGCACGTCGTCCAAAATAGCCTTGGCGCGTTCTTCGCCGTAGGCGGCCGTCATGGCTTCGAAGTAGCCAGGTACGGCTGAATACGCGGCGTGAATGGAATTCGATACACCGGTATGGCCGTGACCGTTTTCCCAGACGCGTATGCCCATGCCCTCGAAGAATTCGTAGGGCGACATGAAGGGGGCGAACTGTTCGACGGCCATAGGTTTGGGTGTGCCCTCGGGGGCTTGTTCCCATACTTTGACGGCCGTACCCGCCGACGACTCGTGCGCCACCATGGGGTGACACGTATCGCTTTGGTTGTCGACCAGCATCTTCCAGTTGCAGTTGTGCATGTAGCGCAGCACCCCGCCGGCGACTTCAAGTTTGCCCTCGGGCGAGCGGTCAATCATGTTGTCGATTGTTGACAGCGATTGACCAAAGAAGTCTTCGAAGCTTTGCCCTTCGGGGTTAAGGCGGCAGAAAATGAAGTCGCGATAGTTCTTGACGTTTTCGACCTTGGCCATGCCTTGGGCGGCTTCGCATTCTTTGAAGGTGTCGGGGTCGTAGCCGCGCTTGAGCGGCAGCGCCAGCAGGTCGCCGTTTAGCTTGAACGACCAGGCGTGGTAGGGGCAGCGGAAGAAGCGGCCCGCGTTGCCGCAGGTGTCGTTGACCAGCATGACACCTTTGTGCGGACAGCGGTTGTACAGCACTTTGACGCTGTTGTCGGCGTCGCGCACCATCAGGACGTCATCCGTCCCGACGGTGGTGGTGAAGTAATCGCCCGGGTTGGGCACCTGACTTGCATGGCCTACATACACCCAGGTATTGGCAAACAAGTGTTCCATTTCCAGTTCAAAGAGCTCTTCGTCGATGAAGAGATCTTTGTGGACCTCTGTGGGGCGAACTAATGCTTTGATCGCCTCCGGGTTGTTTTTGTAGGTCATGACAAGTCTCCGGTAGTCATTTTATTGACCAAAAAGTCAGGCGGCTGCAGCATCTCCCTGTGCAAGCAGCTTGTTCAGTTGTGTGCCTTTGTCGTCGGCCAGCGCGGCATCGCGCAGCTGCTTCAGGCGTGACGCGGCATCGGGTTTGCCGATGAGGTTGCGTGCGGCCTGGACGAGCTTTTGATACTTGCTGGTGCCACGGGCATGCGTGTCGCTGTAGCCCTTGACCAACCGACGGCAGTTGATGATTTCAACGGCCAGTTCGTAGTTGCCCGGCGCCACTTGGGTGATCAGGTTGAGCCATTCGTGGAACCCGCGCATTTCGATTTTGTGGCGCAAGGTGCTGCGACGGAAACGACGCATGCCGGCCAAACCGTAAAGCATTAAAAAGCCGGTCAGTGTGCCGCTTTGCAAGAAACGCCCTTTACGGAACATGGGTTCGAGCCACTTGCAAAGTTTGGGCGAATTTTCGATGGCTTGCCCCAAAAACGACGGCATGGTGCCGCATATTTCTTCAAGCCGCGGGTGCATGTATTCGGTCGTGTAGACCAGTTGGTCGGGCTTTGCGAGTACCTCTTCGCGTACGCGTTCGAAACGGGCTTCGCGGGTTTTCAGGTCGGCAACCCGAATGACGTCGTCGTAGGCCATGGCAACGGCAACGTAGCGGGCTGCAGCGCTGGTAAGCGCCCACTGCTTGGCATCGCCGCCGTATTGCTTGTCGAGGGCGTGAATGCCGCGCATATGCTCAAGATACTCTTTGCCATAGGCCAGGTCTTGAAACTCGAGCGTGCGGCGCAGGCCGGCCACCAGCATGGGTTGTGCGGCAGGTGCAAAGTTTGTGCGAATGTCGTCGAGCAATTGCTTGACGCGTGCGTTGGCCGCAGTTTGCGGTACGGCAGGTACCGGACGAGTGGTGTCGATGAAGTCCGGGAAGTCGGGTGCGCCCTGGGCAGCGTCGAAACCCAGCGCGAAAGCTTTAAGACTGGGCTTAACCCCTTTGCCGCTGCGCTCGATGGTGGCTTCGTAGTCGGCACGGCTGAAGGGCAGCGTGCCGCTGCCGGCGATGGCGCCGAACAGGCTGGCGCTGATCACGCTGCCGGCTTGCTCGGCCAGCGATTGCAGGTCGAAGCACATGAAGCGCTTGGCGGCTGTGCGGCCGGCTTCAATGACCTTGTTCGGGTCGGCGATGCCGTTGCCGGGGGCGGATTTTTCGCCAATGGCGTAGCTGCGGTGTGACGAAGCAATAAGGGTGCTGCGGTCGGGGGTGACTAGGCCGCGCTGGATGGCGCGGCCGCCTTCCATCAGTTCGGAGGCGACGATCAGGTCGACATCGCCCGGGGTGGGCATTAGCGCCAGCGCCGGCTGACGGCCTGCCACCTTAACGGCCTCTTCGGGCAGCAGTTCGAGGTAGTAAATTGTGGCGCCAGTACGTTGAGCAACGCCGGGCACCGATGTGGTCTGAGCCCACCAGCCGGCGTGCTCGGCCATGTCGACAATCCAGTCGGCCAGCACGCCGCCGCCCTGGCCACCCATGGCCAGGATTGCGATCTTGATGGGGGTTACGTCGTGCAATTGTGTTGTTGTCATGGTTGGGGCTTACAAAGAGTATTGGGCAAGGCGCTGGTTACGTCGGGCTTGCAGGAAGCCGATGACGCGTTGACGGACTTTGGCTTTGAACAGGTCCCACTGGGTGGGATTGTGCACAATGTCGGCCCGATAGAACGAAGGGCACAGTACGGCGGCGTGCGACACTTCGCCGCAGTTACCGCAACCGACACAGCTGTTGTCGATGTAAGCGACTGGATCTTCTTTCAGCGGATCACCGCTGTCTTTGATGGTTAGCGACGGGCAGCCCGACAAGCGGATGCAGGCGTGGTCGCCGGTGCAGACGTCGGAATCGACACCAAAGCGCTCTTTGACCATGCGCTTGCCTTCTTTGACGGCCTTGTTGAACTGCGGCTTGATGCGGCGTTGCTTGTTCAGCATGCACTCGGACTGCAGAATAAGTACTTTAGGGCCGGTGACTTCGGTGGTAAGCGCTTCTTCGAGCGTGTCGCGAACGCGCGCTACGTCGTAGGTGCGCTCAATGACCTTGACCCATTTGACGCCGACGCCCTTGACAGCTTCGATGATGGGGTTGTTGGTGGCACGGTTGGGGTTTTCGGCGCGTGACGACAAGATGTCTTGTCCGCCGGTCGCGGCCGAGTAGTAGTTGTCGATCAAGATGATGACGCCGTCGTATTTGTTGAATACGGCGTTACCAATACCCGACGACAAACCGTTATGCCAGAAGCCGCCGTCGCCCATCATCGAGATGGAACGCTTGGAGGATTTGACGTTGAACGCCGCCGTACTGGCCGTGCCCAGCCCGTAACCCATCGTGGTAGAGCCCAGGTTGAAAGGCGGCAAAATCGAGAACAGGTGGCAGCCGATGTCACAGGCGATGTGGTGTTCGCCCAGCTTCTCTTGGGTCAGCGACAGCGCGGCAAAAATCGGGCGCTCGGGGCAGCCCGTACAGAAGCCGGCGGGCCGTAGCGGCACGATCTCGGCCATGTCTTTCGACATACGCTGGAACGAGATGGGCTGCTCTTTGATCACGGGTTTCGGGCGCGTGACTTCGGCCACTTCCATGGCGGCATTGCCGTTAGCGGCTGCTGCGGGCGCCTGGGTGGGCTCGACGTCGATGACAGGCAGCAGTTCGGGGCGCTGGGCGGCCAAAAACTTTTGCAGGCCGTCGCGCATGACGGCAGTGGTGTATTCGCCCGCCAGTTGCAGTACGTCTTTACCCGACAAAATGGTGTCGATGCCCGCATGGCGCAAGATCATGTTCATGCCTTGCTCGATGTAGTTGGGCTGGCCTTCTTCAAACAGCAAGACAGCTTTTTTGTCTTTACAGAATTCGGTGACTTCGTCGTCGATCATGGGGTACGTGACGTTCATCACGTACAGCGGGATGCGGCTGTTGCCGAAGTTGTCGGCCAGGCCCAGCAGTTGCAGGGCGCGAATGACGCCGTTGTAAAGGCCGCCTTGCAAAATAATGCCGAGGTCTTCGACGTCGCCGTCGAAGTGTTCGTTCAGTTTGTTGTCTTTAATGAACTTGACCGCCGCTGGCCAGCGTTGTTTGATTTTTTCGTGCTCGTGCACGTAGGCTGCCGGTGGCAGCACAATGCGCGACAAGTCGCGTTTGGGGTTGGCCAACGCTTCGGCCAGTGTAAATTTGGGACGCTGGTTGTCTTTGGCAATGAAGCGGCCGTGAACGTGACAGCCACGGATACGCAATTGCAAAATGACCGGAGTGTTGCTGGCTTCCGACAACTGGAACCCGTGTTCGACGAAGTTGACCATGCTGTCGAGGTTGGGGCGGGGGTCGAGCAGCCACAGCTGCGATTTCATGGCAAACGCGTGGGTGCGCTCTTGCATGATCGAAGAGCCTTCACCGTAGTCTTCGCCCACAATGACCAGAGCGCCGCCGGTAACACCGCCCGAGGCCAGGTTGGCCAGCGCGTCAGAGGCGACGTTGGTGCCTACTGTCGATTTCCAGGTGACCGCACCCCGGATGGGGTAGTTGACCGAGGCGGCCAGCGTCGCAGCGGCTGTGGCTTCAGAGGCACTGGTTTCAAAGTGCACGCCCAGTTCTTCCAGGATGTCTTGCGCGTCGGCAAGCACATCCATAAGGTGGGAAATAGGCGAGCCCTGGTAACCGCCGACGTAACCTACGCCCGATTGCAACAGGCCTTTGGTCACGGCCAAAATGCCTTCGCCGCGGAATTCTTCGCCAGCGCCGATGCGAAGCTGCTGGACTTCTTTCTTGAATGAACGTTCTGCCATGGTGGTGTCCTTTACTTGAAGACGGTTGCGCGGATGCGACGTGCCTTCAAAAAAACATGAAAATTCATGTATTGGCAATATTTAATAAAAAAATCAGTCGTTTGAGTATCAGGGTAAACCATTAGTCGTCTTGACGTAGGGGTTTCGCTGGCATACGATTTTCCCCTTTTCCGAATTGTTGTCTCTTATGAATAAAGGTGCTCAGGTGGCTGATGTCAACGCCCCAAAGGCCGGGCCTAAAGAGCCTGTGCGTTTCGTGCACCGATATCTGGCTTCGGTGCTGGCGTTGGCCAGCCATAATATTTCTGCCGAATTTCATGTTGAAGTACGCAAAGCCGGGCTGACGGTAACCGAATGGCGCATTTTGGGCAGTTTGTTTGAGGCCGAAGGCGAAACGGTGGGCGATTTGGCCCGTTTGGCCATTACCAAGCAACCCACGCTTAGCAAGGTGCTGCCTCGTCTGGAAGCCCAAGGGCTGGTAACCCTCGAAACGTCGCGTGTCGACCGCCGCCAGACGGTGGTGCGCATTACCCCCAAGGGTACGCTACTTATCAGTAGTTTGTGCGATAAAGCCATGGCGCATCAGCAGCGCGTGCTGGCCAAGCTGGGCCCCGATTACGCCGACCGGATGGTCGGTTTGCTGCGGGCCATTATTACCGACTAGGCTTATTGAGGCGATGCGGGCTGCTTAGCGGCGCTGCGCGCGATGCTAAAAGCTCAGCCCTGCTTTCTGGGCGAAGGCCGCAGACCAATTCACTTTGAAGTCGGTGGATGCCCGCTCAACGAATAACGCTGCGAGCCCGTATTCTTGGGCCATTTTTGGCCCGGCGTCGGGCCCCAGGCAAAGCAGTGCGGTTGCCCAGGCGTCGGCCAATACGCATTGTTTGTGTATGACGGTGACGGCGGCCAGCGCGTGTTGCAAGGGTTGGCCGGTGCGCGCGTCCAGCGTGTGGGCGTAACGTTTGCCCTCGTGTTCAAAGTGGCGCCTGTAGTCGCCCGACGTGGCTACCGCTTCGTTGCTCAGGACAAGCGGCAAGTGTATTTCGTCGATACCGACTTGCCAGGGTTTGCCGTCGGGGTTGGTGCCGCGCGCCTTCAGCTCTCCGCCCAGTTCCACCAGGTAGTGGGTATAGCCGTGTTCGTCCAGCGTGCGCGCCATGACGTCTACGCCGTAGCCCTTGGCAATAGACGATAGGTCAAACTGCAACCCGCCGGGCTGCCAGACGCCGCGGTGCTCGGGGTTCAGTGCAGTTTTGCGCCAGCCGCTGCGCAGCAGGGCATCGCGTAGCGCTGCCGGCGCCGGGGGCCGGGTACAGGGGCCGGCCGGTCCAAAGCCCCACAGGTTTACCAGCTCATTCAGGGTAGGGTCGTAGGCGCCTTGCGTGGCTTGCGCCACCTGCAGGGCGGCTTCCATCACTGTGTAGAACTCGGGTTCTATCTGATACCAGCCGGGCTCGGCACGGTTCAGCCGGCTGATGGTACTGCCGGTGTCCCAGGTGCTCATTTGGTCGACGATGTTGTCGAGCGCGGCCTGCAAGGCGGCTTGTATTGCGCTAGGTAAAGCCGGAGCCGGATGTCTTCCGACAAGGCTTGTGCCTGTGGGGCGCAAGGCGGGGTTGTGCGGACCGATGTCCACCGCCCACGTCGTCCCCATGCTGTTACCCTGCAGGCGTATCCAGTCGCTCATAGGCGTTACTGCGGCAAGACCTCGAGTGTGGCTGTGTAAGACAAGTTGCGTGTTTTCGCTTGTTTTACGCTGGTCTTGTCATCGCTGTGTTCGATGTGCAACCAGTATTGGCCAGCTTGCGGCCAGGTCACTTCGATTTCGCCGTCTGCATTTGTCTTGGCGATGATTTCTTCAACCTGGTTGCGGTAACGCTGGGCGCCACGCACGACCTCGACATCGATGTTTTGGGCGGGTTGGCCGTCGAGCAATACGACGAAGCTTGCCTTTTCGCCCGCGTACAAATCGTTCGGATGGGTTAGCGGGCGCAGGCTCAGGCCCTGATCATCGGCTTTAATGGTCGTGGGTTTGTCGCGAGTGACAAAAGTTTCGATGCGGCCATGGCGCTGCGTGACACGCAGATCTTCGGCGTTCTGTGGTACTTCGGTTGCAAACTTCTCGGGCGTGCCCATCCAGCGTTTGTTCTTGCCGTCTTCTTTCCAGAAGGCGACCAGGCCTGCGTTGACAATGGCCAGCTGATACGTGCCGGGTTCCGTCAGTTCTACGTCAAAGCCGCTGCGCATTTGGCCCGTAAAGGTGTTTTGGGCCTGTACAGGCTTGCCGCTGGGGCTGGTGATGTTCAGGTTGCTTAGTTGCAATGGGCGGTAGTTGACATGAAATTTGTCGTTGCTGACGGCGGCGTCGACGGTAACCCACGCCTTGTCGCCCGACAGTACGGTAGACGAAGGCAACAGCCAGAAGTCGTGGGCGTTAGCGGCAGGGGCTGTCAGGGTGGCCGCCAGCAGCGACAGGGCAAGCAATTTCTTCATAAGACGGTCTCTTCCAAAGTGTGAAATGCAGTTAGGGGTTGGCGTGTAAAGTGACAGCGCCCAGTTCGTGTTTGCCTTCAGTGGCCTGGTGCTGCGTTGCTGCGGGCGGCCACGCTAGCGGCAGGCGAACTAGCTCGCGTCCGCCCTTTTCGCGTGAAGCTTCGACAACAATGTCGTATTGGCCGGCGGGCAGGTCTTTGAGTGCGGCGGCATTGGCGGGTACGCTGATTTTGTGATCGCCGACCGGGCGTGTTGCCCCTGTCACGGCGTCGTCTGGTTCGCCTTGGGTACGGCCGCTGACACGCCACCATTGGCGCAGGTCTTTCAGCCATTTCTTGCCTTCACCGTCGGCCTTCTTGTTTTCGTACCACACTGCAATGTCGCGTACGACTTTGCGATTTTCGCCCTCTAGCCAAACCGCTACGTAGGGTCGGTGGTATTCGGCGGTGTCAATTTTTGGCAGGTTGATGTTCAGTGCCAGGTCGGCCGCCACGCTGTGCCCGCCCATCAGCGAAGTCAGCAAAATAGCGGTGGTGGCGGCGGTTTTAACTGGAAGGGCCATGGTTACGGTCTCTGGTTCAGGGTCTGTGGGTTTGCGTTGGGTCGGTTTAGACGGCGTTGATGGTTTTATGTTCTAGGGGACGTAAAGCACTCGTGGACTCGTCGTCAGTGGACGAGAAGCAGCATCAGCAGCGCGGGAATCACAACGCCGGCGCTGGTAATGGGCCAGGTCATCGGGCGGTTCTTGCCGTGGATCTTCAGCAGGACCAAGCCGGTAATGGCGAAGACCAGGCAGGCAACGGCCAGTATGTCAATAAACCAGCGCCATGCGACTCCGCTATGACGTCCTTTATGCAAGTCGTTCAGGTAGGCGATCGCGCCGCGATGTATACGTTCGTACTCGAGTTCGCCGGTGGCCAGGTCAATGGCCAGCCAGGCATCGCCGCCAGGCTCGGGCAGAGATACATACACTTCGTCAGCGGACACTTCGGCCGGTCGCCCAGCAATACGAATGCCCAGGGCCTGGTCAAACCAGTTCTCGAGGTTGGTGGGCAGCACAGGGTGGCTGGTGTGCTGCGTTTTGGATGCCGATGCGTCGCCGTTAGTGACGGTATTGGCCCACGACTGAATATTGGCGTGGATGTCGTTGGGCAGTGCAAGTTGGCGTTGGGTCGTTTCGGCGTTGCCCTCGAACAGCGAAGTGTTGTTCAGCGTGACCCCGGTAATCGAAAACAGAATCAGGCCCGCCAGGCTGATAGCGGCGCTTACCCAATGCCACTGATGCATTGTTTTCATCCAGGTGTTCTTGTTGCGAGGCTTGCTGCGGGCGACGGCGTTCATTTAATTCAAAACAGGCGCTCGGGGCGCAATGGGTGGGTTCAGATGGCGAAATGTGACTGTTTTAATG
Source organism: Pusillimonas sp. NJUB218 (assembly GCF_003788685.1). Classification (NCBI taxonomy): domain Bacteria; kingdom Pseudomonadati; phylum Pseudomonadota; class Betaproteobacteria; order Burkholderiales; family Alcaligenaceae; genus Pusillimonas; species Pusillimonas sp. NJUB218. Next base: position 109,973 of record NZ_NQMK01000001.1, read on the forward strand.
CAAGGCAATACCCTGCGTTTGACCTGTTAGATCGACTGGCGCCGATTATATATTAAATAAGAATGGTTATCATCATTATTATTGTTATTGAGTCTGGTGGCTTGCGGTGCAGATTGTGGGGCGGGGCTGATCCATACTGGGGCGTTCTAGCGCTCTCGGCAGTGCATTCGGTGTTCAGATGCCGTCTGCACCCTATGGGGGCACTGCGGTCTGTGATGTGGCACAGATATTGCTTTATGTATTTCACGAAGTCTTCAAACTTCGTGCGTAGTATGGCTAATGAGAGAGAGCCTCGCGCTCACACAGCCGCTTCGGCGCGCTGTGTGAGCGCTTTTTTTTTGAACTTTCTGCTCCGACCGCTGGTCATATTGGTAACGCTCTTAGCACTCGGCCGCACAGAGTGCTAATATAAAAGTTACCTATTTCAAGGATCAGGACTGCACACGAAAATGACGAACCCATCGCAATCTTTGGCACTGTCTAATACAGCATTAACAGCGGCCATCTCGAACCCCGGTGCATTAGGCACTATCGAGGCCTATATTGCAGCGGTTAATCGTTTGCCCGTGCTTTCTGCCGAGCAAGAAACTGAACTGGGCAAGCGTTTGCGCGATGCCGCAGATCTCGACGCTGCTCGCGAACTCATCTTGTCGCATCTGCGTCTGGTCGTATCGGTTTCGCGCCAGTACCTGGGCTATGGTCTGGCGCATGCCGACCTTATCCAGGAAGGCAATATCGGCCTCATGAAGGCCGTCAAGCGTTTCGACCCCGACCGCGGTGTGCGGCTGGTGTCGTTTGCTGTGCACTGGATCAAAGCCGAAATTCACGAATACATCGTGCGCAACTGGCGTATGGTCAAAATCGCCACCACTAAGGCTCAGCGCAAGCTGTTCTTTAATTTGCGCAGAATGCGCCCCGACGGCCAAACGCTCGATCCGGCGCAGGTCGATGCCATTGCGCGCGAACTCAACGTACGTCCCGAAGACGTCAGCGAGATGGAAGTCCGTCTGACGGGGCGCGAACTGGCCCTCGAAGCGCCTCAAGACGACGAAGATGCTTTTGCCCCTGTCTCGTACTTGTCTGACGACGGCATGCAAGAGCCCTCCAACGTGCTAGAGCGCCGCGCGAGCGATGCGCTGCAAGGCCCCGGGCTGGGCAAGGCCCTGGAAATGCTCGACGCACGTTCCCGGCGCATTGTCGAGGCTCGTTGGTTGCAAGACGAGGGTGGCGCCACCCTGCACGAGCTGGCTGCCGAATACGGCGTATCGGCCGAGCGCATCCGCCAGATCGAGGCAGCAGCATTCAAAAAAATGCGCGCAGCGCTCACGGTTTAAGCTAACTGGCGGGTGCTTGATCGCCTTGCGGGCGGGTGCTTTTAAGTGTCAGGCGTCGCGTCGAGCCAGATCAGGCTTAATTAGTCGCCCTGGCGTTGGCAGCAGGGCAGATACAAAAAAATACATTTTCATCAGGTATTTGACTGAACCAAATGCCGGTCGTAAGGCCTAAACCTTATAAGACATCGTTGACATTCACCTCGTTGTGTCCGGTGTCTTGTGACCGCTTCTGCTTCTCTCAATCCCCTCCCTTCTGAAGCGGGTTTTTTAGTGGGACGCCAACCTCGGCGTCCCCTTTTTTATGTCCGCAGCCTGCGATGGTCAGGCTCTTGTTAATGGCGCGTAAGCCCGAAAAAATTACGCGCGCCAAGCCCTAGAGACGGTCTTGTCTTTGTAAACCACATAGTTATTTCGGCCGTTGTGCTTTGCGGCATACAACGCCTGGTCTGCGCGTTTCAGCAGGTCGTCGGCGTCGACGGGTGCGCTGCCATCAAAATAGGCTATGCCAATGCTCGCCGATACACTGACTGTCGCTTGGCCCAGGGTTATGGGTGTGCGAAGGGACTCTAAAATTTTGTCGAAGATAGTCGTCCCGTTGGGGCGTCGCAAGATGAGTGTGAATTCGTCTCCGCCCAGGCGAGCGACGGTGTCTTCGGCACGGACCAATGTTTGCAGCCGATGCGCTATTTCGATCAGTAAGTGATCGCCTGCGTCGTGACCATGCTGGTCGTTGACGGGTTTGAACCCATCAAGATCGAGCATGCATACGGCCAGTGTTTCGTTGGTGCGTTGTGCCTGGGCGACGGCTTGGTGCAGTCTGTCGACCAACAGCCGACGGTTCGGGATGCCGGTTAATGCATCATAAAAACCCATGCGCTCCAGCTCTTGCTCGTGATGCTTGAGCACGGTGATGTCCTGGATATAACCATGCCATGTAATGCTGCCATCGTCGTGTCGCGTGGGGGTCGAGCTGCCCTTTACCCAGATTTCGCCCTTGGTGGGGTGGTTGTACCGATAGGTTGCCGTCCATGTGTTCAGCGTAGCGGCCGAGTTTTCAATGAACTGCGTCAACTGCGGATAGTCGTCAGGGTGAACACGGTTGTAGACCCTATTGGCATCTTCTGACAATTGGGCGTAGGTGTAGCCGTACACATCGGCAATTTGGGGTGAGGCATAGGTAAATCGGCTAGCGCCATCGGCATCCAGTCGGAACTGATACAACGCGCCGGGTACGTTCTCGGCCAGCTCGCCCAGCCGTTGCCACAGGGCGCTGCGCTCTTGCTCGGCCAAAATGCGCTGGGCGTTAAGACGCTGTTCGGCTGCCCTGGCCGCAAGTAGCTGGCGGTGTAGCCACGCCAGGCGTGTCGTTTGCAGCGCTAAGGCAATCACTACCGCACTTAGCGTACCGACCAGCAGAAGGTTTTGCTGAATGAACTCAACGGGCGTCACCGACGGCGCCTGGTCGAAGGGGGGGAGCCGCAGCGTGACCATGGCGTCCTCGACGGCACTGTAGTCCCGCGGAATGGTGAAGCCATAGATACCGGCCTTGACCGCGACCGGGTCACCGGGTTCGATGGCCAGCAAGGCCGCCAACACACGCCGACTGGTGTCGCGGTCGATGTGCGGTAACGCAGCAATGGCCCATTCTGGGTAAAGCGTTGTTGACGTTACAAAAGGGAAGTTGGGCCATTTGATGGGCTCCAGTACTTCAAGCTGTGCAACGTCGGTGCGCCCTTGGGTTTGCATGGCCTCGAGTATGCCGGTACGAATAAAGCCGGCATCGGCGCGCTTGTCGAGTACGGCATCGACCACCTTGTCGTGTGGGTTGCCTAGCGCCATAAACTGGATGCGATCCAGGTCGATACCCTTCTTGCGCAGATGTGCTGCTTGTGCCGTGTAGCCGCCCAGGTACTGGCGGCCCAGAATGGCGACCTTTTTTCCTTCAAGGTCTGAAAGGGTCTTGATGCTGTCGTTGTCTTTGCGTTTGATAATGACGCCGCCCAGCTGCGAGACAGGCTGCCCGGCGTGCAGGGTAACCTGGGTGGCAATGGCCCCAGTTAACAGGTTCGAACTACGCAGGCGGATGTAATGGGCCGGGTTGGTAAACACGATGTCCAGCAGCGCGTTATCGACGGCGGTGGCCATTTCGTCTTGTTCAAGAAAGTGCAGTCTGACGGCGTGGCCAGGCAGGATTTTTTGGAGATATTCGGCTAAAGGCACCCACATCGGCCGCAAGATGTGTTCGGGGCGATAGTTGAAAATACCGATTTCCAGCGTGCGCGCTGGTTGGGAGATGTCGGGGGCGGTATTAGTGGCGTGTGCTGGCCGCGTAGCTAATGCCAGACATATCAAGCAAACAACAAATAGCAGTTTTGTTAGCCACGCCAAAATCAAATATGGCTGGTATGTAGGGCTTGCCAACCAAGGGGGCCCAACAGCATTGAAAAGGCATTTGCGCAAGATAGCCCCGGTGGTGATTGGCATAATCGCCACCCATCTTAAGCGCATTGGGCCAGTAATTACAACAGTGCTTTTATGTCGGCGGCCAGTTGATCGGCTGGAGCTGTGGCGTTGACTAGCACACGTGCTTGGCCGTTCTTGTCAAACAAATAGAACGATGCCGTGTGGTCCATCGAGTAGGTGTCGTTGCTGCGGTCGGGCACCTTGGCATAAAACGCCTTGAATGAGCGTGCCGTTTCTTTCAGTTGATCTGGCGAGCCTGTCAGCCCCGCAAAGTCGGGGTTAAAGGCTTTGACATAGTTTGCCAGCACTTCGGGGGTGTCGCGCTCGGGGTCGACGCTGATCATCATGACTTGAACGTCCTTTGCTTGGTCTCCCAGCAAAGACAACGATTGCGAGATATGCGCCAGGGCCGTGGGGCATACGTCTGGGCAATGCGTAAACCCGAAGAACACCACCAGGGCTTTGCCTTTGTAGTCGGCCAGGGTGCGGGGCTGGCCCGTATGGTCGATCATGTTCAGGCCGCTACCCAGGCCCGTGCCCGAGATATCAGACCCATGAAATTGAGGTTTCGGGTCGGGGCTGCAGGCCGCCAGCAATGTGGTCAGCCCTACGGCGCCAGCCAGCTTAAGTAACGAGCGTCGATTAAAGGTGGTGATAGTCATTAAAGCAGCAGTATCCAGTGGTCGATAAGCAGCGCCAGGAACAGCAGTGACAAGTACAGAATCGAGAAACGGAACAGTTTACGCGACAGGGCGTCGGAATAGTTACGATACAGCTGCCACGAGTACCAGACAAACAGCCCGCTAAGCACGGCAGCGCAGCCCAGGTAAATGAAGCCGCTCATGCGGATCATGAAGGGCAGCATGGTGGCGGCGAACAGCACCAGGCTGTACAAAAAAATGTGCAGCAACGTAAATTGCTGGCCGTGAGTGACCGGCAGCATGGGCAGGCCCGATTCGGCGTAGTCGGTGTTTCGGTAAAGCGCCAGCGCCCAGAAGTGCGGCGGTGTCCAGATAAAAATAATTAGCACCAGCACCCAGGCCTCGGCCGGTACCGAGTTGGCTACGGCGGCCCAGCCTAGCGCCGGCGGCATGGCGCCAGACAACCCGCCAATGACAATATTTTGTGGTGTCAGTGGCTTGAGGATAATGGTGTAGATGATGGCATAGCCCACAAAAGTGGCGAAGGTCAGCCACATGGTTAGCGGGTTGACCCAGTGGTAAAGCACCAGCATGCCTACACCACCCAAAATGCCCGACAGTACCAATACCTGCAGGTTGGTAATGGTGCCCTGTGCCGTTGCCCGACGCGCCGTACGCTGCATTTTGGCGTCGACTTCTTGTTCGATAAGACAGTTGATCGCAAAGGCGGCAGCGGCCAGCAGCCAGATGCCGATAGTTGCGGCGACAACGGGTTGCCAGGGCGGCAAGCCCGGGCTGGCCAGGAACATGCCGATAATGGCGCAAAATACGGCCAGTTGCGTAACACGGGGTTTGGTTAATACCCAGTATTGTCGCCACAGTCCGGACGAAGGAAGGGATGATGCAGTACTCATGACGCTATTGTAGTCTGACGGGCGGCCGCCAAGCGAACCAGCAGGGTGGTGCTGAACAGAACCAGTCCCGCAGCGCCGCCGTTATGCAAGACGGCAATCAGCAAGGGCCATTCGAAGAAAATGGTGGTCAGGCCGGTGAATAGTTGTGCCAGCAACAACAGCAAAATGGCGGTGGCGGGGGTGCGCAGGCCAGGCTCTTGGCGCAATTTAAGCGCCAGCAAGCCCATATACACAAACACGACAAAAGCAAAGTTACGGTGCACCCAATGAATGGCGGTAAGCGCGTGTTGGGAAATCATTTCGCCCGAAGGCAGCTCACCCAAGGCGCGGATGAGTGAGAAGCCGCCGTGCAAGTCCATAGGCGGTATCCACTGCCCATTGCAGGTTGGGAAATCCATGCACGCCAAAGCTGCATAGTTGGTGCTGACCCAGCCGCCTAAGGCGATTTGGGCGAATATTAAAATGAACCCGGCGACCATCCAGGGGTGCCAGCGCGCCGCAGCCGCTGGTATGGGTGGATGGGACTTCTCGCGCGCGGCCAGCCAGGTCATCAGGGCTAAAAGGGTCATGCCGCCCAATAGATGAATGGTGACAATAATGGGCATGAGCTTGAGCGTGACTGTCCAGGCGCCGAAAGCACCTTGTACGCACACGGCAATCAGTGTGACGATGGCCAGGCGGGGCGTGTTCCCGAGCACCTTGCGGTGTCGCCACGCCATGATGACGATACAAATGATCAGCAGGCCTAACAGGGCGCCGACGTAGCGGTGGATCATTTCGATCCAGGCTTTGGGGAAGCTGACCGGGCCATAGGGCATGGCCTCGACGGCAGCGCGAATATGGTCTGACGCGCCGATGGGTGTGACTTTGCCGTAGCACCCGGGCCAGTCGGGGCAACCCAGGCCAGAGTCAGTCAGGCGCACGAAGGCGCCAAACATGATCAGGTCAAGCGTAAGAAACCAGGTGAAGAAAACCAGCTTGCGGTAGCGGGCTTTGATGGCGTCGATCATGATTAACCAATACGCGAGTTGTAGATCAGTTTGCTGATGTCTTTACGTACACGGGGGCCACGCTCTTCCGGGGCCGTGCCGTCGTCGGGGGGGAATTCGAGCATGAGATTGCCCAGCGGGTCGATCACCCACATGGGTTGTGCCAAAGTTTCGGCCGCCGATGCGCCCGGCGACGAGACTGTGTTGCTGGGCAGGTAGGTGGCGAGCTTTTCGGGGTTTGCGCGAACGAATACGGTGCCGATGTAGGCTTCTTGCACAACTTGCGGCACTTCGGCGTCGTCGGTGATGAACCAGATGCGGGCGACGCGATCGACATTTTTGCCCTGGCTGGCATGAGAGTTGCGCAAGATAAAGAGTTTTTCGACGCAAGACTCGGGGCAGGCGCCTTGATCGGCTGTGGCCAGCACCCATTTGCCGTGCAGGCTAGCCAGATCGAAGGGCTTGCCGTCGAGCGTTGTCAGTCCAAGCTGCTCGGCCGGTGGTGTGGGACGTTGGGGGCTAACCAGTTGCCCGTAATTACTGGTCTCGCCGGGTCGCAAGCCCAGTGCCGGTACGTAGTAAGCCAGCAGCGCAAACACAATGGGTGCCATGCACAATACAACGATCCAGATCAGAGGTTGGATGGAGCGCTTGGGCGCAGCCTTGGGTGACGTTTCTGGGGTAGTGCTAACCACGGGGTAATCCTTTTGTCATGCGTTAGGGCAGCGTTATACGTGCCGGCGCCACGCGCGCAAAGCACGCCAGGCGATAACCAGCCAGGCGCCAAGTGCGATAGCGGCAAATGCAAACCATTGAACGGCGTAACCCCGGTTCTTGTCGGCATCGACCGACGGGGTGGGCCAGTTCTGAATAAGAGGGGTGCCGTCTTCAAGTGAAGCGGCAGAGGTTTGTTGCAGTACAGCCGGCACTAATTTTAAGCCAGTTACGGATTCGACGCCGGCCAGGTCAAGATTCTGGACTTCTGGCGGATAAGTCGGCCCCGAGGTGCCTGATGACAATACGGCCAGGGCGTTGTCGTCGGTGCCGGACAATTCGAACATGCGGGGCACGCGGTCGCGCAGACTACCGGTAATTGTCTGAATGCCCGTAGGGGCATCGAGCGCAGGCAGGGTACTGCCTGCGCCCAAGGGGCGAGGAATCCAGCCGCGCAGCACCAGCAGCGCCTGTCTGCCAACGGCAGGCTGAGTGGCGTCTTCAGCGATTTGCATTGGGGTGGCGACCCAATAACCGGGCCGCCCCTCGTGGTTCCGGTTGGCCAGCAGTATGGTGTAGCGGTTCAGCCACTGCCCCGTTGCCGTGGCAGGGCGCCAGTTGGTCATTTGCGTCACCGGCGTGTCGGCTTTCAGTGTAAGAGGCGGTTGTGCCTGACCTGCGGTAATGTCAGCCAATAGGGCTTCGCGTTCGGCGGCACGGCCTAATTGCCAACGGCCCAGCGAGCCGCACACAACGGCTACTACCGCCAGTGCAACTAAGGCGGAAACGATACGAAAAGAAAAGGGGGATTGGGCCATGTCTGCGATAATTATAGTTTCTTCAAAGGGGGCAGCGCATGCGCATTATTGTGATTCTGGCGTTTCTGGGCATTATTGCCAGCTTGGCGTCGGCCTTTTTGTATCTTATGCGTGACAAAGGCGGCAGCAATCGTACGGTTAATGCCCTTACCATACGCATTGGGCTGTCTATTGCTTTGTTTTTGTTTGTTTTGTTTGCCAACTACATGGGCTGGATTCAAAGCACGGGCTTCGGTCTGCAGCCGCAATAAAAAAAGGTACGTCGGGGGGCGTTTTCGCGCTGTCTGCGCGTAGGCGTATAGCGAAGGCCTGGCCATAAATTGGCGGTTAAAAAAAAACCGGCGCACTGCAAAGCAGGCGGCCGGTTTTTTTGTGCCCGGGCGTTGAGCCCGGGCTATGGCAGTACTTAGAACCAGTATACGAACAGGTACAAGCCCAGCCATACAACGTCAACAAAGTGCCAGTACCAAGCTGCGCCTTCGAAACCGAAGTGCTGATCAGCGGTAAAGTGACCTTTCAGGACGCGGAAGAAGATAACCAACAGCATCGTGGCGCCCAGAATAACGTGGAAGCCGTGGAAGCCGGTGAGCATGTAGAACAACGAGCCGTAGGCACCCGAGTCGAAGCGCAGGTTAAGGTCGTTGTAGGCGTGCATGTACTCGTAAGCCTGAACGCATACGAAGACAAAGCCCATGATGATGGTGGTTGCCAGCCAGAACGCTGTTTTACCGCGATGATTGGCGCGGATCGCGTGGTGGGCGATAGTCAGGGTAAGACCGGAAGTCAGCAGAAGCGCGGTGTTAATGGTGGGCAGCCAGAAGGGGCCAACGGTTTGGAAAGCTTCTACAACACCTGCTGGGCCCAGGTTGGGCCAGGCGGCCGAAAAGTTGGGCCACAGCATGTTTTGGTGGTCGATGTTGGCCAGCCAAGGCGTGGTGACTTCGCGCGTGTACCAAAGCGCACCAAAAAAAGCGCCAAAAAACATGACCTCGGAGAAAATGAACCAAGCCATGCTCCAGCGGTACGAGTTATCGACGCGCTGGCTGTTCAGGCCGTCTTCGGACTCGCGAATGGCGTCGCCGAACCAGCCCCACAAAACGACAAACAGCATTAACAGGCCTGCGCCAACCAAAAAGGGTGCGAAGGAAATGCTGTTGACCCACAACGCCGCACCGATCAAGACGATCAGCAGGGCGACACTGGCACGCACCGGGTGTGCGGAATCGGCGGGCACGTAGTAGTAAGGCGCCTTGTTGCCGGTTGCCGAGTGACTTGCACTCATGGTGTTCTCCTACGAATTATTGAATTTTGTACAAATACGTTAAACGGCCTGAGCGACGAACCATTGTGCCACCATAACCAAGCCCACCACAAACAAAACTGTGCCGATAACGGCCGCAATAATGAGGTGGACCGGGTTGAGTTTGGCGATGTCTTCGGTGTAACCCTTGCCCTTCCGTACGCCCAGGAACCCCCAAAGTACGGCTTTGAGGGTTTGGAAAAAATTAAGCTTGCGTTGCGAAAGTTCGCGGATGTCGTTGGTCATGCCGATACCTTAGTCGAAATGTTAGCCAATGCCGCCGCGGACAATAACCCAGCCCATGATCGCGAAGACGATGGCGGCTAGGATCAGCCCGGTAATACGGTTGCGGCGGCGTTGTTCTGGTGTCATTTCGAACCTTTGATTACTTGACGACAGGCGGTGTTTCGAAGGTGTGGAACGGTGCTGGCGAAGGCACTGTCCATTCAAGACCTTCGGCACCATCCCAGGGCTTGGCAGGGGCTACTTCGCCGCGGCCAGAGTAAGCCTTGAGCACAACGTATACGAAGATCAGCTGCGACAGACCGAACCAGAAGGCGCCGATGGTGGCGATTTGGTGGAAGTCGGTGAACTGCGCGGCGTAGTCGGCATAGCGACGGGGCATACCGGCCAGACCCAGGAAGTGCATGGGGAAGAAGGTGACGTTGAAGGAAATCATTGTCATCCAGAAGTGCCATTTACCCAGGCGCTCGTCGTACATGCGGCCTGTCCATTTGGGCAGCCAGTAGTAGGCGCCGCCAAACAAGGCAAACAGCGAGCCGGCAACCAGTACGTAGTGGAAGTGAGCCACAACGTAGTAGGTGTCGTGTACGGCGATGTCGATAGGTGCTACGGCCAGAATCAGCCCAGTGAAGCCGCCCAGTGTAAACACGAAGATGAAGCCCACCGAGAACAACATGGGGGTTTCGAAGGTCATGGAGCCGCGCCACATGGTGGCTACCCAGTTGAAGATTTTGACGCCGGTGGGCACCGAAATAAGCATGGTGGCGTACATGAAGTACAGCTGGCCGGTGACGGGCATGCCGGTGGTGAACATGTGGTGAGCCCAGACCAGGAACGACAGGATCGCGATGGCGGCTGTGGCGTAAACCATTGAGGCATAACCGAACAGCGGCTTACGGGCAAAGGCGGGCACAATGGCCGACACAATACCGAACGCCGGCAGAATCATGATGTAGACCTCGGGGTGACCGAAGAACCAGAACACGTGCTGGTACAGAACGGGATCACCACCTGCGGCGGCGTTGAAGAACGCGGTGCCGAAGTGACGGTCGGTGAGCAGCATGGTAACGGCAGCAGCCAGTACAGGCATGACAGCGATAAGCAGGTAAGCCGTGATCAGCCATGTCCAGCAAAACAGCGGCATTTTCATCAGGGTCATGCCGGGTGCGCGCATGTTCAGGATGGTAACCACAATGTTGATGGCGCCCATGATGGACGACGCACCCAAAATGTGGACGCCGAAAATGGCCAGATCCATACCCATACCCATTTGCAGGGTCAGCGGTGCGTACATTGTCCAGCCGGCCGCCATTGCGCCGCCAGGCACGAAGAACGATGCCGTAAACAGAATGGCGCCGACGGGCAACAGCCAGAAGCTGAAGTTGTTCATGCGGGCGAAAGCCATGTCGGATGCGCCGATTTGCAGCGGGATCATCCAGTTGGCGAAGCCCACGAACGCCGGCATGATGGCGCCAAACACCATGATGATGCCGTGCATGGTGGTGAACTGATTGAACAGCTCGGGCTGGAAGAACTGCAGGCCGGGCGAGAACAATTCGGTACGCAGCAACAGGGCCAGCGTGCCGCCCTCGAGCAGCATGATGAACGAGAAGATGAGGTACATCGTCCCGATGTCTTTGTGGTTGGTGGCGAACAGCCAGCGACGCCACCCGTGCGGGGCGCCGTGGGCGTGGTCATCGTGCCCGTGGGCGTGATCGGCAGTAACACTGCTCATGATGGACTCCTTCCTACTTTTCCCGGGGCAGCGCGGCCACCCCGGCAGAAAAACTTGTGAACTTGATTACACGTGCCAACAAGGGTTAGCGCAATGCCGTAACTTGTGAAGGCTGGACGATAGGGTCTTGGCCTTTACCCGCGTTGCCCCAGGCGTTGCGGATGTAGGTGCTGACCGCAGCGATTTCTACGTCGTTGAACTGGTCGCGGAAGGCGGCCATGGCCGTGCCGTTGACACCGTTCAGTACTCGAAGAATTTGCTCTTTAGCCGGGCCCATGACAATGGCGCTGCCGTCGAGGGCAGGGAATGCCGGAGGGTTACCCTTGCCGGTAGCCTGGTGACATGCTACGCAAGCTGCGGTGTAGACTTTTTCGCCACGTGCGATGAGCTCTTCTTTGGTCCATTCTTTGGTTGGATCGTCGGCAGCGCTGGCCAGTGCTTTTTGCTGCTCGGCAGCCCATTTGTCGAAGTCTTCTTGCGAAACGACGTTGACAACGATAGGCATGTAGGCGTGATCTTTACCGCACAGCTCGGCGCATTGGCCACGGTATGTGCCGACTTGGTTGGCACGGAACCAGGTGTCACGCAGGAAGCCGGGGATCGCATCTTGCTTGACGCCCAGTTCAGGCACCATCCAGGAGTGAATAACGTCGCCGGCGGTCAGCACGATACGTACTTTTTTGCCTACGGGTACTACCAGTGGGTTATCAACTTCCATCAGGTAGAACTCGCCGGGGGGTTCTTTGCCCATGCGCTGAGCCATGGGGGTCGTGAGGTTCGACATGAACTCTACGCCTTGGGCCGCGCCGTCGAGGTATTCGTAGCCCCATTTCCATTGGTAGCCCGTTACCTTGACGGTGAGGTCGGAGCTAGAAGTGTCTTTCATGGCCACAACGGTACGTGTTGCAGGCAGGGCCATGCCGATAACGATGAGGAACGGGACGACTGTCCAGGCGACTTCGACGCCCACGTGTTCGTGAAACTTGGCCGGCACAGCGCCACGCGACTTGCGGTGCTTGAAAACGGAGTAGAACATGACCCCGAAAACACCAATGAAAATGACTGTACAGATGATGAGCATCATCCAGTGCAGCCATGCAATGTCGTTGGCGATTTGTGTGACCCCAGGGGTGAGGTTAAGCTGGTTAACCTTTGGCCCCCCGGGCATATCTACTACCTGTGCACCAGCAATGCCTGCGAACAGCAAAGCCCCGGCGCCCAGTACCCCTCTCAACTTCATCATGCTGACCTCGAAATACGGTGTGCGTTCGCCCGTTGGCAACTTTAATTAATAGGCCATTAATTAATTGGCCTGCGGCGAGTGCACAATTATCAGATGGCAGGCGCGTAGAACCACGGCCTATGAAAACACCTGCCCCATTGAATTGCTCTTAAACCGCGGAATTATAACGAACCTGCGCAAGTCGTGGGGCAATTGCGCCTGCTTACACTACAATCGCGTCATGAATCTTACTCCGTCATCGTCATTTTTAGCAGCCCTGACGACCCGGTTTCAGGCCCTGCAGCAACGCATACAGCAGCTTCCCCCAGCAGGCGCTCGGCCGCTTACTGTGGCCGGTCGGGTGTCGGGCTGGGTTACGGCCCGTGCAACCCTGGCGTTGGCGGGCTTGCCCGGCGTGGCTATTACGTCCGAGGCCGTGCATATACATGCCCTGGTTGCGCGGGGGTTGCCCCTGAATCAGGTGCTCGAAACCGTCGCACACACTTTAAAGAATGCGGGTTGTTTGCGAGGTTGGCGCAACGAGCTACTTGATGTGGTGGGCGAAGGCCAGGTGTTGGGGGTCATCGAACGCGCCGCTCTGCGTCCGCTAGGTATGCTGACACGTGCCGTTCACCTTAACGCCTGGACGCCCGACGGCCGGTTATGGGTGGCTCGCAGGTCGGCCACTAAAACGACAGACCCCGACATGCTTGACACGCTGGTTGGCGGGTTGGCAGGCGCCGGAGAGTCGCTCGATACGGCATTGCTGCGCGAAAGCTATGAAGAGGCGGGCCTGGCGCCTCAGGTGTTGGGCGGGCGTACGCCGGTTCGCGTCATTACTCGTATGCACCGTCATTTGCCCGAGGGATATCAGGTCGAAGACGCGCTGGTCAGCGAGTGCGTGCTTGATGCTGAGGTCAGACCGGTCAACCAAGATGGCGAGGTGAGTGAAATCATGGCGCTCGACATCGAGGACGTCTGGGCCCGCATTTTGGCCGATGAGTTCACCCTTGAGGCCGAGCTGGTGGTGCTCGATAGCCTGATGGCGCGGTTGCGCGTCTAACTGCTGACAGGGTCCGCGATTGTCGGTGGCCGCCGTGTGTTGTTATGCATTGCGGCATTCTTGCCCTGCAGGGCAGCATTCTGCGTAAAATGGTCTTAGTTGGGCGCCGCAGGCGCTGTTTTACCGGGTTTCATTCACGGGTCTTACTACTTACAGCAGGGGGCATCATGACGAACACCAATCCTTTTGTATTGCCGGGCTTTGGGCAATCGGGCGACATGGCGCAAAACCCCATGATGGCCAGTATGGAAATGATGCGACAGGCCTGGCAGAATCTGGCAGGCGCCGGAGCAGGCGCATTGGGTGCAGGTGCCGTTGCCACCCCGCCGATGAGTCTCGAAGAGCTCGACCGCCGCATCACCGAATTGCGCACGGTCGAAAATTGGCTGCGCATGAACTTGTCGATGCTGGGCAGCACCATTCAGGGGTTAGAAGTGCAACGGGCAACCATCGCCACATTGAAGTCATTTGTGTCGCCGATGGCCTCCGGTAACGACGACGCCCCATCAGCCCTCGAAGTTGCGCTAGGGCTTAAGCCTTCAGGGCAAGCCAAAATCAAGCCGGCGTCCGAGTCCCCGCGTGCCGACACGGCCGGCGCGGCAACGGCCGACTCGTCAAGCGCTGGGTCGGGCGATGGTTGGTGGAATATGCTTCAACAGCAGTTCGATACCCTTGCCTCTGCAACGGCGGCCAGCATGAAAAATGCCGAAAGTGCGGTGACCGCCGCAACTCAGGTGGCCACCGACGCCGCTAAGGCCTCGACCTCGTCCAGCGTTTCATCTGGGCTGGCGGCCATGGCGGCGGCCTCGCCTGCTGCGGCCACGCCTAAACCGCGCGCCGCTCGTAAATCTGCGGCATCTACCCAAAAAACCGCCTCTGGTCGTGCTGCACCGCGCAAGCGCGCGGCACGTACCAAGGCTTCATCCTGATCTCTCTAACTTGTAACGTTACATGCTGAATATTGTTATTTTGGCGGCCGGTCTGGGCAAGCGCATGCAGTCCAGCCTGCCTAAAGTGCTGCATCCTATTGCCGGTAAGCCGATGTTGGCCCATGTGCTGGGCCAAGCCCGGTTGTTGGGTCCCAAGCGCATTATTGTGGTGGTTGGGCATGGCGCAGACGCAGTCAAAGCAGCGTTTGCCGACCAGGTCGACCTTGATTTTGTCTTGCAAAGCCCGCAACAGGGCACGGGTCATGCCGTCATGCAGGCTATGCCGTTACTCGACGATGATCCTCAAAGCGCTACCCTGGTGCTTTACGGCGATGTGCCGCTGGTGCAGGCCGATACGTTGCGCACGCTGCTGGCCGCTCGCGGGCAAGGGATGGCGGTACTTACAGAAAACCTGCCCGACCCCTCGGGCTATGGCCGTATTGTGCGCGACGCCGCCGGCCATGTGCAGCGTATTGTCGAGCATAAAGATGCATCGCCCCAAGAGCTTGCCATTACCGAGGTCAACACCGGTATCTTGGTGGCGCCTACGGTGCAACTTAAAGCCTGGTTGTCGCAGCTACGAAACGACAACGCCCAGGGCGAATACTACTTAACCGATATCGTGGGCTTTTCGGTGGCTGACAATGTCCCGGTAGGTGCTGCCCATCCGTCGGCATCCTGGGAAACCCTCGGCGTCAACAGCCGCGTGCAGCAGGCCCAGCTCGAGCGTATCTGGCAGGCTGAGCAGGCCCGGCGCCTGCTCGAGCAAGGCGTGACCTTGGCCGATCCGGCGCGCTTCGATTTGCGAGGCACGCTTCAATGTGGTCGCGATGTCTTTATCGACGTCGGCTGCGTGTTCGAAGGCGACGTTGTCCTGGAAGATGGGGTGCATGTCGGTCCGCATTGCGTTGTGCGCCAAGCCCATGTTGCCGCAGGCTCGCGCATCGATGCGTTCAGCCACATCGACGATGCGCGTATCGGCAGCCAGGCCCGCGTGGGGCCATACGCGCGACTGCGTCCAGGCGCAGATATCGGCAACGAAGCGCATGTGGGCAATTTTGTCGAAATCAAGAAAAGCCGCCTGGGCCAAGGCTCGAAAGCCAACCATCTGGCCTATATTGGCGACGCACAGGTGGGTGATCGCGTAAATATCGGTGCCGGTACCATTACCTGCAATTACGATGGCGTCAACAAGTTTCAAACCATCATCGAAGACGATGCCTTTATCGGGTCTGACACGCAGTTAGTGGCGCCGGTGCGGGTGGGCAAGGGCGCTACATTGGGCGCAGGGACGACGCTAACTAAAGACGCGCCGGCCGGGCAGCTTACCTTGTCACGCAGCAAGCAGGCGTCTGTGCCGGGGTGGCGGCGCCCCGTCAAAAAGCCCTGAGGTCCGATTGCCCGTAACCCATTCGGTCGAAACCTCGGCATCGCCCGCAGTGACCCCCGACGGTCTTCCCATGCCGCGCCGGTTGTGGGCGATTGCAACACTGATGGTGAGCCTGGCCATTGCGTCGCTTGATGTCACCATGGCCAATGTGGCCTTGCCGGCCATTGCTGCCGACTTGGGCGTTGCCCCGGGCCTGGTGGTATGGGTGATGATTGCTTATAGCGTCACCATTCTTGTCACGTTACTGCCGCTGTCGGCGTTGGCTGAGCGCGTGGGGTTTCGGCGGATGTTTGTGGTGGGTATTACCCTGTTCATGTTTTGGGCTGTGGCAGTTGCGTTCTCTAGTTCGTTTGTCATGCTGCTCACGGCGCGGGTCATTCAGGCTATTGGTACGTCGATGTTGATGTGCCTGTTCGGTGGGTTGGTGCGTAATATTTACCCTAGCCATCAGTTGGGATTTGGCGTGAGTCTGAATGCGATGATGGTTTCGGTTATGGCGGTGCTTGGGCCGACCATCGGTGCGTTTATCATCGAATGGTCTTCGTGGCACTGGATGTTTTTAATGTATGTGCCGTTGTGTCTAGCCACCTATTTCGGCGTTCGGTTCTTGCCCGACGTGCCCCGTACGGTGCGCCCGTTTGACTGGCTGGCTTGTGTGCTCAGCGCGCTGGCGTTTGGCTTGTTTGTTATTGGGCTCGACATGTTGGTGTCCTCTGCGTTGTGGGCGGTCATTCTTATTGTTGTGTCAGGGCTTTCGGCCTGGTTGTTGTACCGGCACTCGCGCGAGCAAGAGGCCCCTGTCGTGCCGCTGGACTTGTTGCGCATTAAGCCCGTGGCCTTTGCGGTAGGCGCCTCGGCGACGCTGTTTGCTGCGCATATGGCGGCGTTTGTGGCCTTGCCGTTTTATCTGATCAACATTATGCAATACAGCTATGCGCATGTGGGTGTGCTAATGGGGGGCTGGGCCATCGGGTCGGCCGTTATGGCGCCCGTTGCGGGGTATTTGTCCGATCGTTTTCAGGTCGCCGTACTGTGCATTGTCGGGGCAGGGCTGTCGGCTGTCGGTATGTTCTGGATCGTGCTTTTGCCGTCGGGTACCAGCCTGTTCTGGGGCTGGGTGCCGATGCTGGTCGGCGGGTTGGGCTTCGGTTTCTTTCAGTCGCCCAATAATCGGGCCCTGTTGTCCGGAGCGCCACACCGCCGCAGCGGGGCTGCGGGTGGGTTGCAGGCCACCACGCGCGTGTTTGGTCAAAGTGTTGGTACGGCCCTGGCCGCGCTGTCGTTTCATTTTGGCGGTCCGGTGGGGGCCACCGTAGCACTGGTTGTCGGCGTGGCGCTGGCGCTGGGTGCTGTGGGTATTAATGTGGCGCGTTATTTCAGTCGTGCGCCCGACTTGTCTTTGTAGCGGTTCGGGTTGTCATGCGTATTTTGTTGCTGAACTTCGAGCGAGGCTGGCGTGGCGGCGAGCGCCAGACACTGTATTGTCTGCAGCAATTGCGGTTGCTGGGGCACGATGTACAGTTGCTGGCTCGCGATGGCGAGCCCTTGGCTCAGGCCGCTCGCCAGGGTGGTTTTGTAGTGCATGGCGTAGGTTCGGTGCCAGCATTGTTGGCTTTTTTGCTGGTGCGCGGCCGGCAGTTCGATGTGCTTCATGCGCAGACCGCCAATACGTTGACCTGGTTGGCCGTGTTAAAGCCGATATTGCGTGGTCGTATTGTCTTTACGCGGCGTACGGCGTTTCCGGTGTCGTCGTCAAAGTTGCGTAAAACGCTCTGGAAGTGGCGCCGCGTTGATGGGTTCGCGGCTATTAGCGAAGCGGCTGCCGCTGAGCCCCGGCGGTTGGGGCTTGACGTGACTATTATTCGAAGCGCCGCCGAGCCCGCAGTTGCCGACTTAGAACGCATTGAAGCGCTGCGCAAACAGTATGGTTTGCATGGTCGTCGTGTCGTGGGTACCACGGCAGCGCTAACGCGTGAAAAAGATCCGTTGACACTGATTCGGGCGGCGCATCATTTGCGTAAAACGCACCCCGACGTCATGTTTGTTCATTTTGGAACCGATGGTGACGTCTCTTTTGCGGCCCGTCAGCTGGTTACCGAGCTGAATCTGGGTTCGCATTATGTCTTTGCCGGTTTTGTGTCCGGCGTTGAGTCGCTTTATGGCTTATTCGAAGTTTTTGCGTTGTCCTCAACGCACGAGGCTCTGGGCAGTAGCGTGCTTGACGCTTTTTATCAGCGCGTGCCCGTGGTGGCCACACGGGCAGGCGGGCTGAAAGAAGTGTTGGCAGAGGGCCGGGGTGTGCTGTGCGACGTCGCTGACTACCGCGCCATGGCTTCGGGTATTGCGCAACTGCTTGATGATGCCGAGCTGCGCGCCCGTGTCACCCAATGCGCCTACGATTATGTTTGGGCCGAACACGACGTGGGCCAAATGGCGCAACGCTACACGGCCCTGTACGGGTGCGTGTGTGCGTCGGGCGCGGCGCGCAACCCGTCTTCGGGTGTCGGGTAAGGTTTTAAGGCCGACGAACTTCGGGTTCGGGTAGTAGGGCCCGGGTGTCGAATTTGGCCCGGTGCGTAGCAAAAAATGTGCGGACGTTTCGAACATTGCGTTGCGACGTAAACACCCGGTGCGCCAGTGCATGGTAGGCCGGCATGTCGGCGACCTGCGCGACCACCACAAAATCCGGCCCGGGCGATACCCTGTAGCACTGTAATACGGCCTCCTCCTGAATGGTCAGGGCCTCAAAGGCTGCGTAGTGGTCAGTGGTTTGTCTGTCGAGCGTGATTTCGCAAATTGCGGTCAGGCCGATGCCTAGCGCTTCAGTATTCAGAATGGCGACTTGCTTTTCAATGATGCCCGCAGCCGTCAGGCGTCTGACCCGGCGCAGGCAGGTTGGCGGTGATGCGTGTACGCGCTCGGCCAATGTCTGATTGGTCAGTCCGGCGTCTGACTGCAGCGCGTTCAATATGCGCAGATCCAGGTCGTCGAGTTCGGGGCGTATTGTTGACATATTTTGTACCCATTTGGTGAAATTAAATTTCACAATTATGCATTGTTGAAATTTAATTTCATATTTATTATGAATGAGAAATTTAATTTCTTATTGTATTGCGCACAATACCACTATCTCATTAAGGAGTTCAGTTTATGTGCGGTATTGTCGGCGCCGTGGCGCAACGTGATGTCACCCCTGTCTTGGTTGAAGGTTTAAAGCGGCTTGAATACCGCGGGTACGATTCGTGCGGGGTTGCGGTGCATGCCGATGGCCAGTTGCGTCGCGCGCGCAGTACCTCGCGTGTGGCCGAACTTGAACGCGAAATTGCCGCCGACCAGTTGCAAGGGTTTACCGGTATTGCCCATACCCGTTGGGCAACACATGGTGCGCCGGCTACCCACAATGCCCACCCGCACTTTTCAGGGCAAAGCCGCGGCAACGCCCGCATTGCGCTGGTGCATAACGGCATTATCGAAAACCACGACGAGCTGCGTGCCGAGCTAGAGGCCGCCGGCTATGTGTTCGAAAGCCAGACCGATACGGAAGTCATCGCTCACCTGGTCGACCACCTGTACACCGATGACCTGTTCGACGCCGTGCAGCAAGCCACGCGACGCCTTGAAGGTGCATACGCCATTGCCGTATTTTGCCAAGACGAACCCCACCGCGTTGTGGGCGCCCGTCAGGGGTCGCCCCTGGTGGTTGGTGTAGGTAAAAATGAAAACTTCCTGGCTTCAGACGCGCTGGCGCTGGCCGGCACCACCGACCAGATCATTTACCTGGAGGACGGCGATGTGGTCGACCTGCAGTTGTCGCGCGTGTGGATTATTGACGCCCAGGGCCAGCCTGTTGACCGTGCCGTGCACACCGTGCACATTCACACCGGCGCGGCCGAGCTTGGCCCTTACCGCCACTACATGCAAAAAGAAATTTTCGAACAACCCCGCGCGGTTGGCGACACTTTGCAAGACATCCAGACCATCACGCCTGAACTGTTTGGCGACGGCGCGTATAAAGTTTTCAATGACATCGACAACGTACTGATTCTGGCCTGCGGCACCAGCTACTACGCCGGCCTGACCGCGCGCTACTGGATCGAGTCCATTGCAAAAATCCCCGTCAACGTCGAAATTGCCAGCGAATACCGCTACCGCGACAGCGTGCCGAACCCGCGCACATTGGTCGTTACTATTACCCAGTCGGGCGAAACCGCCGATACCCTGGCCGCCCTGAAGCATGCCCAGCGGCTGGGCATGACGCACACCCTGACCATTTGCAACGTGTCTACCAGTGCGATGGTGCGCGAGTGCAAGCTGGCTTACATTACCCGCGCCGGTGTCGAAATCGGCGTCGCATCGACCAAGGCGTTTACCACCCAGTTAGCCGGTTTGTTCTTGTTAACACTGGCGCTGGCCCAGGTAAAAGGCCGCCTGACCGACGCACAAGAAGCCGATTACCTGAAAGCCCTGCGTCACCTGCCCGTGGCCATTTCGGCTGTATTGGCCCTAGAACCTCAAATCATGGCGTGGGCCGATCGTTTTGCCAGCAAAGAAAACGCGCTGTTCTTGGGGCGCGGCATGCATTACCCTATTGCCCTTGAAGGCGCGCTGAAACTGAAAGAAATCAGCTACATCCACGCCGAGGCCTACCCCGCTGGCGAACTCAAGCATGGCCCGCTGGCTCTGGTGACCGATCAGATCCCCGTGGTAACCATCGCCCCGCGCGACGAGCTGCTTGAAAAACTGAAGTCGAACATGCAAGAAGTGCGCGCCCGAGGCGGCGAGTTGTATGTCTTTGCCGATGCCGACACCAAAATTGTTGGTAGCCCCGGCATGCATGTGATTCGTATGCCCGAAAACTACGGGAAGCTGTCACCGATTTTGCACACGATACCGCTGCAGTTGCTGGCGTATCACACCGCGTGTGCCCGGGGCACAGACGTAGACAAGCCTCGGAATTTGGCTAAGAGTGTGACTGTTGAGTGAGGGGGTTGAGCCGGCTGGGTGCGTTAAATAACAGCGTCCAGCCCTTTTCTTTCCAGTAGGCTCAGCAGTTTTAGCGACGGGCCGCTGGGCTTTTTATCCCCTATTTCCCATTTTCTGATCGTAGACGGGCTGGTGTTAAGTACGGAAGCCAACACGGCCTGGCTCAGATTGAGGCTTTGGCGTAATGCCTTGATCTGTTGACTGTCGTACTCAGGAACGGGCTCCAGACAAAGCGCATCAAATTTTTGTTGTTTTCGTTTGTCTATAAAACCCAGGCGCGCCAAGTCTGCCGCCGTGGTGTGCACGGCCTGAAGAATTTGGCTTTTTGCTTTTTGGGGACGTTCTGATCTAGTGGTCATGACAAATTTCTTCTAGGGCGCCTTCTTGGACCGATATATTCAACTGCGTTGCAAAGCATATCGTCCAATAGTTCTGTTTTGCGCATCCATCGAGCGAAATGACGCGTTTTGAACACTCGCTCATTATTCATGTCATGCCACCAAGTGGCATGAATTTCAATTTAGCTGGATATCGCCATGGCAAATTTCGGGGGCTAGACGACGGTTTTGCGATGGGCTTTTGCATGGGGGGGCAGCGTGTTTTTCAATGATCACACTCTATCTGTCTGACCTCGGAACAGGTATTCGCAAAAGTACGCCTTGTGGCCAGGCCCAGAATACAGACAGACGACGCTTGCCGGCGGGCAACGCGCTAAAATGCTCACCCCTTCATTTCTCATTTCCCCATCATGAAACGCCTGGAAAAGTCTTTTGAACACCTTCTGTTTACCAGCCGCTGGGTTATGGGGCCGGTTTACCTTGGCTTGGCGTTGGCGCTGGTCATCCTGCTGTTCAAGTTCGCCAAAGAAATCTGGGTGCTGTTCGCCGACATCATGACGGCGACGGGTGGCGAGTTGATTATTGGCGTGCTGTCACTGGTAGACATTGCGCTCATCATGAATTTGCTGATCATCATTATGTTCAGCGGGTATGAAAATTTCGTCTCGAAAATGGATGACCTGCACAGCCACCAGGATCGCCCGGAGTGGATGGGCCATATCGGGTTCTCCGACCTGAAGTTGAAGCTCATCGGCTCAATCGTCGCGATTTCGGGCATCGAGCTGCTGAAGGCATTCATGAATGTCGACAACCTGACTGACCGGCACTTGGCCTGGATGGTCGGTATCCACGTCACATTCTTGTTTTCGGGGTTGTTTTACGCCGGCATGGATCGTCTGGCTGGCAAAGGCCATTAGACGCGGGCGACAGTCGAAATGGTTGTTGCAATGGCCGGTTAAATTTGATGTGCTGGGCGGGGCTGCGCTGCGCTAAGCCAGACTCCCGCCGTGCTTTCATTTCGACTATTGTTTACCAGGGTCTTTGTAGTTTTTTAATGAGTCATCAATTTCTGCGTTAATTAGGCGCCCGTCTTTTTGTTCAACGCGACGGATGTAAATAGTTTGATTGATATCGCGAGTGTCTTTATCAATTTCAATGGGGCCGCGCGGGCTGACAAAGGTTAGGCCCTTGACTGCGTTGATGAATGCGTCCCCCGACGCGTCGCCCTTTGTTTTCTTTAGTACTTCGTGAATCAGTCGCATGCCGTCGTAGCCGCCAACAGACATAAAGTTAGGGCGGGCATTGTTGTAAGATTTGTAGTACGCCGCTGTATAGGCTTTGTTTTCCGGCGAGTTATGCGTTTCGGCATAATGATGCGCCGTCACTACGCCCAGTGCCGCATTGCCTAATGCGTCAATCGTGTCTTCATTGGTTAAGTCCCCAGTTGCAACAATACGTATGTTTTCTTGCGCAAGGCCGCGGTCGCTGAAGCCTTTCAGAAATGCAGTAACGGCTTCGCCTGCAGGTAGAAACAGAAATACAACGTCTGGTTTCGCGTCCTTGATGCGTTGGAGGTAAGGGGCGAAGTCAGAGTTTTGTACCGGGACGCGTACACTGCCTATGACTTGTCCGCCGGCCGCGTTGTAGCTTTCTGTAAAGTACCGCTCCGCGTCGTGTCCCGGGCCAAAGTCGGCCACCAGGGTAAACGCACGTTTCATGCCATTATCAACGCTCCATGGCCCAAGCGGGGCGGTGTACTGTGCCACGGCGGCCGATGTCCGGGTAATGTAGGGGGACTTCTCCGTGAGGCTTGAGGTACCAGCATTCATGATCACCATTGGCATTTTTGCATTTGCCGACAGCTGTGCGGTTGCCATCGCTCCGGGCGTTGTGGCGAACCCCGCCAGAATGTCTACTTTGTCGCCAACCATGAGCTCTTGAGCGACACGCCGCGTCACTTCCGGCGCGGCGCCCGTGTCGTCTTTTAATATTATTTGCACTTTCCGGCCTGCAAAGTTGTCCCCGTTTTCTTGCAAATAGAGCTGGACGCCGCGCTCTATTTGTTTGCCATATGATGAAAACGGTCCTGACATCGGAAGCACCAGGCCAATCTTCAGTGGTTCCGCAGCGAAACTGTTTGTGGCTAATGTCAGGCTAATTGCAATGCTGGCTGCCAGACGTTTTGTGGTTATAGACATGTTGTTGTCTCCTTGTTTTAGGTTTTACGCTGGGTAACGGATTAGCTGCTATATTTTTCAGAACCCGTTATTCCCCAGCGAGCGTTTTATGGCGACCTCAAGGTCGTTGTCTAATCGATTGCCACGCCACGCGATGTGTAGATCCGGACGGATCAGTACATAGTCAGCGCCATAGAGGTCTCGCGCCTCTTCTGAATGGATACTGATTTGTTTTATGTCTTGGGGCAGACAATGTGCAGTGAGCGCGGTAGCCGACTCGTTAGCATTGAGTGCCAGTAAGGTGAAACCCTGTGAGAGGTGGTCGTAAAGCGAGCTGCCATCCGAGAACCATACATGAGGCGCCCGATGACCGGGACGGCCGCAAGGCAAGTAGAGATTGGCGGTGTCAGGTGGTGGAGAGCCATCTTCGGTGGAAACGATGGGGGAATTTTCGTAACGGGTTCCCAACTGCACGCCTGGAATCACAAACTCTTTTGTGGCATGGTAGAAAAGGTAGTTGCCGACGGCCTGGCGCGACAATTCGCCCGCTGTTGACTCTTCCTCAATGTTTGCGGGTAAGCGTACATGCCCGATGCTGTCTGCAAACTGCCGCGCAAAATCAGTGTTTCTGTGGCTTGCTGGGCGTCGTTCTGCTTCGTAGCTTTCGGCCAGATCTGGCCCGCCGTAGCCTTTCACGAGTGCTTCAAGCTTCCACGCGAGGTTTGCCGCGTCTTCAATGCCTGTGTTGTACCCCAAGCCGCCGGTTGGTGTGAAAAGATGAGCTGCGTCGCCTGCAAGAAATACTCGTCTGTCGTGGAATTTTTCAGAAACGAGTGCAAATCCCGCTGTCCAAGCTGTATTGCTAATGAGTTCGAATGGTATATTTTCGCCGACCGCATTGGCAATACGTTGGCCGACGTCGAAATCGCTGGGCTCTTGATGGCTTTGCAGTTGGATGTTAATGACGTACTTTCCCTTTCCATCAACCGAAATAATCAAGGCACGTTGTTGATTGTTTAGGGTCCAATATTGCCAGGCTGGGGGGCCATTAATGACTTTGCTCAGTGTCGGCGCCGAGAAATACGCAGCGGCCATCCTACCCCCCATAAACTGCCTTTTTTCCCCTGCGGTGCCTACATAGCTAAGTCCAAGAAGACTGCGTATTGTGCTTCGGGGGCCATCGCAGCCAACTGCGTATCGTGCCCGTCCAAGATATTCTTTTCCTCCAGGATCAACTGAAGTGACGGTCACGTACGTTGCGCTTTGTTCGATTTGGGTGACAGTTCTGTTGTACCAGACACGATTCTGGCCAGATGCTTCTGCGGCACGCCGCAGCACGGGTTCGACGTAAAGTTGTGAGCATCGATGCAGCGGCTCTGGCGTTGGCCATGTAAAAGCGTGGTATCCAGTGCCGGCTCGTACTTGTGCCGCCGAGGGCAACGGCAGGCGTGCCAACTCGTGTGTAGATAGCCGTGTAAAGTAAGCTACATCGGTGGGGTGATCTGCTGGTAGTCCGAGGCTACGGATTTCGTCGGCCACGCCCAGTCTACGAAAGTACTCCATTGTCCGGGCGCTATTTGCGTTGGCGGCGGGGTGCGTGCTAGTTCCGGACTTGTTGTCAAAAACATGGGCTGAGAGCCCGCGCTTTCCTAACTCGGCCGCTAGATACAACCCAACGGGACCACCGCCCACAATCATGACATCACAATCAAGTTTCACGCATAACCTCCGCTACGGTTTATGGAAGTATCTGTTTTAGATGAGGTATGCGTCTATATAATTTAGATCATTAATAATATGATCTAAATTCATGAATTGATTTTGGATTGGTTATGACGAACCGCGATTTGAATTTTCTTTACGTGATAGATGCGCTATATAGCGAACGTAGCGTATCGCGTGCAGCCGATAAGCTGGGGCTCACGCAATCGGCGGTAAGTCATTGTTTGGGTCGTTTGCGCGAACGTTTTTCAGATCAATTATTTGTTCGCTCAGGCATGGGTATGATGCCAACCCCGCAGGGCCAACGCGTTGCCCTAAACGCTCGTCGAATTTTGGCGCAGGTGCAAACCGAGATCTGGGACGCCTCAGTTTTCGACCCCCTTACGTCAGATAGAAATTTTTCGATTGGCATGACCGATATGGGCGGGACAGTTGCGCTACCCAGAGTTTTAAAACGGCTCGCGTTGGTTGCCCCTAATGTCAGGGTGGAGCCCGTCGCTGTGCAGCCCCCTGACGTTGCGCGTATGTTGGAGAGTGGTGTACTTGATCTGGCGTGGGGGTATTTTGGTGATCTGACGTCTACGTTGTATCAGCAGACACTGTATAGAAGGCCGCTGGCAGGAATTTGGAGACGGGGCAGAGGCGAGGTCGCTGATTTTGATACTTTCGTTTCGGCTGCACACGTTTTAGCAAGCACGACGACGCTGACGAATGGCTTGCTTAAGCGCTTGGTGAAAGCCCGGGGGCGTGAGCTAAGGGTTGGATTGGTTTGCCCTTATATTCTCGCAATACCGGCACTTGTCGCACATTCCGACTACATTGCAACCGTGCCGGCAGAACTGGCTCAGATTTTTGGCAAACTTGCAGAAATAGATATGTTTGCTTTGCCATTAGATATACCGGATATCGTTGTAAAGCAGCATTGGCACGCTCGTAACAACGATGATGCCGGACATAGATGGCTCAGGTCCGCCGTATTTCAAATCTTGTCTGAAGACGCTGATCAGGCCAAATAGTTTATTGGTCTGGCGGTTGCATGTTACTGCAATGGCAAGGGGCCTGGGCATTGCCCTGTTTTAAAACCGCCTCCGTCTTGACAGAACCTGCTTCCAAGGCAATAGTGGCCTGGCGCGCCCGATTCACGGGCGCCATGTCATATTCAGGAGGCAAGTGTGTCACGCAAACTTATTAACCCCCCCGAACTTCATCCTGCGCCAGGGTTCAGCCACATCACGGTTGCAGAGCCGGGTCGTGTTGCCTACATTGCCGGGCAGGTGGCTTTGGCCCCCGATTTTTCAATCGTCGGGGGCGATGACCTGGGTGCGCAAACCCAGGCGGCCATGCGCAATATCGAAGTCGCCTTAAAAGCCGTTAATGCCGGCTGGAACGATGTGGTTCGGCGCACCATTTATACGCTGCACCCCACCCAGTACGAGGTGATTACCGCTGCGATTGAAGCCGTGCAGGGCAGCACCGAGCACCCGGCGCAGACCATTATCGGCGTCACGGGCCTGGCCGTACCGGGGCTGTTAATTGAAATTGAAGTGACTGTTCGTTTACCTGGTTAAGGTGACGTAAACGGGCGTGGCCTCTTTGGCTTCGCCCATTATCATGTTGAGTAAAGTTTACTTTTAATGTTTTTCTGCTGAAATGTAATATATGTTCAACATTCGTTTCGATTATGGTGCCTCTTTACGTGAGCTGCAAGCAGCGTAGTTTGATCCTAAGACTTGCGTCGGCGCGGCTTGTCGTCTGCCGAGGTGCAGGGCGTATTTGAGCGCGTTGATTGTGGTGTTTTGCAGGCAGCCGACGAATTAAAGGCATATTGCCAGCAGCACCCAGACTTTGAGACGCGGGTGGGGACGGCCATGCTGACGTATTGGGAGCACGGTCGCGCTCATGGTTTGGGACGTGCTATTAAAGGTGAAGGCGATGGACGCAATTGAGCTGGGCGACGCCATAAAAGCCGCACGTAAGGCACAACGGCTAACTCAGGCAGAACTCGCCCTGCGCGTGGGGGTTAGTCGCCACACCATTATGCAGTTAGAGTCAAATACCTACACGGACTTGGGCATTCGTAAGGTTATGAATGTCTTGACCGCCCTGGGGTTGAGTCTTCAGGTGGGGCCGTCAAAACTCCGGCGCCCAACGCTTGAAGATGTTTACGAAGAGAACGAGCGCGAAAGGCGCGAACGTGAAGCCGAGTTTCGCAAGGGGCGCGTACGTTAATGCAATACGCCTGCACTTAAGCCTCGGCATTTTCATGTACGTAAGGCAAAATCAGGGCCTTGAAATCTTCCGGGATTTCTACCGAACTGATCTTGCCCAAGCTGGCAAAAACAACCGTCAAGCGGCCTTCGACACGCACATCGTTGTCGGGGCCGCAAATACGCACCAACATTTGCATCGAACTGCGGCCTAGTTTTTTCACGACCAACCGGCTGTCGAGTACGTCGCCCAGCCGGCTGGGAATACGAAAATCGACCTGCAAATTGACCATGGGGATACCCATGTTGCGTGTGGTGTGCAGGTAGTTAAAGCCTATTTTCAGCCCATGATTGAACCAATGCTCAACGGTGTCGTGCAGCATTTCGGCGTAGCGCGGGTAAAACACAATACCGGCGGGGTCGCAGTGCTTGAAGCCGATTTCGATGGGCATGTGGTGAATGTTGGGCATTACAGGGTCCTGTAGGGTTAAGCAGTGCCCGCCATTCTAACGCCCGTTCAGTGTTGACGATTCAGGCGTGCATCAGCCGCGTCATTAGCAGCCAAAGGCTGCAGGCCTTGGCGTTTCTTTTGCAGGGTGTCGTGCGGGGCTTCGCCAAAACGTTGTCGGTAGGCGGCGGCGAAGCGGCCAAGGTGGGCATAGCCCCAGCGCAAGGCAATTTCCGAGACGGAGTTATCGGCCGTAGCATCGATGAGAGCTTGCCTGATTTGGTCAAGGCGCAGGTCCCGCACCAGTTGCATTGGGCTGACGCCATATTGCAGGCGGCACATGCGTGTGAGTGTGCGCGGGCTGGTGTTGCTGTACCGCGCAATATCTTCCAGTGTCATGTCGTCGGCCAGGTGCGCCTGTATATAGGCGCGGGCACGCTGCAAACGCTGGGGCACCTGAATGCTGTCTTCCCCCAAAAAGTGATCGTGCAGTGCGGCCGATTGCGCGCATAGCAAGTGGCGTATCAGAGCTTCTTCAGCCGTTTTAGCTTTAAGCCAACTGAGCGCATGGGGCTGTGCAACCTGCTCGCAAAAATAGCGCAATAAGGCGCTCCATTGTTCGCCGTCGGTAGCATCAAGCGCGATTTCGCGGTTAAAACGCAAGGGGCCGAGTGTCGTGGTGCCCGTCAGGCCGCGGTATTGCTCGTGCAGACGTTGCAGCGGCACTTTCAGAATGATCTGCGCAGCGCCCGCTTCCCAGGATAATTGGTGCGGAACATTAGAGGGCATGATCAGCCCGGAGCCGGGTCTGACCGACCATTGTCCTTCGTCGCACTGAACAGTGACAGCGCCCGTAAGCGGTAATTGCACGATAAGGAATTCGCCGCCGGGTCGGGTTTCTTTGACCGAGACGGCCTCGCCGTATTCCAGACGCCAAAGACTGAGGGTGTCGGCTTGCACACCATGCAGCCTGGCCGCAAGAGCGCCGCCGCCGGGTTCCAGAATGTGGTCGTTCAGCAGAGCGGCGACTCGTGAGCGTACTTCTTCGGCGTCGTGTGACGCCAACAGCATGTGATTACCCAGTAAGGCCTGGGTCCAACTTGTCATGTTCGTGGGCATCTGCACCTCCGACGCCGTCTGGGGACCTTGCCTCAGTATAGCGCCGGGCGGGGGGCTTTGCCCGCAGCGGGAGCGCGGCTGCGGGCGCATGGGGGGCAGATGAAACGCTCAGGCCACTAAGGGCTGGTGTCCGCTGTTGTCCGCCAGCGCTTCTTCACGGTAAAAGCCCATGCTCTGGATTGCCGGCAAGTCGTTGAAACAGAACAGGCAGGCGTCGTCGGTTTGCGATGTATTGACATGTTCGTGCCAGGCCCACGAGGGGACGCAGAAAACGTCATGCTCTTGCCAGTCGAAGCGTTGGCCGTTGATGATGGAGTAGCCGCTGCCTTTGGCAACCTGATACAAGAAACTGCCGGTATGCCGATGCGCTTTGCCGACAAAACCAGGCCTGAGCAACTGCATGCTGGCTCCCATGGTGGCCATGACCGGCCCCCCGGTTGACGGGTTGGTGTAGTTCATGAGGTGGCCGTCGAACGGGCTGCCGTCGGCTGCCTTGCTGTACCGCACCAGCGCCTCATAGGTCGGTTCCCACTGGTATTTAAACAGCGGCGAATAGTTCTGATTCCATTTCACTCCCTGTGGCGTGAGCCCCGGTGCGCCCCAGATGCTGACGGCATCGTCGACCGGGTAACCAATGGCTTGATGCAAGTCGGGGTGAATGCCGTAAAAGCCTGCTTCCATGGCATTGGCCAACGGGATATCGAGCCCGTCTTGCCAAATACAAGGCAGGCCGCCTTCTTCTACGCCATGTTCGTGCCAGCACCCATTGGGGGTAATGACGAAGTCGTTGGCGCCGAGTGTCATTTTGTGACCGTTTACAATGGTGTAGGCGCCACGACCTTCCATAATGAAGCGTAGTGCCGAAGAAGAGTGCCAGTGGGCCGAGGCGTTTTCGCCGGGGTGCATGACCTGTAAGCCTGAATACAGCCAGCCCACGGCGGCCGCTTCTTCTTTACGGCCGGGGTTTTCGAAGTAGATGACGCGCCGGCCAGCCTGCTCCGGCGTTACCAGGTCTACCGACTTGAGAACATGTTCGCGTAGGTCGCGGTAGCGCCAAAGCATCGGGACTGACGCCGATTTTGGTTCCCAGGGCTCGATTTTGTTGGCCACGGTCCAAAGTGCTGCGGTGCCCAGCCGTTCAAGGTCTTTGTAGTACGACACCAGTTCGGGGGTGTCCCGAACGTTGGAGCGGCCTATAACGTCTTCGCGAAATGCGTCGTAAACAACAGTGTTCATCATGGTCTCCCTGGGTAGTGCGGTAACGGGTTGGGGCAAGTCATGTGATCTGGTGCGGTGCTTGCCGTCCTGTACATACAGTACCGGGCGGGTGTGGGCTGCTTCTATCCGGTTTCAGACAACTGATGTCCAGGTTGGGCCAAATTGAGCAAAACATGGTGACGCCTGGCGAAGCCGTATTAATGACAAGACATGCCGTTTAACAAGAGTGGAAAAATGCGAAGTTTTTTATTGGCAGCAATGTGCGTGGCTCAACTCGGTTGGGGTGCAGCCGTGGCTCAGGCGTCGCTTGACCCCGTATTGCCCGAGCTGACGCTGGGCGATTGGTCTGCGTTGAGTAAAACGGCTGTGGCCATTACCGGCGATGTGTCTTTGCAAGGCAATGTGCTGGTGTTTGACGGTACGACGCGCTACAGGGTCGAGCCCACGCAAGAGGTGGGGCTGCCGGGTGGTAGCCTTGAAGTTACCGGTTTACCCTTTTACCGCCTGCGTTTGATCGATCACAAACGCGTCCCGGCGTCTCGTTTGAAACGGCCCGTATATTTGCGTAACGGCAACCCCTTGTGTGGCGACGACAACACGTATTTATACGCGCAGTTTCAAACCCACGATGTTCGCGACGTCAATAACGCGGTGCTGTCCATTCATATTTTCGAGCCGCCAAAATCGGGGGCGAAACGAAGGCCGCACTATTGTGCGGCCTATAACTACCTCAGGGAAGTGCCGGACGACAATACGCCGGCAACTTGAGGGCAGCAGGGTTAGTTGGGTTCGGCCAGCGCCCGGCTTGGTCGCGTTAGCACTTCAGGCCGCAGCAGGTTGTCGAGTGTGGCGTCGTCCAGCAACCCTTGAGCCTTTACCAACGCGCGGACGGGTGTGCCTGTTTTGACTGCTGCGCGCGCAATTTCGGTCGCTTTGCGGTAGCCGAGCACCGGGTTCAGCGCGGTTGCCAAACCAGCGGAGCATTCGACCATGGCGACAAGCCTTTCGCGGTTTGCTGTAATGCCGGCGACACAGTTGTCGGCCAGCGTTTTGCAACCGGCCTCAAGGTGGGCGATGCTTTTGAACAGACTCCAGGCGATGACGGGCTCGAAGGCGTTCAGTTGCAGTTGTCCGCCCTCTGAGGCCATGGTGATCGTAATGTCGTTGCCAATCACTTCAAATGCAATCTGATTCACGACCTCGGGGATAATCGGGTTGACCTTGCCGGGCATGATGGAGCTGCCTGCGGCGCGCTCTGGCAGGCAGATTTCAGAGAGTCCTGACTGTGGGCCCGATGACAGCAGCCGCAGATCATTGCAGATTTTTGACAGTTTGCTGGCAAAACGCTTGAGCACGCCCGAAAGCTGCACAAAGTCGCCCGTATCCTGGGTGGCTGCGATGAGGTCTGGCGCCAGGGCAATGGGCAGCCCGGAGATTTCCGACAAGTGCCTGACCGCAATCACCGCGTAACCGGGGTCAGTGTTGATGCCGGTGCCAATGGCCGTTCCCCCCAGGTTGACAACATGCATCAGTTTTACGGCATGGCTGATTTGGGCCATGTCTTCGCGCAGCATGACGGCATATGTTCGGAACTCTTGGCCCAAAGTCATGGGAACGGCATCTTGCAGCTGGGTGCGGCCCATTTTAAGAAGGTCGTCGAATTCAACAGCTTTGCGCTCAAACGTCTGTTGAAGATGTTGCATGGCGCTTTCTAAACCGCGCGCTGCAAAGCAAATGGCTATTCTCAGGGCCGAGGGGTAGACGTCGTTGGTGCTTTGCGATGCGTTGACGTCTTCAATAGGGTGCAACTGATCGTAGTCGCCTTTGGCTTTGCCCATGATTTCCAGCGCACGGTTCGCAATGACCTCGTTGGCATTCATGTTTGTTGATGTTCCGGCGCCGCCTTGCATTACATCGACAATGAACTGGTCGTGCAAATTGCCATTGATAATGTCTTGGCACGCCTGTTCGATAAAGGCGGCTTTCTCGGGGGAGATGATGCCCAGTTGCTGGTTGGCCCGAGCGGTGGCTTGCTTGACGTAAGCCAGGGCGCGGATCAGGTCGGGGTAGGCCCCGATGGGGGTGCCGGTGATGGGGAAGTTCTCTTTTGCGCGCAGGGTGTGAATGCCCCAATAAGCGTCGGCGGGTACGTGACGGTCGCCGATGAGGTCGTGTTCGACGCGTGCAATGGTTTCGGGCAGTAGATTAGGCATGATTTCAATATAAAGTTAGGTGACTTTTCTGGGCCGGTCATACCCAGTCGCATGGCTCTGTGACCCGCAACTTGCAGGTAATGGCGACGTGCATTTGCCTAATGCGCGGGATGCCGCGCAAAACGCGTTGCTGACTTTTCTGTTTTGGGTAGTGGTGGCGAAGATGGGTGAGTGCGAAGCACGTGTGTGCCCAGCTGTTTTGCGCATTTTACCGCGTCGGACCCGTCACCTGCCAGCCGGCATCGCCCTGCATGTTGCGGGGCACTTGCCGGCTTGGCTGTTTACTGTGGCGTTGCCTGAGCACGTACAGTGCCCACGGCGGTGTGCAGGGTCAGTGTGTCGGGCGCGTCGAGTGAGAAGCGTTCGAGTTTGCTTAAGTGCTGCAACAACACATCCTCTATGGCCATATCGCTTGGGGCGCAAGCCATGCGTGTGCTGCCCATGCCCTTTACGGTTAATGATTCGCCAGTAAGCGTGTAGCTGCCAAAGAACCGATTACAACCGCTGTTGCCGGCGAGCTGGCTATTTGGCAAAAAGATGATTTCGGCCGATGACGCTGTGTTGATGGGGGCGTCGTTGATGTGGGTGATGCGCCAGGTGGTGCCCTGCAACAGGCGTTCGGGGTCGCCGCCACAGCCGGTGTAGGTTTGACCGCCCTGGCTAAAGGCGACGGTTTGCGGGTGGGGCATACCGGTCATGCTGTCCGTGCATATCGCGTCTGAGGCGCGAATTTCCCAGGCGTCAGGCCCCTGGCCGGCTTGAAGTGTCTGCCCGCGTTCGGTGGTTTCCGAGACTTGCGCATCGCGGGTTTGATCGGGGTGGCCGGGTCGTGCCAGCGTAGCTTGCCAGCCGTTATAGGTGATGGCCCAAAATGGTTCGTTACCCGACGCCCGGAACGGCGGAATAATGGCGCCGGCCGGGGCGCATAGCGGCAGGGTTTGCCCCGACCACGTGACGGTGGCAAAGGGGCCCTTTCCCCACAACTCGGTGGTGTCGTCGTTCGGGGCGACATAGCGAGCCCCCGACGCCGACAGCGCTTGAACCAGCAGACGGCTTTCGTTGTTGACGATCACTTCAGCCAAATTGCCAAAGAAGCGCACTTGCAGCGGTTGGCGTGCGCAGTGCAGCGTGGTGAATGGGTGAGTGGCGGTGTTGATCTCGGTGACTTTGATGCGACCGGTTTCGGTTGCGCCAGCAACCCCGCTGGCCGCCAGCACGCCAATCAGTGCCAGGGTTGAGATTTTGGCCGTCAAGACCTGAGTGAATGGGATACGTGTTTTGACGCTGCCAGCGCGGGAGTCGAGCATTTGGATGTTTCCGTTAGGGTAAGCAGGACGCCGGACGGGCGCCTGCCAGGCGCTTCTAGATTGCCTTAAGGCTTCAATTGCCCGTCTTTGTCGTAGTCGTAACGATCAAAGTCGCGCATAACGTGCTCAATGAACTCGTCTAGTGTAATGGCACCGTCTTTGTTGGCATCGACTGCGGCAAATTGCTCGGCAGTCAGTACGCCGCTGGTTTCGGCCGGTGTCAGTCGTTGGTCACCGTTTTTGTCCATTTTTTGAAACGATTCACGCATGAATACTTCGTATTCTTCTTTGCTGACGCCGCCGCTTTTGTTGCGATCAAGAGCAGCGAAGTGTTCCGGGGTCAGGGGCGACTGCTGAACCGTGTTTTGCGCCTGGGCTGAGCCCAGCGCCAGCAGGCCGGTCATCAGTAATATTGCCGGCTTAAGTGTGAGAGTTTTCATTATTTGCACCCCATTTGGTTGCCAACATAGCCACCGGCGCCAATGCCAACGGCGGTAGCGGCAGTACGGCCGCGGCCCCCGCCAATGGTGCTGCCCAACAGGCCGCCGATGACGGCGCCACCGACAGTACCGGCAATGCAGTTGAATTCGGAATTGCCGCCGCGGCTTTGTGAGCCCGACGGGCTTTGGCATGCCGCTAGTGCGCCCAGGCTGACCAGGGCAATGAGCAAGGTAGTTTTGCGCATCATGGTTGTCTCGATCTGGAGTTGACCTACCCGGCACCGGACGGTGCGCGGGACCGTTCGTGTACCGTTATAGGCGACAGCACGCGAACGGTTGGATTATGTCACGGCAAGTTGCTTTTGCCCATGGTGTCGGGCTGGTTGGGCCAAGTATCTGACCCGTTGTTAGCCCGAATTTCGCAGCCCGGCGGCGATACCGTTGATCGTCATATGGATGGCGCGTTGGCTGCTGTCTTCTTTACCATCTTTGGCAGGCCGACGACGACGTTGCCGGTGGCGACGTAAGAGCTCGACTTGAAGGTGGTTGAGCGGGTCGATGTAGGCAAACCGTTCGCTTAATGCGTCACGCAGTATTTCATCGTTGGCCAGCAGTTCGTGACCACAAACTTGGGTAAAGCGTTCGCAGGTCAGCTTGAATTCGGCGGCGATGCGCTCAAAGACCGTGTCGCGAAGCTGAGTGTCGGGAACCAGCGTTGCGTAATGCCGGGCGATGTCCAGATCGGTCTTGGCCAGGACTTGCTCCATGTTCGATAGCAGCGTCTTGAAGAAGGGCCAGTCACGCGCCATGTCTTGCAATATGGCCAAACGGGCAGATGCATTTTTTGGGCTGCCCTCGCAACCTTGGTCGATGTATGTCGACAAGGCCGAGCCAAACCCGAACCAGCCGGTAATCATCAGCCTGCATTGCGCCCACGAGAAACCCCACGGAATGGCTCTCAGGTCCTGGATGGCTTGCGTTGTTTTGCGTGAGGCCGGGCGGGAGCCGATATTGAGACCAGCGATTTCCAGTATGGGGGTCGAGGCAAAAAAGTAGGTGTCGAACCCCGGTGTTTGGTAGACCAAGCTGCGATAAGTATGCTCGGCTACATCGGACATGAACTGCAGGACGTGACCGAAGCGTGCCATGTTCTGGTCTTCGACCTGGGCTGCCGAGGTGGCTGGCGTCAGGCTGGATTCGAGTGTCGCCGCTACGAAGTTTTCAAGGTGCCAGCGGCCGACGTTGGCGTCTTTGTACTTGACCTGAATGACTTCGCCCTGTTCTGTCAGGCGGATTTGGCCGTTGACGGTACCGGGAGGTTGGGCCAGGATAGCTTCGTAACTTGAGCCCCCGCCACGGCCTACCGAGCCACCCCGGCCATGGAACAGGCGCAGCCTGACCTTACGTTTTTTGAATACCTGCACCAGTTGGCGCTCTGCGCAATACAGTGACCAGTTAGAGGTTAGGTAGCCCCCGTCTTTGTTGCTGTCTGAATAGCCCAGCATGACTTCTTGAATGCCCTCGTGTGCGCCGTCTACGCGGGCTCGAACCTCGGGTAGATCTAGCCATTGGGCCATGATTTCGGGCGCCATCTGCAAGTCGGGGATGGTTTCAAACAGCGGTGTAACCATGAGGCCGTCGTGCTTGGGCGCAGGTTGATTTGGCACCGGCGGCGTAATTAGCCCCGTTTCTTGTTGCAGCACCAATACCTCCAGCAAGTCGCTTAACGATTCGGTGTGCGAGATGATGGCTTGCTGAATGGCGCCGGCCCCATATTTTTTGCGGCACACAGCAGCCATGCGTAAGATGGCCAGCTCTTTTTCGGTTTCTTCAGTGTAGGTGACCCAAGGCGAGACCAGCGGACGGGTTTGCGCCAGCTCGGCTCGAAGTAACGCGCGTTTGTCAGTTTCATCGAGTTGCGAGTAATTGACGGGCTGCCCGTTCCACTGAACCCCCGCCGCTGTAAACAGTTCTGTTAACACGCGCTCATGCACGTCTGAGCTTTGACGCAAGTCGAGCGTGGCCAGATGAAAGCCAAACACGCTGATAGCCTGGATGAGGCCTGAAAGTCGCAAGGTTGCAATAACGTGACCGTGGTGTTTGTCGAGAGAGTCGGCGATAAGGGTCAGGTCGGCCTGCAAGGCCTGTGGGTTTTCGTAGGCCTCGGCCAGGTAGGTTGGCCGCTGGGCTTGCTGTCGTCCGGTCAGGGCGACCGAGGTGGCAGCCAGGCGTGCATAGATATGAATTAGTGCTCGACGGTAGGGCTCGTCCAGGCGGTGTTCGGAAGTGTCCTGGCTGGCATTGGCCAGTGCCATCAGGGCCGGGTCGGCGCTACCCAATGATGTCGAAATAGAGAGTTCTTTCCCCAGGCTGTGCACTTCTTGCAGGTAGTGGCGCAAAATAATGGCCGATTGGCGCAGCAATGCTTGCTCCAGCGTTTCGGCATTCACGTTGGGGTTACCATCGCGGTCGCCGCCTATCCAGCTCCCCATTTTTAAGAATGGGGGCAGCGTTGGGAACCGGGCATTGAACGCCGACTTTCCGGGTGGGTTCAGGCGCAGGTTCAGCTCGTGATAAAGCTCGGGAATAGCGGATAAGAAGCTGCTGTTGTAGTAGCTGAGTGCGTTGTCTATTTCGTCAATTACCGTCAGTTTTTGCCAGCGCAGCATGCGGGTTTGCCATAACGTGGCGACCAGCCCCAGCAATTGTTGCTCGGTCACCTGACGTTCAATGGTCGACAGATTGCCGTCATCTGTGGCCAGCAGGCGAGCAATTTCGCGGTGCAGGTCCAGGGTGCTTTTGCGTTGCACCTCGGTGGGGTGGGCGGTAAGTACAGGCACAATGCAGGTTTGGTGCAAGAATTTTTCAAGCCGCTGTCGTCCAACCCCGCGTGCCTGCAGGGTTTGCAGTGCATGCTGCAAGCTGCCGCGCACAGCCGTTTCGGGAGCAAGAACCGCTAGGCGGTGGCGTCTGTTCT
Organism: Pusillimonas sp. NJUB218; assembly: GCF_003788685.1. NCBI lineage: Bacteria > Pseudomonadati > Pseudomonadota > Betaproteobacteria > Burkholderiales > Alcaligenaceae > Pusillimonas > Pusillimonas sp. NJUB218. The sequence goes on from NZ_NQMK01000001.1 coordinate 146,877, forward strand.
GGTCGCGGTCTTCGGCAATGTTCGACAGCTGCAAGAAATAGCTGAACGCGCGGGCGACGGATGACGCCTCTTTGGGGCTGAGCTTGCCGATGGCCTGGGTGAGGGCGCGGCTGTCGGCCGCGCTGCCTTCCCGTCTGAACGTGACGGCCGATCGGCGCAACTTTTCGACAACGTTGTAGATCGCGACGCCGTCCGATTCGCGAATTACGTCGCCCAGGGTTTTACCCAACTTGCGGATGTCTTGTCTAAGGGCGCTGCCTTTGGGCTTGTTGTCGTGTTTTGCGTCGGGCATATTTGTCGGGCTCCCAGGTTTTGTGTGTTTTTCGTTAGTGTAGCGATGCTTTCGGGCTTTATTTCTTGTTATTTTCGAGAAGGCTCGCCAGGTGAGTTACAGTTGGCGAAAGTTTATAGGTTGCCATTATGTTGTTGGATATTTTTCGGCGCGAGTGGGCGCTTTTTAATGATTTCGCCGGACCGGGCGTTCCGGAGCGTGTCGAGCGCATCGTTACGCAGCAGGCCGACAGCCTCGCCAGTCAGTTCTATGACACCATGCTGAAGGATCCGCAGGCGCAGCAGTTCCTTGATCACGAGCAAGTCAGAACGCGATTGCGCGCATCACTGATACTGTGGTTGACGCGTCTTTTCGGGCCTGTGAGCGCTGAAGCCGCCGACGATTTATATGCCGATCAGCACAAAATCGGCGAGGTGCATGCGCGGGTCGATATTCCTGTTGCGCTTGTTTTAAGGGGCGCGCGCTCTCTGAAGCGGGCATTCAATGCCTATCTTGATCGTGTTGCGCCTGACGACGATGCATTCAAGTTATCGGCGTGTCGCTTTTTTGGGGCAAAGATCGATTTGGCGATGGAGGTCATGAGTCAGGCCTACGCCAGCTCGAGCGCGCGAAAGGCGCGGTCAAGCGAGGCTTACCGACTGTTTTCCATTACTGAAAACTTGGCGACAGAGAAAGAGCGCCAAAAGGCTGCGCTTCTCGATTGGGAAAGCCAGGTCATGTATGAAACTGTACTGGGTAATGCCTCAACCCGCTTGGTGCGCGTTCGAGAGTCCGAGTTTGGCTTGTGGTTCAGGCATAAAGGCATACATGCATTTCAGGGCGTTCCCGAGGCCGATGTCATCACTCAGAGCATTGACGCGATTGATAATGTTTGTTTGGTCGCGCTCGAAACTGAAGGTGCGGTCGATGCTCAGGGGCGCGGCGATATCGTCCGTGAAATCCGCAACCATGCACGAAATATTCAACTGCATCTTGGCAGTTTGTTTGCCCGTAGCCTTGAGCTGGAATCGGGCAAAGATGTCTTGACGCGTTTGCTTAACCGCAAGTTTTTGCCGACGGTGCTGGCCCGCGAAATCGAGCATAGCCGCAAGTCTGGGAGTGGCTTTGCGGTGGCGTTAATCGATATTGATCATTTCAAACGGATTAACGACAACCATGGTCACGAAGCGGGTGATCAGGTTATTCAGCAGGTCGCTGCCGTGCTAAGCGAGCATTGTCGTGGTGGCGACTTCTTATTCCGGATGGGCGGCGAAGAGTTTTTACTGGTACTGGTCGACCTGGACGCCCAACAGGCCAGCTTATTGTGCGACCGTGTCCGTCAGGCTGTACAAAAGCATCCGTTTCTTATTCCCGATGGTACGGTGCTTGCCGTTACGGTAAGCATTGGGTTGGCGTCGCATACTGGGCATCCCGACTATCATTACTTGCTACGACAAGCCGATGAAGCGGTCTATGAGGCGAAAGCCAAAGGGCGCAACCGGGTGGCTACGCATGCAGGTGGTTCTGGCGTGGCCTGATGTGGCCTGGCTTCTAGTTAGTGGAGCGATTGAGCTGCGCTATACGGGGTGACCATGTTGAGATTTTTGTATGCGATGAGGGTCCGCTTTGCATTGATGCTGGGTATGTTGTCTGTGGGTGTGGCCCATGCGGCTTTGCCTGCAGGTTTTGTCTATCTCGAGGACACCATCCCCGAAATACGTATTGATTTGCGATACTCGGGCAGTAATAATTTTCTTGGGCGTCCCGTTGCGGGCTATGACAATGCGCGGGCGGTAGTTTCAACGCCGGCGGCGCAGGCGTTGGCGCGTGTTCAGGCCGACCTGAAGCCTTTTGGTTTGGGGGTGTTGGTGTTCGATGCGTATCGTCCTCAACGGGCGGTAGATGACTTTGTCCAATGGGCCGAAGATTTGTCAGACGTTAGAACCAAACCGGTTTTTTATCCGAATGTCGACAAACAGAATTTGTTCAAAGAAGATTACATTGCCCTGCGTTCGGGGCACAGCCGCGGAAGTACGGTCGACCTGACGCTGGTTGCGCGCGACAGCGGGCAGGCCTTGGATATGGGGTCGGCGTTTGATTTCTTTGGTGTCGAGTCTTGGCCCGAGCACCCGGGGCTTACGCCTCAGCAGCGAGCCAACCGCCTGCTTTTGCAGGCGTTAATGGTAAAGCATGGCTTCAAACCTTACCCCAAAGAGTGGTGGCACTTTACGCTTGAAAGGGAGCCTTTCCCTGATCAGTATTTTGATTTTTTACCGCGCTAATCCACCCGTCGCTCGCTGCGCCGGGTCGAATTCTGCTCACTCCGGAGATCATTATGAAAATCCTGCAAGTCGACTTTCCTACCCCTGGCCCGTTTGGCGCCGAAATGAGTGAGATGCTTAAGGGCTTGGCCGAGAGTATCGCCAACGAGCCGGGCCTGGTCTGGAAGCTCTGGACCGAAAATGCCGAAACCGGCGAAGCCGGCGGTATTTACTGTTTCGAGAATCTTGAAACCCTGAACGCCTACAAAGATATGCATGCCGCGCGTTTGGCTGCGATGGGCGTGACGGGCCTGCGCTTCAAGATTTTTGACCCGAATATCCCGCTGTCAAAAATTGACCGCTTTCCCGGCTTATAACGGGTGGGCTGATTGTGACGACAAAAGGTCTAGCCGCCGCCGTGAATTAACGGCGGTGGCGGGGCTTTACATACAGGGCAAAAATTGCCGCATGGTGGTGTCGCGGGGGAGTTCGCCGAAGCGTTCGCGGTAGTAGGCCGAGAACCGGCCCAGGTGACCGAAGCCGTGGTCGAGAGCGATATTGGTGACGTTGGCGCCAGGGCTGCTTTGTAGCTTTTGCCGCACGGCGTCTAGGCGCATATTGCGCAGCAACACCATGGGCGAGACGCCATGATATCGGTGGCACAGTGCGTTTAACGACCTTGGGCTTAAACCCGCTGCGTTAGCCAGGTCAACCAATGATATGGGGGCGCACAGCCGCTGGCGGATATAGGCCTCCATGCGTTCGAGCGGGGCCAGGCTGTTGTTTTTACAGGTGCCAGCCGATGCCGGCGCATACTGACCGACTTCAGGTTTGCCTGCTTCGGCGGTTTGATGCGTGAGCAAAAACAGGGCAATGGTTTGCTCGAAGTGTTCGAGCCATACATTGCTAAGCCCCAAATTGCTGTTCGGCAGGTCGATGGCCTGCTGAACCAACGAATGCCAGATCAGGTTAAGGCTGTCGTCGAGCTTGAACGCGGGTGATGCAAACGTTGTGCCTGCGCCGTTGGCGGGGGTTTGGGATGCCGTGTTGAAGCGTCGGCTGATAAGGTGATGCGGCACTTTGAGAATGAGCTGCTCGCTGCCTTCTTGCCAGTGAATGCCCAGATCGTGCTGCGGTGACAGAACCGCGACGTCGCCCTGGCCAAACGTTTTGCGTCGTCCGGCGATTTCGACCTCGAAGGAGCCGCGCAGGGGCGTTTGCACCAACGAAAACCCTTTGAACGGGCTGGCCTTGACGTTGACCTCGGCACCGTAGGTGAGTTTCATGACGCTGATGTCGTTGAGACGACGCTGAAAAAGCGTGGTGTCGACTTTGCCTTCGCCCAGCGTTAGGTCGTGTTCGCTAAGAATGCTGCCCAGCGTACTACGCACTTCAGACGGGCAGTCGGAGTGGAAGACGAGGTGGTCGTGTAGCCTGGAAAGGTTAAGATTCGCCAAGTGTTGCACGGTTTTGCCCGGTGGTTTGAGACGGCTGAGAAAGAGTGGCGCCACTCTGCCACACGAAACACTTTAAACGTAAAGTATCTTTTGGGCTATCAGGGACTTCCCGCGGTTTTGATGCGCTATATCCCTGATATTAAAAGGGTTATTTAGCGTTATTCGTCAGGTTGCCTGACAAATGTTTGGGCGGCGGGGTGTTGTCGCCATTGCCGCCCTAGGGGGTTACATGTCAAGCACCAGCTTGCTGCCTTTGCATCGTGACACGCAGGTGTGCATGATGTTGCCGGCTTCTTTTTCGCGGGCTGTCAGGATGTAGTCGCGGTGGTCGATGTCGCCTGACAGGACGTCGGTGGCGCACACGCCGCATTCGCCGCGCTTGCAATCGTAGAGCGGGTCGAAGCCTTCATCAATAAGAACGTCAAGAATGCTCTTGTCGGCGGGGATGGTCAGTGTTTTGCCGCTTTGGGCAAGCTCGACCTCAAACGGGTGGTCGCCCTCTTCGGCGGGGGGGGCGCTGAACAGTTCGAAGTGAATCTGGTTGCGCGGCCAACCTTGCTTTTCGGCCGTGGCGAGGATGGCCTCAATCATGGGCGTGGGGCCACAGAAATAAACGTGATCTTCGGCTTGCAGGCGGGCAAAAATACCCGCGATATCCAGCGGCTTGCCCTGCTCGTCGTCGGCGTGAACATGCAGATCGGGGCCTGCCAGCTCGGTAAGTGCTGTCAGATAGGCCATCAGGCTGCGACTGCGTCCTGCGTAATAAACGCTAATGGGGCGGCCAATGTCGCGGCAATGTGCGGCCATGCTGGCGATAGGCGTGACACCAATGCCACCGGCAATTAAAACAGCGCGCGACGTGTTCGCGGTTTCCATCGGGAACTGGTTGCGGGGCGCGCGTACATTGAGCACGTCGCCCACATTGATGTTGGTGTGTACAAACTGCGAGCCGCCACGCCCGTTGGCTTCGCGTCGAACAGCGATCTGGTAGCCGAGGGGGGCCCGGGCCGCCTCGTCGTTAAGGGCGACCAGAGAGTACTCGCGCCAGTCGGTCTTGCCGTCTGGCAATGTTACTTGTAGTGCGATGTGTGCGCCTGCGGTAAAGGCGGGCAGCGCCTGCCCGTCGACCGCAGGTTCAAGGTACAACTGGCGAATATCGGCAGTGAGCATGTCCGCAGAGGACACGCGTAACTTCAGTACTTCGGTGGTTGTGGACATGCTCATTGCAGAAAATTCCTTCAAGTTACTTCATGGGGCACTGGTTGGCGAACGGGTCGCGGTGGTTGTCCAGGACCTTGCTGACCAGTTTGTTCTGGACATTGCCCTGGGCGTCTTCTACGACCTGACGCATGTAGATGTCATGGATGGGGTATTGATTGTTGTTGAAGCGGAACTTGCCGCGTACCGAGTCGAACTTGGCGTCTTTAAGTGCTTTCAGGAAGGCCTTGTGGTCTTCGATCTTGCCGTTGACCTGACGAACGGCACCGTCGAGCAGCATGGCAGCGTCGTAACCTTGCGAAGAGTACATGCTGGGCAGACGACCATACTCTTTCTGGTAGGCTTCTACGAACTTCTTGTTGGCTTCGTTAGGCAGGTCGTGGGCCCACTGCGACGAGTTGTACGTACCCACCAGGTCTTTGCCCAGTGCGGCAATGTTCTCGGTGTCGGCCGTAAAGCCGGGGGTCAGCAATGGGGCATCTTTTTGCAGGCCGGACGCGTTGTATTGTTTGACAAAGTTGATGCCCATGCCACCGGGAAGGAAGTAAAACACGGCATCAGGCTTTGCTGTTTTCAGGTTGGCGATTTCGGCCGAGTAGTCGAGTTGGCCCATTTTGGTGTAGACCTCGTCGACGATTTCGCCGGTGTACTTACGCTTGAAGCCTTGCAGCGATTCGCGGCCGCCGGGGTAATTGGGGGCGATCATGGCGACGCGTTTGTAGCCTTTAGACGAGGCGAATGCGCCCATTGCCTGAGGTACGTCTTCGTTCTGCCATGATACGGCAAAGAAGTTGGGGTCACATTTTTCGCCGGCATAGTCGGCTGGGCCGGTGTTGGTGCTCAGGAAAACCGTATCGTTCTGCAAAATGGTGGGCAGAATCGGCAGTACAACGCTGGAGAATACGGGGCCGGTGATCACGTCGACCTTGTCGCGCTTGATGTAGCGCTCGACAGTTTGACGTGCGGCGACCGGGTTGTTTTGGTCGTCGGTGACGCTGATGTTGACGGGTAAACCGCCTAATTTGCCGCCGTTCATCTTAATGGCCAGCAGGAAGGCGTCGCGGATGTCTTGGCCTGTGCCGGCGCCGGGGCCGGACAATGTGGTCAAGAAGCCGATTTTGATTTCGTCGGCAGCCTGGGCGCCGGCAGCGGCCAGCAAGGCTGCGGAAAACACCATTGCTCGAGCGATAGCTGATTTTTTCATGATTTTCCTTGCGCGTTGAGTGGTTGAAGCGCTTCAAGTCTAGGCAAAGCAGGCACGGCGCAATATCCACAATCGGCAGACGCCTCTGTTGCGCTATCCGTTTTTAGCAGTGCCATTTTTGGCTGTCTCGGGCTCTTTTTCCGGATAGTGCCCCATGATTCAAGGCGCTAGACTGGGTTTCATCACAATTGATCTCTCGACCTATTGGGGAAAACCATGAATGAACGAACCGCAGTATTGGCCTTGCATTACCAGAACGAAGTGCTGCATCCGGACGGCAAGATCCGGGTAGGCGTAAACGATGAAAAAGTGCGCGAGCGTGTGATTAATGGCGCCACGCGCTTATTGGCGTTTGCCCGCGAACAGCAATTGCCGGTGGTGCACGTGCGTATTGCTTTTCGTCCCGACTATGCCGACTGCCCCCGTAATACGCCTATTTTCCAGAAAACCATCGAGCTTGGCGCCGTGAAGGACGGCGAGTGGGGTGCCGAATTCATGGCGCCTCTGCAACCGTTGAACAACGCGCGCGAGTTTGTGGTCACTCATCAGCGCATCAGCTCGTTTGCCGGAACGTGCCTGGACAATATTTTGCGCATGCTTGATGTGCAGCATTTGATTGTGGGGGGCGTGGCGACGCATTCAGTCGTTGAGCATACCGTGCGTGACGCTACCGATCGGGGCTACGAAGTCACCATTGCGGCTGACGCCTGCGCTGCCGGGTCACCTGAGTTTCATGATGCGGCGCTGCGCAGCCTGGCGTTTGTGGCGAAAGTGTCTAGCGTTACTGAGTTGAGCGAAGGTGCCGCGTAGGGGGGCGTTTTATAAATTTGCGCCGTCCGGCAGTGTTGCGGGACGGCGCAGTGTGAACGTTTAATTCTCGTGGTTAAACGCCCATATAGCGCACCCACAGGCTGCGGTCGGCGTCCAGTTCGGCCGACGAGCCTGTCCAGACGATTTTCCCGCGCTCCAGAATAATATGGCGGTCGGCCAGCCCGACCAGCTTATCGACATACTTGTCGACCACCAGTGTGGTTTGACCTTCGCGTTTCAACAAGTCAAGGCAGCGCCAGATTTCTTCGCGAATCAAGGGGGCTAGGCCTTCGGTGGCTTCGTCAAGAATCAGCAAGCGCGGATTGGTGGACAAGGCCCTGCCAATGGCCAGCATTTGCTGCTCGCCGCCCGACAACTGCCCGCCCATATGCTGGCTGCGTTCGGCCAAGCGCGGGAAAAGATCGTAAATGCGTTGCAGTGTCCATTGGTTGGCGCTGCCATTGCGGTTGCCGGCAAACGCCACAAGGTGTTCGCGTACGGTCAGGTTTGGGTAGCATTGCCTGCCCTCGGGCACAATGGCGATGCCCAGGCGGGCAATGGCGTCGGGTGCCATCGTATTCAGTGCCTTGCCTTCCCACCAAATATCGCCCTGTGTGGGTTTAAGCAAGCCAACAATATTTTTGAGTGTGGTGCTTTTACCCATGCCGTTGCGGCCCAGAAGCCCGATAACCTCACCTTCGTCGATGGTGAAATCCATGCCGAACAAGACCTGGCTGGCGCCGTAGCCTGCGTGCAGGTTTTTACAGGTTAACAAGTGTTTGTCAGCCATGGGCGACGGTCTCCGAGCCTAAATAAACTTCTTGAACCTTCGGGTCGTTGCGGATTTGATCGACCGTCCCCGAGGTAATGACTTTGCCGTAAACCAGCACCGAAATGCGGTCGGCCAGTTGAAACACGGCTTCCATATCGTGTTCGATCAGCAAAATTGCCATGTGCTGGCGCAGGCCTTTGATGAGTTCGACTACGCGTGCCGATTCATCGGGGCCCATGCCCGCCATAGGCTCATCAAGCAACAACACCTTGGGGTTGGCCGCCAGCGCCAAGGCAATGTCCAGTTGGCGCTGTGCGCCGTGAGGCAGGCTGCCGGCCATGCTGTTCAGGACAGCCTCGCCTTCGATGCCTACTTTGGCGCTCAGGGCTCGAGCTTTCTCGTTCAGTACGGCCTCGTTGTTACGGACGCCAAACACTTTGAAATTGTTGCCTTCGTGGGCCTGAATGGCGAGCCGCAGGTTGTCGATGACACTGATTTCTTTGAAGAGATTGGTGACTTGAAAACAGCGTGACAAACCTGCGTGTACACGTTCGTGGGCCTTCAGGCGGGTGATGTCTTGTCCGTCCAGCGTGATGCGCCCGGCATCGACGGGCAGTAACCCCGAGATAAGGTTGACCAAGGTACTTTTGCCTGCCCCGTTGGGGCCGATAAGCGCGTGGACCTCATTGGCGTTGACTGAGATGTCGACGTTGTCGGTGGCCCGCAAACTATGGAAACTTTTGACCAGGCCGGTCGCAGAAAAAAGACTCATGCCTGCCTCCGGATAAATTTAAACAGCCCGCCGTTTTGGTGACCTTGTTCGCGGCTGAACAGTGCCCACAGGCCATTGGGTGCATACAAAATGATGAGGATGACCAGCAAGCCCATGGGCCAGTGCCAGTATTCGGTGAACTGTGGCAAGAACTCTTTCAAGATGCCCCACAAGCCTGCGCCCAGAATGGCGCCCCATTTGTAGCCCATGCCACCCAGGGCAACAATCACCATCAGCTCGGCCGAGTGTGTCCAGTGAATTGTGGTGGGGCTGATAAAGCCGTTCTGCGTCATCATCATGGCGCCGCCCAAGCCGGCAACGGCCGAACCAATGACGAAGGCCTGCAGTTGCAGCTTGAACGTGGGGTAACCCAGTGCCTGCATGCGTACTGGGTTGTCGCGAATACCCATAATGGCTTTGCCGAAGCGCGAGTCGACCATGCGATTGAAGAATGCAAAGGTCAACACGAACATGACCAATACCACGGCGTACAAGGTGTTGGTGTCCATCGGATCAAAGCCCAGGCCAAAGCTGAGCGGGGTCGACAAGATATAGCCGTCGTCGCCGCCGTACTGGCGCAGTGACACCGCGATGTAGTAAACCATTTCGGCAAAGGCCAGGGTGATCATCAGAAAGTAGATGCCGCGGGTGCGCAAAACGATAAGACCGATCAGCGCCGCCCAGATCGCGGTGATGACGGTGGCGCCGAACCACAGCAGCCAGACTGACGTAATGCCGGCTTCGATCAGCGCGACCATAGCGTAAGAGCCAACGCCAATAAACCCGGCATGCCCTAAGGCGACCATGCCGCCGTAGCCGAGCAAGAAGTTCAGGCTGGTCACGATGATCATCGAGATGAGCAGGCGCATGACAAAGCCGGTGTAGTAGTCAAGCCCCAGGTATTGCGAGAAAACAGGGAAGGCTGCCAGCAAAACGATGCCGAGCAGCGGCACCCAGGCGGACGACTTTGAGGTGTTGTGACTGGGCATGAATTATCCTCGTGCGGGGAAAAGTCCGGATGGTTTGCAGCCAAGCACAACAATCATCAGGATATACATCAGAACGCTGGCCAGGGCGGGGCCCACGTCGGCGGCAACAACCGGCGACGCAACCATGCTGATAAGACCAGGTATGAAGGCGCGGCCGGCTGTGTCGACAATGCCAACCAGCAAGGCGGCTATGAATGCGCCGCGTATCGACCCGATGCCGCCAATGACAATAACGACCAGTGCGGGGATCATGAACGAGTCGCCCATGCCAACCTGTACGGCGGTGACGGGGCCGACCATGGCGCCGCCAATACCCGCCAGGGCTGCGCCCAGAATGAAAATCAGCGAGAAGACGCGTCGCACCGGTACACCCATGAGCTGGGTCATGGTGCGATTCGATGCGCCGGCACGCACCAGCATGCCCAGCCGTGTATGCGTCATCATGAAGTAAAGCGCCAGGGCGGCTACGATACCGACGGCGATGATCAGCAAGCGGAAGGCCGGGTACTCAAGCCCGCCGATCAGCTCGACAGAGCCGGCGAGCGAGGGCGGTGTGGCGGCCATGATAGGGGCCGGCCCCCAAACGTACTTGACCAAGTCATTGCAAATAAGAATGACGCCGAACGTGGCCACGACCTGATTCATGTGGTTGCGGGTGTATAGACGGCGGATCAGGCTGGTTTCCAGCAGCAGCCCGACCAGCATGGTCAGGGCGACTGCAATAAGGACGGACAGCGTGAATGAATCGGTGACGCCATAGGCTGTTGCGGCAAAATAGGCGCCAAACATGAATAGCGAGCCGTGGGCCAGATTCATGGTGTCCATCACGCCGAACACAATGGTCAGGCCCGCTGCCATCATGAATAGAATCAGCCCCAGGCCGATGCCATTCATGAGTTGTTCAATAATGGATAGGGTGCTCATGTGTGCATGTGCTCATGTTGAGGGGTTGTTGCTGCAGGCGCAACTGCGCTGCAAGGTAAAGCTGCAAGGTGGCCATTCTTGTTGAATTCGCCGGGTGTCACTATCCGAAATAGGCATCAGCCCCGAATGGTTTATCCGAATCATGCAAAAAACAGGGTTAATCCCGGTATGGTCAGGCTACGCTGCCATAAGCGGACAACCGCTGCAAGTAACGGCTATTGCGCATTTTCGCTGCGTAATAAATTGCCTCCTACGGAATGACTCTTGAACCGTTTGGAGGACAACATGAGCATCAGCAACGAGGAAATTGCGGGTCTGGTTCGTTCAGACAGCGTACATAAACGGGTATACACCGATCCCGAGCTTTTCCAGCTGGAAATGGACCGCATTTATGGTCAGGCCTGGATTTACGTTGGTCATGAAAGCCAGGTGAAAAACCCAGGCGACTACCACACCACGCGTATCGGTGACCAAGACGTGATCATGACACGGGGCACGGATGGCAAGATCAATGTGCTTTATAACCGCTGCCCGCACAAAGGGGCGCAACTGGTTGCCCAGGGCGATGGCTGTGCAGGGAAGTTTTTCCGCTGCCCCTACCACGCCTGGACATTCAAGCTTGACGGTTCGTTGCTGTCGGTACCGTTGCGCAATGGCATGGAAGGTACGACCTTCGACAAGTCTCACCCCGATTTCTCCATGCGTCCCCTGGCGCGTGTCGACTCGTATCGCGGCTTTGTGTTTGCCAGCCAGTCGGCTGAAGGCCCTGATCTGGTGACCTTCCTTGACGGTGCCGCGTCCTCTATCGATAACCTGTGCGACCGTTCGCCCGAAGGCGAGGTCGAGGTCGTTGGTGGTGTATTCCAGGTGATGCAGTTGTCCAACTGGAAGGTCTTCTACGAGAACCTTCATGACACCATGCACGCGCCCATTACGCATGAATCGTCCTTCATGGCTGCGCGTGATGAAGCCCAACATCTGGGTGAAATGCCGTTCGAGCTGCTGATTATGGACGGCAACGGTGAGCCTTACGAATTCTGGGAAAAGCTTGAGCTGCGTGCCTACAAGAATGGCCACGGCTACATGGAAGCCATTTTTGACCCCGCCGCGGCCACCCGCGACCCGGTCTCGCGCGCGCACTTCGAGTCGTTGGCGGCTGTGCATGGCGAAGAAAAGGCGCGTGCCATTTTGGGTATGAACCGCCACAACACCGTTATCTACGGCAGCGGCTCGCCCCATACAGTGTTCCAGCAGTTCCGCGTTATTCGCCCCATCAGCGTCAATCGCACACTTATCGAAATCCAGACGTTCCGCCTGAAAGGCGCGCCTGACTCGGTATTTGACCGCGCCTTGACGTACACCAACGTCATTAACTCGCCATCGTCCAACGTCATGCCAGACGATGTCGAACTTTATCGCCGTTGCCAAGAGGGCAATATGACCCGTGGCGGCGAGTGGGTCAGTCATCACCGTTATGCCGGCACCGATAAAGAAACCCCCGAAGGCACCGTGTCGGTCAATGGCACCAGCGAGCTGCCCATGCGTAACCAGTTTGCGGCCTGGAAGCAGTACATGCTGTCCGGTAACAGCGCACAGTCACAGGAGTAATCACCATGCTGCTTGATCGTACTTTTGACTTTTCCGTTGAACCTGTTTCCAGCCTTTCTCCTTCGCTGGAGACTTACCACAGCATCCAGCAGTTTCTGTTCCACGAAGCGCGTTTGCTTGATGATCGCAAGCTTGATGACTGGCTGAAACTTTGGACGCCGGAAGGCCGTTACTGGGCGCCTCGCAAACAGGGGCAAGAAAACCCGTTCGACCATGTGTCGCTGTTCTGGGAAGATGCGATGCTGCGCGAGGTGCGTGTGCGCCGTGTTAACCACGCCCGCAACTGGTCGCAGCATCCGCCGACTTACGGTAGCCGCCTCGTAGGCAATGTCATGATCGATGGCGCCGATGCTGAAGGCCGCATTATTGTGCGCTCCAGCCTGCAGCTTACCGAGTACCGCAACGAGCCGCGCCAGTTGGGCGCGACGGTGTATCACAAGCTGGCCGCCACCGAGTCCGGCGGTTGGGCGATTCACCTGAAGCGCGTCAATCTGACCAACTGTGAAGGCGTCTTCGGCATGCTTGACATGCATATGTAAATTGACTGGGCCAAGCCTTGTTGGAAGATCAACGTCAGGAGAAAACATTGACACAAGCACAAACACTGCAGTTGCCCTTGGGCGGTAAGGTTGCCATTGTTACCGGAGCCTCTCAGGGCCTGGGCGCCGATATTGCCAAGGTGTTGGCCGACGATGGCGCCCATGTGGTGCTGGTCGGCCGCGGCGCCGAGGCAGGTAATAAAGTGGCCGCCGGTATCGGTGAGCGTGCTGTTTTCTTCGAAACCGACGTGACTTCCGACGAGGCGATCGATCGGTGCATAGCGTTTGCGGTCAAGCGGTTCGGGCGCATCGATATGCTGGTCAATAATGCCTGCAGTTATGCCGATCAGGGGTTGGCGTCTTCGCGTGAGCAGTGGTTTCAAACCCTGAACGTCAACCTGATTTCAGCGGCCATTTTTACGCAAAAGGCTGTGCCGCACATGGCACCAGGGTCGGTGGTCATCAATCTGGGCAGTACGGGGGGTAAATTTGGCGCGGCGGGCCGTGCCATTTACCCGGCGTCAAAGGCCGCTATTTTGCAAATTACACGCAATTTTGCCGTCGATCTTGCACCCAAAGGCATTCGGGTTTTGTCGGTGTCGCCGGCCTGGACGTGGTCGCCTTCGACCGAGTCGATGAGTGGTGGTTCTATCGAAACTGCCGACGCTGTTGGCGCCCACTTTCACCCTTTGGGGCGAGTTGGGCGCGGCGAGGAAATTGGCCATGTCGTATCGTTCTTGGCTACCGACAAGGCCTCGTGGATGACCGGAGCCGACGTGCCCGTCGACGGTGGCTTTTCGATGCTTGGCCCCGACCGCGGCATTTCGCCACGCGCCTGGTTTGCGCAACTGGCGCCTGGGCAAGATACCGCTACTTAAGCCACGTTAGGCCGTCATTGTGTCTAGCGCGCCGTCGTTGTCGGGCGTGGCTTAGCGCGTATGGGGTTGCGCTTCTAGCGAAGCCGTTTGGGAAATAGTGTCCAGCAAATAAGGGCCGAAACGACGCTGCTGGTTGTCATTAACAGCACCATGCCGGTTGCGCCCAAGCCGGCCAGCGCACCTGAAAGCGCCGTCATGACGGCCCCCGCACCGAACTGCATGGCGCCTAGCAATGCAGATGCCGTTCCGGCCAATTGCCGTTGTTCCATTAAGGCTAACGTACTGCCTGTTGGCATAATGAACCCCATCATGGCCAAAGCGAAAAACAGGCCTGTCGACAAGATAATGACGTTCGTCCCCCCGGCTGCCAGATACAGCAGCAGTAGGGCCATAAGTCCAAAGTAAGTGGTGTTGGCAAAACGGTAGGTTGCTACAGGGCCGAAGCGTGCATGCAGCTTTGGGTTGCTGATTGACGCGGCGACCAGACCTAGCGCATTTAGCGCAAACAACAGGCTGAACTGTGTGGGCGAAAAATTGAATTGACTGATGAATACACTGGCTGACCCGGCGATATAGGTAAAAAAGCCGGCTTGGGCAATGCATAATGCCAAGGCATAAGGCAGGAACGCGCGATTGATCAGAATTTTTTTGTAGTTTTGAAGTGTCTGACCAACCAAGGTGGCCTTGCGTTCGGCATGGCCCCTCGTTTCGGGTAACAAGATTGCCGCCCCTGCGCCTAGTATTAGCCCATACATCATGAGTGTCCAGAATATGGCACGCCATGAGTCCAGTTGGGCAACCAGGTTGCCCAACATGGGCGCAAGAATGGGGCACAAACCCAGCGCGGCCAATATCAGCGACATCATGCTGCCCAGTGCTTGGCCCTTGAAAAGGTCTTTGGCAATCGCAAAGGCAATGACCATGCCAATCGAAGCGCCAATGCCCTGAACGAAGCGCAACCATTGGAATGCCACGATATTGTCGGCTAAAGCGCAGCCGATCGAGCCCAGTGTGAAAATGCCCAGGCCCAGATAAATGAGGGGCTTACGGCCGAATTTATCGGAAAGAGGGCCATACGCCAATTGACCCAGCATTAGGCCGATGAAGAACGTCATCAGGCTAAGCTGAACGGCGCCTTCGGTCGTATCTAATGCCTTGGCCATGTCGGGAATGACAGGCAAGTACATGTCGATACCCAGGGGGCCGATGGCCGTCAGGGCAATTAGAATAATCGGAAGTGAGATGCCTTGACGAGGAGCGTCGGCGTGTGATGGTGTCATTTGGGCTTGGCCGGTAACAAGATTGTTATACCTGCCAGTTCTGCGAGAGTAAAAGGGTGTATATTATGAAACCAATGGGTTTCCTAAGTCAAGATTAGTTTTAGACCATGACCTCGAAAGTGTCCTCACCGCGCCTTGGGCGCCCACCCGTCATGTCTACGCAAGAGCGCATCAAGATAATTTTTGATGCGGCCGAAAGGCTATTCGGCGAGCGTGGATATGAGCGCGTCACTATGGCCGACATAGCCGCCGAGGCGGGCATGTCGAAGAAATCGCTTTACGTATGCTTTACCGACAAGCGAGCATTGTTGACGGCCTTGGTCAGTGCATCAGACATCTGGGCAAATGCTATCGAAAAAGCAGATGGCGAAGATCCTGTGCAATTGCTGGCAATGCGCTTAAAACTGGTGGCTGACCATGTATTGTCTGAGCGGCACATACGCTTGTGTCGCGTGGCCATTAGCGAAAATGCCGGCTTGGGGGTTGCCAGCGGCATTTTCTATGAAATGGCCTTCATGGCGGGGCGACAGTCACTTATAGAGGCCGTGCGTCAAATTCCTGCATCTCAACGCGGGGCCAAACTGCCCGATGACCAGTTGGCTGACGTGCTGTTCGGCGGCACGTTGGGACGCTGCTTGCTCGAAGCGCTGGTGACAGGAAAGCAGGCCGATTTGGCCGAAGCGCATCAGTTGGTTGATCAACTGGTTCAGGCTTTATTTCTCTCTGAAGCAAGCCCATGAAACCTTGATCAGGCTTGTCCCAGGCCAATTTTGATGGCTACCTTTGCTTCAAAATGTAAAATGCTCAGGTGTTTTAAACCGGAGACCCCAAATGCAATTACTGCTTTCGGCGGGTTTGATTTTGCTTTTTGTTGTCTGGGGCGTCGTCGCGCCCGATTCGTTAGGCAGCGTATTCAATTATTTGCTTGGCACCATCAGCGTCAACTTCGGCTGGCTTTACTTATGGGTCGTGCTGGGTCTGGTGGTCGTCGCCGCTCTGCTGGTGTTCAGCCGCTATGGCGACCTGAAACTGGGCGGTGAAGACGACGAGCCAGAGTTCTCTCTGGTGAGTTGGTTTGCTATGCTTTTTGCGGCCGGCATGGGTATTGGCCTGGTCTTCTGGGGTGTGGCCGAGCCCATTTCACACTATGGCGCGCCGCCGCCGGGTATTGCTCCACAAACGCCTGAAGCGGCCAATGCCGCCATGCGCTACAGCTTCTTTCATTGGGGCTTGCATCCTTGGGCGGTGTACAGCGTGGTTGCGTTAGCCATTGCGTTCTTCTCATTTCGTCGAGGTAAGCCGGCCTTGGTTAGTGCAGCGACCGACGCCTTGCCCTGGTCTTGGGCGCCTCGGTTGTCGGCTTTGGTTAACGTGCTGGCAGTGATTGCCACAGCTTTTGGTGTGGCGGCTTCATTGGGCATCGGGGCGCTGCAAATCAACAGCGGGCTTAATGCTGTGTTTGGTTTGCAGATCAGTGCGGGCACTCAGGTCGCCATCATTGCCGTTACCACCGTGTTGTTCCTGACGTCGGCAGTGACGGGCGTGTCGCGCGGCATTAAATGGTTATCCAACATCAACCTGGTACTGGCTTTGCTGCTCATGCTGGCAGTGTTCGTGCTGGGGCCGACGGTAGCCATTATCGATACTTTCACCACAACGCTTGGCGCTTACGCCAGCGAATTTGTGCGTATGAGTCTGCGAACGACGCCGTTTCGCGAGAGCGGTTGGGTCAGCGGCTGGACAGTCTTTTACTGGGCGTGGTGGATTTCCTGGTCGCCTTTCGTGGGTCTGTTTATTGCCCGGGTTTCCAAGGGGCGAACTATTCGCGAGTTTATCCTTGGGACGGTATTTGCGCCTACGCTGGCCGGCTTCGTGTGGTTCTCCGTGTTCGGGGGGACGGCCTTGCACATGGAGATCTGGGCTTCGGTGCCTTTGGCCGAGGCGGTTAAAGCTGACGTATCGACTGCCTTGTTTACGATGTTCGAGGCCCTGCCTTTTGGCCTGCTGATGTCGGTGGTGGCGACCATTTTGGTTCTGGTGTTCTTCGTCACGTCGGGTGACTCGGCGACCTTGGTGTTGGGCATCATGAGCACTGGTGGTACTAAAGACCCCAGCACACAGGTAAAAATTCTTTGGGGGCTGCTGATTGCGGGTATTGCAGCCAGCCTATTGCTGGCCGGTGGCGTGCAAGCGGTACAAACGGCCACTATCGTTTTTGCACTACCGTTTGCTGTGGTGATTGTTCTGACGGTGTATTCGTTGTGGCGTGCCATTCGGGCCGAGTGGCGTGAAGAGCAGCGCAAGGAGCGTGAGCTTCGCCGCCGTCTTCGCGCGCTGGCCGACAAGCCTTAGGCGATGACAGGGGGAAACATGAGCCGACTACTTTTTAATAATGGCGCGGTTTGTCACGCCCATGAGCAGGCTCGCCCTAAGGCAGTAGTGGCCGTTTGCGTGGTGCTGAGCCTTACCGCCGGGATGGCCGCCGCCCAAACCGACGTGTTGGGTGCCAGTGCGCAGGTCTATGGGTCGGTGCGTATGCAGGCTGAAGCGGTTCGACCTCACGATCGAGGCGCTATGGACGACTACGTCGGACTGCGCGACGCGTATTCCCGCTTGGGGGTTAAGGCGGGCTACCGCTTCAGTGAAAATTTTGCGGTGTTTGGCCAGGTCGAAGTCCCGTTTGATACCGCCAACCTGCGGTTTCGGGACCCTTACGATCAAGGTGGGGCGGGACGCGACAAGGGGGCGCGTCTGCGACTGGCCCAGGTTGGTCTGGATACGCGCCTGGGCAAGCTAACGTACGGCCAGCAATGGATGCCTTACTACAACGCCATTGCGGCGCCGTTGGATCAGTTCAACAGCTATTACAGTGGTTTTGCTACCTATACATCGTCGCGGGTGGCCGATACCGTGTCCTACTACAGCCCCGAAATTCTCGGTCTTTCGTTTGCGGGCTCGTATTCGGCGCCGTCTGGCAACCGACGGTCTGCGGCACGTATCGACGATAGGCGGGTTCAGGTCACTGCATCGTATGCGCCATTTGCGGGTAGCCTTATTTCGGCTGGCATGGACGACCGCGGCCAGGCCGGATTTGGCCGCAATCGTATTTACGGCCTGTCGGCCTCGCACACCGAAGGCCCCTGGTATTTTGCGGCCAAATACGAATGGTTTGATTCGGGCAACCAAACGCCGGGTAGTTTTTCGCGCGATGGTAACCAGGCGGTGAATGTCATGGCTGCTTACACATTTGGCGCTAATACAGTGCGGGCTATGTTGGCCAATGTGCAAGATTACGGTGATACGATTGTGCACCTTGGGTTCGATCATCAATACAACGACCAGTTGAAGCTTTTTGCCGAGATCTATTACGAACGCAATACGGCGGCTATTACGGCCAAGCGTGGCGGTCTGGCCGAGTCGGTGTCGGGCATTAACGGTGGCCGTGTGTTTTTGGTGGGCGCCCGCTACGATTTTTAAAGAGGTAGTGCAATGTCGGTACAAGACTTATTGAAACAGGTGTTGCAGTCAGGTCAAGGCCTGGGTCAGTCGGCTGGCGGTGCGTTGGGCGATATGGCCAAAAGCAAGGGCATGGGCGGCTTTGGCGGTGGCGCCGTGGCTGGCGGTGTGCTGGGTTTGCTGCTGGGTAATAAAAAATTCCGAAAAATGGGTGGCAAGGTGGCCACTTATGGCGCGGCCGCAGCATTGGGGGCAGTGGCGTTAAAAGCCTACCAAGACTGGCAGTCGGGAAAGCAGGCGCCTGCAGGGCAAGCGCCGGTGCCGCCCGCGCCTGCTCAAGGTTATGGGGCTGTGCCCGCAGCGGCGGCACCTGCGGCCCTGGGCTGGTCTGCCTCTGATGCCGAGCAACACAGCCGTGTAGTGCTGGCGGCCATGATTGCTGCCGCCAAGGCCGATGGTCATATCGGCCCGCAAGAGCGTGAATTGATTGAAGGCGAGGTCTTGCGTGTGGCCAGTAGCCCGGCCGATCGCGCATGGTTCGATGCCGAACTGCAAAAGCCGGCCGATCCGGCTGCTGTGGCGTCCATGGCGACCACCCCCGAAATGGCTGCTGAGGTTTATCTGGCCAGTTTGCTGGTGGTCGACGAAGAAAGCTTTATGGAGCGCGCCTACCTCGATGAGCTGGCCCGTCAACTCAGGCTTGACCCGTCGCTTAAAGGCCGCCTTGAGGCCCAACTTAAAGCCTTGTAAGTCAACCCAGCCTGTAGGGGCTTAACTCTAAACCGGGCGATGGAGCCAGTATCCATGCGTCCGGTCATACTCTGGCGTTTACATGTCGTCTCAAGCTTCTTCGTCACGTCTTTTCAACAAAGACCTGGTCCTGCTGATTATCTGCCAGGGCCTTTTTTTCACCAATAACGTGACCTTCATTGCTATCAACGGTTTGGTGGGGCTCGACCTTACACCCGTCCCCTGGATGGCGACCTTGCCGATCATGGGGTATGTCGTCGGCGGCGCCTTGTCGACTGCGCCGGTGGCGCGCACGCAAAGCAGGTTTGGTCGAAAAAAGTCGTTTCAGCTTGGCTTGTTGGTGGCCGTGGTGTCGGCCTTGCTGTGTGCGCTGGCGGTATTTACCAAACAGTTCTGGTTATTGGTAGCGGCTACGGTGGTTGCGGGTTACTACAGTGCTAATGGGCAGTTGTACCGTTTTGCCGCCGCCGAGGTGGTGTCTTTGACCCTGCGCGACAAGGCGATTTCTTGGGTTTTGGCGGGCGGCTTGATTGGCGCGATTATTGGTCCCAATCTGGCACGCTACACCAAAGATGTGGCGGCATACCCCTTTATGGGGGCGTATCTGGCGCTGGCTGTTTTGGCTGTGTTGGCCATGGTGCTCATGCGCTTTATCCGTTTCCCCGATGACAAGCGCACCCAGGCGCCCAAAGAAACAGGGAGAGCACTATCGGAAATTGTTCGCCAGCCCATTTTTATTGTTGCTGCGCTGGGAGCGGCGTTTGGCTAC
This sequence comes from Pusillimonas sp. NJUB218, assembly GCF_003788685.1. Taxonomy (NCBI): domain Bacteria; kingdom Pseudomonadati; phylum Pseudomonadota; class Betaproteobacteria; order Burkholderiales; family Alcaligenaceae; genus Pusillimonas; species Pusillimonas sp. NJUB218. The sequence continues at coordinate 166,835 of NZ_NQMK01000001.1, forward strand.
GGCATCATGAACCTGTTAATGGCCGCGACCCCGCTGGCCATGGCAGTTGACGGTTTTGCGTTTGCCGACACAGCCATGGTATTGCAATGGCATGTTATTGGCATGTTTGCCCCCGGTTTCTTTACCGGAGCGCTCATCAAGCGCTATGGCGCCCTCGAGATCATGGCGGCCGGCGTTGTGCTGAACTTTGCATGTATTTTTATTGCATTGTCCGGCGTCAGCTTCGAGCACTATCTGGTGTCATTATTCTTGCTGGGGGTGGGCTGGAACTTCCTGTTCACTGGGTCGACCAGCCTGGCCACCCGCGCCCATACGCCCGAAGAACGCGATAAGGCGCAAGGGGCCATTAATTTTTCTGTGTTTATTGTGATGGCGCTTTCGTCGTTTAGTTCGGGCGCGCTGGTGACTACACAGGGGTGGTATTGGTTGAATATCGGCTCATTGGTGCCTGCAGCGATGGTTGGGTTTGCGCTGTTGGCCCTGTTTGTGCGCCGGGCTCGCGCGGCCTCATGATGCTTTGTCGGTGGCGGGCTCTTGCACAATAGGTAACACCATGACGCTGGATGTGGCCGACGCCAGCAACTTGTTATTGGCGTCGACCAATTTTGCTTCTGTAAAAATCATCCGTCGCCCGCCACTCACCACCGATCCTATCGCTCTGATAGGGCCGGTGTCTTTGGTTACGGCGCGGTGATACGAGATTTTGATTTCTACTGTGGCAATGGTGTAGCCCGGGTCTACTTTGCTTAGCGCAACATAGCCGCATGCAAAATCAAGCATGCTGGCAATAAAACCGCCGTGTACGACCGCATTGGGGTTGTACAGGTGCACGTCGGGTGTGCCTTCAAAAACGACTCGGCCATCATGAGCCTCGGTCATCTTGATGTCCAGTGTTTCTCCTAGGCCGCAACGAATGTCTCGTTCGGCCATGGTTTTCAGTTGTTCCAGCCCTGTCAGGTGGGTGCCCAGTTCCGCCATCTGGCTCATGATTTTTTCCTTGCTGCAAAAATAAGTAGGGCTGGCTAGTCGTGCGGCCTAGGTTTTTACCTAGGCCGTATAGCCGATTCATTTGTAAAAAAATCTAAATTTCGGCGCATTTCTGCCGTTACCCCAAAGTTACGTCATAGTTTACGACACGTACTGTCACCGGCGCCGGCGCGCGCCACGGAGAAATAAATTGAGTAAGTTAAAAATCGGAGCCCGGCTGTCGCTGGCGTTTCTGGTGATGCTTTTGTTGATTGCGGTTTTAGCGGTGGTGGGGGTGTTGCGCATGCAGGCGGCTACCGAAACGGCTGACAACATTATTAATGTTCGTGTAAATAACGAGCGATTGACGCGAGACTGGAACCGAATAATCGAGTTGAACACGGTCCGCACTGCGGCCTTGTCCTTGATTGTTGAACCTGATCAATACACGGCGTTTACCAAAGAGATTGAAAGTCTGACCGCACGCTCTGAAGAGATTCAGGCCGAGTTACGTAAAGCATTGGTGAATGAAGAGGCTATTCGCCTTTTCGAGGCCGCTCAGCAGCGTCGCGCCGAATATCGCGAGGCCCGTGCAAAGGCGCTGAAGGCTCAGCAAGAGGGGCGTTTCGACGAAGCGAATCAATTCTTCCAGAAAGATATGGACGTTTTGCGCGACCACTACATGAATGCCGTTGATGCCTTGCAGGCCAACCAGCAGAACCAAATTCAGAAGGATGGCGAACGTCTTAACAGGGACAACGAGTTCGGCATTGTTTTGATTATCGTGGTGGGTGTCGGTGCGGTGGTGCTGGGCATTTTGCTGGCGTTCTTCATTACGCGCTCTATCGTTGTGCCGCTGCGCCGTGCCGTGGGTTTTGCCGAAACTGTGGCCAAACGCGATCTGACCAGTCATGTCGAAATCCGTGGTGACGATGAGGTCGCTACCTTGTTGCGTGCGCTCAAGCGCATGAATGACAATTTGCTGGGTGTCGTGGCCGACGTCCGATCGGGGGCTGAATCGATTGCCACAGCGGCCGGCCAGGTTGCTGCGGGTAACATTGACTTGTCGGCCCGCACCGAAGAGCAGGCGTCGTCTCTGGCAGAAACCGCCGCCACGATGGAAGAGTTGACTACCACGGTGAAACAGAACGCCGATAACGCCAATGAAGCCAATCGTTTGTCTGGCACAGCGGCCCGTGTGGCCGAGCAAAGCGGCGACCGGGTGTCTCAGGTGGTGGGCGTGATGGGCTCTATCAATGCATCAGCCAAGCAAATTGTCGACATCATCAGTGTGATCGACGGCATTGCTTTTCAGACCAATATTCTGGCGCTGAATGCCGCTGTTGAAGCGGCCCGCGCCGGCGAGCAAGGCAAAGGCTTTGCCGTGGTGGCGGCCGAGGTGCGTTCGTTGGCCCAGCGCAGTGCGCAGGCCGCCAAGGAAATCAAAGGTCTGATTGATTCGGCCGTATCGATTACCGAAGAGGGCAATCGCCTGGTGGCTGAAGCCGGCACCAGCATGGAAGAAACCGTCAACAGTATCAAGCGGGTGGCTGACATCATTGCCGAAATTTCGTCGTCCAGTCACGAGCAAAGTACCGGCATTAGCCAAGTGAATGACGCCGTGGCTCAAATGGATCAAGTGACGCAACAGAATGCGGCCCTGGTTGAAGAGGCTTCCGCAGCTTCTGACAGCATGCGTGAGCAAGCGGGTACGTTGGCTCAGTTGGTGGCCACGTTCAAGATTGATCTTGACGCTATTGTCGTCGTCGACGAAGAACGGCGTCGGGCCTTGCCTCGCGCGCGTCCGGCGTTGTCGGCGTAAGCTGTCTCTGTCGTGTAATGCATGCCTCGGGCCGGTGTTATTGCCGGCCCGATTTTTTACAGGAAGTGGTCGAGCAGGCGGCGGCTATGTCGATCGAGGGATGACAGCGACTTCAGCAAGAACTGCACCCCATGGCTATCGGTGATCAGCAGGGTCGACGCGTTCAGGCGTCGGATGTCTTCTTCACCTTTGAGGGTCAGGCGAGTGGGGCCGCGGTCGGTCTCGATGTCCCAGGTGCTGGGTGTCGCGCGGCTTGATATTCGCGCAATACGCAAGATGGCTGGCGTGAACTCGCGCTGGGTCAAGTCTGACTCAATCAGGGCGCGGGTGGCCGCGTCCAGGCCCTCAAGGTTGGCCACTTGTGCTAGTTCCTTGCCTTCGGGGCTGACCAGTGAAATGGCTTCGGCCGGGGCAGTAATGGGGAAGTTGCGAACCGCCGATACCCGACAGGTTTGACCGTCGTGGCGCAGTTGCAAATGGCCCATGGCATCGCGGATCAAATCAAGATTAGTCGTCGTTGTCATGGCGTTCGCTGCCGGCCGATGCCGGTTGAAGATCGTTGAGTTGTGATTGCGCGTGATACAGGCGGGCGTAGGCGCCGTTTTTGGCCAGCAAGTCGTCGTGACGGCCAGTTTCTACGACCTGTCCCTTGTCCATGACGACCAGGCGATCGGCCTTGCGCAACGTGCTGAGGCGATGGGCGATAGAAATGGTTGTGCGGCCTTTGACCAGGTTGTCCAGGGCTGTCTGGATTTCTTTCTCAGTGCTCGTGTCGACCGACGACGTGGCTTCGTCAAGAATGAGGATGCGCGGATCAATAAGCAACGCGCGCGCGATGGAAATACGCTGGCGTTCGCCGCCGGAGAGTGCCTGACCACGCTCGCCGACCAGCGAGTCGTAGCCATGGGGCAGTCGCAAAATGAACTCGTGAGCATGTGCCGCCTTGGCTGCAGCAATGATGTCCTCGCGCGAGGCCTCGGGCTTGCCATAGGCAATGTTCTCGGCGATGGTGCCAAAAAACAGGAAGGGCTCTTGCAGGACCAGACCAATGTGGCGCCGGTACTCGGCGATGGGCAGGTCGCGGATGTCGACCCCGTCGATGCGGACACTGCCTTCTGTCACGTCGTAGAAGCGACAGATCAGGTTGACCAGCGTACTTTTGCCTGAACCGCTATGACCGACCAGGCCAATCATTTCGCCGGGCCGAATATCTAGGCTGAGGTTATGAATGACTTGTCGGCTGCCGTAACGAAAGCCGATGCGGTTCAGTTGCAACCCGCCCTCGACGCGGGCGAGGTGCTTGGGTTTGATGGGCTCTGGGACGCTTGAAACATGATCGAGAATGTCGAAAATACGCTTGGCGCCTGCTGCAGCGCGCTGGGTGTGCGACACGATCCGGCTCATGGCATCGAGCCGGATATAGAACCGGCTGATATAGGTCAGGAAGGCGGTCAGTACCCCCACCGTGATTTCTTCAACCGAAACCAGCCATATGCCAAAGCCCCACACGACCAACAAACCGATTTCGGTCAGGAAAGTGACGGTGGGTGAGAACAGCGCCCATAAACGGTTGACCCGATCGTTAATGACCAGGTTGCGGTCGTTGGCGTCGCGAAACCGTTGCACTTCGCGTTTTTCTTGGGCGAAGGCCTTGACCACGCGAATGCCGGGAATGGTATCGGTCAGTACGTTGGTCAGTTCTGACCAGACCCGGTCGGCGCGTTCGAAACCATGGCGCAGCCGATCACGTACCAGATGAATCAGCCAGGCAATGAAGGGTAGCGGTATTAGCGTGACCACCGCCAGCCACGGGTTGATCGAGAACAAAATGATGGCCGTCATGACGATCATCAGGACGTCGGTTAAAAAATCGAGCAGGTGCAGCGACAAAAAAACGCAGAGCCGGTCAGACTCTGAACCGATGCGGGAAATCAGGTCGCCTGTCCGTTTGCCGCCAAAGTATTGCAGCGACAGGGTTTGCAAGTGTTGATAGGCGGTGGTGCGCAGGTCGGCGCCGATGCGTTCGCTGACTTTGGCCAGCAGGTAGGTGCGGCCCCAGCCCAGTACCCAGGCAAGCAACGACGCCAGCAGCAGACCCCCAAGGTAGTATTTGACCAGGGTCCAGTCGATAGGTACGCCATTCTGGAAAGGGATGAGCACCTTGTCCATCAGCGGCATGGTCAGATAGGGGGGAACCAACGCGGCGGCTGTTGAAGTGATAGTCAGCACAAACCCGATGAATAAAGGCCATTGGTAGGGCCGGGCAAAGCGCCACAGCCGGAACAGCGCCCAGGTTGAAGGCGGGCTGACGAGGTTAGCGGGTGCGGTGACCTCGGGTTGGGCTGTCGCAGTGTCTGCGACGGGGTGGCCGTGCTTGAAGGCTGCAAACTGGTCAAGCAAATGCCTTGCCGCCAGCCCCTGGCTTAGCGTGTAGTGCCACCGGCCTGTGGTGGCCTTGCCATTGTGTAGGTTGATATGACCTACGCCGTGCTGGTCGACATGGTCGAGCTGGCTTTCGGATGACAGCGTGTGTGCGTCCCAATCGGCCTGTTCCGCGTGTCGTGAGAGCAGGCGTTGATTGGTCAGCACCAAGATGCCGGCCCGGAATGCCATGTCTGTGTCCAGATCAAGGGCCATCCAGCCGATCAGGCGTTCATCAGCCAGGAGTTTCGTCTGGATCTGGTCGAGCCATTCGCGCGTGTACTGCCCGGCAACGGGCAAGGTTATAGAGGTGGGAGCAGTCATGAAAGGAGCGTGAGGCGGCGAAGACCAGAGCAAAGGGCGGGTTTATGCAGATTTGCGACATTATCGCGTCAGACGTGATCTGGCGCGAGTATTTTGTTGCACAGTTGCTGCGGCAGGAGTCTAATTTGTGCACCAGAATTCTCTGGGTTCCAGCGTATCTCTTTTGCCGTCCTCCGGCTTTTTCTCATGTCCAGAAAACAGATCAATATCCTTCGGATGTTTTCTTTGCGCGGCCCCAGTATCTGGGCGTATAGACCTTTGCTTGAAGTTTGGGTCGATATCGGCGAGCTCGAAGATTACCCCTCCAACCTCTTACCTGGCTTTAACGACCGTCTGGCGACATGGTTGCCCGGGCTGGTTGAGCACCGTTGCAGTGTCGGTGAACGTGGTGGTTTTTTACAACGGTTACGCGATGGTACGTGGCCGGCGCACATCCTTGAGCATGTGGCGCTCGAGTTGCAAACGTTGGCGGGTTTCCCGGGTGGCCTGGGCCGCGCGCGCGAAACCTCGGTGCGGGGCGTTTACAAGGTAGTGGTTCGCGCGTGGTGCGAGCCCCTGACCCGCGAAGCCGTATTGGCCGCCCGTGACCTGGTTATGGCGGCCATCGAAGACCACCCCTACGATGTCGATGCTGTTGTCGAGAAATTGCGCGACATTGCGGCCGATTTGCGGTTGGGGCCAAGTACCGAGGCCATCGTCAATGCCGCCGATGATCGCGACATTCCCATGATTCGCTTAAGCGACGAGCACAACCTGGTACAGCTGGGTTACGGTGCCGCGCAACGTCGTATCTGGACAGCAGAAACCGACCAGACCAGCGCGATTGCAGAGGGCGTTGCAGGTAATAAAGATCTCACGCGCAAAATTTTGGGTCGTTGCGGTGTCCCGGTGCCCGAGGGGCAAGAAGTCGACACCGTGGATGAGGCCTGGGAGGTGGCGACTGATCTGGGGTTGCCGGTGGTGGTCAAGCCGACCGACGGCAATCACGGCCGTGGTGTTTTTACCAACCTGACCACGCGCGAGGAAATTGAAACGGCATACGCCGTAGCGGTTGATGAAGGTAGCGGCGTGCTGGTCGAGCGCTTTATTCCTGGCGATGAGCACCGTCTACTGGTTGTGGGCGACCAGATGGTGGCTGCCGCCCGTGGTGACGCGGTAAGCGTGGTAGGTGATGGCGTCAATACCATCGAGGCTTTAATTGAGCTTCAGATCAATGCTGACCCGCGTCGTGGTCGTGATGAAACTCAGCCTCTGAATATCGTACGCCTCGACTCGGCGGCACGTCTTGAAATTGGTCGTCAGGGGTATAACGCCCAGTCGGTGCCTGCCGCAGGCAAGCGTGTCCTCATTCAACGCAATGGCAATGTCTCGATTGACGTTACCGACAAGGTACACCCCACAACCCGTGATTTGGTTGTGCTTGCCGCGCGGGCGGTGGGGTTGGACATCGCCGGTATTGATCTGGTCGTCAGCGATATTGCGCTGCCTTTGTCTGGGCAGGGCGGCGCCATTGTCGAAGTCAATGCGGGGCCGGGGTTATTGATGCACCTTAAGCCTTCTGCCGGCGAGGCCCAGCCCGTTGGCGAGGCCATTATCAACCATCTGTTTCCAGGCGACGCCAATGGCCAGATTCCATTGGTGGGGATCACCGGCAGCCGCGGTAAAACGACGGTGTCGCGCATCTTGACGCATTTGCTGCGTTTGCAGGGTTATTACGTCGGGCTTGCGTGTAGCGATGGCTTGGTATTTGATCGCCGCCTGGTTAGCGCAGACGACTGTGATGGTTGGGATTGCGCGCGCCGGATTTTGCTGAACCCGGCTGTTCAGGCCGCTGTCGTAGAAAATGGCGCCCGAACCATTCTGACTGAGGGGCTGGCTTACGAACGTTGCCGGGTAGGTGTGATAACAGGCATCGAAGCGGGCGAAACCTTACCTGATTTGTATATTGAAGATGCCGACCAATTGTTCAAGGTCTATCGCACCCAGATCGATGTGGTGCAGAAGCATGGCGTGGCGGTGCTGAATGCCGATGATCCGGCTGTTCTTGAAATGGCCGATCTGTGCGATGGCAGCGTTGTGCTGTTTGGCATGTCGGCGGGCAGTGAGGCGATTGTTGCGCACCGCGCCAACAGCGGTCGGGCAGTAGTCGCAAAAGACGGTTGGATCCTCATGCTGGATGGCGCCGAGCAGTCTGTGTTGACCGAGCTGGCGATGGTGCCTGTGATCGATGGGGCAACTTCGCCGGTATTGACGCAGTCCGTACTGGCAGCAGTGGCCGCAGCGTGGTCGTTAGGCGTACAAACCGAGGTCATTCGTGCTGGTATTCAAACCTATGGGCATGCCGCTTCCGAAGGCATGGTTCAAAGCGGATCGGCTGTTTCGCCGTCCGTTCATCCTTGACGGGGTAAGTGGTCGATGGAAATTACACGTATCAGGGCATTGCGCGGCCCAAATCTCTGGGGTCGGCAGACATCTGTCGAGGCGGTGGTCGCTTGCGATTCGCAAGAGCAGGATATCGAAGCCTTGGATGGTTTCGAAGTGCGCATTCGCGCCCGCTTTCCGGAAATCGATCTGCTGAAGCCGGCGGGGCAAGAGCAGCCGTTATCGATGGCGCATGTCCTGGCCAGTGCGGCATTGCGATTGCAGGCGTTAGCCGGGTGTCCGGTTTCTTTTTGCCGGGTTGCACCCACTTTCGAGCCGGGTGTTTATCAGGTGATTGTCGAGTACACCGAAGAAGAGGTCGGTCGTCAGGCGCTCGATGACGCGCGTGATTTGTGCAACGCTGCGTTGGCCGACAAACCGTTCGATCTGGCGCTGGTGTTGGCGCGCTTGCGCGAAATGGACGAGGATGTACGCTTGGGGCCCAGCACTGGGGCCATTGTTCAGGCCGCACAACGCCGGGGCATTCCGTATCATCGCCTTACCCAAGGTAGTCTTGTGCAGTTCGGCTGGGGGCGTCGCCAGCGGCGTATTCAGGCGGCTGAAACCGACCGCACCAGTGCCATTGCTGAGGCTATCGCACAAGACAAGGCGCTGACGAAACGACTTTTGGCGTCGGCAGGTATTTCGGTACCCGAGGGTCGTATCGTTCAAGATGCGGACCAGGCCTGGGCGGCGGCACAGAGTGTAGGCTTGCCTGTGGTCGTCAAGCCGCGCGACGGTAATCAGGGCAAGGGGGTTGCGGTTAATTTGCAAACTCAGGAAGCCGTTTTGCAGGCCTTTCACGTTGCGGTCGACATTTGCAATGATGTCATTGTTGAGCGCTATTTCCCCGGGCACGACTTCCGGTTGTTGGTCGTCGGCAATCAGTTGGTGGCTGCGGCCCGACGCGACCCGCCGCAAGTGATTGGCGATGGCGTGCGCAGCATTGCCGAGCTGGTTGAAGCCGTCAATGCCGACCCAGCGCGTGGCGAAGGCCATGGTACGTCTTTAACGCGTATTCGCCTGGGTGATGAAATCGCTCTTTCAACCATGGCCCGGCAAGGCTATACACCCGATTCAATTCCCGAAAACGGCGTCTTGGTTACCTTGCGTAATAACGCCAACCTTAGCACCGGTGGCAGTGCCACCGATGTCACCGACCAGGTGCACCCCGAGCTGGCCGAGGTGGCCGTCGCGGCTGCCCGTATGGTAGGTCTTGATATCTGCGGCATTGATCTGGTGGCGCAAAACGTTTTCGAACCCCTGACACAAGAGAACGGCTGTATTGTCGAAGTTAATGCAGCGCCGGGTTTACGCATGCATCTGGCGCCCTCGTTTGGCAAGCCCCGTCCTGTGGGCGAATCGATTATTGATGCGATGTTCGCCGAGGGTGAAACAGGTCGCGTCCCGGTAACCGCCGTGGCTGGCACCAATGGTAAAACGACGACGACCCGTTTAATCGCCCATTTGTTGGGGGTTACCGGCAAGTGTGTCGGTATGACCAACTCTGACGGCGTTTATGTCGGCAACCAGTGTATTGATACGGGCGATTGCAGCGGGCCGCGTAGTGCACGGCATGTGTTGCTGCATCCTTACGTAGATGCCGCAGTGTTCGAAACAGCACGCGGGGGGATTTTGCGTGAAGGATTGGCCTTCGATCGATGCGACGTCGCCGTGGTGACCAACATCGGCGTGGGCGATCATCTGGGGCTCAATTACATCACTACGGTCGAAGACTTGGCCGCCGTGAAGCGTGTGGTGGTCGAGAATGTCGCACCCACCGGAACCGCGGTGTTGAACGCGGCCGACCCGATCGTCGCAGCGATGGCCGCCACTTGCCCCGGCCAAGTGATCTTTTTTTCAACCGATCCGTCTCACCCTGTGCTGGCCACGCATCGCGCGCAAGGTCAGCGGGTGGTATTCGTCGAGCCTGGGCGCATTATTCTGGCCGAGGGTGCTTCAGAGCAAAGTTTCGCGTTGTCAGGCATTCCGCTGACCCAGAATGGGCGTATTGGCTTTCAGGTTGAAAACGCCATGGCTGCGATGGCGGCGGCCTGGGCGTTGGGTTTGTCCTTCGAAGATATGCAAAAAGGTCTGGCGTCGTTCGTCAACGATGCGCAAACCGCGCCTGGTCGATTCAACATGTTCAGCTATAACGGCGCGACCGTGATTGCCGATTATGGGCACAACCCCGATGCAATGCTGGCCCTGGTACAGGCTGTTGACCAGTTGCCTGCAACGCATCGCAGTGTCGTCATCAGTGGCGCTGGCGATCGCCGCGACGAAGACATTACCCGTCAAACCGAGATTTTGGGTGATGCCTTTGACGAGGTTATTCTTTACGAAGACATGTGTCAGCGTGGCCGCGCCGAAGGTGAAGTGGTCGCCTTGTTGCGTCAGGGGTTGGCGGGTGCCAAGCGTGCGCAAAAGGTTGATGAAATTCACGGCGAATTCGTCGCTATCGATCTGGCTTTGGAGCGTTTGAAGGCGGGTGACTTGTGTCTGATACTGATTGATCAGGTTGAAGAAGCATTGGCACATATTGCCCGCAGGGTGGCTGAGGCGGCCTGATCGTTATACAACGACAAGGGAAACGTTTTGAAAGCTGCCTGGTATACGCAAAATGGTGCGGCCGCCGATGTATTGTCGGTGGGTGATTTGCCCCAACCCGAGGCCGGGCCCGGAGAGGTCCGGGTTCGGGTGCATACGTCGGGGGTCAATCCGTCTGACGTCAAGTTCCGTCAACGTCGCCCGCTCGATTTTGACCGCATCGTCCCGCATAGCGATGGTGCGGGCGTGATCGACCAGGTTGGGGCGGGCGTTGATCCGGCGCGTCTCGGGCAGCGGGTTTGGGTCTGGAACGCGCAGTGGGCCCGCGCCTGGGGGACAGCCGCCGAGTATGTCGTGCTGCCCGATGCGCAAGCTGTATTGTTGCCCGACACGGTCGATTTCGCATCTGCGGCCGGCTTCGGTATTCCGTTGCTGACTGCGGTTCAGGCGATTCGGTTGGCCGGTAACTTGGCCGGGCAAACTGTGTTGGTGACCGGTGCAGGCAATGCTGTGGGTCATTACGTAACGCAGTTGGCTGTGCAAGCGGGTGCGCAGGTGCTGGGCACGGCAGGCTCGCCCGAAAAAGCCGGACACGCACAACAGGCCGGTGCGCACGCAATTATCAATTACAAAACCGAGGCTGTCGGCGCGCGAGTGCTCGCGCTTACCAAAGGGCATGGGGTCGACGTCATCATCGACATGGACTTTTCGTCTACCGCAGCGTTGCTGTCTGAAAATGTTTTAAAGCCACACGGCCGCTATGTTTGTTATGGGTCGAACACTACAGGCGTGTTGCCCATCGATTTACGCACGTTGCTGTGGCACTCGAACAGCCTGCATTGCTTTTTGGTCTACGATCTGCCGGCTGCCGATCGTGCAGCGTGCCTGGACACGGTCGCGGGGTTGTTGCAGTACGGGGCGCTGCGTCATGCGGTAGCTGGTCGGTTTGCGCTTGAAGACATCGTCAACGCGCATCAAATGGTCGAGTCGGGTAAGAAGCTGGGAACGGTTGTTGTAGACATCGCACACGATTAAATCGGCGGGCTGGGGGTGTGCCTACTGCTCGTGCGACATCAGCCTGACCGAAATTTCACGTGCCGCCTGCGATAACTGGGCCAGGTGCTTTTTCACCATTTGCTCAACCGTGGCCACTTTGTGCATCCAGGTCAGGTTGACCACGGCCACGACCTCTTCCCCTGCCCAAACCGGCACAGCAATCGAATCGCGCCCGTCGTTGAATTCGCGCCGGGTTTTGTCGTAGTGCCCGCCAAAGTCTTCAGTCCGAATGCCATAGCCGCGATTGCGGGTCTCTTCGAGTAGGGCGATCACCGTTTCGGGGCGTTGCGCCAGATAGTTGCCGGGCTCGTTGCTGGTGCGTAAGCGTTGCAGCACCGCCGCGCGTTCTGCTTCGCTGCAAAACGCCAGATACGCGCGGCCGGTGGCCGAGCGCAGCATATTGACGCGAAACCCGATGGGACCCAGCGGAATATGCGAGAAATAGGAGCGAGGGCTGTTGGTTTCAATGACTTCCATGTGGTCCAGCCGGGGCACAGCCAGAATGGACGGCCAATTTACCTTTTGGCAAAGCCGCTCAAGAATAGGGGAGGCTACTTCGACCAGAAAGTTCTCGTCGTTGACTTGCGGCGGCCTAGGCTGGTAAGTGTGGCTGGCCATGAAGGCGCCGTCGGCCAGCCGTTGCCAGATCAGCCCGCGAGCCTCTAGCGTTGCAATTACCCGCGTTAACGTGGCCTTGGGTAGCCCGGTGGCCAAGTGCAGGTCGTGCAGGCTGGCGTTGCGCGAACGGTGCAGATAGTCCAGCACCTCTAGCCCTCTATCGAGTGCTCGAATGGTTTTTACTTTGTATTCGCGCATGGCGACGCTTTTCACCTGTTGAAAACTTGCTTGGTGATGCTAGCACCTTGCGTCGGGCTTGGGCAACATTGAAAAAAATACAAAACGCTTGGAGACACGCTTGATACAAGGATCTTAAGGGTTTTTACCTAGGTTCTTGTGCTGTGCTGGTGCTTTGGCACTTTGCCAGCAGGTCATGGTTTTTGAAAACCTTATACCGTTCTCCGGGTGGGTCAGATTCTAACCGGCACGTAGTGCCAACGGAGTATCGGTCATGAGCTTTACGCACGACGACGTGCAACGCATTATTCAGTTGCTCAACACCTCGCATTTCGATGAGCTCCATCTCGAGGCTGATGGCATCAAACTCGATTTGCGTCGCAACGGCGCGGGTGCTGCGCCGCTGGCGGCATCGGTCAGCTCTGCGCCGACCCGGTCTGTCGATGTTGCTGCACCTGCACCTGCCGCCTTACCGTCCGTTAGCTCTGCGGCCTCCGGCGCAGGCGCGTCGTCAGTGGCTGGGTTGCTTGACGTGCGCGCGCCCATGCTGGGTGTTTTCTACAGGTCGCCCAAGCCGGGTGCCGACCCGTTCGTCGCACCGGGCGTCAAGGTCAAGCCCGACACCGTCATCGGCATTATCGAAGTCATGAAGCTGATGAACTCGGTCGCCGCAGAGGTAAGCGGAGAGGTTGTTGAGGTGCTGGCCAAAGATGGCGATTTGGTCGAGTACGACCAGGTCTTGATGCGCGTTCGCGCAACCCAGGGTTAAGTCATGATGCAGGCAGATCAAGCCGCCGTTCAGGGGCCGATTCGTCGGGTACTGGTGGCCAACCGGGGCGAGATCGCCGTGCGCGTACTGCGCACGCTCAAGCGTTTGGGACTCGAAAGTGTATTGGTGGTATCAACCGCCGATCGCGACAGTATGGGCGCCCAGTTGGCTGATCGCACCGTATGTATTGGCCCCGGCCGCGCAACCGATAGCTATCTGAAGATCGACACGATCGTCCAGGCGGCCTTGTCCACTGGCGCCCAGGCCATTCATCCGGGTTATGGCTTTTTGTCCGAGCGTGCCGAGTTTGCGCGGGCATGCGAAGACAACCATCTGGTCTTCATTGGGCCTACGGCTGAACAAATCGAGCGTGTCGGCAACAAGCTTGAAGCTCGACTGATTGCCGAAAAGGCCAACGTGCCCATTACACCGGGCGGGCCCGTGGCTTCGCTTGACGAAGCGCTGGCGGTTGCCGATGCCATTGGCTACCCTGTGTTGATCAAAGCGGTTGGCGGCGGCGGCGGGCGTGGGCTAAAGCGTGCCGACGACCGCGATGCCCTGATCCGTTTGTTCGAATTGGCCAGTGCCGAGGCGTTGGCTGCGTTTGGCGATGGCCGGGTCTACATTGAGTGCTTTGTGACCCAGGGGCGTCACGTTGAAGTGCAGGTGTTGGGCGATGGCCAATCGGTGATTCACCTGGGCGATCGCGATTGCTCCGTCCAGCGTCGTTACCAAAAGCTGGTCGAGGAAGCCCCAGCCCCCAATCTGCCCGATGCCATGCGTGCCGATTTGCATGCAGCGGCCGTGCGCTTTGCCCAATACATCGGTTACCGCAGTGCTGGCACTATCGAATTTTTGGTCGACGTGCAGCGCGACCAGTTTTATTTTCTCGAAATGAACGCCCGTATCCAGGTTGAGCACCCCGTCACCGAACTGGTCACAGGAATTGATCTGGTGCAAGCACAGCTGGCCGTGGCGCAGGGGCATGCACTGCCCTGGACGCAGTCCGATGTTCGCGTCACGGGTCACGCCATCGAGTGCCGTGTCAACGCCGAAGACAGTGACCGCGATTTTCAGCCCTCACCGGGGCGGGTCAACGCGGCACAGTTTCCGCTGCGTTCCGGTATTCGCATCGATACTCATATGCAGGCGGGCGCGATGATCCCGCCGTTTTACGACTCGATGATCGCTAAGGTGATTGCCTATGGCGGTACGCGCGACGAAGCGCGACGTGCGTTGGCCGAGGCACTGAACGATACGGTGATTTCCGGCGTCAAAACCAATATTGCCTTGCACCTCGATGTTCTGAATACGCCTGAATTTACCGAGGGCGGGGTCGATACCGGCTTCTTGGGCCGTTATCTGGCCGATCGGACTGCGATGGCACACGAAGGTTAAACAGCATGAAACAAGACAAAGTCCAGTTTATTGACACCACCCTGCGCGACGGCAATCAAAGCCTTTGGGGGGCGACCGGCCTGACAACCGGCATGATGCTGCAAATCGCCCCTGTGCTCGATCGTGTCGGCTATCACGCCCTCGATTTCAGTACCAGTACGCACATGGCGGTCACCGTGCGTTTTCATAAAGAAGACCCCTGGGAACGTCTGCGTTTGCTCAAGTCACGTCTGAAGCGCACGCCGCTGACGTTTTTATCGACGGGCATGCGGTTTATTTCGTGGGAAACCGCACACTCCGAGGTTATGGCCTTGTCGTACCAGCTATTGGTTAATAACGGCATAGAAAGGTTCATGGTGATGGACCCGATGAACACCACGCAGGCCGTCATCGATAACTGCCAAGCCATTGCCAAGGCGGGGGCCTCTGAAATTGTGGGGGCGTTGGTATACACAGTCAGCCCCATTCACGACGACGCTTTTTTTGCGAACATGGCGGCGCAACTGGCGGCGCAGCCGTTTATCGACCGGGTGTATCTTAAAGACCCCAGCGGCTTGCTGACGCCGGAACGTGCCCGTACGCTGTTGCCGGCCATCAAGACTGCGCTGGGTAACAAGCCCTTCGAGTTGCACTCGCATTGCACCATTGGTCTGGCGCCATTTACTTACCCCGAAGCGCCGTCGCTAGGGGTCGATACCTTGCATACGGCGGCCCGCCCGGCGGCTAATGGTACTAGCCAGCCCGCGGTAGAAAACGTCGTGAACAACCTGCAGGCGCGCGGCGTGTCACATGATCTCGACCTCGATGCCATGGCCGAAGTCAGTGAGTATTTTTCGCGTCTGACCAAGGCCGAAGGCCTGCCTGTCGGGGTGCCGCAAGAGTACGACGAACGTTATTTTTCCCACCAGTTGCCCGGCGGCATGATCGGCACCATGCGCCGTCAGTTGCGCGAAATCCGTCAAGAGCATCGCCTGCCCGAAGTTTACGAAGAGGTGGTGCGCGTGCGGGCCGAGCTGGGTTATCCCATTATGGTGACGCCGTTTTCCCAGGTGGTGGGCACGATGGCGGTCATGAACGTACTGGCGCCCGAACGTTATGCCAACGTTCCCGACGAAGTCATCCGCTATGTGGTGGGGCGCTTTGGTACGCCACCAGGCGAGGTCGATCCCAATGTGCGCGATCGTATCGAGAATATGCCGCGAGCCAAAGAGCTGTTGTCTCAACCGCCCATGCCCGGCGTCGCCGAGCTGCGTCAACGTTTTGGTAAACACCTGTCCGACGAAGAGTTTTTGTTGCGCGCCGTCATGCCGGCCGACCAGGTCGATGCCATGGTTGCGGCCGGCCCCTGCAGGCAAACGTACAATCCCTCGGTAACCCCGGTCGAAAAACTGTTGGCCGAATTAGCCAAAAGGCCGGACGTTACTCATGCCCGCATCGAACGAGAGGGCTTCCTGATGGAATTGCGCAGCCACGGGGTTGCAGGAGACAAGACATGACGCAGTCGTTGTCACACGACTTGAACGCAGTAGAAGGTTTTATTTTTGATATTGACGGCACGTTGGCATTGGCCGATCGCATGTTGTCGGGCTATCAACCTTTGCCTGGGGCCATCGAGTTAATTAATTTGCTGAACCAACGTCAAACACCCTACGTGGCGTTTACCAACGGTTCAACCAAAACGCCCGCACAGCTGGCTCAGGCCTTGTCAAAAGCCGGTATTCTGGTTCAGCCCGAACGCACACTGACGCCGCCGGCCGTCGCCGTGTCTTTGTTTAAAAGCCGGCAATACAAGCGGTTGCTGGTGCTGGGTGTCGAGGGGGTATGGCGTCCGTTCGAGGAAGCTGGGTTCGATATCGTGGTTTCGCCTGAGCGCGCCGACGATGCCGATGCGGTGCTGGTAGGTTGGCACCCCGAGTTCCGTCTTGACGACCTTGATGCGGCTTGCCGCGCAATCTGGGCCGGAGCCAATTTATACACAGTTTCCACGGCCCCCTATCTGGCCAGTCGTGAAGGCCGTACCCTGGGTATTTCGGGTGCGCTCACCGCCGCCATTAGCAGTGTGACGGGCAAAGAGGCCGTCATAGTGGGTAAGCCCGCGTCAACGGCTTTCGACGTGGCCCGCAGTATTTTGGGTGTCGAAGCCTCCCGAATCGCGATTGTCGGAGACGACCTTTCGCTCGAAAACGCCATGGCCCAGCAGGGCGGCGCAGTCTCTGTGGCCGTGCATACCGGGTTGGCTACACCCGAAGATATCGATCGCCTGCCCCCAGGGCAGCAACCGCATTTCTCCATTCCCGGCGTTAATGCTTTGCTGGAGATGATTCGATGACTGAAACCGTACAAGTACCCAAGCTGCTTTGGCAGCCCACTCAAGCGCAAATTCAGGCCTCGCGTCTTGATCACTACCAATCGTGGGTCGAACAGGCCTTTGGTGTACCCAAGGGCGATTACGAGGCGCTGTGGCAGTGGTCCGTCGACCATCTTGACGACTTCTGGCTGTCGATCTGGCAGTATTTTGATGTTCAGGCCGACGGGGCCGTGCAGCCCGTCCTGGGCGATCGCGCCATGCCGGGCGCGCAATGGTTTCCCAATACATCGCTAAATTACGCCGAACATGTGTTTCGTCGCGCCACCGACCAACGGCCGGCGTTAATTTCGCGTCGAGAAGAAACGGGCGTCGAAGAGGTCAGCTGGGCGCAACTGACGCGCGACGTCGGCGCGCTGGCAGCCAGTTTGCGCGGCCTGGGTATTGGCAAGGGCGACCGTGTGGTGTCGTACATGCCCAATCGTCCTGAAACAGTCATTGCGTTTCTGGCGTGTGCCAGCATTGGCGCTGTGTGGTCCAGCTGCGCACCCGATATGGGCGTTCGGGTCGTGACCGACCGCTTCCAGCAAATTGAGCCCAAGCTGATTTTTGTCATCGACAGCTACAGCTACAACGGCAAACAGCACGACCGCGCGGCGCTGGTGTCTGAGCTGCTCGAATCGTTGCCGACCGTCAAGCATGTTGTGCATGTGCCTGGCCCCATGGCCGACCGCGAAGGCGGTGTTGCTTGGGCCGGTCGCATTCGCTGGGCCGATATGGTCGCTCAGCAGGCCCCTTTGCAGTTCGAACGCGTGCCTTTCTCCCATCCTTTATGGATCGTGTATTCGTCGGGCACAACGGGTTTGCCCAAAGCCATTGTGCATAGCCATGGCGGCATTGTCCTTACCCACCATAAAACCATGGCGCTGCAGCACGACTTGCGCGAAGGCGACCGCTTGCTGTTTTTGGGCGGTACTGGCTGGATTGTCTGGAATTTGCAGGTGGGTGGTTTGCTGGTGGGCGCGACCGTGATTTTGTATGACGGCAACCCGGCATGGCCCGACAATCAGTCGTTGTGGAAATTTATTGACGACCACGGCGTTACTTTGTTTGGTTGTGGTGCGGCGTATTTGATCAACTGCATGAAAGATAACCTGCAGCCCAACACGTTTGCCGGTCTTGCGGCCCTGCGGTCAATTAACGCTACCGGTTCGCCGTTGCCCACCGATGCGTTCGAGTGGGCTTATGCCAACATCAAGTCCGACCTATGGCTGGCGTCCATCAGCGGCGGTACCGATATTGCGTCGGGCTTTGTGGCTTGCGCACCGACCTTGCCGGTGTACTCGGGCGAAATTCAATGCCGTGAACTTGGTGTGGCTGCTTACGCCTTTAACGAGCAGGGCGAACCGGTTGTCGACGAGGTCGGTGAGCTGGTGATTACCCAACCCATGCCATCGATGCCGGTGTACTTCTGGAATGATCCGGGCAATACCCGCTACCTCGACAGTTACTTCGACGTATTTCCCGGCAAGTGGCGACACGGCGACTGGATCCTTTTTACACCGCGCGGCACCAGCATTATTTACGGTCGGTCCGATTCCACCATCAACCGGTTTGGCATCCGTATGGGGACGGCCGAAATTTACCGTGTGGTCGAGGCGGTTCCCGAAGTACGCGACAGCCTTGTCGTCGACCTTGAATACCTGGGGCGTCCGTCATTCATGCCGCTGTTTGTCGTGCTGCACGACGGCCAAACCCTGACCGATGAATTGAGCGCGCGCATTGCTGATCAGATTCGTACCAAGGCGTCGCCGCGGCACGTGCCCAACAAAATTTATCAGGTCAGCGATATCCCGCGCACCTTGACGGGCAAGAAAATGGAAGTTCCGGTACGCCGCTTGCTGCTGGGGTCGCCGGCCGAAAAAGTGGCGCATCCCGACGCCATGGCCAACCCGCAAAGCATGGGGTTCTTCATTGAGTTAGCCAAAACTTTAAATACCGAATAGCTCAAACAAATGTGGCGGCCCAAGAGCAAAAAAACAGCCAGGGCCGTCATTCAGGTAAATGTGGAACAGGAGACAACGATGACCACGAAACCCAAAGTCCTTTTGATTGCTACCCTCGACACCAAGGCGATCGAGGCGCAATTTGTACGCCAAACGCTTGAGTCGCAGGGTGTTGATGTGATTCACCTCGACGCCAGTATTCGCCGCTCGGTTACGCCGGGTGCCGAAATCACGCCGGAGCAGGTGGCTGGCGCGGCTGGCAAAACCATTCAGGAAGTGCGCGACCTGAAGCATGAAGGCAAATGTCAGGCGGTGATGATCGAGGGGGCGATTAAATCCACCCTCGCGCTGCATGCGGCAACGCCCATCAGCGGCGTCATTGCCATTGGCGGCTCCATGGGTTCGACGCTGGGCAGTGCCGTCATGCAGGCACTGCCTTACGGTTTGCCCAAGGTGCTGGTGTCCACCATGGCCTCGGGCTTTACCCAGCCTTTTGTGGGCGCCATGGACATCAATATGTTCAACCCGGTGTGCGATATTGCCGGGCTCAACAGCATCACGCGTGAAGTCTTCCGTAATGCGGCCGTCTCGGTAGCTGCCATGGCCAAGGCTTACGAGCCTAAAGCCGCGTCAGACAAACCTGTGGTGCTTATGGGGACGTTGGGTACCATTGACCGCTGTACAGTGCGTGTTCGCAAGCAGCTCGAGGAAAAAGGCTACGAAGTCCTGGTGTTTCATACGCTGGGCACTGGCGGGCAGGCGCTCGACAAACTGGCCGCCGAGCGCGACATCGTGGCCGTACTTGAGACCTCTGTGGTCGAACATAACGACTTCCTGAACAATGGCTTGTGCAGCGCCGGCCCCGAACGCTCTAAAGCCGGGTTGCGCAAAGGGGTGCCCGTGGTGTTTGCTCCAGGCAATGCCGACTTCATGGTGTCAGGCCCCGCCGATATGGCCGAGCGCCAGTTTCCGGGCAAGCGCTATCACATTCATAACCGCGCACTGACTGCTGTGCGAACCGAAGCTGAAGAGTTGCAAAAGCTGGCCAATCATTTGGCTGGCCTGGTCAAAACCGAGGCCAAAGGCCCCGTGTCGGTACTGGTGCCTTTACAGGGTTTTTCCCATCATGACAGCCCCGAGGGACACCTGCATGATGCTTCATTATGTCCTGTCTTTTATGACGCGGTCAAAGCGGCCATGCCGTCTGGCGTCACCGTCGAAAAATTCGACTGCCATCTGAACGACGAGCAGTTCGCCGATGCGGTGGTCAACGAGGTCTTGCGCCTTGTCGGTCAGCGCCATACGGCAGCCGCTTAAGCTTTGTGGTTTCAACGCCTGGGCCAGCCAGGGGCAGCGCCAGGCGTCAGGTTACAACTATGCCCACAACCCGGAGACAACAATGACAGTAAAAAAATGGACAACCCGGTTGGCCCTTGCGGCCAGCCTCTCAATGATCGGTATGGCGACACCGTCATTCGCCGATGAAGCGCCCAAATCCATTCGTATCGGGTATTCGCTGGCCAAGAGCGGCCCCAATGCCCCGGGCGGCGACACCACTGTGCGTCCCAACTACGAAATGTGGGTTAAAGAGGTTAACGCCAATGGCGGCATTATGCTCAGCGCCTATGGCAAAAAGGTGCCCATCGAAGTCATCGAGTACGATGACCGCTCCAGCACCGAAGAAGCGGTTCGTGCCATCGAGCGCCTAATTACCCAAGACAAGGTCGACTTGTTGTTGCCCCCGTGGGGTACGGCCGTCAACCTGGCTGTTGCGCCTTTGTTCGACAAGCACGGCTACCCGCAGGTGGGTACCACCAACCTCACCGACAAGGCCGATCAGTTCGCTAAGCGCTGGCCCGGCCACTTCTTCCTGTTGGGTTCGGCCAGCATGTACGCTGACGGGCTCCTCGACCTTCTGGCCAATGCCAACAAAGAAGGCAAAATCGGCAAGAAAATTGCTATGGTCAGCGTTGCCGACGGCTTTGGTGTCGACTCGGCCGCTGCCGCTCGCAAGGCTGCTGCCAAACACGGTTTCGAAATCGTGCTCGACAAAACCTATCCGGTTGGTAGCTCCGACCTGTCGTCGCTCCTGAACGAGGTCAAGTCTACAGGTGCCGATACGTTTATTGCGTATTCGTACCCACCCGATACCGTCCTGATCAGCGACCAGGCTCGCGTTGTGGGTCTTAACCCCAAAGTGTTCTACACCGGTGTAGGCACTCAGTTCCCGTTCTTCAAGGGTAAGTATGGCGCCGAAGCCATCGAGGGCCAAATGAGCCTGGGCGGCATCAACGGCGAATCGAAAGCTGTCATGGATTACCGTGCCCGTCATAAAGAAATGCAGGGTAAAGACCCCGACTACTGGGGTAGCCAGGTAACTTACGCCAGCTTGCAGATGTTGCAACAAGCCATCGAGCGTACTGGCAAGATCGACCGTGCTGCCATCCAGAACGAGCTTAAAAACGGCACGTTCGATACCATCCTCGGCCCCATCAAACTTGAAAACAATCAGTTGCGTGGCATCTTCACCGTGGGCCAGTGGCAAAACGGCGTTTTCCAGGGCGTAGGTCCTGCAAACTTGCCAGGCGCCAAGCCGGTCATCATCCCCAAACCCGAATGGAAGAAGTAATCGGGTAGTGCGGTCATAGGCATCGGGCTTGGTCCGGTGCCTTGTTTCCTGTCATTCCATAAAAACCGAGGGGCCGGCCCGGCTCGGCGGTTTTACAGGTGAACCCTATGTTGTTTGTTGAAATTGTTCTCACATCGCTGATGCTGGGCGGGCTGTATGCGCTCATAGCGATGGGGTTGACGCTGCAGTACGGCGTTGCGCGCATCATGAATTTGTCGCATGGCGAGTTCATGATCGGCGCTGCGTTTCTGGCTTACTGGTTTGTGACCAGCTTGGGCGTAAACCCGTTATACGCACTTGCCATGGTGGTTCCGGTTGGTTTCGTGGTGCAGTGGCTGGTGTACCAAATTTTGCTGACCCCGCTGGTCAAGCGGGCGCCCAACGCCGATGCGCTTGAAGTCGACAGTATTTTGGCCACGTTTGGCATTTTGTTCGTGGTGCAGGGCATTGTGCTCATTCTTTTCGGCGGTAGTTATTACAGCTACGAGTACCTGGCTATGCCGGTCAACGTACTGGGTACGGCGGTGGCGGCCAACCGTTTGCTGGCAGCGTGTGCCGCAGTGGTTATTGGGTTGCTGGTGTACACCGTGCTGGTGCGGTCGCGCTGGGGTACGGCGTTGCGCGCTATGGCCAACGCGCCAAGGTTCGCGCATCTGGTGGGTATCAATCCTCGTGCCATGGCGGCTTTTGCGTTTGCGTTGGGCGGCGCCCTAGTAGTCGGGGCCGGTGTTCTGGTGAGTATGTTCTTGCCTTTCAGTGCCTCCATGGGTGTGGCCTTTACCATGAAGGCACTGGTCATTGTCATTATGGGCGGTGTTGGCAATTTACTTGGCTGCTTGCTGGCTGGCTTTTTGCTGGGGTTCGTCGAAACCCTGGTTTCGCGGTTCGTCGATCCGGGGCTGACCATGGCCGCGACCTTTGGCATTTTCCTGTTGGTGCTGTTGCTGCGTCCCCAGGGTATTTTCGGGAGGGCCGGTAAATGAGTCGCGCAACCACAGTCTTTTCGCCGGGGTTCGTCGCAGTGGCACTGGTTTTGCTGGTGGTCGCTGCATTACCGCTATTTGTAGAAAGCGGGTATTTCTTGTCGTACACCATTAACGTGCTGCAGTACGGTGCATTGGCTACGGCCTGGACGTTGTTCTCGGGCCCTACTCGTTATATTTCACTGGCTACCACTGCTTTTTTTGGTATTGGGGCTTATACCGTCGCTGTGTTGTCGGAAGTATTGCCCTGGGGCGGCGTGTTGTTGGTGGCGGCGCTGGTGGGTATTGTGCTGGCCCTGATCGTGG
This sequence comes from Pusillimonas sp. NJUB218, assembly GCF_003788685.1. Taxonomy (NCBI): domain Bacteria; kingdom Pseudomonadati; phylum Pseudomonadota; class Betaproteobacteria; order Burkholderiales; family Alcaligenaceae; genus Pusillimonas; species Pusillimonas sp. NJUB218. Next base: position 189,586 of record NZ_NQMK01000001.1, read on the forward strand.
GCCTGTCTACTTTGCGGTTGTCGGGTGTGCACTTTGTGATTTTCACCTTTGGCTTGTCCGAGCTGATCCGCCAGTTGGTTACTTGGTACGAAGTCAATATCACGAAGTCTATCGGTCGGTATATCTTTCTCGACATCACCCAGCAGCAAATTTACTGGCAGTTGCTGGCGTTGCTGTCGCTGGCTTTGTTTGCCGGTTGGCTGATTCGCCGTTCGCGCCTGGGCCTGGCCTTGCGGGTTATTGGCGAAGACGAGCACGTCGCGCGCCATCTGGGCATCAACACCACGCGGGCAAAGGTATTGCTGTTTGTCATTAGCGCTACCTTCATGACCCTCGTCGGCGCGGTCATGTCGCCACGCTGGACATACATCGACCCCGCCATTGTGTTTAATCCTATCGTGTCGTTCCAGGTACTCATCATGTCGTTGCTTGGGGGCGTCGGGCATTTGCTTGGTCCATTGGCGGGGGTCATTCCTTTGACGGCGCTATTCGAGGTTTTGTCTGCCAATTTCCCCAATCACTTTGCCGTTCTGCTGGGGGTTACTTTCCTCGTCATTGTTTATCTGGTGCCCAACGGCGTACTTGAACTGATCCGCGGCTGGTTGCGTTCGTCGCGCCAGGGCGGGAAAGGGGGGCAAGCATGACCTTGCTGAAAATTCGTGATTTACGAAAATCATTCGGCGGGCTGAAAGCCGTCGACGGCTTGAGCTTTGACGTTCAACAAGGCGAGGTTCTGGGCTTGCTGGGTCCTAACGGGTCGGGTAAAACCACCGCCATGAACCTCATCTCCGGCGCGCTTCGCGCCGATTCCGGCAGTATTTTGCTGGGTTCCGACGAGTTGGTCGGGATGGCGTCATATCAAATCGCCCGGTTGGGTGTGGCTCGCACCTTTCAGCTTGTGCGGGTGCTGGGGGGCATGAGCTGCCGCGAGAATGTCGAGGCCGGCATGGCGTTCCGGCCCGATCATAAGTTTGGGGCCTTGGCCTACGACGAAGCCATGACGTTGCTCGACACCGTCGGTCTGCGCGAATTTGCCGAAACGCCTGCGGGTGACTTGACTTACATCGACCAAAAGCGGCTCGAGCTGGCGCGTGCGCTGGCTCTCAAACCCCGGTTGTTATTGCTTGACGAATGGCTGGCCGGTTTGAACCCCACCGAGCTTCAGGTGGGCATTCAGCTTATCCGCGATCTGCGTGCCAAGGGGCTCACCATTATTCTGGTCGAGCATGTCATGGATGCCGTTCGTGCCTTGTGCGATCGTTGCGTCGTGATGTTTGCGGGTAGCAAGCTGGCCGAAGGCGAAACCGCAACCGTGCTTGCGCAAGAAGAAGTCATTACCGCCTACCTCGGAGCGCCTCATGTTTGAAGTCAGTCAGTTGTCGGTGCGTTACGGCAAGCATCAGGCACTAGATAACGCAGCCATTACCGTCAATGCGGGTGAGCTGGTCGTGATTTTGGGAGCGAACGGCGCCGGCAAGTCCTCTATGCTGAGGGCATTGGGCGGCATGCTGAAGCCCTTGCCGGGTGCCAGTGCCAAGCTCGATGGAACCGAGTTGTTGTCGGTGCCGCCGCATCATATTGTCGAATACGGCCTGGCGCTTGTGCCTGAAGGGCGCGGCGTTTTTGTCGACCTTACCGTACGAGAAAATCTGCAGTTGGGGGCGCTGACGCGTCGGGCCCGATCGGCCGAGGCTCAAAATTTGCAGCGCGTGCTCGAACTATTTCCCCGCCTGGCCGAGCGCCTGGCGCAACGCGTGGGCACTATGAGCGGCGGCGAGCAGCAAATGGTGGCTGTCGGACGGGCGCTCATGTCTGCGCCCAAAGTCTTGTTACTCGACGAACCCTCGCTGGGTTTGTCACCGCTTATGTGTCAAGAGCTGTTCCGGGCCATTGACCGTGTGCGCGAGTTGGGCGTGGGTATTTTGATGGTCGAGCAAAATGCCAAGCTCAGCCTCGAAATTGCCGATCGGGGGTACTTGATCGAAACAGGCCGTATCGTAGGCGAGGGCTCTGCCGAGCAATTACGTGACGACCCGGCTGTGCAACGCGCATATCTGGGGTCGCATTAGCAGGCATGCCGTCTGGCCATGTTTGCGCCGCGTTTGACTGCCGGCGCTGCGTATGCGTCGGCAGTCGACACCCTATTGCACACCCAAACTTGTAAAATCGGGGCTTCGGCTTACAAGCCCCGGTCTTACTGTTCAGGTGCGCCATGTCAAACCCCGTTCGTCTCACCCAATACAGCCATGGTGCTGGTTGCGGCTGCAAAATTTCACCTAAAGTTCTCGACGTCATTCTGGCGGGTAGTGGTGCGCAAAACCTCGACCCGCGCCTATGGGTGGGTAATGCATCGCGCGACGATGCTGCCGTGTATGGCATAGACGACGAGCAAGGGGTGGTGTCGACGACTGATTTTTTCATGCCTATTGTCGATGACCCGTTCGATTTCGGCCGCGTTGCAGCCACCAACGCCATCAGCGATATCTACGCTATGGGCGGTAAGCCTTTAATGGCGATTGCCATTTTGGGTTGGCCGGTTAATGTGCTGCCCCCCGAGGTGGCGCGCGAGGTCGTGCGTGGTGGGCGCGCGGTATGCGATGACGCGGGTATACCGCTGGCCGGAGGTCATTCTATCGATGCGCCCGAGCCCATTTTTGGCCTTGCCGTCACCGGGTTGGTCAACAAGCGTCAGCTTAAACGTAACGACACAGCTACCGAAGGTTGTCTGCTTTACCTGACCAAGCCGCTGGGTATTGGCATTTTGACCACGGCCGAAAAACAAGGCAAGTTGCGCCCGCAAGACGTGGGCCGTGCGCGTGACCTGATGTGTACGTTGAACAGCGCCGGCCACCATTTTGGCCGACTCGACGGCGTCAAGGCAATGACCGATGTGACCGGTTTCGGGCTATTGGGGCACTTGCTTGAAATGGCCGATGGCAGTGGGCTGACCGCAGAAATTGACGCCACTCTCGTGCCTCGTATCGAAGGCATTGATCACTATCTTGGGCAGGGCTGCGTGCCAGGCGGTACGCTGCGCAACTTCGACAGCTATGGCCATGGTGTAGCGGCGTTGACCGACGATCAAAAGCATTTGTTGTGCGACCCGCAAACCAGCGGCGGCCTATTGGTGGCTGTCTCACCAGATGCCAATGCTGCCTTTCTTGAAGCTGCCGCCGGGTTGGGTTTGTCGCTTTCCCCCTTGGGCCGCTTTGTTGCGCGCGCAACTCATGGGGTAGTGCTTAAGTGACCCGCAGCAACACCGACGATTTCAGGGCATTGTTTCTTAGCGAGGCACCCCTTATGGACGTGCGCGCCCCGGTGGAATTCGGGCGCGGGGCTTTTCCTGGGGCCGTTAACCTCCCGCTCATGAACGACATCGAGCGCCAGAAAGTGGGCACCTGCTACAAGCTTAAAGGTCAGCAGGCCGCAATCGAGCTTGGACATCAACTGGTCTCGGGCAAGGTCAAGGCCCAGCGCATCGAGCAATGGGCGGCGTTTGCGGCCGCTAATCCCGACGGCTACTTGTATTGTTTCCGAGGTGGATTGCGTTCACGCATCAGTCAAGAATGGCTGGCGACCGAGGCTGGTGTCAGCTACCCACGTATCGTTGGCGGCTACAAAGCCATGCGTACCTACCTTATAGGGGTACTGGAACAGGCTATTGCGCAGTGCCGCTTTGTCGTGGTGGGTGGGATGACCGGTTCGGGTAAAACCGATGTCTTGGGCCAATTGGACAATGCCGTCGACCTTGAAGGCATGGCCAACCATCGGGGGTCGAGTTTTGGCAAACGGGTCGCTCCGCAACCGGCGCAAATCAGTTTCGAGAATGCGCTATCCGTTGATTTGCTGAAGCGTCAGGCGCGCGGGCAGCATGCTTTCGTCGTCGAAGACGAAAGCAGACTGATTGGTAGTTGTGCATTGCCACTGCCGTTGCATCAGGCCATGCAGCGGTTTCCCGTGGTGTGGCTGGAAGACGCCTTCGAGTCGCGGGTTGAGCGTATTTTGCGTGATTATGTGGTGAGCCTGGCCGACGAGTTTGTCGCTGCGTATGGCCCCGAACAAGGGTTTGAGGCGTTTGCGCAGCGCATGCGTCAAAGTTTGGGCAATATCGTCAAGCGTCTTGGGCACGAGCGGTATCAAAGGTTGGCCGCGCAAATGGACGAGGCCTTGGCTGCCCAGCAAGCTGCGGGCGTTATCGATTTGCATCGGGCCTGGATCACCGGCTTGCTGCACGATTACTACGATCCGATGTATGCCTCGCAGCGCGAAAAAAAAGGCGCGCGCATTGTGTTCAGCGGTACCCAGGCCGAGGTGGTCGATTATCTGCGTCGGCACTGCGTCTGAATCATGTGGCCCGCCGCCCTAATATTTGTTTTTACGCTGGTGCTGGTGATATGGCAGCCCCGGGGGTTGGGTATTGGTTGGGGGGCAAGCTTCGGCGCTGCGTTGGCTTTGCTGGCCGGCGTCGTGTCGTTGGCCGATGTCGCCACAGTCTGGGGCATCGTCTGGAATGCCACCGGCAGTTTTATTGCGGTTGTCATAATCAGCCTGCTGCTCGATGCTGCGGGGTTCTTCGAGTGGGCCGCGTTGCACATGGCACGTCGCGGTCGTGGTAACGGCCGATACCTTTTTGTGTTGATGGTGTTGCTGGGCGCTGTCGTGACGGCCTTTTTCAACAATGACGGCGCGGCGTTGATCCTTACCCCGATCGTTGTGGCCATGCTGATGGCTTTAGGCTTCTCGCCAGCCGCAACGCTGGCGTATGTCATGGCTGCTGGCTTTATTGCCGATGCCGCCAGTTTGCCCTTGGTGGTTTCGAATCTGGTCAATATTGTTTCAGCCGATTATTTCAATATCGGGTTCGGGCGCTATGCGTCTGTCATGGTGCCAGTCAACGTCGTGTCGGTCACGGCATCCCTGATTGTTTTGATGCTGGTGTTTCGTAAAGACATTCCCCGGCAGTACGACTTGGCGCATCTTCAGTCTCCGGTCTCGGTGGTGCGCGACCGGCCAGTGTTCATGGCCGGGTGGCTTGTGCTGGCGCTGCTACTGGTGGGTTTTTTCTGGCTTGAGCCCCTTGGGGTGCCGGTCAGCGCAGTGGCTGCCGTAGGCGCTTGTCTGTTATTGCTGGTGGCGGGACGTAGCCCTGTCATTAGCACTCGCCATGTGTTGCGCACCGCCCCATGGCACATCGTAGTGTTTTCCATGGGAATGTATCTGGTGGTCTATGGGCTGCGTAATGCCGGCCTGACGCAATGGCTAACCGACGCACTTGATATGCTCGCCGGGCAAGGGCTGTGGGCGGCCACGCTGGGCACCGGGTTATTGAGTGCGGTTTTGTCAGCCCTAATGAACAACCTGCCTACGGTTTTGATTGGTGCGTTGTCTATCGACGCCAGTCAGGCGCAGGGCGCGATTCGCGAGGCCATGGTGTTTGCCAATGTGGTGGGAAGTGACCTGGGGCCAAAAATGACACCGATTGGTAGCCTGGCCACGCTGCTGTGGTTACACGTATTGGCGCGTCGCGGCGTGTTGATCAGCTGGGGCTATTACTTCAGGGTTGGCGTCGTGTTGACAGCGCCGGTACTTCTGGTCACGTTGGCGGCATTGGCGCTGCGACTTTCGATCTAAAAGACGTGGTTGCTTTTGTTGGCAGCGCTTGCCGGAGCAAGCCACCTTTTTAATCAAAGGTGGTGCTGCGGCAATGGGGGCGAGTAGCGTGCTTCTGGAACAGCGATTACTTAAGCCGTTGATCGAACCAGGCCAGGGCTTGTTGCCAGCCATCTTTGGCAGGGGCCTCGCGGTAGCTGGGGCGGTAGTCGGCATGAAACGCGTGCGGGGCGTCAGGGTACACAATAAATTTCGATGCTTTAGCTGCAGCATCGCCCTGGGCAAGGGCGGCTTTCATGGCTTCTACGGTGTCCAGCGGAATACCGGCATCTGCACTACCGTATAACCCAAGCACCGGGCCGTTTAGTTTGGCCGCCACATCGGTGGGGTGGCTGGGCGTCAGGTCGGTTTTGTCGCCTACCAGGCGACCGTACCATGCTACGCCGGCTTTAACCGATGGGTTGTGTGCGCTGTACAGCCACACAATACGGCCACCCCAGCAAAAGCCGGTAATACCTAGTGCTTGTGTGTTCCCGCCGTTTTTACCGGCCCACGCCGTTGTGGCGTCGAGGTCGCTCATCACCTGGGCATCAGGCACCTTGCTGACAATTTCGGCAAACAGTTTGGGGACTTCGGTGTACGTTGAGGGATCACCCTGGCGGGCGTACAGTTCTGGCGCAATGGCCATGTAGCCCGCTTTGGCCAGCCTGCGGCAAACATCTTTAATGTATTCGTGAACCCCGAAAATTTCCTGGACCACCAGAATGACTGGAGCATTTTGTGCATTGGCCGGCATCGCACGGTAGGCGGGCATGTTGCCGTCACTGACGGGAATGCTGATTTCACCCGCTGTCAGGCCGTTGGTGTCGGTGGAAATGGCGGTGTTGGCCATAATCGGGCCGGCGGCCAAGGTAAAGCCAGTGGCCAGAGCGGTGGCGATAAAACCGCGACGGTTGAGCGTCAGCGGCGGCAACAGGCTGTTCAGGTCGGCGTCTGGGATACGGTTCATGCAAGTCTCCGCTAGGAAAGGGTCTATGAAGCACGTCAAACAGCTTTGAATAATAAAGGTGTTTGTAAGCTTTGCCCTGTTAAAAAGCGTGACAACATTAATGGCGACTGCGACTGCGACTGCGACTGCGACTGCGACTGCGACTGCGACTGCGACTGCGACTGCGACTGCGACTGCGACTGCGACTGCGACTGCGGGTAGCGCTTAATTGCGTTGTCTCGTGGCCCTGCGCTGTCTGCTGTGTGTCTGATGCGCAGCTTAGTCGCTGGGGTCAAGGCAAAACGGCGTGCGCTTGTCGTGGCTGATCTGAACCACTTTGGTCGGGCGGCCTGCTTCGTCGAAGCGGACATAACCAATACCGGCCTGGTTGAGTAAGCGCTCACCGTGCGATGCTGTCTCGGGCTTGAAGGGCGAAACCTTCATGCGGCGGCGTTTGGTAAACCAGTTCAATGGCGATCTGGGTGAATATAGCCAGCGGCTCAGGCGATCGAGGGTATCCAGTAGTTTGCGCGGGAACTCGTTTTTAATGCCGCTGCTGGTCACTTGCCACAAATGGGGTTCGCCGCTTTGCGAACGAAGCTTTACGCCATACACGAATGAGTAGTGCACGTCACCCGACAAAATCACAAAGTTGGCGGGTGTGCGGGTATGCCCGAAAATATTCAGGATCGCGTTCGCCGTGCCCCGATGGGCCATCCAGTTTTCGGCGTCAACCAGCAATGGCTTACGAATCCAGGTAAATACTTTTTGTATGACTTCGATCAGCTTGACGCCAAATACGGGGGCCGGCGATACCATCACAACGGCGTCGTGGTGAAGCAGCTCGTTTTGAAGCTCCGACAATGCCTCCCAATCCATTAAGCCCGAAGGCCGACGCAGGTCGCGTTCCGAGCGCCAGCGTCGCGTGCGTGTGTCCATCACGACAAGCTTTGGGCTAGTGGGCAAGGTGTAGTCCCAGCGATGCAAGTGCAAGAGATGGTCGATCAGTGCATCTTGTTGCGTGGCTTCGGGTGTTGCAGACCACTGTTTGACACGCTTTAGCGTCAGACCCTCGAAGGCATCGGGGTTGTTGCCCCAGCCCTGACACAGCAAGTAGCCGATCAGGGCATTGCCAATAATGCGCTTCGAAAAGGGATGCCCGTAAGCCGTCTGTTCCCAGTCTGCCGTCAGGTTCCAGTCATCGGTAATGTCGTGATCGTCAAAGATCATGAGCGTAGGGACATGCGCCAGCAGGCGTCTGACCTTGGGTAGCCCCGCTACGAACCTGACCAGTGGTTCGCGTTCTCGTTGGTAGCGTTCGGCTTCCTCTTGCGTCAGTGTTTCGGGTGCACCATGCGCTAACGGTTTCCAGGTTTCAGGCGACCACACCAGCAAATACATGGCAATAACTTCAGCCAGGGTGACCAAGTGGTTATCAGCGTTGCTGGTGGTAAACACCGGCTTTCTGGCGCCTTCGAAAAAGCGCTTTTGAAGCGGCTCGTTGCTGCGTACGTCGGGGAGCAGGTCGTTGCGGTGGTAATAGTTGTACTGGCTGGCAAACAAAGCTTTGCTATCAGAAACCAGCGCGCCTTCAATGGTTTCGTCAAAAAGCCCCAGTGTTTCTATGAGTTGATGGATGGCGGTCAACATCGGGCCAGCAACGTCGTCTGCATACACCTGGTCGCCGGTCATCATGAGCGCGGCGGGCCAGCGCTTCGGTGTGTCGTTGCGTTCGCTTAGCCAGTTTTCGGCCGCCAGCAGCCCATCGTCTACGGGGTGATGCGGCTTGCGGCACGATCCGTGCAAAATGCGGTCCAGTCGACTGCGCAGCACAAATTTCGGCAAAAGCTCCCCCGGCATACAAAGCTCTGGGTCTTCAGCGGCGGTGCTGTGCCAGTCATCATCGCCTGCCCTGCGCCATTCAATGTCGTAGGCAATGAATTCGTCTTCGGTAAGCGGCGTGCCGAGTTCAATATCCAGCAGCTGTATGAAGCAATGGGTGCCTACCTGCACTTCGTGTTGTTGGCGCTGTGGGTCGAGGGTTAGCGTCTGTTTTTGGGCGTCGTGCAGTTGCAGTCGAAGCTGGCACGATGACTGGGTGGCCATCCAGAACACAATGCGTTGCTTCTCCAGACGCCGTAAGATCGGGCCTGCCAGTACCTGTTGGGTGGAAATGCTCATGAGTATTGTGTGTTTGCGGTGTTATGCCTTTACCTGATAGGCTGTTTTACCTACAATGAGTTCCAAATACTATTAAAGGATACCGGTTATGGATCTGTCTGTTGAAGCCGTTGTTAATACCGCATTGGCGCTCGAAGGCGCTACAGTCCAGCAAAATCAACAGATGCTGTTGCTGCGTAAAACCCTTGAATCGCAGGCGCAGGTCATGCAACAACTTATGGCACCGCTCGAGCCCAAGCTGGCGACGTCGGGTGCTGTGGGTACGCGTTTGCACGCAGTTGCTTAAGCGCTATTTGGCAGCTGCGTTGTACATAAAGGCGTTGCCTGGCTTGTAGGCTTCTGGCGCAGGTAGCACCAAACTTTTACGCCCCAAAACAGGTTAAACCGCCTGTTTTGGGGCGTAATGCATTTAATCTGACTTTTAACGCTGTAGTGTGCGTATCTTGTAAAGGCCCATCAAAATATTGTAACGGGCAACAGATTTTGTCTTAAGTTTTTGCGGTTCATTCCGTAAACAAGTTATTTGCCTCTGCACTTATGCGGGGCATCTACCCAAGTGCAGGTCCCATGCTCGTAAGTAGCTATAACTTTTCATTGGTGCTCTGGTCGCTGTTTGTTGCTGTGTTGGCGGCATATACCGCGCTCGACATGGCCGCGCGTGTCGCCTCTGCGCGTGGGGCGCAGGCGGGGGGCTGGCTGATAGGTGGCGCATTAGCCATGGGCCTGGGTATTTGGGCCATGCATTTTGTGGGTATGCTGGCGTGCAGTTTGCCTGTTCCGGTGGGGTACGACCCCGTCCTCACCGCCGTGTCTTTATTGTTGGCCATTGTGGCGTCGGGTCTTGCGCTCTGGACTGTCTGCCGTCCCTCGCTGCCGCTGCCGCGTCTACTGGTCGGGGGGCTGTTCCTTGCGGCGGGCATTGCCGGCATGCACTATCTGGGCATGGCGGCAATGCAGTTGAGCCCGGCCATTCAGTACCACATGGGCTGGTTTGTTACCTCGCTATTGATTGCCTATGGCGCTTCAGTCGCTGCGTTGTGGGCTGCGTTCAAGCTGCGCGCTGAAGGTCGTCATGTCTGGCTGCAACGTGTTGGGGCGTCCGCGATCATGGGTATGGCTATTGCAGGTATGCACTATGTGGGCATGGCTGCGGCGCAGTTTCCTGCACATGCCCAGTCTGCCGCAGGGATGTCAGATTTCAATGCTGAAGGTCTGGCCGGCATGACAATTGTCATTACGGTCATTGTGCTGGGTGGGGCGTTGCTGGTGTCGTTGTTCGACATGCGTGCTCAGTCTCAAACGCATTCCCATAGCCAGGCCACGCGCGAACTTAAGTATCTGGCGCTACACGACAGCCTTACTGGCCTGCCCAATCGCACCTTGCTCGAAGATCGAATAGACCGTGCGCTGGTCAACGTGCGGCGCGACGGCGGGCGCTTTGCCCTGCTCATGATGGACCTGGATGGTTTCAGGGTGGTGAATGACGCTTATGGCCATCATGTGGGCGACCGTTTACTGCTTGAGGTCGCGCGCCGGGTGCAGTCGCACATTCGTGGCCAAGACACCTTGGCCCGCCTGGCCGGGGATGAGTTTGTTTTGCTGATGGATATCGTCGAGCCCGCCGATGCTGCCACTCAGGCGCACAAGGTACTGTCTTTTATTAAAAAGCCGTTTCATGTGGCCGGCCAAGAAATTCATGTGTCAGCCAGCGTGGGTATTACCTTGTGCCCCGATGACGGCAACGAGCGTCACGATCTGCTCGCTCAGGCTGATGCTGCGCGCCATCATGCCAAGAACGCCGGGCGTAATACCTACAGTTTCTTCGAAACGTCCATGCATGCCAATGTGCAGCAGCAGCTCAGCCTGTTGCAAGACTTTCGAAAAGCTCTTGAGAACAACGAACTTAGCCTGGCCTATCAGCCCAAGTTGCATGTGGCGTCTGGAAAAATATCCGGGGCTGAGGCCTTGCTGCGCTGGTGGCACGACGAACACGGCCAAGTGGCGCCCGACCGCTTCATTCCGTTGGCCGAACGTACGGGCCTGATTGTGCCGATTGGCGAATGGGTGCTCGATCGCGCCTGCCGTCAAGTGCGCCAATGGCAAGACGATGGTTGGCTCGAGGCTGCGGTGGCGGTCAACTTGTCGCCCATGCAGTTTCGTCACAGTGGGCTGGTCACAACGGTGCGTACCTTGTTGAATCGTTACGGGCTCAAACCGCAGTCGCTCACCCTCGAGATCACCGAGTCTACGGCCATGCACGATACCGAATCCAGTATTGTGATTTTGCAGCGCTTGTGTGATTTGGGCGTGCGAATTGCGATCGACGATTTCGGCACGGGCTATTCCAGCTTGTTGTACTTAAAGCGTTTGCCCGTCGATGAGCTCAAAATCGACCGAGGGTTTGTGCGCGATCTGGCCCCCGAAACCGAAGATCGCGCCATTGTGGGGGCGGTTGCTGCCTTGGCTCAAACCTTGGGGCTCGAAGTGGTGGCCGAAGGGGTCGAAACTCAAACCCAGTTCGAGGTACTGTCGCAGTTGGGGTGTGATTATCTTCAAGGCTACTTGCTTGGGCGGCCCATGGCCCCCGATGCGCTCCTGGACCGGGCGATGAAACCGTCGGGTTTTCCCGACATGTACGCTTAGGGAAAGCCCGGAAACCGGCGCGTAACCTCTGCTTACACCCCGTTTTTTCTTGTTGTGCATGCTACGATTGACCGCTAAAGTTTAGGGCCGTGCTCCCGCCGGTTTTCCGTTTTTGTTTATGCTTTCAAGGATAGCTCATGCGTAAATTTGTGCGCCATGGTGCAAAAGCCCTGCTGGCCGGGGTTGCTGCTTCTGTATTGTTTTCGCCAGCGTTTGCCGAGCCTATGTCGGGTAATGGTATCAGTGTGCGTGCTGGTGCGGGCAATCATTATCAGCGGTACGAAATGGCCTGGGAGTCTCCCTCGTTTTATACCTATCAGTTCGAAAGCAATAATAGTCGTCTCGATCTGTTGGCCGAGGTAAGTGGCTCGTTATGGCGCGCCAGTGGTTCACGCGAGCCTTCAAGCATGTGGCAGTTGGGCGCCGCGCCGTTTGTGCGTTGGAGCGTCAACAACGCGTTTTACTTCGAAGCTGGCTTAAGCGCCAACGTATTTTCGCGCAGCCGTTTTGCCGATAAAGACATGTCAACCAAGTTCCAATTTGGCGAACACGTTGGGTTTGGGGCTTATTTGGGCGATGACACCCGTCTGGGGCTGCGCTACTCGCACTTTTCAAACGCAGGCATTAAACGTCCCAATCCCGGCCTGGATGTCTTCCAGGTATTGTTAAGCCATCAGTTTTAAGCTGTTTTAAGTGCTGCGCTTAGCCAGTCAATAAAAACCCCCGGGCACGCCCCGGGGGTTTTTATATGGTCTTCGACAGCAGACATTTGCTACCTTTGCATGGCTGCAGCAGGCACCCAATATTGTGTTGTTTGACGTGCATCACATCGGGGTGATTTGATCGATTGTTTTGTCTGCGCACCTTGCGCCATACTACGCGCTAACACATGGGGAAACGTATATGGCGCTTCGAGGTTTGCACAATAAATTGTGGGTGTGGGTAATGGCGGCTCTGCTCGTAGCAGCCGCTGGCGCGTATTATTGGCGATCCCTCCAGGCAGCGGGCTATGGCGAGTCATTTGTTAGTGGCAATGGCCGGATCGAGGCCACTGAGGTCGACGTTGCCACCCGGCAGCCTGGCCGCGTGGTCGATATTTTAGTGAACGAAGGCAGTTTTGTGCGGGCGGGCGATGCGTTGGCCCACATGCAAACCGATACGTTGCTGGCTCAACGCGCCGAAGCGCAGGCCGTCTACGATCAAGCGGTCAATAATGTTCAGACGGCGCAGGCCCAGGTGGCTGCTCGCGAAAGCGACCGCACGGCAGCGCTGGCGCTCGTGGCCCAACGCGAAAGCGAGCTCCGCCTTGCCAGACAAAGCTTGGCGCGTACCGAACAATTGGTGGCCGGTGGCGCCACGTCGCGTCAAACTCTCGACGAACATCGCGCCGCCGTTGTGGGCGCTCAGGCCGTTCTCGAAGCCGCGCGCGCTCAGGTCGCGGCAGCCCAAGCGGCGGTGCATGCGGCGCAATCTCAGGTCATCAGCTCGGGTTCGGCGGTTGCTGCCGTGCAAGCTACTATTAAACGCATCCAGGCCGATATCGATGATGCGGTCTTGAAAGCGCCTCGCGATGGTCGCGTACAGTACCGCATCGCCCAGCCTGGTGAAGTGTTGGCGGCGGGGGGTAAGGTACTCAACCTTGTTGACCTGGCCGATGTCTACATGACGTTTTTTCTGCCCGAAACTGTTGCGGGTCGCGTGGCGTTGGGTGCTGATGTTCGCCTGGTGCTCGATGCGGCTCCAGGCTATGTCATTCCGGCCAAAGTGTCGTATGTGTCCAGTGTGGCACAGTTCACCCCGAAAACGGTCGAGACGGCCAGTGAGCGACAAAAGCTGATGTTCCGGGTCAAGGCCCAGATCGACCCCGACCTGTTGCGTCGTCATCTCGAACAGGTCAAAACGGGGCTGCCGGGTGTTGCATGGCTCAAGATCGATGATCAGGCCTCGTGGCCTCAGGCGCTGACGGTTAACGTTCAGTAGGGTCAGGTCATGACAATGGTGGCCCGCCTTGACGCTGTTTCTTTGCATTATGGCAAGGTGGCAGCGCTGGACAATATTCGGCTCGATATCCCCGCTGGCAAAATGGTGGGGCTGATCGGTCCAGATGGCGTGGGTAAGTCCAGCTTGCTGGCTCTTTTGGCGGGTGCCCGCCGTATTCAGGTCGGCGACGTGTTTGTATTGGGCGGCAGTATGGCCGAATCCGCCCATCGTGATCAGGTGTGTCCGCGCATTGCTTATATGCCGCAAGGCTTGGGCAAAAATCTGTATCCCACATTGTCGGTCGAAGAAAATCTTCAATGCTTTGGTCGTCTTTTTGGCCACGACGCGGCCGAGCGTCGTCGCCGTATCGATGCGCTCACGTGCGACACGGGGCTGTTTCCGTTTTTGACGCGCCCGGCCGGCAAGTTGTCGGGCGGCATGAAGCAAAAACTAGGGTTGTGCTGTGCTCTGATCCACGACCCCGACTTACTGATTCTTGACGAACCCACCACCGGCGTAGACCCGTTGGCGCGACGCCAATTCTGGGACTTGATCGATCGCATTCGCCGCGATCGCCCCGGCATGAGTGTGGTGGTGGCGACGGCCTATATGGAAGAGGCCGAGCGCTTTGATTGGCTGGTGGCGATGGATGCTGGGGCTATCCTGGCAACGGGTACGCCGGGCGAGATCAAAAAAATGACGTCGACCGACGCGCTTGAGGCTGCATTCGTTGCATTGCTGCCCGACGATCGCCGTCGCGGTTATGCCCCTGTTGTATTGCGACCGCCTGCGCAAGGCCAGGTGGCCGAGGTTGCCATCGAAGCGCGCGACCTGACTATGAAATTTGGGGACTTCGTCGCTGTTGATCATGTCAGTTTCAGCATTCGCCGGGGTGAGATTTTCGGGTTTCTGGGGTCAAATGGCTGCGGCAAGTCGACCACCATGAAAATGCTGACGGGGTTGTTGCCCGCCACCGAAGGTCAGGCCTGGCTGTTTGGCCGTGAAATCGACTCTCACGATGTCGCCACCCGTCGTCGGGTGGGGTATATGTCGCAATCGTTTTCCCTGTACAGCGAACTGACGGTTGCCCAGAACCTGGTGCTGCATGCGCGCTTGTTCAGCGTTCCCGAAGCTGAAATACCCGGCCGTATGCAGGCCATGGCCGACCGATTCGGGCTTAACGATGTGCTGCACGCATTGCCGACGTCATTACCCCTGGGAGTGCGTCAGCGGTTGTCGTTGGCCGTTGCAGTGGTGCACGGCCCCGAGTTGCTGATTCTCGACGAGCCCACTTCGGGCGTCGACCCCATTGCCCGCGACATGTTCTGGCAACTCATGATTGACCTGGCCAGAGACGACGGCGTCACATTATTTATTTCGACACACTTCATGAATGAGGCGGTACGTTGCGATCGTATTTCGTTCATGCATGCCGGGAAAGTGCTGGTCAGCGACACGCCGGCAGCGCTAGTTGCAAGCAGCGGCACCGCGTCTCTGGAAGGGGCGTTTATTCATTACCTTGAGGCGGCGGTTCGGGCCGAAGCGGTAGCGAAAGTCCCGCCTGTTTCACCCGCAAAGCATAGTGAGTCTTCGCTTGAAAAGACTGCGTTACCTGTGGCGCCGGTTGCCGGCGACGCTATTGGCGGCCCTCCAGCTCATGCGGCGCCGCAGTCGCCAGACAAAGCCCGGGTGCCGGGCTTCAGTGTTTCGCGCCTGCTCACGTATGCGCACCTCGAGTCATTGCAATTGCAGCGAGACCCCGTGCGGCGGTTGTTGGCGCTGGCGGGCACGCTGATACTGATGCTGATCATGGGCTATGGCATCAGTATGGATGTCGAAGACCTGACCTTTGCGGTGCTTGACCGCGATCAGACGACATTAAGCCGTGACTATCACCTGAATATGGCTGGGTCGCGCTATTTTATTGAGCGACCACCCATCACCGATTATGACGACCTTGATCGTCGCATGCGCAGCGGTGAGCTGGCTCTGGCGGTTGAAATTCCCGCCGGCTTTGCGCGAGACCTGAAGCGCGGTCAGATGGTGGATATTGGTGCCTGGGTTGATGGCGCCAACCCTCAACGGGCGGAAACGGTACGCGGCTATGTTCAGGGGTTGCATCAGGGGTGGTTGGTTGAGCAGGCCCGTCAGCAAATGGGGCAAAGTGCCGCGGCCTTGACACCGTTTTCCATCGAAACCCGGTTTCGATACAACCCCGATGTTAAAAGCTTGCCGGCCATGGTGCCCGCCATTATTCCGCTCTTGCTGTTGATGATCCCGGCCATGTTGACGGCGCTGGCGGTGGTGCGTGAAAAAGAGCTGGGCTCGATGATTAATTTTTATGTCACGCCCGTTCGGCGCAGCGAGTTTCTTTTAGGGAAGCAACTGCCGTACATTGTTTTGGGGATGTTTAATTTTTTGCTTATGGCGGCGTTGGCAGTCACTCTGTTTAACGTGCCGGTAACCGGCAGTTTCTGGGTGCTGGCCCTGGCGGCGCTGGTGTATGTCACGTTTGCAACCGGATTCGGGTTGTTTGCCTCCAGCTTTACGCGGTCGCAAATCGCCGCCATGTTCCTGACCATGATTGGCACCATCTTGCCCGCCATTCAGTTTTCCGGGTTGCTGAACCCAGTGTCCTCACTCGAGGGGCCCGGTGCCCTGATTGGGCAGATCTACCCGGCCACTCATTTTCTATTGGTCAGTCGGGGAATTTTTAGCAAGGGGCTCGGGCTGGGCGACGTGTGGCATGCCTTATGGCCATTGGCGTTGTCGGTACCGGTTATTCTGTTGCTGGCTATCGCTTTGTTGCGCAAGCAGGAACGTTGACATGGGGCACCACGATTCGGGGCTATTCGTCTGTAAAAGGTCCCAGGCATGAGCGGCATCAAGACCATCTATCGGTTGGGCGTTAAAGAGTTGTGGAGTCTTTGGCGAGACCCGGTCATGTTGATTCTGATCGTTTATACGTTTACTTTTTCTATTTACACCGCCGCTACGGCCATGCCCGACACCTTGCACAATGCGCCTATTGCCATTGTCGATGAAGACCAGTCGCCGTTGTCGGGGCGGCTCTTTGCTGCGTTTTACCCCCCGCAGTTTGCCGCGCCCCAGCAGATTGATATCAATGAGGTTGATCCGGGGCTCGATGCGGGCCGGTATACCTTTGTGTTGAATATTCCGCCCGATTTTCAACGTGATGTTTTGGCCGGTCGTCAGCCGGTGGTGCAGTTGAACGTCGACGCAACTCGCATGTCGCAGGCGTTTGCCGGCAGCGGGTATATCCAGCAAATTCTGTCTGATGAGGTCAATGCATTTGTTCAGCGTTATCGCACCGTATCGGCGTTGCCCGTTGATCTGGCTTTGCGCATGCGGTTTAACCCCACGCTGGAGCGGGCATGGTTTGGCGCTCTGAACGAGATCATCAACATTATTACGATGTTGTCGATTATTCTGACAGGTGCGGCGCTCATACGAGAGCGCGAACACGGCACTATTGAGCACTTGCTTGTCATGCCGGTGACACCCGCGCAGATTATGCTGTCCAAAATATGGTCTATGGGCCTTGTTGTGCTGGTGGCGTCGGCGCTGTCGCTGGTGTTCGTGGTGCAAGGGGCGCTGCGGGTGCCGATTGGCGGCTCGGTTGGCCTGTTTTTGGCGGGTTCGGCATTGCACCTCTTTGCCATGACGTCGATGGGTATTTTTATGGCGACATTGGCCCGCAGCATGCCGCAGTTTGGCCTGTTGTTTGTCCTGGTGTTGTTGCCGCTCGAAATGCTGTCGGGCGGGACGACGCCGCGCGAAAGCATGCCAGTATTGGTTCAAGACGTCATGTTGGCCGCGCCCACCACTCATTTTGTGCAGTTGGGTCAGGCCATTCTGTTTCGTGGTGCCGGGCTCGACGTCGTTTGGCCGCAATTCTTGGCGCTCGCCGTCATTGGTACACTGTTCTTTGTCATTGCCCTGGGCCGATTCCGGCGTACCCTAAGCCAGATGGCATGACATCACCACTCGCCCACAAGGCCGGAGACCCGTTCATATGTTAGCCAACGACCTGTTCCAGCAAGCCACCGACTACTTTACCGACGCCTGGCAGCGCTCGGTGTTATATGCGGACGTCATGCGCCGGCGAGGCAACCAGTATCGCGCGCACATGCAAGAGAAAACACCGCATGTGCTGAGCGTACCTTTCGAATTCGTGATGAACGGGCGAGACTTGCCCGACCCGGTCAATTATGGCTTGTGCCGCATTTTGCCCGAGCCCGGCATGGTCATTGATCCCAAGAAAAGGCCGTTCGTGGTGGTCGACCCACGCGCCGGGCATGGCCCTGGCATTGGGGGGTTCAAGGCCGAAAGCGAAATTGGCGTGGCCATGCGGGCCGGGCATCCGTGCTACTTCATTGGTTTTTTGCCCGATCCGGTGCCGGGCCAAACCGTGTTCGATGTGGTGCGCGCCGAAGCAGCTTTTTTACGCAAAGTTATCGAGTTGCAACCCGAGGCCGAGGGCAAGCCAGTGGTTATTGGCAATTGTCAGGCAGGCTGGCAGATACTCATGACTGCAGCGCTGTACCCCGAGCTTTTTGGCCCCATTATTGTGGCCGGCGCACCCGTGTCGTACTGGGCGGGTTGGCGCGGGAAAAACCCAATGCGCTACACCGGCGGCATGCTGGGCGGCACGTGGCAGGCTGCCTTAACAAGTGATTTGGGTGCGGGCAGGTTCGACGGGGCCTGGCTGGTGCAAAACTTCGAAAATCTGAACCCGGCCAACACGTTGTGGACAAAGCAGCATCATTTGTACGCCAATATCGATACCGAAGTCGATCGTTACCTTGGCTTTGAAAAGTACTGGGGCGGTTACGTTTATCTAACCGAGGAAGAGATCCAGTTTATTGTCGACAACTTGTTCGTGGGCAACCGGCTGGCGACGGCCGGCATCGTGACCGACGAAGGGGTGCGGGTTGATTTACGCAATATTCGCTCGCCGATTGTGGTGTTTTGTTCCCGAGGCGACAACATAACGCCGCCACCGCAAGCGTTGGGTTGGATTCCCGACCTGTATCAGGCCGACGAAGAAATTTACGCACACAACCAGACCATTGTCTATGCCGTGCATGACAGCATTGGGCATTTGGGTATTTTTGTATCGGGTAAGGTAGCCGCCAAAGAGCATCAAGAGTTTGCCGCCAATGTCGACCTCATCGACATCTTGCCGTCGGGCATTTACGAAGCGGTCATTCATGACAAAGACGACACCACGCTGAACCCCGACCTTGCTTTTGGCGATTATGTGTTGTCGTTTCAGCGCCGCCGTCTTGATGATGTTCGCCGCATCGTCGACAACAAACCCGAAGATGACTGGAAATTTGCGGCGGTCGATAACGTGTCGCGACTGAACCTGGGCTTGTATCGCAGCTTTGTGCAGCCCTGGGTCAAGGCCTGGGCGACGCCGGCGCGCGCTGGTGCGCTGGCCGCACGCCACCCTTTGCGGGTCTCCTACGAAATGTCCTCCGACGACAACCCTTGGGCGCGGGATGTCGCGCGTCAAGCCGAAAGGGTGCGCGCAGAACGCAAGCCTGTGTCTGCCGATAACGTGTTTTGGCAGTGGCAAGAGGCTGCATCCGAAGCTATTGAGTCAACCCTCGATGCCTGGCGCGATATGCGAGATCAGGCCACAGAACAAACTTTTATGCAGGTATATGGTTCGCCCTGGATGCAAGCTGTGTTTGGCCAGGGTGTAGCGCGTGATGCCCACCCGCGGCCGCATCCGGGTACCTCGGCCGAGCATCGGCGCATGGTGCGCGAACAGGTCGAGTCCTTGTGCAGGCAAATGTCTGAGGGTGGCGTCAACGAGGCCATTGTGCGATCGATTATTTACGTCAGTCGTCACGTGGGTAGTTTCGATGAACGTAGTTTCAATATGGCGCGTCGCTTGCGTAGTACGCATGCGTTGTCCGACATGCCGTTGCCAGATTTCAAACGTATGGTGCGTAAGCAAGGTTTTCTGATGCTCATCGACAAGCAGCAAGCGCTGGACACCTTGCCCGACTTGTTGGCGGGCGTAGGTCATGCCGAGCGGCAGAATGCTTTTGAGTTTATCCAGTCATTTATCAGGGCCGCTATCCAGGTTCAAGATGATGTGGCTGAAAGTATGCAGGTGATTGCCGAGCGGTTCGGCGTCGCGGCTACCAAACTTCAAGGAGCGGATGGTGTCGCTTAAAAAGTTGGGGGGCGGCGCCCTTGTCGTTGCCTTACTGGTGCTGGCGGCCGTATGGGCCTATGGCGTATGGTTCAAGCCTGCGTCGGCTGCTTACATCGACCCGTCTGACGGCGCCATGGTCGAGGTGGGCCGACGGGTTTACCATGCGCAATGCGCTGCCTGTCACGGTACACAACTCGAAGGCCAGCCCAATTGGCGCACCCGTCTGGCCAATGGCCGCTTGCCTGCACCACCGCACGATATCTCAGGGCATACCTGGCATCACCCCGACGCTGTTTTATTTGATATTGTCAAAAATGGTCTGGTGCCCGGTGTCACGGCACCGCCAGGCTACGAAAGCGATATGCCTGCTTATGCCAGCGTTTTGTCCGACGATGAAATCCGTGCCAGTCTGGCGTACATCAAAACATACTGGACCAAGCAAGCGCTCGACGTTCAGCGCAAGCTGACGCTGCAACCGCAATAAAGGGGCGCTGTTTGACCACCATGTTCCGCTGCATCACTCATGACTAAACACACCCCAGCCCCCGAAAAAGCACCGTCGCGCTCACATCTGGCCCCGCAGTTCGAGGGCTATGAAGACGGGTTTCGTCACCGGCTGTTTGTGGTCATTTTCGAGGCTGATACTCGCCTCGGGCGTTGGTTCGATTTCCTGCTGATTGCCGCGATTTTGTTAAGTGTTGCCGTGGTCATGCTCGACAGCATCGAAGCCGTCCGGCTGAAGTATGGCGGGGCGCTGACAACGATCGAGTGGGTTTTTACAGCGTTGTTTACGGTCGAATATGTGGCGCGCCTGGCTTGCGTCAAACAGCCGTTGCGGTACGCGCGCAGCTTTTATGGTGTGGTCGACTTGCTGGCCATTTTGCCCAGTTATGCCGCCGTTTTCGTGCCCGAACTGCACGCCTTGTTCGACCTGCGCCTGCTCCGGCTGTTACGCATTTTCCGGCTTTTGAAACTGGCGTCTTATGTGCGCGAGTATTCGCTGTTGGGTCAGGCGCTATTGGCCAGCCGCCGGAAAATCATCATTTTCTTGTCGGTGGTGGCCATTGTTGTTACCGTGAACGGGACGTTGTTGTACGTTATCGAGGGCGGCCCCGGTACACCCTTCAGCAGCATTCCCACTTCAATCTACTTTGCCATTACAACCCTGACAACCGTCGGGTTTGGCGACATCACGCCGCAAACCGATGTGGGCCGCGCTATTACGTCGTTTACCATGCTTATTGGCTGGAGCATTCTGGCCGTGCCCACCGGCATCATTTCATCCGAACTGACCGCGCAGCGTTTCTGGCCTCACGTTAATACGCGTACCTGCCCCGAGTGCCTGGCCAGCGGGCTCGATGCTGACGCAAAGTTTTGCAAAAGCTGCGGTCATGCGTTGCCCGACTACGAAACCGACGATGCGCTGCGTTAGTTCGGGGAGGTCGCGCGCGGGTGGCGCCAGGGCTGCGTCGTGTACAATTTTTGCTCTGCATAATCTCCAGCGACGTCGTCTACCCATGTAACGCACGATCCCGCCGTATTTTTACGGCGCCCTTCTTTTTGCTTCAGGCCCCCGGTTTTGGCGGGGGCAATCCCTTTTTGGTTTCTTTGCCGACCGCATGACGTGTTTACGCATCGGCGCGCTGCTTATTTTCAGGTTGTTTCTAATGTCGTTTGAAAGAATGCGAGACGAATGGTTCTCGAACATTCGTGGTGATGTGCTGTCCGGGCTGGTCGTTGCGCTGGCGCTGATTCCCGAGGCCATTGCGTTTTCTATTATTGCCGGTGTCGACCCCAAGGTGGGTTTGTATGCTTCTTTCTGTATTGCGGTGGTTATCGCATTTGCCGGTGGTCGCCCGGGCATGATCTCTGCCGCAACCGGTGCGATGGCGTTGGTGATGGTGACGTTGGTCAAGTCACACGGGCTGGAGTACCTGTTGGCGGCCACGCTATTGACCGGCGTGTTACAGATTTTTGCTGGGTGGCTGCGGCTTGGGGCGCTTATGCGCTTTGTGTCGAAGTCGGTGGTGACGGGCTTTGTGAACGCGTTGGCCATACTGATTTTTATGGCGCAGTTGCCGGAATTGATCAATGTGAACTGGATGGTCTACCCCATGGTAGCGGTTGGTCTGGCCATTATTTATCTTTTCCCACGGTTGACGCGGGCGGTGCCGTCGCCTTTGGTGTGCATCGTGCTGCTGACGGCGGTGTCAATGTATTTCGGCTTCGATATTCGAACGGTGGGCGATATGGGCGAGTTGCCTGATAGCCTGCCGGTATTCCTACTGCCCGATGTGCCGTTAACGTTGGAAACCTTGCAGATCATTTTTCCGTATGCAGCGACGCTGGCTGTTGTCGGGTTGCTTGAGTCAATGATGACGGCGTCGATTGTTGATGAGCTGACTGATACACCCAGCAACAAGAATCGTGAGTGTACGGGTCAGGGCTTGGCCAATATTGCGTCAGGCTTGATGGGCGGGATGGCCGGTTGCGCCATGATCGGTCAGTCGGTAATTAACGTAAAGTCAGGCGGGCGCGGGCGTCTGTCGGCGTTTGTGGCGGGCGTTGTCCTGCTGATTCTGGTGGTGTTTCTGGATGAATGGGTCAGCCAGATTCCTATGGCGGCGTTGGTTGCCGTGATGATCATGGTCTCCATCGGTACCTTCAAGTGGTCGTCTTTGCGCGAACTGTTTACGCATCCGAAAACGTCCAGTATCGTGATGGTGGCTACCGTTGCCGTGGTTGTGGCAACGCACGACCTGGCCAAAGGCGTTTTTGTCGGGGTCTTGCTCAGCGGCATATTCTTTGCACATAAAGTGGGCCGTGTTCTACGAGTCGAATCCCGCGCCGAAAACGAAGGTCGTATCCGTGTTTATCAGGTGGTTGGACAGGTGTTTTTTGCGTCTGCCGACACCTTTGGCCAGTCGTTCGACTTTAAAGAGGCCATTGAACGTGTGCGTATTGATGTCAGTCGGGCCTGTTTCTGGGACATCACCGCTGTCGGTGCTCTCGATGCTGTGGTCCTTAAGTTTCGCTGCGAAGGGGCCGAGGTCGAGGTGATTGGTTTGGATGCCGCTTCGGCGACGTTGGTCGACCAATTTGCCATTCACGATAAACCCGGCGCCATTGATCGCCTGATGGGGCACTAAGGAGAATTCCATGAATAAAGTTGTCGCGTGTATTGATGATTCGACCCGCGCAGCGGTGGTTTGCGATTTCGCGATCTGGGCCGCTCGCTTGCTGGACGTCAAGCTTGAGTTCCTGCATGTGCTCGACCGTCACCCAGAGCGCGCCAGTATTAGTGATTACAGCGGTGCTATTGGTATTGATAGCCACGAGAGTCTGTTGGAGCAACTGAGCGCACTTGACGAAGAGCGCAGCAAACTTGCGCAAGAGCATGGTCGCCAGATTTTGCAGGCGGCGCGTCAGCGCGCCGAAGCGGGCGGTGTGTCGGCTGTGGATACCGTGCAGCGCCATGGTGCGTTGGCAGAAACCTTGCTCGACCTCGAACCTGACACCCGTTTGGTCGTTATGGGGCAGCACGAGCAGGCGGGGGCATCGCGCTGGTACCTCGACCAGAATGCCGAGCGGGTGGTGCGCAGCCTGCAACGCCCGGTGATGGTCGTCAATGGCGCGTACAAGGCGCCGGAGCGCTTTGTGATTGCTTTCGATGGAAGCGATACGGCCATGAAAATGGTGCAAATGGTGGCGGCCAGCCCCTTGCTTAAAGGGCTCGACTGCCATTTGCTGGTAGCGGGCGATCCGAGCGCTTCGGTGCGCGAAAGTCTTGCCCAGGCCCACGAAAGCCTCGAAAGCGAAGGCTTTGCCGTGAGCGATGTCGTGCGGGTGGGCGAGGCCGAGCAGGTCATTCGTGATTATGTGCTTGAGTGTCAGGCCGATGTGCTGGTCATGGGCGCCTATGGCCATTCGCGCATTCGTCACCTGATTATGGGGAGCACTACGTCTACGTTGCTGCGCACCAGCCCGGTGTCTATGTTGGTGCTGCGCTAGCGTCCGTTGTTCTACCAGGACTTTTTGTCAGGTCGTAAAACTCTTGCAATCTACGCTGGTTAGTATCAAGCCCGTTTTGGTTCAAAGGCAAACGGGCTTTCTATGCGTTGGTTTCGAGGTTGGCGCGTTGGCGTCAAGTTAATTTTGGGTTTCCTGGCTGTAGCGGCTATCGCTGCGCTTATCGGTGCGCTGGGTTTGCAGGCCACTAGCCAGGTCAATCAAATGGCCCGGCTCATGTACTCGCAAGAGGTGGCGGGCATTCGTCACGCATCGCAAACACAGTTGCGTCTGGTGGCGGCAGGTAGCGCCGCGCGGGCGGCGCTGCTGGCGTCTGACAAGGGGGCCAGCATTGGCCAGGTGTATGCCATGCGTGATCATCTCCAGGGTGCTTCTGCAGAAATCGAAAAGCTTGCTGCGCTATCGCAAACGCCTGACGAGCAGGCCACTGTGGCCGATGCCGCAAAGGCTGTCATGGGCTATGCCGAAGCACTTGAAGCGTTTGCCAGCCAGCTTGAGGCAGCAGAAATGGACGTGTCGTCTGTTGCGGCCTATGAGGCCGCCTTGGCGAACGCCGTGATGCAAGGTGAAATGGCCGAAATGATGGTCAATATGGTGGTCATGAACAAGCAGAACACGTCTGCCGCCCTGGCCGACCAAACGACGGCTGTTTACGACGACGCCGTCATACGGCTTGGCGCGTTGACGGCTTTCGGCGCTTTGCTAGCCATTGTTCTGGGAACGTTTCTGACGCGTGGTCTGGTGCGTCAGCTAGGTGGAGAGCCCGCTGACGTAGTGCGTGTCGTTAATGCTGTGGCGCATGGCGACCTGGCGACCGAGGTCGATGTACGACGGGCACGCTCGGGCAGCGTAATGTTGGCCATGGAGCGGATGCGTTTGGCGCTGAGTGCCGCTGTTGGTCAAGTGCATGCCAGCAGCAACAGCATCGCTGAAGGGGCACACCAGATTGCCGGAGGGAATACTGATTTGGCGCGCCGCACTGACGAACAGGTGGCCAGCCTGACCCAAGCTGCCGCTGCCATGGAGCAATTGGCAGGCACCGTATCCAGCAACGCGGGCGTGGCCCAGCAGGCTGCCAATATGGCGCTGACGGCACGGCATTCGGCACAGCATGGTGGTGAAGTGGTCAATGCGGTGGTGCAGACCATGAGCGATATTAGCCAGGCCTCACGTCGCGTAGTCGACATTATTGGGGTGATCGACACCATCGCGTTTCAGACGAATATTCTGGCTTTGAATGCAGCGGTTGAGGCTGCCCGTGCTGGCGAGCAGGGGCGTGGTTTTGCCGTTGTCGCCAGCGAGGTGCGTGGGCTGGCCCAGAAAAGCGCCGCGGCTGCCCGTGATATCAAGCAACTGATTCTGAACAGTACTCAAAAAGTCGACGAAGGTAGTCATATGGTTGAACAAGCCGGGCGCGCCATGTCTGATATTGTTCACGAGGTCAGTCAGGTGGCTGACCTGATTCAGGAAATCAGTCGGGCGACACAAGAGCAAACAGACGGTATCGCGCAGGTCAATGTCGCTGTGGCCGGCTTGACGCAACTGACGCAACAAAATGCCACACTGGTCGAGGCGTCTGCGGCCGCCGCCGGTGGGTTAAGTCATCAGGCGGGTCATTTGCTTGATGTCATGGGGGTGTTTAACCTAGGTGGGTGTCAGGGGCCTGCAATGGTTACATATCAACCCGTGTAACACTCGTGACGGCATGCGGTCTTTTGTTATCATCGGTTTCACAACATTGCCTGCTTAAGGAAGGCCCGCGCCCATGACCGTACGTCCCTGTTCTGCCTGCCGAGATGGCCAGCCTCTAGACTTCGAGTTCAGTTACGCTTATCAGCCCATCCTCGACGTTGGCAAGCAAGAAGTTTTTGCACATGAAGCCCTGGTGCGCGGTGCAGCGGGCGAGTCTGCGTTCTCGGTGTTGTCAAAGGTCAACGAAGATAACCGCTATCAGTTCGACCAGGCCTGCCGGGTAAAAGCCATTAAAACGGCCGCTAGCATCGGCTTGCCCTCAAAGCTGTCTATCAATTTCATGCCCAACGCCATCTACAAGCCCGAATTGTGCATACGCACTACGCTCGAGGCCGCGCGGCAGTTCAACTTCCCCATCGACCGTATTATTTTCGAAACGGTAGAGGGTGAGCAGGTGAACGATGGCAAGTGGCTGGCCAAGGTGTTGTCCGAATACCAGCGCATTGGCTTTAAAACGGCAATTGATGACTTTGGTGCGGGTTATGCGGGGCTGAACTTGTTGGCCGATTTTCATCCCGATATCATCAAGCTCGACATGGGCCTGGTGCGTAATATTCACGAAAGCAAATCGCGCCGCGCCATTGTGCGAGGCATTGCCGATATTGCCACTGAACTGGATATTGCTTTGGTGGCCGAAGGCGTTGAGGTCGTTGACGAGTACAAATGCTTGCGCGACCTGGGCATAAGTCTGATGCAGGGGTATTTGTTCAGCAAGCCCTTGTTCGAGTCTTGCGCCCAGCCCAACGGGGTTCAGTGGCCCGCTGTTTAATCTGGCGGGTTAGCCTGGCTTATGGGCCGCGTTGCCCAGTCTTGACTCATCTGACGCAATGTTTCCGTCAATCAGCGTAATCGTTCGGTCACAGACGGCCGATAACCGTGGGTCGTGCGTTACGATCAGTACCGCGCACCCATAGGTTTCATTAAATTCTCTGAAGACGTCAAACACGCCAGCCGCGGTTTGGGTATCAAGGTTGCCGGTCGGCTCGTCGGCCAAAATCAAATTGGGGCGTGTCATCAAGGCGCGCGCAATCGCTACGCGTTGTTGCTGTCCGCCCGATAAGTCCCCCGGTTTCCGGTCGGTAAACCGGTTCAGTCCGACCTGATCCAGCAACTGCAACGCGCGGTCGCGCATTTCGGCGTTGGGTCGACCCTGCCGGATCATCATGGGCATCAGCACATTGTCCAGCACATTAAAGGCTGGTATCAAATGATGAAACTGAAAGACAAACCCGATATGGCGGCTACGCATGTTGGTCAGGGTTTCGTCGTCCATGGTGCGTGTGGGTTGGCCCATCAGGTAAAGCTCGCCGGCGGTAGGTTGGTCGAGCAGGCCCAACAGGTTGAGCAGCGTGCTTTTACCCGACCCTGACGGGCCGACAAGCGCCGTAAATTCGCCGCGCCTGAGGGTCAAGTCGATGCCGTGCAGCACCTCAAGTTCGTTGGGTTTGCCTATGTTGTACGATTTTTTCAGGGCCTCCAGGGCCAATACTGGCTGGGCGACGTCAGACATATCTTATCGCCTCGACGGGGTCTAGTCGTGCGGCTCGCCACGCGGGCACCATGGCCGCCAGTACACCGGTAACCATGGCAGCTAGCATGGTGGTTGGAATCAGGCTGGGCATGAGCGGGATATAAAACAGCTTGGGGCCAAAGGTGTTGAACGACCATACCAGCGCGTAGCCCACAGCCGACCCGGCGGCCGAGCCGGCCAGCCCCAGCACGGCCCCTTGTACCAGAAATACTTGCAGCATCTGGCCACGCTGCATGCCCATGGCCCGCAGAATGCCGATTTCGCGGGTGCGCTGCGTTACGCTGATCGCCAGAACGCTGGCAATGCCGAACGCGACCGACATGGCCACAAAGAAGCTGATCATGGTGGTGGATAGCCGTTGGGAGCTTAATGCGTTCATGAGCTGTGCGTTGGTTTCGATCCAGCTTTCAGCCTTTAGCCCTGTCAGACGTCCGATGCGCGCGGCAATTTGGTCGGCCTGAAACAAGTCATTGACGGTCACGTCGATAACGGTGACGGCGCCGGGCAGGTCTAGCAGTGATTGAGTTTGTTTGAGGTCGAGATAGATATAGCGCAGATCGAGTTCGCGTACGCCTAGCTCGAAGATACCCGCAATGGTGACGGTTGCCGTGCGGCCGTCGCCTGATTCGATTCGCAATTTGCTGCCGGTTCGCATGCCCAGGTCGCGGGCCAGCAAGGCACCAATGACGGCATCACCGGCGCCAACCCGGAACTGTCCCTCGATGATGTCCTCTTGCACCGGAATAATCTTTTGATAACGCTGCGGGTCGATGCCGACCAGTGATACCGACTTCAGCACGTTGCCTCGCCGTGCAAAGGCAGGCCCCGAAATGACAGGGGAAACGGCGGTGACTTCGGGTAGGGTATCGAGCGTTTGCTGGACGGCTTGCCAGTTGTTGACAGAGCGCAGCCGTTGGGCGCGGGGGTCCTCAAGCAGCAGACGGCGTGTGTTGCTGGCAAGGGGGGCGATCAGGTTGCGTTCGTCGGGGGGCTCGACCCGAATATGCGATTGGGTGCCTAGCGTGCGATCAATGATGTTTGCCTGCAGGCCATTGATCAGGGTGGTGATGAACACAATGACCGAGACCCCAACGGCAATGCCTACCAGGATCAGTAGGGTCTGGGTCATGTTCTGACGCAGGAATTTGAGCGCGACAGTGGTTTCCAGCCAATGCATGGTGGCCGTACCTAGTTGAACTTCATGGGGGTCTCGCCGGCAGTAGACGCAGGCCGTGTCGACGCCGAGTCGGGCATTGGGACAATGTTCAGGCGCACGCGCTGGTCGGGCTCAAAGGCAGCGCCGGCACGGGCTATCAGGTCTTCTGCTGACAGCCCTTCGGTCACTTCGGTCAACGATTGCCCCCGCAAACCTGTTTTGACCTCGGTTGGGATCAGCTTGCCGTGCTCGTCACGCCAAACTGCCGTTGCGCCATTGGCCAAACGGAACAATGCATCGTTGGGTACGACGATGGCAGCGTCACGTTCGCCAGTTGTGATGGTGACGGTGATGGTCAGGTCTTGGCGCAGGAAGTCGGGCTCTGGCGTCGCCAATAGGCGTACATCGACGGTACCGCGCTCGGGGTCGATGGCGGGGGCGATGGAGCTGATATACGCGGGGAATGGGCGCTCGGGGTATGCATCGGCAATGACGACGGCTGGCTGACCGACCTTGAGTACGCCCAGGTTGCGTTCGTCGATGGGGATCAGCAACTCTGCGTTGGCGTCTGTGCTGATTTCCAGCAGTGTTTTGCCCGGCTGAACCAGGTCGCCGGGTTCGACGTTGCGTGTCAGCACCGTGCCGTCGAACTGGGCGCGTACGATAGTTTTATCCAGGTCGGCCTCGGCGGCGCGCAGGCGCTCTTGCAAGATCGACTCTTGTAGGCCATCGGGTGCAAGCGCCTGGGCATCGATGCGTGCCTGGCGAGCTGCCGCCAACGCGATGGCCACGGCATTCTCGGCCTGTTCTACATCTTCTTTGGTTACCGCGCGTGTATCGAGCAGTTTTTTGCGTCGGTCGAGTTCGCGCTTTGCTTGTGCAAGTTGTGATTCGGTGCGCGCCAACGTTGCCTGGGCCTGAGGGCGCTGTGCGGTGCGCAGTAAGTCGAGCGCAGCACGGGCCTCTTCGACGCGAGCTTTCAGGGCATCGGCGCGTAGCACCAGCAAAACGTCACCGCGCTTCACGCTGTCGCCTTCGCGCACCCGGCGTTCGGTGACAACCGCGGTGATTTCGCTGCCCACCTGGGCGCGCGAATTAGCGACGACGCGCCCTGTGGCGACAACCTGTTGAACCAACGGGGTTGTTTCGACCCTATAACCAATAACGATCGGGCCTTGCCACGTTATCCAGCCCCAAAGCCCAAGGGCCACGACCAGACCAAGCCCCAGGAATAGTTTCCAGCGTGAAGGATGTTTAGTCACCGTGCGAAACCCATGTTAAATCAGTTTGACAGTATATCGGGCCGGCCTGGGTCTTGGGCCCGCCAACGATGTATTTGCACGGGTATGTGCTCCAGATCGGACAGCAACTGTACGCCTGGCACCCCGCGTCGGTGCAAGATGGGGTGCGGGCTGCCGGCCCACAGCTCGATGTTGGGGGGCAGCATGGCGCGTAGTTCGGTCAGCCCGTCGGTGGCATGTCCGGGATTGCTGGCGGCTGAAAAGCTGACGGCGATGATGTCTGCCCGGTGCGCGCGTGCTGCGTTGACCAGGTCGTGCAGTGGGGTTTGCGCGCCCAGGCTCATGCAGGCGCACCCCTCGACCTGGAAAATGGCTTCGGCCATCAGTAAACCCAGGCTGTGGCTCTCGCCGGGAAAGGTGGACAGCAAAACACGAGGCCGGCTGTGCTGGTTGGCCTCGGGGGCAGAGGCCATCGCCGTACGCAAGCTTGTTTCAAGCATTTCGCTGCAGAGGTGCTCTTCAAAAATATGCAATTCGCCGCTAGCCCAGGCTTCCCCGATTTCATGCATAAGGGGGATCGCTACCTTGAGCACAAATTGCGATAGCCCGGTCCGCATAATGATTTGCGAGAACCGACGCCGGATTTGTGCCGGGTTATGCGACTTTAGCAGGGTGATGATGTCCTGTATTTCGTTTTGCTGCTCGGGGGCGACGTTGGCCGCGGCCGGCTTTGCAACCTCGCTTTCCCGTAGTTCTTCGCCCAGGCGGTGCAAATCTTCAAGCGTTAACGAAACGATACGCCCGGGGCGATGGCCGGCGTCGAGCAGGCGTTTGATGACGCGCAATTTTTCAACCTGATCGGGTGGATACAGCCGTTCGCCATTGATATCGCGTTTAGGGGTGGGGAAGCCATAACGCTTTTCCCAGACCCGTAGCGCGTCTTTCCCAATACGGGTGTCTCGCTCGACGGCGGTGATGTTAAGCATCAACTGATTGGCGTTTTCGGGATTGCTCATGGTGGACTCGGGTCGTTGCGCGGGTTTGTCTTGGACATATATGATATCAATTAATGTTGTCTTGGACAAAATGTTGTTAAATGCGAATTTAATCGTTAATATAGTGAAAGTATTTAATTTTGACTAGGACATTCATTGTTTTGTCCAGGGACAGGAGTCTTGTATGAAGCATGTTGCCGTCATTGGTTCAGGCATATCCGGCCTCAGTGCCGCCTGGTCGCTTGCCCAGGCTAACGAGGGGGCTCGCGTCACCCTGTTTGAAGCCGCCGATTATGCGGGTGGGCATACTCATACTGTCGATGTCACGCTTAACGATGCAAACGGCAACCCGGTCACCCACGGGGTCGACACCGGGTTCCTGGTCTTTAATCATCGGACGTATCCGCAGCTTGTCGAGCTTTTCAAAACGCTCGATGTACCAACAGCGCCTTCCGATATGTCGTTCTCGGTGCAGGCAGAGCAAGGTAGGCTGGAGTGGTGCGGAACCGACCTTAATGGGGTGTTCGCTCAACGAAGCAATATTTTCAAGCCGTCGTTTTGGTTCATGCTGCGCGAAATTCTGCGCTTTAATAAAGAAGCTACGCGGCTTGCCGAAACGGGCACCGAGGTTGAACTCACCCAGAGCATCGGGCACTTTCTGGACAGCAGGGGTTACACCGAATCGTTCCGTCGTTGGTATTTGTTGCCCATGATCAGCAGCATCTGGTCGTGCCCGGCGGGGCAAATGCTGCAATTTCCGGTGTCTACCCTGATTCGCTTTTGCCACAATCACGGCTTGCTGCAGGTTAACGATCGTCCGCAGTGGTACACCGTTAGCGGCGGCGCGCGTCAGTATGTGCAGCGCATGCTGAAGGCGATTCCAGACTTTCGCCTGAACACGCCGGTGACGGCCGTGCGTCGCAATGGCCCGGGCGCAGGGGTTACGGTATTCAGCCCTTCACACGCCGAGCACTTCGACGACGTTGTTTTTGCCTGCCATTCTGACCAGACCCTGCGTATTTTGGGTCAAGATGCGCGTCCTGCAGAACAAGCGATTTTGTCTGCGATTCCGTATCAAGATAACCATGCGGTGCTTCATACTGATACGGCCTTGCTGCCCAAGCGACGTTTGGCGTGGGCAGCCTGGAATTATGAACATCGTGATGCGCAAGATGATCAGGGCCAAGATGGTGTGTGCTTGCACTACTTGCTCAACCGGCTGCAGCCCTTGCCATTTGCCCAAGACGTTATTGTGTCGCTCAATCCCATTCGCCAGCCAGACCCGGGCAAGGTTATTGCGCATATTAACTATGCGCACCCGGCCTTCGATCTGGCCGCCCGAGACGCGCAAGAAAAATTGCCCAGTATCCAGGGCGAAAATCACACGTGGTTCTGCGGCGCCTGGACCGGTTATGGCTTTCACGAAGACGGATTGAAATCCGGGTTGGCCGTGGCGCAGGCGTTGCAAGCGCGCTGGCGCGCTACCGCCAACTTGCCGCAAGCGGCTTAGTATCATGCGCACTGCAAGTCTTCCCCCTCAATCGAAGCTTCCCGAATCGACTTCGCTGGCGACAAGCACCGCACGGGCAGTCGCAAAAATTGGTAAAGGCGTGGTGCGCCATACCCGTTTGCGGCCGGCCCGCAATGCCTTTGCCTATAAAACATGGTTCTTGATGTTGCCTATGCGCAGTTGGCGTCATACCCCGGTGGCAGGGTTAAAGCGCAATCAGCGGGGCTGGGTCAGCTTTTACGATGCAGACCATGGCGATGGCGGCCCCGATGCCTTGGCTTGGCTGGAAAATGTGCTTCTGCAGGCAGGTGTGAAGGCCGATGGCGAAGTCTGGTTACATACTTACCCCAGGGTGCTGGGTTATGTGTTTAACCCGGTCAGTTTCTGGTACGCCCACGACGCCGATGGCACCCTCAAGGCCATCGTTGCCGAGGTCAACAATACGTTTGGGCAGCGGCATTGCTATTTGCTGGCTGGCCCCGACTTGCGCTGGGGGCAAGAGCTCCGCGCTGAAAAAACTTTTCATGTGTCGCCGTTTTGTCAGGTCAATGGCGGCTACCGCTTTCGCTTTATGCAAACTGCTGGTGGCCCGTCACAAGCGCCCCGTACTGTGGTGCGTATAGATTATGACGATGACGTCGGCCCTTTATTGCAAACGAGCGTCAGCGGCGCATTGACGCCGCTGACGCCAAACAGCTTGTGGCGCACGGTCATGTCCATGCCGTTGCTGACTTTGGCCATCATTGCCAGAATTCATTGGCAGGCGGTCAAGCTATTTTGGAAACGTGTGCCGTTCTCGACCAAACCTCTGAAGAGTGCCCCTCATGACTGACACCCTGAACCCCCGTACGCCTGGTTTGTCGCAAGCCCCTGTGCATAAAACACGCCCGCCTGCGGCTGCTCGCACTATTTTGCGCATGCTCGACAACTTGGCCCACGGCACCCTGGAACTGACCCTGCCCGATGGCACTTTGCGACGCTTTGGTAGCGGTCAGCAGCCCCATGCAGCCGTCAGGCTGAACAATTGGGCGGTGTTTCCTGCTGCGCTCAAGTCGGGTGATATCGGCTTTGCCGAAACGTTCATCAATGGCGACTGGAGCACTCATGACCTTCCCGGCCTTATCCGTTTGTTCATCTTGAATCGCGACCACATGGAACGCGTCCTGTACGGATCGTGGTGGGGTAGCTTGCTGTACCGGTTTCGCCATCTGTTCAACCGCAATAGTCGTAGCGGTAGCCGTCGCAATATTCATGCGCATTACGACCTGGGCAACGCTTTTTACTGCCATTGGCTTGATGACACGATGAACTATTCGTCGGCCTGGTTCAACGGCAACACTCAGCAGTCGTTGGCCGATGCTCAGCGCGCCAAGATTCGTCGTGCCCTGGACGAGGTGCGTGTGCAGCCCGGTCAGCGCGTACTGGAAATTGGCTGTGGCTGGGGGGCTGTTGCTGAAACCGTGGCCGCCGAGCGTCGCGCCAGCCTTACCGGGGTGACGTTGTCGACCGAACAACTGGTATTTGGACAGCAGCGCTTACGCGATGCCGGGTTGGCGCAATTGACCGATTTGCGCCTTCAAGATTATCGCGACATAAAAGACGGCCCCTATGACGCGATTGTGTCGATCGAGATGTTTGAGGCCGTGGGGCAGGCCTACTGGCCCGAGTATTTCAACGTACTGGCCCGCAACCTCAAGCCTGGCGGTCGCGCCTGTATTCAAAGCATCACGATTCGCGACGACCTCTTCGAGCGCTACAGCCGATCTACCGATTTTATTCAGCAGTACATCTTTCCCGGGGGCATGTTGCCCAGTCGCGAGGTATTCATTCAGCAGGCGCAGGCCGCCGGCTTGAAAGTAGAGCGTTCGCTGGCCTTCGGGCCCGACTACGCTGAAACCTTGCGCCGTTGGCGCACGCCGTTTCAGGCCAACGAGCAAGCTATCCGGGCATTGGGTTTTGATACCCGTTTTATGCGCACCTGGGACTTCTATCTGTCTTATTGCGAAGCGGCGTTCGATACGGGTAATACCGACGTCATTCAGTTTACGCTGTATAAGCCGGAGCAATAAATCATGGCACAGGTTACGGTCTTTCGTCGTGTTGTGTCGGGCTGGTCTTTGGGGCTGGTCTTGACGATCGGCGGTTCAATGGTCGCCCAAGCTCAGCCCAACGGGGGGCTGGCTTCCTCGGTATCGTCAAGCCGTCTGCAAGAAACACCTGTGCAGCCCACAGCGTCGGAGTCGTCTGCTCCCGACGCAGCGGCTGCAGTCAAAGCACCGCCCGAAGTCGTTGCCGCACTAGGTCAGCCGCGGCTGCAGGGGCAAAAGCGGTTTCGTTGGTTTGCTTTCTCGGTGTATGACATTCGCCTTTGGTTGTCGCCGGGCGCAACGCCACAGGCGCTATACAACGCGCCGTTTGCACTCGAGCTTGATTACGCGCGCAGCCTGAAGGGTGAGGCGATTGCCCAGCGCTCAATCGAAGAAATGAGCAATCTGGATACCATCAGCTCGAGCGAGCAAGCCGATTGGCTGGCGTTGATGACGCGCGCCTTTCCCGACGTTGCCGCAGGCGACCGGTTGACGGGCGTGTGGCGACCTGACGGTACGGTGCAGTTTTTCTTCAATGGGAAAGAAACGGCGTCAGTACAAGATGCCAGGTTTGGGCGTCTTTTCTTCGGGATCTGGTTGTCCGAGAAGACCTCTGAGCCGACGATGCGCGCTGCCTTGCTGGGGCAACTGTAATGACGGCCCGCGAGGTGCACCCCGCGCCCGCGGCGGGCTTTTACTATGGCGCCCTGGGGTTGCCTTTGGCGTTCGTCGCGTTGCCGCTTTACGTGTACATGCCGGCCTATTATGCCGAACAGTTCGGGACCTCATTGGCGGCATTGGGGGCGGTGCTGTTGTTTGTCCGTATCTTCGACGCTGTCACCGACCCGGTGATGGGCTATGTGGCCGATCGCCTCTTTTCAGTCTCCAGGCGCGCGTTGCAGCTTTCCCTAGGTGTGGGGTGCTTGGTATTGCTGGCGGGCTTTACAGGGTTGTTTTTCCCACCACTGGCCTTGCATGAACCACACACGGCGTTGCTGGCATGGTGTGCGCTCATGCTGATGTTGACTTACCTGGCCTACAGTGCGCTCACCATTACCCATCAGGCGTGGGCTGCGCGCCTTAAGGGCGGCGACGAGGTACAAAGCCGTTGGGTGTCGTGGCGCGAAGCCGCCACCCTGGTCGGTGTGATGCTCGCCAGCGTCTTGCCTACCGTGGTTGGTATGTCGGCGACTGCTGTGGTCTTGGGGGTAGCGCTGTGGCTGGGCTGGTTGGCGTTGGGACGCGCGCCTGCTCCTGTAGCGCTCGACATCAGTCGCGCCGGGGCTGCTCAAGGCGCTGTCACTCATAAGCTGTCCTTGCATTATTTTGCGTTGCCCTGGCGTGGCCCTGCGTTTCGTGGGCTGATAGGCGTGTTTCTGGTCAATGGCATTGCCAGTGCTATTCCTGCGACTTTGTTGCTGTTCTTTGTCAACGACCGTTTGCAGGCGGCAGGTTGGGAAGGGGCGTTTCTGGCCATTTACTTTGCCTGTGCGGCGGCGTCGCTGCCGGTTTGGGTCAAAGTGGTTTCCCGTGTTGGCCTGGGGGCAAGCTGGGCGGCGGGCATGACCTTGGCCGTTGTCAGCTTTTTCGGGGCGGCGTTTCTGGGCGCCGGGGACACGACATTGTTTTTATTGATTTGTGCGGCCAGCGGCTTTGCGCTGGGCGCCGACCTTGCATTGCCGACGCCGTTGCTGGCTCGCGTTATTCGTACCGAGGCAATGAGCGCCGACGCCGAAGGTGCGTACTTTGGCTGGTGGAACAGTGCGTCGAAATTGAATCTGGCCCTGGCGGCAGGGCTGGTGTTGCCGATGTTGCAGTGGCTGGGGTATACGCCTGGCCAAACCGACGAACAGGGGTTGCGTTCGCTAAGTCTGGCGTACGCAGTCCTGCCTTGTTGTTTGAAACTGGTGGCGCTTTATACGTTATGGCTATGGCGTCGCCGTTGGGATAAGGAGCATTGATATGCCTGTATTTACTGCCTGGAAACGGGGCGTGCGTTGGGCCACGCTATCGGTCGCTTGTATGGGGCTGATCGCCTGCGCATCGCCCAAGCCTGCCGATTATGCAGCCGAGCGGCCCGTGCTTGATTTGCGCGAATATTTTGTGGGTGACATTGATGCCTACGGCTTGTTTACCGACCGCAGCGGCAAGGTGGTCAAACGCTTTACTGTCAAAATCAAGGCCAGTTGGGAAGGCAATAAAGGGGTGCTGGAAGAGGACTTTATTTATAGCGACGGCGAGAAGCAGCGCCGCGTCTGGTACCTGACTTATCAGGGCGACGGGCGTTATACGGGCACCGCCGAAGATGTGGTTGGCGAAGCGTCCGGCGAGGTAGCGGGTAATGCGTTTCAGTGGCGTTATGTTTTGCGGTTGCCAGTCGGCGAGCGCACCTACGACGTTTCGTTCAACGACTGGATGTACCTGATGGATGACAAGGTCATGTTGAATAAGGCGGTCATGAGCAAGTTCGGCATCCGTCTGGGCGATGTCACGCTGTCGTTTCATAAACGTTAAAGGTAACGTATGGCACTGAATCCCCGCTTCGATTATTCGGCTGATCAGGTCGTCTGGGTCGTCGGTGCCTCAACGGGCATCGGCCGTGCCGTTGCAGAAAGGTTGGCCTCAAAGGGCGTCAAGGTAGTGGTGTCGGCTCGTAATGCTTCGGCGCTCCACGCCTTCGAGGCCCGATTCAACGGGTGTCTGGCGCTCGCGCTCGATGTTACCGATGTTGCGGCAGTGCGTTCTGCGTGTAACGCCATTGTGCATCGATACGGGCGTCTAGACCGCGTCTTGTACTGCGCTGGCGTTTACCAGGCGATGCGCGCCCAGCAATTCGACCTCAGTCAAATGGTGCAGCATCAGCAGGTCAACTACATTGGGGCCCTGAATGTGCTGGCGCCGGTCATACCGTTATTCTTGCAGCAAGGCTGCGGGCATATCAGCCTGGTGTCTAGCGTGGCTGGTTTTGGCGGGCTGCCGCAAGGTCTGGCCTATGGGCCCACCAAGGCCGCGCTGACACACTTGGCCGAAACGCTTTTTCTGGATTTGCGGCCGCAGGGTATTGGGGTGTCGGTGGTTCATCCCGGGTTTGTCGAAACCCCTTTGACCCGTCAAAACGAATTCCCCATGCCGTTTTTGCAAACTCCTGAGCAGGCAGCTGATGCCATTGAAAAGGGTTGGTTGCGTGGCAGTTTCGAGATCGACTTTCCCAAACGCTTTTCTTTGATTCTTAAAGCCTTGCGTTGGCTACCCTATAGCCTTTACTTCAAGCTGGTTCATAAAGGAACTGGACTATGACGCAGACCTCGTCGCCCGGCACTGACGGGCAAACGCATTTGGTGGGGCCAGCTCGGCGCATGGCCGAATTGGCGGCCTACTACGAGCAGTTGTCCCTGGGCAACCTAGAGCGCTTAGGACGTTTTTACGCTGAGCAGGCCCGCTTCAAAGACCCGTTTAATGATGTCGTGGGCGTGGATGCCATTCAATCTATTTTCCGCCATATGTTCGATACCGTGCAGCAGCCGCGTTTTGTGGTGCACGACACTATTGTTCAGGGCGACAAGGGGTTTTTGGTTTGGTCATTTCACTTTTATTCGACCGGCGGTCGTACCGCCCGGGCGTGGGAAATAAAAGGGGGCAGTCATGTGCAGTGGGGTAGCGACGGCCGAATTGTGTTGCATCGCGACTACTGGGACGCAGCCGAAGAGCTTTACGAAAAGCTGCCCGTACTGGGCGGGTTGATGCGGTATTTAAAGCGCAAGCTTGCTGTGCCGGTAGTCCGATAGCTGGTGTTGTTGCCTAAAACCCAATAAAAAACGCCCCTTTCGGGGCGTTTTTAGCTTAAGACACGGTAAACGTGTGCTTAGGCGGCCTGGATGTTTTTAGCTTGGGGGCCTTTGGGGCTGTCGGCTGTTTCGAACGAAACGCGCTGGTTTTCGTTCAGCGATTTGTAGCCTGTACCAACGATGTCGGTGTGGTGTGCGAACAGGTCTTTACCGCCAGCATCGGGAGTGATGAAGCCGAAGCCTTTTTCGTTGTTGAACCATTTAACAATACCGGTTTGCGTAGTCATGTGACAATTCCTTAAAAAAATATGGGCCAATATGCCCTGGGCAAGACTTATTCAAGGAACGGCGACTCGAGCAAAAAGACGTACTGTTTGAACTTAAATACAACGAACTTGAAAAATCTTTGAATGAATGTAGTCGTATTTTTGCGCGTTGTCTACTACTGAATGTATTCGGGCCGACACTGTTGTGTCGGCCCGTCGTTTTTGTTGCTTAAAACCAGTGCGCGGCTATGCCAGCAACTGACGCGACTCGCCGATGGCTTGGACGTTGCGTGGGGTGACGTCGATTTCTCGGTTATTGCTGTCGACCCGGAAGGTCGAGACCAGCTTGGCCAGGGTGCCGGCCTGGTCTTGCAGGCTGTCGGAGGCGGCCGAGGCCTCTTGAACGAGGGCGGCGTTTTGCTGCGTGACCTGATCCATTTGCGAAACGGCCTGGTTTACCTGGTCAATGCCGATGCTTTGCTCTTGGCTGGCGGCGGTGATTTCGCCCATGATGTCGGTGACGCGTTTAATGCTGGCAACGGTTTCCTGCATGGTGGTACCGGCTTCGGCGACCAAGCGGTTGCCGGTTTGTGTGATGCTGACCGACTTGTCGATGAGGTCTTTGATTTCTTTGGCGGCCTGGGCGCTGCGCTGGGCCAGTGAACGTACTTCAGAGGCCACGACCGCAAAGCCCTTGCCCTGTTCGCCGGCGCGTGCCGCTTCGACCGCCGCGTTCAAGGCCAGAATATTGGTCTGGAAGGCGATAGAGTCGATGACGCTGATGATGTCGACCACTTGCTTGGACGACTCATTGATGGCGCCCATGGTGTCCACCACCTGAGCGACGACTTGACCGCTTTTGGTGGCCACGCTGGCGGCCGACTCGGCCAGTCCGTTGGCCTGACGGGCGTTGTCGGCATTTTGTTTGACGGTGGTCGTGAGCTCTTCCATGGTGGCTGCAGTTTCGGCCAGCGAGCTGGCCTGTTGCTCGGTACGTGAAGACAAGTCCATATTGCCCGCGGCGATTTGCCCTGCGGCGGTGGCAATCGAGTCGGCGCCGTCTTTGACTTCGCGTACGACGTTAAGCAGGTTGGCGTTCATACGCTGCAGGGCGGTCATGAGGGCGGCCAGTTCGTCGCTGCCCTTGACGTTAATACGGCTGGTCAGATCGCGGTTGGATACCTTTTCGGCAAAGTTGACGGCATTGGTGAGTGGGCGGGTAATAGAGCGCGTGATGGAGATGGCCAGCAGCAGCCCGATAAGCAAAGACACAGCCGTCAACCCGACAAGCAGG
The DNA here is from genome assembly GCF_003788685.1 of Pusillimonas sp. NJUB218. Classification (NCBI taxonomy): domain Bacteria; kingdom Pseudomonadati; phylum Pseudomonadota; class Betaproteobacteria; order Burkholderiales; family Alcaligenaceae; genus Pusillimonas; species Pusillimonas sp. NJUB218. The sequence goes on from NZ_NQMK01000001.1 coordinate 228,830, forward strand.
TTCAGTGCCAGTGTGTTGTTGTCGTGGAGTGTGTGGGCGTTACTATCGATGAGGCTTTGTTGGAACTTGAGCAGGTCTGTAATGCTGCCGTTGTAGCGATCAAGCAGGCCTTCGAGTTCGTTGTCGTAAAAATTTTGTGCGGCCTGCAGGTTGCCCTGGCGGCGTTGTTCAAGCGCATCGTTACGTTTGCCAACGTATTCATTACGACGCTGCTGGATAACGTCGTAAAGCCGTAGGGCTTCGGGGTTGGTGAGTTTTTCTTTTAGCGCAGTCTGGATCTTGCTGATCTCGGCGCTGGTGACCTTCATCTGGTCCTCGAAGTGCTGGATGGTGGCGGTGTCGGTCAGCCGGGCATTTGCGAGGGTACGTGTGGCATTGAGTGCGGTCAGCTTGCTCCATTCGGTGATCATGCGTTCGCTGGCCAAACGGGTTTCGGTCAGGTCAGAGGCCATGGCGTCGGAGCCCTGGACCCGCCAAATGCCGATGCCTGCCAGCACGGCGATGAAGAGAAGCATGACGGCAAAGCTTACAATGAGGCGGGTGCCGATTTTGAGATTGTTCATGGTGGAAACCTGGGGGGCTGGCGCAGCGGGAGCAGCCTGCGCGGTAAACGTAAAAGTGCTTTCGTAACAAATGCCTACGGCAATTCTTACAAAACGCTTCACGCATTTTATTGAAGCTTTTCGATGTCTAAAGGTCTGAAATGAAGGTTTGTATTGCGGGACTTGGCGCTTTTGGCCAAAAGCACCTGGATGCCATCGCCGCCATCGATGGCGTGGCCGTCAGCTCGGTGGTTGGGGGGCGCAGTTTGGCGCAGGCGCAGGCCGTTGCCGCGCGTTTTGGGGTGCCGCACGTCACGCTCGACCTGAACGAAAGCCTGGCGCGCAATGATGTTGATGCGGTTATTTTGTGCAGCCCAACTCAGGTCCATGCCGCGCAGGCCATTGCGTGTTTAAACGCAAAAAAGCCGGTTCAAATCGAAATCCCTATGGCCGATAACTTGCACGATGCACGCAAAATAGTCGCATTGCAGCAACAAGTCGGGGTGGTGGCCATGGCGGGCCACACGCGGCGTTACAACCCGGGGCACCAATGGATCCGGCGCCGTATTTTGTCGGGCGAACTCACGTTGCAGCATCTTGATGTGCAAACGTTCTTTTTTCGCCGCAGCAATATCAATGCGGCCGGTGAGCCACGTAGCTGGACAGACCATCTGCTCTGGCACCATGCTTGTCATACCGTTGACCTGTTTCAGTACCAAACCGGCCAGACTGCGTCGCGCGTACATGCCATGCAGGGGCCGCCGCACCCCGATTTGGGCATTGCCATGGATATGTCGATCCAGTTGCAGGTGTCCTCGGGGGCGCTCTGCTCACTCACGCTTTCGTTCAATAATGATGGTCCGCAGGGTACCTTTTTCCGGTACATCTGCGACAACGGCACGTACATTGCGCGCTACGATGAGCTGGTCGATGGGCATGGCCGCCCGGTCGACTTATCGGGTGTCGACGTGTCCATGAACGGCATTGAGCTGCAAGATCGCGAGTTTTTCGAGGCCATCCAGGCGGGGCGCGAACCGCGATCGGGCGTGGCCGGGGTGCTGTCGGCCTACGAAACCCTTGATCGCCTTGAACGCAGCTTGGCCTGACCCAAACGCCTTGGTCCCTTCAATGAAGAACAATAATGCCCAGTCACAAACTTACTCCTGAACAACTTTCTGCGTTAAAGCAAAATCTCATCGATAGTCCCTCGTACCGCGTGGCCTATAAAGACGCCGACTTCATGGAGGCCGAAGACCTGCGGCCGGTACGCTTGCAGCTTGAGCTGCTCAAGCCCGAGTATTACCTACGCAAAAACCATATCGAATCGACCATTGTGGTTTTTGGCAGCGCGCGTATCTTGCCGGCTGAACAGGCCCAGCATGTGCTGAGTCAAGCCACCGAAAACGCTGCGCGTCATCCCGAAGACCCCCAGGCCCAACAGGCACTGGCCAAAGCCGCGAAGCAGGTGCATTACTCTCGATATTACGAAGAGGCACGACGGTTTGCGCATATCGTGTCCAAACGTTTTCAGGTCAACAGCCCGTGCCAGTTTGTGGTGGTAACCGGCGGCGGCCCCGGCATCATGGAGGCCGGTAACCGCGGCGCTTTCGAAGCCGATGCCTTGAGCGTGGGTCTAAATATCACTTTGCCCCATGAACAAGAGCCCAATCCGTATATCAGCCCGACGGTGTGTTTTCACTTCAATTATTTTGCGTTGCGCAAAATGCATTTCATGATGCGGGCGCGCGCATTGGTGGCGTTCCCGGGTGGGTTCGGCACGCTCGACGAACTCTTCGAGGCGCTAACGCTGGTGCAAACCGAGAAAATGGCGCGCATGCCTATCGTGTTGGTCGGCAAGTCATTCTGGTCTCGCTTGGTCGACTTGGACTTCCTGGTCGAGGAAGGCATGATTTCACCGCAAGATCGCGATCTGGTCAGTGTGGTCGAAACGGCCGACGAAGTCGTGGCCATTCTTGAACGATTTTATCCAGACTGCGACGATTGTCGCCTTCCACCCAAAGGGGTTATATGAGTCAGCATGCAGGGTCGGGGCAGCAAGCCTCGTGGGGGGAATTGCTTTCGGGGCGCAACGGTTTGCGTTCGCTGGCCGTGGCCGGTGGCGTGGCACTGCACGCCGTCAATGTTTATATCGCCACGACCATATTGCCTTCTGTGGTGCGTGACATCGGCGGCCTCGAGTATTACGCCTGGAACATGACGTTGTTCGTCGCAGCGTCAATCATGGCATCGGCGCTGTCGGCCAAGGCCTTCGATACCTTGGGGTTGAAGAAGGCGTTTTTGGTGGCCATTGTGGTGTTTTCCGTGGGCACGACGCTTTGTGCGCTGGCGCCCTCTATGGCGCTTATGCTGTTTGGTCGCACGATTCAGGGCCTGGGAGGCGGTTTGCTCCTGGGGTTGTGTTATTCGTCCATTCGTGTGGTTTTCGAAGAGCGACTCTGGACGCGCGCCATGGGTTTGACGTCGAGCATGTGGGGGGTGGCGACGCTCAGCGGCCCTGCTATTGGCGGCATGTTTGCCCAGTCGGGTCATTGGCGGTGGGCTTTTGGCGCCATCTTGCCGGTGGCGGCCGGTTTGGCGTGGTTGGTCATCCGCGAAATCAACGAAAACACGGTTAGTAATGCCGATGCGCCCCGTCAGCGCGTGAATGTGCCTGTGGGAAAGGTCGCGCTCATTGTGTTGTCGGTGCTGGCTGTTTCAGCCGGTAGCTTGTCGACGGCAGTCACCTGGAATGCATTGGGCATTTTGGCGGGGGTGCTTATTGCCATTTACGTGGTCCGACTAGAGCAACGCCCAGGCACAGTGCGCTGGTTGCCCGAGGGCTCCTATTCATTGCGCGAACCCATGGGCAGTATCTACGCATGCGTCGCGCTCATGAGTGCCGCCATTACCGTCGAAATCTTTGTGCCGTATTTCTTACAAACCATTCATGACCTCGAACCCCTGGCGGCGGGCTATATGACGGCGATCATGTCCATGGGCTGGACGATTGGCTCCATTTCCAGCTCGGGCCGGGGCTCGACGGTCGCCCGCTTTTTAATGCGTAGTGGCCCGGCGGTGACGGCGTTGTCTTTGTTGGGGCTGTTGGTACTGGTGCCATGGCTCGATGCTTTTGACACCGGCTGGGTGTGGGTGCTTAGTCTGGCTTTGCTTGGCGTAGGTCTGGGTATTGGCATGTGCTGGCCGCACTTGCTGGCTCAGGTTTTCCGCAGCGCACCGTCGGGGCAAGAAAGCATTGCGTCATCTGGCATGATTACCGTTCAGTTGTATGCGTTGGCGCTGGGGTCGACGTTGGGCGGCATGGTCGTTAACGCGGCCGGCATGACCGACCCGGGGGGCGTGGTGGGCGCCGTGCAGGCGTCGCAAGCCTTGTTCTTGTTGTTTGCGCTGGCGCCCGCGCTTGCGTTTTGGGCCATGGCGCGGGTGGTGACCGCCAAACGTCAAAGCGATCAGGCGCGTCGGCAGCAGGCTGCCTGAACCCAGAAGCCCCGGGCGGCCGCCCGGGGTATTGGCCGTGGCCGTCGTCAGCCGGCCTTGGGTAGCCTGAATCGCTCTGGGTCGGGCCCATGGCGGGCCTCTGCATCATGCAACGCCGCAATTTCGACCATGTCTTGTTCGTCGAGGCTAAAGTCGAAAAGCGCCAGGTTTTCGCGCATGCGTTCGGGGTTGACCGATTTCGGGATCACCATGCAGTCTAGTTGCAAGTGCCAGCGCAGCACCACCTGGGCTAACGAGCGCTTGTGCTTTTGGGCAATTTGGGTCAATACGGGGTTGTCCCATAGCAAACCATGACCCAAGGGGCTCCATGATTCGGTCACTATGTTGTGCTGTGCATGAAACTCACGCAATTCGGGCTGCTGAAAGCGGGGGTTCAGTTCGATTTGATTCACCACCGGCAGCACTCCGGTTTCATCAAGCAGCGTCTCGAGGTGGTTCTTGTTAAAGTTCGACACCCCGATTGATTTGATCCGACCTTCGTCACGCAGTTGTATCAGGGCCTTCCAAGACTTAACATACAGACCAATTTTCGGCGCGGGCCAATGAATCAGGTACAGGTCGACGTAGTCCAGGTCAAGCTTGTCCATGCTTTCGTTGAACGCGGCCATGGTTTCGTCGTAGCCATGGCGGTCGTTCCAGAGTTTGGTGGTAATGAACAGGTCTTTGCGGTCAAGCCCACAGGTTTTAATGGCACGGCCGACGCCTTCTTCGTTACCGTAAATGGCCGCAGTGTCGATCAGGCGGTAGCCCGATTCAATGGCTGCCTGTACTGCTGGCGTGACCACGTCGTTTTCAATTTGCCACACACCAAAACCTACGCGGGGCGCTGTGTTACCGTCGTGGAACTTGACGCTATTTACAATAGAGGACATGCGTATCTCCGTAAAGCTTGAAACAGGGTATGCCCCTTTTTTGAACCTACGGCCAATAATGCGCAGTCATCCAGGAGCACTCTGTGAGTATACATACCGAGGTTAAGCGGCTTACCGTTCCGCAGTTAATGGCCTACAAGGGCCAAAAGAAGATTGCGTCCCTGACGGCGTACATTGCGCCTATTGCGCGCTTGCTCGACGACAGCCAGGACATGATCTTGATCGGCGACTCTACCGCGATGGTGGGTTACGCGCTGCCCGACACCTTGTCCATCACTGTCGACCAAATGGCCGCGCATGCGGCGGCGGTCGTGCGCGCCACCCGTCGGGCCTGCATTATTGTCGACATGCCCTTTGGCAGCTATCAAGAATCCCCCGAGCAGGCTTTTCGTAGTGCAGCTCGCATGATGTCGCTGAGCGGCGTGGCGGGGGTCAAGCTTGAAGGCGGTGCCGTGATGGCGCCCACGACCCAGTTTCTGGTCGAACGGGGCGTGCCTGTGCTGGCGCACGTCGGCCTGATGCCGCAGCACGTCAATACGATGGGGGGCTTCAAGGCGCAAGGGCTTAACGACGTTGCAGCCGAACGTATTTTCCAGGACGCCCTGGCACACGAAAAAGCCGGCGCCTTTGGGGTCGTGCTTGAGGGCGTGGCCGAAGGGCTGGCGCGTCGCATTACCGAGGCCTTGTCTATTCCAACCATTGGCATAGGCGCGTCGCCGGCATGTGATGGCCAAATTTTGGTGACCGAAGACATTCTGGGTTTAAGTGGCGATCGCATCCCCAAATTTGCAAAGCAGTTTGGTGATGCGGCTACGCTGATTCGCGACGCGGCGGCGCAGTATGCCGACAGCGTACGCGATGGCACCTTCCCCACGCTGGACCACTGCTTCGGCGTCAAGAAGAATGTCAGCTAAGGCGTCGCTCCATTTGGGCGACGATCAGGTTATGCAAATGAAAAGTGAAGGTAAACGGTGAATTTCCAGGGAAACGAAATCGCGCTTGTGGGTTGGGTGCTGGCCGGCGTGCTGTTGGGTGTGCTCGTGTCGGCGCTCTACTTCCGGGGGGTGTTGGCGGCGGTGCGCAGGCAGGCCGAGCTTGACCGCCAACAGGCCGATTTTCGTTTGTCCGAGTCCGAAGGGCGAGCCCGCCAGCTTGACGCGCGGCTGGCCGAGGCCGACACGCAACGTCAGCAGCAAACCTTGCGCCTGGCCGAGCTTGACGACGACAAGCAGCAGCTCGATCGTAAAGTGGCCGGGCTCGAATCCGAAACCCGTAATTTGCGCGAACGCCTCGATGAGGCCCGCGACAACGTTGTCGATAAAGAACGTGAGCTGACATCTTTACAAGGCCGGTTTGCTGATATCGACAGGCAGCTCACCCGGCTTCAGGCCGAGTACGACGAAAAGCAGGCCAGTTTCGATACCTTGCGCCAATCGTTCGATCAGTCGCGTGAACAGCTTAAGAACGAATTCCAGAATCTGGCCAACCAGATACTGGAAGAGAAGGGTAAGACGTTTGCGCAAAACAGCCAGTCGTCGCTCGACAGCTTGCTTAAACCGTTTCGCGAGCAAATTTCCGCATTCCAGCAGCGCATTAATCAGGTGCACGATGCGTCGGTGCGAGGTCAAGCATCGTTGGGGGCTGAAATCAAGCAAGTGCTGGAAGTCGGTTTGCGCATGAGTAGCGAGGCCAATAGCCTGGCGCTGGCGCTTAAGGGTGATAAGAAAACCACGGGTAATTGGGGCGAGATCCAGCTTGAGCGTACGCTTGAGCTGGCCGGGCTGGTCAAAGGGGACCACTACGATGCGCAATTGCGCTTCCAGGATACTGAAGGCCAGTACCGTCACCCCGACTTCGTCATCAAGCTGCCCGATGACAAGCATATGGTGATCGACAGTAAAGTGTCGCTGGTGGATTACGACCGGGCGCTGTCGGCGGCTACCGATGCCGAGCGCGACGCCGCGCTGGAAGCCCATGTCAAGGCCGTACGCAATCACATCGATGACTTGTCACGTAAAGACTACAGCAACCTTATCGGCATGCGTAGTCCCAGTTTCGTGCTGATGTTCATGCCGATCGAGTCGGCTTACATCGAAGCCCTAAAATTCAATAAAGACCTGTTCAACTATGGCTATCAGCGCAATGTGGTTATGGTCTCGCATACCACGCTGATGCCCATACTTAAGACGGTGGCGAACCTCTGGATGGTGTCGCGCAGCAATGCACAGGCGCAAGAGCTCAGCGCCCGAGCCGGCGAAATCTATAACCAAGTGGTTGTGGTGGCCGAAAACCTTAAAAAACTGGGCGACACGCTGGGTACCGCAAATAACCACTACAACCGCGCCGTTACATCGTTGGCGGGCCGTCAGGGGTTGTACGGCAAGGTCTCTCGCTTTAACGAGCTGTCTGCCAAAGCCAATAAAACCATGCCGGCTATCGAGCCCCTGCATACTGACATTGATATCGAAAAGCTTGAACTGTTGGTAGCCCAACCCGAGGCCGATAAAACTGCCGATGCTTGATGGGGCGCGGCGTTTTTAAGGTTGGGGCGGCTCGCCCGCCCAGGCTCGCTGCAGCAGGCCGCGCAGGCTGTTGGCTTCAAGGGGGCGGGGGTTCCAGTAGGGGTTTTTCAGGGCGATGTCCAGCGCTTTTTCGATGTCTGCCTGGGCCATGCCGATGTCTTTGAGCGCCATGGGCGCATTAATGTTTTTAGCCAACTGCCAAAGCCCCTGACCAGCGTCGTCGGTACCGAGCGCCCGTGCAGCGCGCGACATGGCCTCGCCCGCGTTTGGCGTGTTATAGGCAGCGGTGTGCGGCAGCATAATGGCGTGGGTTTCGGCGTGTGGCAAGTCAAATGACCCCCCCAGTACATGGCACAGCTTGTGATGCAGTGCCATGCCGGCCGACCCTAGGCAAATGCCGCACAGCCACGCGCCGTACTGGGCTTGTAGTCGGGCTTCTTTGTCTTGCGGCGATTGAGCAATAATGGGCAGCGCATACGCCATGGCCCGGATGCCGTCTTCGGCGATCAGCGAAATAATAGGGTTGCGGTCTTGGGCGTAAAGGCCTTCGACGGCATGTGCCATAGCGTTTAGCCCACTGGTGGCCGACATGCCTACAGGCAGTGTCAGTGTGAGGTTAACGTCGTAAATTACGGCTTTGGGTTGTATGACCGGCTGGCGTATGGTGGTTTTTATGCCGTTTTCGGTTTGCCCCAGAATGGGCGTCATTTCTGAGCCGGCGTAGGTGGTGGGTACGGCGATTTGCGGCAACCCGGTACGCACGGCAATGGCTTTGGCCAGGCCAATGGTAGATCCGCCGCCCAGGGCAACCAAGCAGTCGGCGCCGCTGGCTTTGACGTGCTCCATGGCGGTTAGCGTGACGCTTACCGGTGTATGCATGGCAGCGCCTGCAAAGACGCCGGCGCTGGCCGCGCCCAGACTTTCAGAAATTTGCTGTGCCCAGGCTTCTTGCTGCGGGGTCGACAGTACCAATGCGCGCTTTGCACCCAGTCGTTCTATTTCTGGCAGTAATTGGTCGAGTTTGCCTTCGCCAAAAACCACGCGGGTGGGCAGAGCTTCGTAGATAAAGTCGGTTTGCATGTGTTGGAGTCCCCGGCAAGTTTGCTTTTTAAACGTTGTAACCCAGTATTTGCGCCAGAGCCTTGCCGGCGTGGTCGACACTGCTGCCACGCCATGCCACGATCTGGTCGGGCCGGATCAGGGCAAAGTCGGCGTCATACAGGGCGCGGGCTTGTGGCGCGTGCACAATTTTAAGATCAAGACCGCGCTTTTGCGCATGTTGCTCGATGTCCTGTGTGCTGGCTTGGTCCGGGCTCATGCACAGCAAGGTCCATTCAAATCCGAAGGTATCGTACAGCGAGGTGGTTTCGGAAAGCCAGCAATGGGGCGGGCGGCCGCCGGGGCAGGCTGTAGCCGTGTATTCGTTGGCGGCGTCGGGTGGTGGTTGCGTACCGTCGGACACAATCGCCGCCGATCCGTCGTAACGGCCGCCAAAGGTGATGCCGGGGATATTGAATTCGGCCCGGCCGTGTCCGGCCAGATAAGCACCGGCGGCATCGCGCGCCTTTTGGCCGGCTTCGCTGTCGTCTTCAATTTCCGGGACAGGCGTGTAGAGCCCCAATGAGTCGGCGAATGTCCGGGCGTAACCTGTGTTGCGCACAGCCAGTGGCCGGCGTTCGGTTTCATAGGTCTCAAGCAAGGCGGGTGAGGCCAGCCCTTTGAGAACGGCTGCCAGTTTCCACGCCAGGTTAACGGCGTCTTCAACCGCAGTGTTGTAGCCCAGTCCGCCCGTCGGGGTGAACAGGTGTGCAGCATCGCCGCCGATAAAAACACGGCCCTTTTGCATGTGGTCGGCCACCAGCGCATGGCCTGCCGTCCAGGCACCGTGCGACAAAATTTCGACTTCAACAGGTTTGCCGACGGCCATTTGGAACATACGCCGCGCGTCGGCTTCTGTGATGTTGTCTTCGGATTCGTGCGGCTTGAGTTGGGTGTGGAAGGCAAACTCGCCCTTGCCGTCGACAGCCGCCATAAAAGCGCGACGCTCGCCGTTGAAGCAGACATTCATCCAGGCCGGAGGGTGTGGGACTTCGTCGTAAAAGGCGGGGCAGCGTGCGTAAATGGCATACATGCGTCCGCCCATGAAGTCGCGCACAACGCCCGTTTCGCCGCTGTAGCGATAGCCCAGGGTTTCGCGGGTTTTGCTGCGGGGGCCGTCGGCGCCCAGCATGTAGTCGGCGGTAATGGTTTGTTGCTTGCCATCGGCCACGCACTCAACGTCTACCTCGACATGGTCGCCCAAGTCGCGAAACGCCAGCATGCGCCAGCCAAAATTAATAGATATGCCCGGCAGTTTCTCGGCGTGTTTGCGCAGTACCTGTTCAACGTATTTTTGCGAGATACGGTGGGGTAGTTCGGCCGCGCTCCACGACCCAGATAAAGAATGGATCTTCTTCTTGGCTTCGGCAGCCGAGGGTAGCTGAAAGCGCGCCAACTCGTGGGTGGCGTAACGCGTGAAGTAAGCAATGTCGGTGGGGAAATCAGAGGGCAAGCCCAAGTCGCGGATTTCGTGTGCGAAACCCAGTCGCCGATAGTGCTCCATTGTGCGCGCCTGGGTGGCGTTGGCCTGGGGGTTGAAAGCCGTACTGGCTTTCTCGTCGATCAGTACCGCACTGACGCCACGCCGGCCCAGCTCGTTGGCCAGCATCAGGCCGCATGGGCCACCGCCCACAATCATGACAGAAGTTATGCTGGGTAAAGTCATATCGGGTTCACCAGTAGGTCGTTGGGTTATTTGTGTGCCATCGAAATCGGCATTGGCACGGCTATGCGACATAGTAAGTTTGCCTTACTAATTTGTCAACAGGCAGGACTGATGATCTTGTGTCGTTGTGTCAGTGAGGTGCGCGAAAGGCAGCGCGAATCAGCGGCTCTGGTTGTACCGACTTAAGGCCTTGCGTAATTGCGCAAATGAGGCGGCTCCAATTTCTTGGGCCATTTCTTGCTCGGCGATTTCAAGGGCATGCTTGAAGGCAGTCAACCAGGCCAGCCCCGCGGGCGTAAAGCAAACAATTTTTGCCCGGCGGTCTTCGGGGTCGGGCAGGCGCTCGACCAAGCCCAGTGTTTCTAGTTGGGCAATCAGTTCGCCGGCCGATTGCTTGGTGATGTCGGCGCGACGGGCCAGCTCGGTGGCTCGTGTGCCGGTCAGGTCGAGGTTCCGGGTAATGGTGATGTGGCTGAGCGAAAGGCCGCCGTGGCCGGCCTTTCGCATTTCGTCCAGTACGCGGTGTTCAAGCCGGGTAATGGCGTTGTTCAGCAGGCGACCTACATTTTGATGACGCCACAGGTCGTTGTGCAAATCGCCTTCAGACATAGTTACTTGGCGGCTGCAGCAGCGGCCTTGCCAGGGTCTTTAAGCTGTTCGACTACGTCGAATTCGACGTTTTGAAGCTTGCCGTCGACCTTTTTAACTTCGCGAATGTAAATGTTTTGAATAATGTCGCGTGTTTCGGGGTCGATGGTAATGGGGCCGCGCGGGCTTTCCCAGCTCATGCCTTTGGCAGCTGCGACAAACGCGTCACCGCTTGCGTCGCCTTTGGTTTTTTCAAGCACGCTGTAAATCAGCTTCATGCCGTCGTAACCGGCAACCGACATGAAATTAGGGCGCTTGTTAGGGTTGGCCTTGTAATAGTCTTGCGTGTACTTGCGGTTCAAGTCAGAGTCGTGGGATTCGGCGTACTGCATCGAGGTGATTGCGCCGATGGATTCGTCGCCCATGGCGTCCAGGACGTCTTCGTCGGTCAGATCGCCCGGGGCAATAAGCTTGATGCCGGCCTTGTCGAGGCCACGTTGTTTGTAGCCTTTAAGGAAAGACACGCCTTGTTCGCCGGCGGGCACAAACAGGAAGACCGCATCAGCACCGCTGTCTTTGACGCGTGCCAGGAAGGGGGAAAAGTCGGGGTTAGCCAATGGTGTACGGACCTGACCGACGATTTCGCCGCCGTTTTCGGTGAAGGTTTTGGTGAACTGCTTTTCAGCATCGTGACCCGGGCCGAAGTCAGCCACCACCGTGTAGACCTTTTTGATGCCGTTCTTGGCGGCCCACTGGGCCATAGGCGCCGTGGTTTGCGGCAGGGTCATCGACGTGCGCACAATATAGGGGGAACGTTCTGTAATGGACGAAGTGGCGGCATTGAGAACGATCATCGGTGTTTTGGACTGGCTTGCGATGGGCGCCACGGCAAATGCCGACGGGGTCAGGCCGAAGCCGGCCAGAATGTCGACCTTGTCTTGCACAACGAATTCTTGAGCGGCGCGTTTGCTGACTTCGGGCGCGACGCCAGTGTCGTCTTTGACTTCGATGACGACTTTACGGCCGGCGACGGTGTCGCCGTGCTGTGCCATATACACTTTGGCGCCGTTAAGAATTTGCTGGCCATAAGAAGAGAAGGGGCCGGACATAGGCAGGATGAAGCCGATTTTCAGGTCTTCAGCGGCGTGCGCCACGGTGCCCATCGAGGCGATGGACAGCGCAACGAGACTGCGTTTAAGGAATTTAGTCATCTGCATGGAGTGCCTCCGGTGGTTGTGTTTTTGTGTGCACTGATAGTAAATATGCCTTACTAAGGTGTCAAGTTTATGGCCAGTATGCGCTGTCGCGAAATGGTAATAAAATGGCCCGGTCTATTTACTGACCACGATTATTTGAGGGCATTGGTGTGCCCTGTTTTCCCGGAGACCTTGGCTTATGAGCGCTGCTACCGACGGCAAACTTACTACTGACATCAACGCCCCCGAATGGGTGCGCCACGAGCGCCTGAAAGCATGGGTTGCTGAAGTCGCAGCACTGACTCAACCCGATCGCATTGAATGGTGCGATGGCTCGCAAGAAGAGTACGACCGTCTGTGCAACATGATGGTCGAGGGCGGCACCTTGCGGCGCCTCAACCCCGAAAAGCGCCCCAATTCGTATTTGGCCTGGTCCGATCCGTCCGACGTGGCCCGTGTCGAAGACCGTACGTTTATTTGTTCGCAAAAGCAAGAAGACGCTGGCCCCACCAACAACTGGATGGACCCGGCCCAAATGCGGCAAACGCTTAACGGCCTCTTCGAGGGTTGCATGCGTGGCCGCACCATGTATGTCATTCCCTTTTCCATGGGGCCGTTGGGTTCGCCCATTGCCCATATTGGTGTCGAGCTCTCCGACTCGCCTTACGTTGTTGTCAACATGCGCATCATGACCCGTATGGGCCGTAAGGTTTACGACGTTCTGGGCACCGATGGCAGTTACGTGCCCTGTGTGCATTCGGTGGGCATGCCGCTGGCCCAGGGGCAGGCTGATGTCGCTTGGCCCTGCAACAGCACAAAGTACATTGTTCATTACCCCGAAACCCGCGAAATCTGGTCGTTTGGTTCGGGCTACGGCGGTAACGCGCTACTGGGTAAAAAATGCCTGGCCTTGCGTATTGCATCGGCCATGGGCAACGACCAGGGCTGGATGGCTGAGCACATGCTGATTCTGGGCGTTACGTCGCCCGAAGGCAAAAAAATGCACGTCGCGGCCGCGTTCCCGTCGGCATGCGGTAAAACCAATTTCGCCATGCTTATCCCGCCCGCGGCACTGCCCGGCTGGAAGGTCACCACCATTGGCGACGACATTGCCTGGATCAAACCCGGTGCCGATGGCCGCTTGTATGCCATCAACCCCGAGGCCGGCTATTTTGGTGTTGCGCCCGGCACCAACGAAAAAACCAACTACAACTGTATGGCCACGCTGCGCGAAAACGTGCTGTTCACCAACGTCGCGTTAACAGACGACGGCGATGTCTGGTGGGAGGGCATGGGCCCGGCACCTAGCCACCTGGTTGACTGGCAGGGCAAAGATTGGACGCCCGACTGCGGTCGCAAGGCAGCCCACCCCAACGCCCGCTTTACGGTGGCCGCCGACCAAAACCCGGTTATCGACCCCGACTGGGACAACCCTGCCGGTGTGCCTATCGATGCCTTTATCTTTGGTGGCCGTCGCTCCGACACCGTGCCTTTGGTTACCGAGGCGCGTAATTGGCTCGAAGGTGTTTACATGGCGGCTACGCTGGGTTCCGAAACTACTGCAGCCGCTGTCGGCCAACAGGGCGTCGTGCGCCGAGACCCGTTCGCCATGTTGCCGTTCTGCGGTTACAACATGAGCGCCTACTTCGAGCACTGGCTAAATATGGGCGAGCGCCTCGAACAAGCCAATGCAACCTTGCCTCGTATTTTCTGCGTCAACTGGTTCCAGACCGACGACAACGGCAAGTTCATCTGGCCAGGTTTCGGCGAGAACATGCGTGTTCTTAAATGGATGCTCGAACGTATCCAGGGCCAGGCCGACGGGCAAGAGCACTTGCTGGGCATTACCCCCCGCTACGATGACCTTAACTGGGAAGGCCTTGAGTTTACGGTCGACCTGTTCGAGCGGATTACGGCTGTCGATCATGCTGCCTGGAAAAAAGAGCTTGAACTGCATGCCGAGCTCTTCGAAAAGCTGAGTCACGGTTTGCCCGAAGCACTGCCCCGGCACCACAGTCAACTGACGATTCGTCTGCAGGCTTAAGCAGCGTCAATGGGCATGCTTCGTCGCTTCTGGGCAGGTCTGGTTGCCTTGCCCGTGGCGTCACAGCGCCGTTTGCAAGGCTATCGCTGGTTGTCCCAACAGCCTGCGATGCTGGTATGGGCCATGGTGGCCGGTGTCCTTGGGGCGCTGGCCACCATGGCTTTCTACGAAGGCATTCACATTTTTCAGCGTACGTTCTTCGGCCAACAGGGGGCTGTCGAAGACGTAATCCACGCCTTGCCGTGGTGGGGCCGCTTGCTGGCCCCCATGTTTGGCGGTCTGGTTGCCGGTATTTTGCTGGTCTGTGCCGGTCGTTACGGCAATAACAAACCTTCCGACTACATGGAGTCTGTCGCAATTGGCGATGGGCAGTTGTCCGTACGGGAAGGGTTGCTGCGTTCTGTCTCATCCCTGTTTTCGGTGGCTTCCGGCGGCTCTATTGGTCGTGAAGGGGCGATGGTGCACTTGGGGGCGATGGGGGCTTCCATTCTGGGCCGGTTCTTTTCTTTCAACCGCTCTCGTCTGCGTCTTATCGTGGCTTGCGGCGCAGCCGCAGGGGTGGCTGCGGCCTACGGTGCGCCCATTGCTGGCGCGCTTTTTGTGGCTGAAATTGTTTTGGGCACCATGGCTATCCAAACGGTTGGCCCGTTGCTGATTGCTGCCGGGGTGTCTAGCCTGACGGTGTCTACGTTGGCCAATCACAAAGTCAGCTATACGGTGCCCGATTTGCCCATGGTCGATGCCGTGACGGTCTTACCCCTGTTGTTGCTGGGTGTGCTGTCGGGGGTTGCGGCACCTTATTTTTTAAAAGGCCTCGATTTTTCGCGCTCGCTGTTTAAGCGCACCGGCCTGGCTTTACCGTTGCGCCTGGCCCTGGGCGGCGCCTTGCTGGGGATGTTGCTGGTGTTTTTGCCCGCGGTATCGGGCAACGGCTACAGTGTTGTGTCATCGCTGCTAAACACGCCTTGGCCCTGGTATGCGGTGTTGTTTATCATCGTGTTCAAGTTGTTGGCCACTGCTTTTACGGTGGGCTCAGGCGCTGTCGGCGGGGTTTTTACGCCTACCATTTTTGTGGGCGCCGCTGTCGGCACTTTGTTTGGCCAAGTATTGGCTTGGGTAGCCCCGTCGTTGGCATTGTCGCCTTATCTATATACGGCGGTAGGCATGGGGGCGTTCTTGTCGGCAGGTACTGGGGCGCCGCTCATGGCCGTCCTGATGATCTTCGAAATGACGCATAGCTTTACGCTGGTGTTGCCGCTGATGCTGGCCAGTGTGGTGGCCTATTTTGTTGCGCGTGCCATTGCCGAAGTCGCCATTTACGAAGTGACCCTGACGCGTGAGCGTGACGTGTTGCTGCGCAACCGTCTACGTAATACGTTGTTGGGTGATTTGGTCAAGCCGGCGGTGACGGTGGTGTCCACGCCCACGCCGGTATCGGTTGCCCTGCAAATGTTTAACGACTACCCGGTGCGTTATGTTTATGTGGTTGACGAAGACAGCGTGTTTCAGGGGGTTATTGCCCAGCAAGACCTGACCAATTTGCTACGCACTCAGAGTGACGTCAGCGAGACGACGGCTGGCGATGTGCTGCGCCTGGATTTCGTCAAACCAGCGCACCCCGACATGAGCCTGGATGAGGCGCAGGAACTGTTCGTGAATTTTTTGGGGGAGCGCTTGCCGGTGGTCACCCGGGGCGACCAGCCCAAGTTGTTGGGTGTTGTGTACAAGTCGTCGGTGCTCGAAACCTACTTTGCCATGAAGCGTTCGCTGGACAGTGGCGGCGACAGCATTTATTTTTAAGCCGATGACTGGCGCCCGACGTAGCAAAATGCATCGTGGGCACTTAAAAAAATCAGCCCGTCCAACCGTTGCCCGAGTGTCGTCCCTTGCAGGCGATCCATTACCGGCCCTTTGACTTCGGCCAGCATAAATTTAATGTCTTTTGCCTGAAGGCTGCTTTGCAATTGGGTTAACGCCTCGAGAGCGGTAGAGTCTATTTGGTTGACAGCCGGGCACAGCAGCAAAACGAATCGGATCTTCGGGTCGCGGGCGACGAGTGCTTCTATTTTGCTTTGCACCAGCGCAGCATTGGCAAAGAACAGGCTTTCGTCGACGCGTAACGCCAGCAAATTAGGCAAAGTATCTACTTTGTGGCGCTCGATGTTGCGGAAGTGTTCGGTGCCCGGCACACGGCCAACGACGGCAATATGGGGGTGGCTGCTGCGCCATACCAAGGCCGCCAGCGATAACGCCACGCCCAGAATGACGCCGGCTTCTACGCCCAGCAACACCACACCCAGTAAAGTAGCTAATAAAGAGAGTGCGTCGGCGCGGTCGTAGTGCCAGGTTTCTTTGAGTGTGCTGACATCGATAAGCGAGGTGACAGCCACAATAATGGTGGCTGACAATACCGCTTGCGGCAGGTTGTAGAACAGTTCGGTAAATGCCGCAATCACGACGGCCATTAACAGCGCCGAAACAATGCCGGCCAGTGGGGTGTTTGCACCCGCCGCGAAATTGACGACCGATCGAGCGAAGCCGCCGGTTACCGGGTAGCCACCCGACAACGCACTGGCGACGTTTGCAGCGCCCAGCCCCAGCAACTCGCGGTCGGGCACGATTTTTTGCTGGCGTTTAAGCGCGAGCGACTGCGCGACCGATACGCTTTCGACGAAGCCGACTAAAGAAATCAGCAAGGCGGGCAGCCATAACGCGGCCATGCCTTCCGATGTGGGCAAAACTAATTGCAGGGCAGGCAGGCCCTGCGGTACGTTGCCCACAATACGCACACCAGCGTCCTGGGCGAGGTTAAGGCTGCTGACCATGGCTGTCGAAACGATCACGGTCGCCATGGGGGCTAGCCGCCCTAAGAGCCCGGCCAGCTGGGCCGACACCCCGAGCTTTTGCAGCCACAGTGACAGCCATTTTCGGGCCACCACCAGAAACGCCAGGGTACCCAGCCCAATGACGGTAGTTGCCGGGTTGGCCTGATGTAAATGGGTAATTACGTCGTGCAAGATGCCCAAAACATCGGGCGACGCGCTGTTGATGCCAAACAGGTGCTTGATTTGACTGATGGTGATGAGGATGGCCGAGCCCGAGATAAACCCGCTGATGACCGGGTGGCTAAGGAAGTAGGCCAGAAAGCCCAGGCGCAGCGCGCCAAAGGCTAGCAGCATGACCCCGGACAGTAACGACAGTTGCGCCGCCAGAGCGACATACTGGGCGCTGCCCGGTGCGGCCAGGGGAGCAAGTGCGCTGGCCGTCATGAGAGAGGCAACGGCAACAGGCCCCACGGCGAGCGTCATGCTGCTGCCAAACAAGGCATAAGCAATGAGCGGCAACACGCTGGCGTACAGACCGATTTCGGGCGGCAGGCCCGCCAGCATGGCATAAGCCAGGCTTTGCGGGATCAGCATGACCGTGACAATCAGTCCGGCGGTCAGGTCGCCCGAAAGCTTGTCGGCCCGGTAGTGTTTCAGCCAGTCGGGTAGCAGTCGTTTCATGGTTTGGGTGTTGACCGTTTACTTGGCCCTGCGGTTGATAAGCTCGAAAAGGCCCATGCCTGCCAGCATGGCTGCTACAAAAATAAAGGCTTTGATTTCGCCGGAGCCCAGCGAGACCAGTGCAGGACCGGGGCAAAAACCCGCAAGGCCCCAGCCTGCGCCAAAGGCAAGGCTGCCCAAAACCAAGCGCTTGTCGATATCTTTTGCGGTGGGTAATTTAAGTGCGCCGCCCAGAAATGTCTGGGTCCGTTTGCGGGCGACCTGGAATGCAACCAGGCCCACCATGATGGCGCCTCCCATTACAAAGGCCAAGGAGGGGTCCCAGGTGCCAGTTAGGTCAAGAAAGCCCAGCACCTTGGCCGGGTTGCTCATGCCCGACAGTATCAGACCCAGCCCAAAAACCAGGCCGATTGCAAATTCGAAAATACGTAACATGATGGTGTCCTTCAAGTTAGCCGCCTTAGCCCACGACATGGCGCACGATATAAACGGTAATAAAGCCTGCGGCCATGAAACTTAGCGTAGCCACCAGCGAGCGTGGCGACAGCCGCGACAGGCCGCAAACACCGTGGCCGCTGGTGCATCCCGAGCCGAACCGGGTGCCCAGGCCCACCAGCAGCCCCGCAATAATCAGCGTTGGGGTATTGGCCTCGATCGCGATGTTGACCGGGTCGGCCAGCAGCAGCCAGAGCCACGGGGCGGCAAAAATGCCCAGAATGAAGGCAACGCGCCAGCCGAAATCGCCGGCGCCAGGGCGTAACAGCCCACCGACAATGCCGCTGATGCCCAGCACCCGGCCAAAAAACAAAATGAACAGCGCGGCCGACAAGCCGATAAGCAGGCCACCCGACAGGGATGTCCATGGGGTGAAGTTTGTCCAGTCAATGCTCATGGTGTGGCTCCGGATCGTGACAGAATTGCTCGTACAGGACTTGCATGATGGCCAACGTTTGCGGGCTGGCAATTTGGTAGTAAATGTTTTTGCCGACACGGCGGGTGGTGACCAGGCCCTCGGTGCGCAGTACGCCCAACTGCTGCGACAGTGTCGGTTGGGCGATGCCTACCAGGTCTTCCAGTTCGCTCACGCAGCGTTCTCCCTCGGTAAGCTGGCACAGCAGCAGCAGGCGATCGGGATTCGATAATATTTTCATGAGGCGGCAGGCCTCGTTGGCCGCCGAACGTATGGCTTGTAAATCTAGTGTGGCTTGTTCCATGATGTGTTGACGGTGATCAAACCAGAATGTTGTGAACTTCGATATATTATATTTACACATATTATATAAATCAATATAATGATTGCATTCTCTTCCGCTTATGCATACAAGGTGTCTCATGAACCCCATTGTTAAAGGATTCTTCGACCCGGCAACCTGGACGGTGACCTACGTGGTCTACGAAAAGCCAGGCTCAGAATGCGCCATCATTGATTCAGTCCTCGATTACGACCCAAAGTCTGGTCGTACGCGCACGCATTCGGCTGACCAGGTAATTGCGTTTGTTAAACAGCACAATTTGCGTGTGCAATGGATCCTCGAAACCCATGCCCACGCCGATCACCTTTCGGCTGCACCTTACTTGCGCAAACAACTGGGCGGGAAAATCGCGATCGGCGCCAATATCACTCAGGTCCAGGGTGTATTCAAAAAAATCTTCAATCTCGAACCCGACTTCCAGCTTGATGGCAGCCAGTTCGATGCTCTCATCCACGAAGGCGTGCCTTTCAGTATTGGTGGCTTGGTGGGCGAGGCCTTATATGTGCCAGGCCATACGCCGGCCTGCATGGCCTACAAGATCGGTAATGCGGTGTTTGTGGGCGATACGCTGTTTATGCCCGACGTCGGCACGGCGCGTTGCGACTTCCCCGGCGGTGATGCCCACGCCTTATATCGTTCGGTGCGCAAGTTGCTTAGCTTGCCGCCCGAAACACGTATGTTCATGTGCCACGATTACCCGCCCGAGGGGCGCGATGTGCAGTTCGAAACCACTGTGGCGGCGCAGCGGGCCCATAATATTCACATCCACGATGGCATTTCTGAAGACGCATTCGTGACCATGCGCACTCAGCGTGACGCCACACTCGATATGCCGACGCTTATTTTGCCGTCGGTACAGGTCAATATCCGGGCCGGCCATATGCCGCCCACAGAAGACAACGGGGTTAGCTATCTGAAGATCCCGGTCAATATGTTGTAGGCGAAGCTGTTTTACTTACTTAAAACGAGGTGAGCTATGAAGAACGTCGGCGGAATTGATCGCGCATTGCGCATTATTGTTGGCCTGGCACTGATTGTGGCCACGTTAATGGGTTATATCGGGGTTTGGGGCTGGATCGGTGTCGTACCCTTGGTCACCGGTTTGTTGGGGTCGTGCCCGGCTTATAAGTTGTTTGGCTTTTCCAGTTGCCCGGTAAAAAAATAGAAATTTCCGGCATAAGGGCGTGCTGCGATGGCGCTCTGCTCTTTTGTTTGGGGGAGTCATGAAAAGGCGGCATTTTTTGCAGTCTGCCGGTGCACTTGCGTTTTTAAGCGCGGCGGGGGTTAAGCCTTTGCAAGCACAGGCGGGTAAGGGCGCGCGTATTGTTATTGCCGGGGCAGGAGCTGCGGGTCTTAACCTGGCCTCGCGGCTGTCGCGTGCCATCGATAATGCTCACATTGTTTTGGTCGATGCTAAACGACAGCATGTTTTTCAGCCGGGTCTGACGCTGATTGGGGCGGGTCTTTGGCCGGCAAATAAAGTCATCGACGAAAATGCCCGCTACGTGCCGGCAGGGGTTGAATGGGTTCAGCAGGCAATTGCCGAATTTGACCCCGAGGCCAACCGTGTGATCACAGCCGATGGCAAGTCTATCGCTTACGATTACCTGTTCGTGGCTACCGGTCTTACCCTCGATTACAACGCGATCGAAGGCATGAGCACTGATCTTATAGGTAAAAAAGGTATTGCGAGCGTCTATGCGGGCCCCCAGGCTGCCGAAGCATCGGCCAAGGTAATCGATGCCTACATCGACGGTGGTGGCGTTGGGTTGTTTGGTCGGCCCAGCACTGAAATGAAGTGCGCTGGGGCACCCCTGAAAATGACCTTTCTTACTGATGACAAGGCGCGTCGACAAGGCCGCCGTCAGGCGCTCGATATCGTTTACAACGCTCACAACACTACGGTTTTTTCGGTTGCGCCGGTCAATGACAAGGTTAAAGCCTTGTTCGCCGAGCGCGACGTTAAAGTGAACTACGGCCATGTGCTGTCTGCTATCGACCCAGACCGCAAAGCGGCGCGCTTTAAAACAGCGCAGGGCGATGTCTGGCAAGATTACGACTTCATCCATGTCATTCCACCCATGCGTGCTCCAGATGCCGTTAAAAGCAGCCCACTGCCCTGGCAAAATGGCCCGTTCGCTGCCGATGGCTGGGTGCAGGCCGACAAGACTACGTTACGTCACCCCCGGTATGCCAATGTGTTTTCGGTTGGCGACGTCGCGGGTGTACCCCGTGGCAAGACGGCGGCCAGCGTCAAGTGGCAGGTGCCTGTGGTTATCGAGCACCTGCTGGCCGATATATCAGGCAAGACATCGTCGGCCGCATATAACGGCTATACGTCGTGCCCGATGATTACGCGCTATGGTAAAGCCATGCTTATCGAGTTCGACTACGATGGCAAACTGGTGCCATCGTTTCCGTTTATCGACCCTCTTGAAGAACTCTGGGTGTCTTGGTTGATCGACGAAAAGGCCCTGTTGGGTACATATCGAGCCATGTTAATGGGCCGCGCCTAGGAGACCACAATGAGTGACTTCAATCCACTGTCGTTGTTCTACATTGTTTCGGAAATATTTTCGGTGTGGCTTTGGCCGTTGCTGATCATTACGCTGTTGCTTTTGTGGGGTGTTGTCAGCAGCTTTAAAAAGTTACGCAGGCGCGGGCTGTCGGCCGGCGGCGCCTTGTTTGCAGGGTTGCTCGCTGGTTTTATCGCAACCGTGCTGGCGACGTGGTTGTTGCCGTACAGCAGCCACGCTGACCTTTCCGCATTCACTGCGTTTGTCGACTTTCTTGCGGTATTGGCTATGGCATTGGTTGCTGGTTTGGGGGCGTTTGCGTTGGTATTTACTGTAATGGCAAGGCGGCGCATTGCCAGCGCTCGTTCATAAGGTGCAGCTATTTGTCGCTAGGTAATCTTGTACTGCAGGCACTTCGCTAGGCCGATGCCGTATACAGCTTGAAGCCGTTGCGGCTTTCGTGTTTTACGGCATACATGGCCATGTCGGCATGGTGCATCAGTGCTTTGGCGTCTTTGGCGTGTAGTGGGTAAACCGCAGCGCCAATGCTGGCGGTTAGCTGGATAGTCTCCCCGTTGTCCAGTGCCAGTTGTGCCGTCAGGGCATTCAGCAGTCGGTGCCCCAGCGTTTCTGTATCATCCGGGCGGTTGATGTTGGGCATCACAATGGCGAATTCATCGCCGCCCAGGCGCACCAGTACGTCGCCTTCGCGTAATAACGATTTCATCCGGCGGGCCAGTTCAACCAGTGCCTTGTCGCCAGTGGCATGGCCGTATTTGTCGTTAACTGGCTTGAAATGATCCATGTCGATCAACAGCATACCGACATATGCATCAACGACCAGCGATTGCTCGAGGGCTCGGTTCAGCATGTTTCGGTTGCCCAGGCCGGTTAGCGGGTCGGTGAGTGTCTGGTGCTCCAGCGTAATATAGTCAGTCAGTTCGAGCGTGATTTTTCGCAACTGGTCGGCCGCTTCGAGGTCGACCTGCGACCACGGTTTTGCCTGCCCTCGCGCTTGTTCTACCCATGCTGCAAAAGACGTGCGCGGCGATAGCCCGGCATGGGTGTCAGCACTGACGTCGTCGGCGGGTGACCCGGCCCATTCGAGCGTTTCGCGGATTTCTTTGCGCAAGAGCACAATGAAGTCTTGGTCGGAAACTTCGATATACAACACACCCGATGCCAGTTTGACCAAGTTGTCGTTGGCGCTGAGTGCGTCGGTGATTTGGTTGCATGAAAAAATGGGACCGGCTTGCTGGCTGACTAGCCAGTCGAGCAGCGCGCGTCGGTCGGCAGCTGACGGTACATCGCCGTCGGAGTAATGCTCGTGTCGGTAACTGATCCAGACTCCGTCCGCCTCGAATATCCGACGCGCTTCGGCCATTTGGCGCTGAATCAGGCCAGTTGTGACACCATTGGCCAAAATATCTTGTTTAAGCTGTCGACGCATCAGCAAGTGCTCGTGTCGCTCGTTGGCTCGGCACAAGCGTTTAAGTCCGCTCATGTGAAGGCCGGTAGCGCTGGCCAGGTGTTCACAAAGCTGGCGGTCGGCAAACGATAGCCCTTTAGGCTCAAGGTTGTGACACGTGACCAGACCCCACAACTCACCCCCGACAATAATCGACACACTGAATGCCGAGCGAATACCCATATTGTGCATGTACTGGATATGCGCGGGGTGTACGGCGCGTAATTCGGCAAATGTCAGGTCGATGGGGTCGGACTGGGCAGAAAGAATATCTGCAGCCGTAGCTTGTGCGTCGGCAATAAGACGCTGCAGCTTTTTGCGGTAAAGCATGCGCGCGTTCTCGGGAATATCGTTGGCTGGGAAGTGTTGATGCAAATACCCCTGTATGCCCGGTTTGGTAATTTGGGCGGTGACTTTGCCGTGCCAGTCGGGCATGAACTGCAACAGCATGACGCGGTCGTAGCCGGTAACCAGCGCAATAAACTGCAGAAGGCTTTCGGCCGCTTGTTGTTCGGTCTCGACGCGTGTCAGCTGACTGAAGCAGGCAGCCAGTATGGCGCCCCGATCGCTGCTGATCAACTCGGTGTCGGACGGGTTCTCGAATTCGATAATGACTTGGTTGCGCGCACGGTGTCGCGCCATGACCAGACGTCGCCCACGAATAGCGACCGTGTGCAGATGGACGCTGGACACCCCGTGCAGGGGCGAGTTGGCCAGACTGGACGGTGGGTGAAGTTCGGGAAACAGGGCCATCCAGGGGCGACCCAATAGGTCGTGCGTGGTCAGCCCCAGCCAGTCTGAAACGTTGGATGATGCCGCAACAATGACATCATTTTGGTCGGCAATTAACAGCGCGCCATGAGTTTGGATCTTTCCCATGGATTGCAACTGCGCAGTCAGGCAATCGTCGAAGACCGGCCGGTTCATCGTCATGTCGCGGTGCTATAGAAGGTGTTGATGAATATCTTGAATCCGAGTGTAGCCCCTGCCAGTAGTTCGGCGTCATCTATGTCGGTGCTCTGATCGTTGATGATGTCGCACAGGCAAGACCAGGCGTTTGAGTTGTTGGCCAAAGTGGCCCAGTAACTGTCGGGTCCGACGCGTAGCCCAGGGTTGTGCTGTTGCAGGCTTCGTTGAATAAAGCGACTGCCTTGTGTCGCTCCTTCCAGCACGTAACGCAGGCCCAGGTAGCGCGACTGCTGTTGTGACGAGATGATGGCTTCTAGGGCGTGGCGCTTGTCAGCAGGGGATACAAACGTGTGTGTTGGCGCCAATGCTGTACCGACATGGGCGGGGGTTACTGTTGTCCCGTCGTTATTGTGCCGGGCTATTTCCAGGGAAATCAACGTCAGGCGAGACGCATAAGCCGGCAGCGCGGGTGGCCGTGCGCTGTCAAGCGCCAACAGCTCAGGCTCGACCTGGGCGTGGGCCGTATACATGGCCGCCATAACGCGTTGGTACGCGACCGACGTCAGGCCGGGTTGTAAAAGGGCACGTAACGGCGCCGACGAGTCAAGTCGGGCATGCAGTGCCTGAGTGTGGTTGCGAAGCCATGCCTGGCGACCGGCATGGCGCGCTTCATGTGCAGCGTTCATTGTCGTGTTGGCGTATGCGGGCCGGCGCCAAGGGCCTCGCGGATTTTGCGGGCTAATTGTTCGCGGTTATAGGGCTTTTCGAGCAACCAGCTGTCAAGGCCGTCGTAGTTTTCGGTGGTGAGTTGTTCGGGGTAGCCCGACGTAAACAGCACCGGCAGTTCGGGGTAGATCAGGCGGGCCTCGCGGGCCAGTTCGGGCCCTGACATGCCGCCGGGCATGGTCACATCGGTGAAAAGCAAGTCGATATCGTTATGCGCCATAAGTAATTGCAATGCCTGGGCACCGCTTCCTGCACACAACAGATCGTACCCCAAAGATTTCAGCAAGCGACAGACATGGTCTTTTACTAGCGGTTCATCCTCGACCAACAGGATTTTTTCTTTGCCGGTGGGTAATGAGGCGCTTTGAATGTGGGTTGAGGTGGTGTCGATACTTGAAGCGCGTGGCAGGTAAAGCGTGATGGTTGTGCCCTTACCGAGGGTGGACTCTATCCCGACAGACCCATTCGATTGCCGTGCAAACCCTTGCACCATGGGCAACCCCAGGCCGCTGCCTTTGCCCACGTCTTTGGTGGTAAAGAAGGGGTCGAAAACGCGTTTAAGCGTGTTTTTGTCCATGCCGACACCGGTATCGCGTACCGAAATGGCGACGTAATCGCCTTTGGCCAGCGCATCGCCCTGCTTGACCATATCGGGGGTGACATGAAGATTGCTGGTGCTAATAGTAATGGTGCCGCCGTCGGGCATGGCGTCGCGGCCGTTTATACATAAGTTAATTAGGGCGTCTTGCAGCCGGCCTTCGTCGGCAAGGGCAGGCCAGACATCGGGAGCATGCTGGCAGCGGATACGCACGCCGTTGCCTACAGCGGTGTCCAGCAAGTGTTTCATGTTGTCTAGCAGCACGGGGATATTGATGGGGCTGGGGTTAAGCTGTTGGCGGCGCGCGTAAGACAACAGTTGTGACACCAGCTTGGCGCCGCGCTCGGCGGCTTTCAGCGAGGTGTCGGCCATACCTCGCAGGGTTTTGTCGTGCTGAACGTACTCGGCGATTAGTTCGGTGTTGCCAATGATGACGGTAAGCAAATTGTTGAAGTCGTGAGCCACGCCACCGGTGAGTTTCCCCAGGGTGTCCATGCGTTGGGCCTCGTGCTTTTGCTCCTCGCGAACTTTCTTGGCGGTGATGTCTTGAAGATAGACGGTCAGCCCATCGAGGCCGGGGTAAGCCCTGACATTGAACCAGGTGCGGGTTGGCGCATAGTACTGTTCGAAGTCAGCCATTGTGTGGTGCTGTATGGCGTGCTCGAACTCCGCTTTGGTTTGTGTTTCACGCAGCGCCGGGAAAGCATCCCATAACAGCTTGCCTTTGATGTCTTCGGTGCTTTGCCCGAAGAGCTGTTCGGCCTGACGGTTTAAGAAGGTGAACCGCCATGCTTTGTCAATGCGGTACACCGCATCGGAAATCGACCGGAAAATACGGTCGGTTTCTTCTTGTGCCTGCTGCCTGGCGGCGTCGGCTGCATAGTTCTTGCGAATTTGCCGGTAGAGCAAATAGGAAAATGCCATCACCATGGCGCCCAGCAAAATCCCGAGCGATCCGTCCAGAATCGCTCTGCGCTTCCAGAGGCTCAGTGCCTCGTTGACGGAAACGCCGGCATAGACCATAAGCGGGTAGTGTTTTATTTGCCCATAAGCCACCACCCGGTCGTTGCCGTCGATTGGTGAGGTGCGCCGGTAGTCCCCCTGCAATGTTTGCAAAATAACCTGGTCTGAACCCTCGGGAGTGAATACCTGACGCCCGATGCTGGACGCCGCAAACGGGCTGCGTGTTAGCAACACACCGTCGTCGCGCACCAGGCCAATAATGTCTTGGGTCGTGTGGCGCATGTCATCGTATACCTGCGAGATGTCTTCGAGCGACAGGGTGGCGATTGCTACGCCGCTGAAGTTACCGTCGCTGTCAAACACAGGGCGGGTCAGGTCAACTACCCACTTACCGCTTATAACGTCGTGCTGGCCAATATACGGCTTTGAAATACGTAATTGCTGATTTTGGTCGTTGCGATGCTCGGCAAAGAAATCGCGGTGCCTCAGGTTATCGAGCCGGGGGCGTGTTGTTGCAATGACGGTGCCATCGCGGTCGGTGATTTGCAGCACCTCGACATAGGGAAGGTCATTGCGTCGGACCAGCAGGTAGTGGTTCAGGATGTCGGGCCCGTCGGCCACGATAACGACGGAGTGCTCGACAATGTTCGACAAGGCTTGGTCGACCATTGTGAACGTTTGCGTGCTGTGGGCCATAATCGCGTTGCGTGCGCGTGTAGCGCGCGCGTAAGTGCCGTCAATGGCGTTGTAATACGCGCCCGCAATTTCGTAGACGATGCCGGCAATAATGGCAACGGCAATAATGCCTTGGGCGACAAGCAGGCGCCTGATGTGTTTGACTTGTTGCACGAGGTGCCTCGAGAGGGATGTAGTGGGCCTGCGGGGCGTTATCGTTTTTATATTACAGGTCTTTGGGCCTTTAACAGAAGCGAAATGACCCGGCCTTCAGGTTATTTATTGCCGTTGTGTGCCAGCCTACACTGGTTGCTCAATACCGTTGCTTTTGCTAATTTTTCAGACCCCATGCCTTGTCAGGAATTAAAACGTGTCTCAAACCAATCTTTATAGTGTTCTGCGTACCGGGTTTGCCCATGACTTGTCCCGCGTGGCTATCGAAACACCTCTGCGGACCTATTCGTTTCAAGATCTGGAGGCGGGGTCGGCAAGGGTGGCAAATTACCTGACTTCGTTGCAATTGCCACCGGGAGCGCGTGTTGCGGTTCAGGTCGAAAAATCGCCCGAAGCTTTGATGCTGTATTTGGGTACGCTGCGTGCCGGTCTGGTGTATTTGCCCTTGAATACGGCGTATCGCGAAACAGAAGTGGCCTATTTCCTGGGCGATGCCGAACCGTCGATCGTGGTGTGTTCGGCCAAGAACCGCAGTTGGGTCGCGCCATTGGCAGAGCAACAAGACGGATGTCGGGTGCTCACGCTCGAGGAAGATGGCTCGGGTAGCTTGTCCGAAGCCATCGCCGGGTTGTCTGCAGCATTTGAAACAGTGCAGTGTTCGCCCGATACGTTGGCCGTCATTTTGTACACCTCGGGCACAACGGGGCGCAGCAAGGGGGCGATGCTATCGCACAAAAACATGATTGCCAATGCCAAGGTGCTCGACACTTACTGGGGCTGGCAATCCGACGATGTATTGCTGCACATGCTGCCTATATTCCATGTGCATGGTTTGTTTGTGGCGGCTCATGGCGCCTTGTTGGCCGGCGCCCGTACGATCTGGCTACCCAAGTTCGATCTTGAGCAGGCGCTGCATTATTTGCCGCGCTCAACCGTCATGATGGGTGTACCTACGTTTTATGTGCGCTTGTTGGCCGACGCCCGCCTCAATCGCGACATATGTCAGTCCATGCGGCTGTTTATCTCCGGCTCGGCGCCTTTGCTGACCGATACCTTCGAGTCGTTTCAAACACGAACGGGGCACACCATTCTCGAGCGTTACGGCATGAGTGAAACTGTCATGCTGACTTCTAATCCTTATCTCGCGACAGAGGGCCCGCGCGTGGGTGGTACCGTTGGCAAGCCTTTGCCTGGCGTGTCGGTGCGCGTGGTAAATGATCAGCTGCAGCCGGTAACTGGGGGCGACATTGGTCATATCCAGGTCCGTGGCGACAACGTCTTTTCTGGTTATTGGCGTATGCCCGAAAAAACCAAAGAAGAGTTCACCCCCGACGGCTGGTTTCGAACCGGCGATATGGGGCGCTGGGACGAACGCGGCTATTTGGTGATTGTGGGGCGTAGCAAAGACCTGATTATTTCGGGTGGTTTTAATATTTATCCCAAAGAAATCGAAAGCATTATCGACGATATGCCTGGTGTGGCCGAATCGGCCGTCGTAGGGGTGCCCCACGCGGATTTTGGTGAGGCGGTTGTGGCTATTGTGGTGCCCCGCGAGGGCGTGGCGCTGGATGCCGACCAGATTCAGGCCGCCCTGAAGGCGGGTATTGCCAATTTCAAAGTCCCTAAAAAGGTGCATGTGGTTAGTGAGCTGCCGCGCAACACTATGGGTAAGGTGCAAAAGAACGTATTGCGCGAACAGTTCCAGGCGTTGTAGCCGTGCTGCGGCATGGCCCGCAGTGGTTGCTGGGCCTGATTCAGCTTTCCAGCAGTCGGGTTAGCTCGGCCACGGCAGCTTGCGGGTTTTGGCGAGGGATGCACGCCATCACATAGCGGTCGGGCCGAACCAGTAGCCACACATCGTGTGCATTGGTGTGTTTTTCGAAATCGCCGTACACGTCGCGTACGGTGGTGGCAGCGCTTGGCGCGGCAGGAAACGCGTTGTAATAGCGCGGGGTGATGCAGATTCGTTTCAGTCCCAGCTTTTTTTCAAACGGCAGCGGCGGCAGGGCCTCAAACGCTGTTTCGGGTGTTTCCGTGAGTGCAATCAATGTAAAGCCGTGGCCCAGAATGTCGTCAAGCCGGTGTGTTTTGCGGTCGTGCTCGGTTTCAACCCAAGGTTGCGGCAGCATGCGGCCCACGCGTGTTTTCTTAAGGTCGGCCCCATCGCGCACAAAAAAGCCTTTCGAGAACCTGGGCTTGGGCTTGTAGCGCATTTGGGTGATGTATTCGTGGGCTGGGGGTATGAGTTGCAGCGCCCGAAACCCCGCTTCAAGCAAGTGCGCCTTGAGCATGGTTTCGGGCATCATGATGCGCCCCAGCTTGATCGCCATTTCAATCAATTGCCAGGCATGCTCGGGGCGTTCTTGTTGATAGCTTTCAAGCACGGCAGGCGTCATCTGGCCATTTAATACCGCAGCCAGTTTCCAGGATAAGTTAGCGGCGTCGCGCAGGCCGCTATTCAGGCCCTGGCCGGCGAAGGGCGGGGTCAGGTGGGCGGCATCGCCCAGCAAGAAAACACTGCCCTTTTTCCAGTCGGTGGCCATACGGGCATGAAAGGTGTAAACCTGCTTGCGTACAATTTCAATGCCTTCGTCGGGGCCGTGGTCGCGTAACAGTTTGCTGATGAAGTCGGGGTGGGTGACTTGTTCATCGGTCTCGCCTTCAAGCAGCATAAATTCAAACCGTCGGGTGCGGTTTGGGCCGGGCAGGTTGATGCCGGGTCTGCGCGGGTCGCAGTAAACCCGTGTTTCGCGGAAGTTGTCGCGCGTGCCTTTCAGGTCGATAATCAGCCACTTTTTTTCGTAGGTGTAGCCTTGCATGCCGACGTCAATCATGTGGCGCAGCGGGCTGCGGCCGCCGTCGCACGCGGCTACATAACGACTGGCATGCACGTAGGTGCTGCCATCACTTCGTTTAACTTCAAGCGTTACGTGGCCGTCGTGCTGGGTCAGGCCCACCACTTCCTGTTCGAACCGGACTTCGGCACGGGCAAACCGCTTGAGGCCTTCGGCCAATAGGGCTTCAAGCTCGGGTTGGGCGAAGGCGCTGCGGCGGGGGTGTCCGTACTCGGCCGATGTAGGCGAGACACGCGCAAATGGGCGACGACCTGGGCCAAGATAAACCGAGCCGTAATCCATGGCGCATCGCGCCTTTAGTGTATCGGCCAGGCCCGCTATTTGTAGGGCGCGCAGAGACTCGTCGTCTATAGAGACCGCGCGGGGCGCCTGAACCGTGGTGGCGTTTTTTTCAATGACCACAACGGGTATGTTGTAGGCGCTGAGTAGGTTGGCCAGCATCAGGCCAACAGGGCCGGCGCCAACAATCGTAACGGGAGTCATGGTTTCTGTGGTCATAGCGTGTGGCCAGGTAAAAATCAGTTTGGCAGGGCCAGGCGTTCAGAGATAAGGGACGCAGCGGCGACAATACTCATGGTCAGACGATCTTCGCGGGCGGCATCGGTGCGGGTGTCGAGCACAACAATGCTCAGGCTGTGTCTGACTTGCCCATCGGGGCTGAAGATCGGTGCGGCTATTCCGACGCGGCCTGGGTCAACCTCGCCATGAGACACGCAGTAACCTTTCTTCCTGATCTCGCGCAGCCCGGCGCTGAAAGACTTCCAGTCGTGGCCCATGTCGGCTTCAGCAATAGCGGCTGTATTGTTCTCGTATTCGCGCTTTTGCTGGCGCCATGGCAAGTGCGCCAAGATTACTTTTGATGTGGCGCCGCGATAAAAGGGCATGGGTCGCCCGCGCTCGTAGCTCGTGCCGGCGCTGGCTTTACCAATGTTTTCGTGGTGAATACACATGACATTTTTACGATACACCTGACAGATGATCAGGTCGGTGCCGTCATCCAGCGCGCTAGCCAGGCCCGCCAGTACCGGACCCGCCACTCTCGCCAGCGGGTCGGTAACGCGTATGGTACGGTCGAACGCAATGAAGGCTGGGCCCAGGCAATAGCCCTGGCCGGGCACCTCATCCAGATATTCAAATTTGAGCAGGCTTTGAAAGTACCGGTAGGCGCTGCTGATAGAAATCTGCAATTTGTCGGCTACTTCTTCAACCGTCCATAGCGGCTTTTCGTCGGTGAAAAGCCGGGGTATGGAAAGCAGTCGATCGACCGAACTTTGGCGTTCTGATGGCATGTGTCGCGCAGAAAAGTCAGGCCAGATCTTGCGCAATCGGGTTGCGCAGCAGGCCAACCTTGGTGATTTCGATTTCGCAAATGTCACCGGGTTTCATGTAAACCTGTGGCTCGCGCTTGAAGCCGACGCCGCCCGGGGTGCCTGTGGCAATGACGTCGCCCGGCTCTAGGGGCGTAAACGACGATACATATTCAATAATCTGGCCAATTGAAAAAATCATGTCGGAAATTTTGGCCTGCTGCATGATCTCGCCGTTCAGGCGGGTGGTCAGCGTTTGGGCTTCGATGTCGGAGATTTCGTCTGCCGTGACCATGTATGGGCCGAAGGCGCCTGTGCCTACAAAGTTCTTGCCGGGCGTGAATTGATGCGAATGGCGCTGCCAGTCGCGGATGGAGCCGTCGTTGTAGCAGGCGTAACCGGCTACATGGTCGAAGGCGTTTTCTGCTTTGATGTATCGGCCCGGACGGCCAATGACCAGAGCCAATTCGCCTTCATAGTCAAGTGCAGTAGACACGCGCGGCACCAGAATCGGGTCGCCTGCGGCGATCTGACTGGCGGCGAAACGGGTAAAGATCGAGGGGTGCTGCTCTACCGGGCGACCGGTTTCTTTACGATGGGTTTCGTAGTTCAGGCCGACGCAAATGATTTTGTCGGGGTTGGGAATCACCGGCAGTAGTTTGATTTCGTGAATGGAAAGCACTGGGGCAAGCGCAAGAGCCGCCTTGGCTTCGGCAAGGCCGTTGCCGCTCAGCAGTGCGCGCAGATCGGCGTAGCGATGACCCAGGATGGCGCCAAGGTTGGCGACGTGGGTATCGTCAATTTGGGCGCCATAGCCCGATTGGCCGTTGCGGCCGACAAAAGATAACAGACGCATATGGATTCCTTGAGTAAATGAAAGCGAAGGGTTAGCTGCGCAAGTATGCCTTGCCCCAACTGTTCAGGGTTTTTTCACGGTGTTGCCAGCTTCCGGTGGGGCGCGAAGCATCGCAAAGTTCAAGCTCGGCCGAAATTTCTAGCCAATTGGTGTCAGGGTCGCGAATCATGAAAAACAGGTTGTTTCCGGGGCCGTGCCGCCCGGGCCCCCAGTCCAGCAAAATATCTTGTTCCGACAGTAAGTCGGCCCAGTCGCGAATCAGGTTCCATTCGCCGGCTTCGTAGCAATGATGGTCGAAACTGCATTGGGGCGCGACAAAGATAGCCAAAATGTGGTGTTCGGTGCCAGCACGCAAAAAAGAGGAACGCAGGCTGCCATCGTCGGCGTAAACGTTATCGCTGACGGACATACCCAGCACCCTGGTGTAGAAATCGAGCATGGGCTGGATATGCGTAGTGCCAAAAGCATGGTGCTGCAATCGCGCTGGCAAACCCGTGGGGGTTGTGCGGTCGGCGGGGTCGTGACCCAACACCAGCAAATTTCCGTCGGGGTCGTGTACTGCAAAAGCTGTTTCGTCAAAAAAAGGCGAGGGCGATGCAGCAATGGCAAGGCCTGCCGCAACCACCTTGCTGCGGGCGGCCTCAAGGGCTTCGGGGCTGGGTAAGTTCCAGGCAAAGTAGCGCAGTGCTTTGGCTGTGCCTGGGCAAAAAACCATGCGTCGTTCGCGGCCCTCGCAGGCATAGCTGCCGTCCACTTGCGGCAGTACAGCCATTTGCATGGCTTGGCTATAAAAGGTCGCCAAGGCCTGCGGGTTGGCCGACTCAACGCATAAGTGATCTAGGTGGGCGGTAAACGTAGACATTGTGGGCTCCGGCAAATAAAGGCGGGTAGCGAGGGCTGAGAAAGGCAGATAGCAGCTGTGCTAAGAACGATTTTTTGCTAATTAGTAAATTTGTATTTTTATTATTTCATAATTATCAGATATTGGGAATTAAGAAATAAAAAACCACCCCGACGAGGTCGGGATGGTTAAGAAAATGACTGCGATTTAGCGCAGACGAGTCGTGGTCTTTATGCGGGGCCTACTGCCATCCCTCGACCTCGGCAACTCTTTCAAGCGCGTTTTCAAGCATGGCACGGGCGTGCCCAGCGGTGCGTTGAAGGTCGCGGTGCAAACCGGCGTCCTCCGGGCTGCGGGTCACGCATTCGGCGCTATAGGCCTCAAAGCTGTTCAAGCTCAGTATCAACTCTACCAAATGGCGTGGGCACTCACAGTAGGGGTTGTTGGCAGAAGCCAGGAAGGCCGACAGCTGTTCATCGTTAAAGCGTTGGCGTGGCGGTGTTTCGTTATTGACGGGCAAGCGTGTTGCGATGTCTGGGTTCGCCGGGCTTTGAAGCAAGGTCTGACACAGTGTGGCGATTTCGCGCGGGTCGGAACTGGCACGGGCCACCTTAAACCCCGATTGACGCAAGCGACGGATGACTTTGCCAGGCGCAAATCGGTAAAGAACAATGGCTTGGCGCGCATCGCACGACTTCTGGATGGTCGTGATCAGTGTGGCGGTTGCTTCGGTCAGTGTAGGCAGTTCGACGATTACGGCATCAACATGCGCATCTTCAAAAATATCGGCGGCCTGCTGCGGCATCATGCTGTGGCACACCACCTCCAAAGGACCGCTTTTCAGTGCATCAATAACGGTCGGGCTGGCCATGAAGGTGCCTGCTACGCCTACCTTGAAGCTGCGGCTGGGCGGCTCGGAAGGTGTGCGCATGTCTTGCAGGGTGGCCGTCGGCAGCCGGGCAACCGACCCAATCGGGTAGCCCGCATCGACCAGTTGCTTGATGAGTGTCAAGCGCTGTATGTCATCGCTGGAGTACAACCGTTGTCCACGTTCGCTCATCCGGGGCCCGATGACGCTGTAGCGCCGCTCCCAGACACGCAGGGTTTCAACAGGTACGCCTGTCAGCCGGGCAGCGGTGCCGCTGCGGTACCCGGATGGCGCGGCTTGTGGGGTAAGTGTGTGTGTAGTCATGACCAGGAACTGACCCTTTAAGTTGGTTGATTTCCGAGTCATCATATTAATCCATTCTGTCTTAGACAAGCCTGATATTTTATGTTTCGGGTCAAGCGGGCATTAATTTTTGTCTTGACCCGGCTGTTTTTCCCTATGAAGCCATACTTATTCATGCTTGACCCGGTATTTGACGTGGGGTTGTCCAGGTGCGACAGAGTTCAATTTAAACTATGTTTGTCCTAGACATTGGTGAAACAATAGTAATGTCTGCAACGTGCATGATGACGTTGAAGGCCAGACGCAGCGTGGTCAGGCCTTTGCTTCTTCTCTCTTTCAAAAGCTCAAATCAATGACACCTTCTTCCGATTTATTGACAACGCAATATCGTCAGGCGGACCGCATCATGTTGCCTGTGCTGTGGCTGTTGTTCGTGATGGCGCTGGGGCTCGCCCCTTGGTACGACACTTGGGGGATGGCCGTAGGGGTTGGCTTGCCATTAGCGGCCTTGCCAACGGCCTTCATTTTTCTCATGCCTGGTTCGCGCCTGACGCGCGTGGTGGTTGCGGCGGCTGTCATGATGTTCTGCGCGCTGCACATCCAACAGTCGCTGGGTGTTGCCGAGCTTCACTTTGGGATTTTTGTGCTGCTGGCCATTTTGCTTTGCTATCGCGACTGGCTGGTAATTGTCGTAGCTGCGGCGGTAATTGCTATTCACCACTTAAGCTTCAATTATTTTCAAGAGTTGGGCTTTGGTGTGTTGTGTTTTACCGAGCCTGGCTTTGGCCGCGTGATAGCCCATGCTGCGTATGTTGTGGCCGAATCGATCGCCTTGTGCATTATTGCGGTGTGGTTGCGTCGCGATGCCTTGCAGGCTGCCGAGTTGCGTCATATGGTCGACCGGCTGGCTCAGGGTGGCCAAGGTATCGATCTGACGTTGCCTGCCGAAAAGCCACAAAGTCCGGCAGCAGGAGCGCTTTGGGCGGCGTTGTCTTCAGTGGCCGGTGCCGTCGGTCAGGTGCGTACCGGGGCAATATCCATTCATGGCGCCGTCGATGCCATTGCCTCCGGTAACCGCGATGTACAAGCCGGTGCGCATTTACAGGCCCAAGCGGTCGAGCAGGCCGTGGCGACTATTCAGTCTATTGGCGACACGGTCAAGCACGATCGCCAGCAGGCGCTAGAAGCAGAAAAGAAGGTCGATCACGTCATGGCCCTGGCCGAGCAGGGTAGTGATGCAATGCAAGCGTCCGTTAAAACGATGCAAGGCATCAGTCAAACATCGGCAAAAATTGCCGACATCACATCAGTCATCGACAGCATTGCTTTCCAGACAAATATTCTGGCCTTGAATGCTGCAGTTGAGGCTGCGCGGGCAGGCCCGGAAGGTAGGGGGTTTGCCGTGGTAGCCGGCGAGGTACGCAGTCTGGCCCAACGTAGCGCCGACGCTGCCCGAGAAATTCGAGGGCTTATCGAAGCGTCGGTCAATCAGGTGTCCGAGGGGACAACGCGTATCGAAAGCACGGGTAATGTCATGAGCGATTTGTCTGAAGGCATCGTCAATGTTGCAAAAACCTTCAAAGAAATCATGGACGCAAACGAGGCCCAGGGCCAACGTATTCTTGAAGTGGGTCAGGCCATCGGGCAAATCAACGGCATTGTTCACGAGAACATGGCGTTGGTCGGTAAAACCGATCTATCGGTCAGGCGTCTGGAACACGAGTCGGACATGCTTGCCGAGGTGATGGCCGTGTTTACGGTTGATGCACGTGATGCGCAGCGTGCCGACGCCTACGGTCAGGAGGCTCAGCCAGGGGCGCTGACAGGCGGGCTTAGCCGATTGGCGTTACAGTAAAGCCTTGTATTCAACGTAACGCTAATGCCATGTCCAGCACATATTCCACCTCGTCGTCGGCGCCCGTTAAAGCGGGCGACGCCGATGCGCATTTGACTGAAACTACCCTTCAAAGTACCACGGTATACGAAGGAAGCTTCCTGAAGGCGCGTCGTGATGTGGTCAGGCTGCCTAATGGCAATACCGCTAGTCGCGAATACATCATTCACCC
This sequence comes from Pusillimonas sp. NJUB218, assembly GCF_003788685.1. Taxonomy (NCBI): domain Bacteria; kingdom Pseudomonadati; phylum Pseudomonadota; class Betaproteobacteria; order Burkholderiales; family Alcaligenaceae; genus Pusillimonas; species Pusillimonas sp. NJUB218. The sequence continues at coordinate 264,758 of NZ_NQMK01000001.1, forward strand.
CGGCGCGGTAGTCATTATTCCGCTGCTCGAAGACGATCAGGTCTTGCTTGAAAGGCAATATCGTTATCCAGTGGGCAAAGTCATGACCGAGTTCCCCGCCGGCAAGCTCGACCCTCACGAAACCCCTTTAGCGTGCGCTCAGCGTGAGCTGCTTGAAGAAACGGGCTACACCGCCGGGCAATGGGCTTATGCCGGGGCGCTTGACCTGGCGATTGCCTACTCAACCGAGGTCATTCATATCTTTTTCGCCAAAGATTTGCGCCCCGGTCAGGCACAGTTAGATCACGACGAATTTCTTGAAGTGAAAATCGCGCGGGTCGATGATGTGCTTGCTGCGTGCGGCGCCGGTGGCATCACCGACGCCAAAACACTGACTTGCATGTTGTGGCTGCAAAACGTACGTAACGGGGCCTGGACGCTGGATTGGCAGCCTGCCTAGTTATTCGGCTCGATGCGATAGCCTGCGTTTAAGTTCGGCAATGGCGCTGTCGATGGTTGTAAGCACCGGCAAGTCTGTTGCGGCTGCTATGGCAGGCGCGCTTCGGGCCAGGCTGAATTGAGCCAATGCAATAGCCTCGCAACCCTCGGCGGCTAGTTTCTTCGCCGCTGTCACAGCGGCCGCATCGTGAGTCTTAACGTCCCCACGGTTCAATGCGTCAAGGGCGCCTTCAGCTAGCCCAGGTACCAGATCAATATGCTTTGGGAACTCGGCGGGCATACTTTGGAGTGTTGGCCCGAATGACGCAAGCAAGCCGACCTTTCGGTAGTGCGCCGCCGCTTGTGCGATCATGGCTTCGTTCGGCTTAAGCACCGGAATAGTCGGGTGTTGTTTCACCACGCCCTCAATGCAGGTTCCGAACGCCGAGCAGGTAAACAGTATCGCGTCTGCCCCCGTAGACACAGCGTAATCACCCAACGTAAGAAAGCGTTTGTGCATGGCCGGGTCGGCAATGCCGTTGTTGCGTGCCAGGTCGCTCGACAAACTGTCGTCTAGCAGGTTCATGATTGTGGCTTCGGGCCAAGCGTATTCGAAGGCGACGTTTACCGGCGAAACCGAGTGCGAAAGGGCGTGAATCAATGCAATTCGTGTCATGGCAATAAGCGTTGTTATTGAGTGAGCGGGAGAGTGGCTTGGTGCGCTTTGATCAATTTGGGCAGAACAGCCTTTGCGCCTTCGACGAAATGGTCGATCGTCAGGGTGACAAGCGTTTCAAGGTCAGTTTCAAGCGGAACATTGAAGATCCAGGTGCGTTGGCCGTAGTAGAAAATGCGGGCGTTGATTGACCAGACCAATTCGATTTCTTCGGTAAGCAGAGGGACGGAATCGACCGTAGGTAGCCCGAACTCGGCGCGCATTTCAATGGCCACGGGCTCGAGTACGCGGCTACGCAAAAACTCAAGGTATCTATGGTTGATGGTTTCGCCGCGCAAGCCCGAAAACATAAACAGCCTGACCCAGTCCCAGGTCAGGGCGGTCTTTGAATAGTCACAATACAGGCGGGTAAGCCGCTCTTTGATGGGGGCCGTGCGGTCGGCAATGATGACTTCCCAATAAGGGTTCCATCGCCCGACATAGACCTCTTGATATACGCGCTCGATAAGCGCTGCCTTTGTTGGAAAGTATTTGAAAATCAGTGACTGTGTGATGCCCAGACGGCGCGCCAGTTCGCGTGTGTCGCCATCGAACCCGACTTCGGCAAAAAAGGCGACTGCACCCTCGACGATTGCGCGTTCGCGCGCTTCGGCAGACATGCGCTTGCGGGGGGTGGGCTTGTCAATTGTCGGGGAGGGTAAAGACATAAATACTCTAGGTTGTCAGGCGAAATATGAGTTTTGAAGTAAGCGGGTGACGTTAAAAGGTTTTTAAGATAATCTGTATTTTAATGATCTATTGATCACTTGTCTTGTTGTGTCTCATCGTCATTTTCTTACTTGAACTTATGAACTATAAAACTTTTGGTCGGGGCGGCGACGCCTGGGTCACGCTGAGTCATCCTATTGGCTCAAGTCACGAGGTGTGGGGCGAGCAGGTTAAGGCGCTGGCTTCCACTTACAACGTATTGGTGTATGACGTCAGGGGGCATGGCGTCAACCCCGGTGCGACAGATAGTTTGCGGGCCCAGAATCTTGATGATCTCGTGGATGATGTGCTGGCGATTTGGCGGCAATTGGGTATCTCGAGCAGTCATTTCGTTGGTTTGTCGTTGGGTGGGTGCATTGGCGTCGGCTTGGCGTTGAGGGCGCCGGAACGTGTAAACAGCCTGATGGTCGTCAATTCTCGATTGCATATGGATGACGCCGCAAGGGCTATGTGGCAACAGCGTGCGGCGCTTGTCGAGCGTGAGGGTATGACGCCTGTTGTCAGGCCAACGCTTGAGCGTTGGTTCACATCGGAGTTTCTTGCGGCGCATACCGAAACCCTAGCATCGGTCGAGGCAACATTGCAGGGTACTTCAGCCTTGGCATTTGCAGACTGCGCAAGGGTTTTGGCGGGGCTTCAACTGCAGCCACGGCTATCGTCACTGACCATGCCGGTGCGTTTCGTAACGGGCGAGCAAGACACGGCCGTGGCCAGTCAGTTTGTTGCCGATTACGCGGCTGTCAGTGCTGGGTTTGAGCTCATACGCATGCGCGGGCCTCATCTGCTCAATATCGAGAATCCCGTCGGGTTTAATCACTGCATGCTGGATTTCATCGAAACCATCGAGTGTCAATCGTAAAGATTTCGGGAAAATACCTATACGATATTGATCATCCGATCACTAGAATTGATCAAACGATCAATAGCGGGGTGTGATTGGACGTATGGGAGCACATGTAATGAATACGGAATCCGATTTGGCCGGTTTCGATCCTAAAGATCTGAGACGTGCATTCGGGCGTTTTGGTACCGGGGTAACGGTGATGACTACAGCAGGGCCGGACGGTCGCATGGTGGGTATCACCGCCAACTCGTTCAATACGGTCTCGCTCGAACCTCCTATCGTCTTGTGGAGCCTTTCCTTACGTTCACCGAATCTGAATAACTTCAAACGGGCCGGTCGCTTTGTCGTCAATGTGCTGGCGATAGATCAGGTGCGGTTGTCCGACCAGTTCGCCCGCCCGGCTGAGGACAAGTTTGCAGGCGTCGCCTATCGACTAAACGAGCAGGGGCAACCCGTGCTCGAAGGGTGTGTCGCAACGTTGGAGTGCGTCATTATTGACGCGCGCACCGTCGGTGATCACGAGTTGTTTTTGGGGCAAGTCGAGCGCTATGCGTACGAGGCGACATCACCACTGTTGTATTGCGGTGGCGCGTATGCCCAGGCGCAGGCGCTGACCCGACTGGACGCAACGAATTAAACATTTTTTCCGGCGTGTCCGGTAATGGCAACGCCAACTCAAGGCGAGGAATCGAATGAAACTAGGTATGTTTATGATGCCCCTGCACCCGCCGGGGCGTAATCCGACAGAAACGTTGGCAGAAGATCGCGAGGCCGTCTTACTGGCCGATCGCCTGGGGTATACAGAAGCTTACGTTGGTGAGCACGTCACCGATGCGGCAGAGACCGTGACGTCTTCCATGATTTTTCTGGCTAGTCTGATTGCCGAAACATCGCAGATAAAACTGGGCACAGGCACAATCAATATGCCAAACACCCACCCCGCGGCGGTTGCGGCGCAGGCTGCAATGCTCGATCACATGTTGAAGGGGCGTTTCATTATGGGCATCAGCCCTGGCGGGTTGATGTCCGATGCCGAGGTTTTTGGCAACTACGGTGCCAACCGCAATGAGATGTTTGTCGAAAGCATAAACACGGTGTTGAAGATCTGGGAGTCCGAGCCGCCGTACGATATTCAGGGTAAATACTGGAACGTCTCCGTTGCCAAAACAATGATTCCTGAGATCGGTCAAGGCTTCATCTTGAAACCTTTTCAGAAACCTCATCCGCTGATTGTCGGTACGGCCGTCGCGCCTTTTTCGCAGGGCGTGACAGAAATGGCAAAGCGGGGGTGGCAACCTATTTCGGCCAATTTTTTGATGCCTGAATGGGTCAAGACGCATTGGCCAAAATACGTGGAGGGTCGCGAGGCAACAGGTGCCGTCGCACAACCCGATGAATGGCGTGTTGCAAAAAGCATATTTGTGGCTGACGACGAGAAGACGGCACAACGTTACGGCTTGTCGTCCGAAGGGCCCTATCACTTTTATTTCAAGCAATTGGTTCGCAAGCTGGTGACGGCCGGGGGGCGAGGCAACTTGTTCAAGACTGATCAAAGTATGCCGGATGCGGATGTGACGCCGGAGTATGTCACCAAACGTCTGGTTATCGCGGGCACTGTCGATTCGGTCGTCGAACAGTTATTGGCCTTTCGCGATCAGGTCGGAGACTTCGGTACGCTGCTATACGCATGCCACGACTGGCAGGATACTGCCTTGGGCAAACGGTCTATGCAGCTTATGGCCGAAGAGGTCATGCCGCGACTGAACGCGGCAATCGGGAAGGGGTAAAGCACTGCAGGTCACACGTGTGAAGGTGCTTTGTCGTTGTTGTAGTCAAGTGGTTATATAAATAAAACGGAGACATCATGAAATTGAGACTGTCCGGCATTGCCGCCATTGGTTTACTCAGCTTTTCCATGAGCGCGTCAGCGCAGCAAACTATCAACCTCACCATCGCATCCTCGCATCCGACCACATTCCCGCCCGTCGGCATGATGCAGAATTTCTTTAAGCCCGAAGTCGATCGGCTATTAAAAGAGGGGGGCAACAAATACCAAATCCGCTGGAAGGAAGCCTATGGCGGCACCTTGTACAAGTTGACCGACACCATGGAAGCGGTGCGTGATGGTATTACTGATATTGGTTATGTAGGCACCCTGTGGGAAGCCGACACAATGCCCTTGTCCAATCTGACATTTTTCACACCGTTTTCTACCGACGATATGACGATGCAGGCCACGCTCATGGACAAGCTGGTGCGCGAGAATGCCGCCGTACGCAAAGAGTGGGAAGGCAACAATGTGAAGTATCTTGGTCCGATCGTGACTGAATCTTATGACCTCTGGACAACCAAGCCGGTGGGTTCTTTTGCTGACTTGAATGGACGTCGAATCAACGCCCCCGGCAGCGCAGCGCGCTGGCTCCAGGGGACAGGCGCTGTCGCCGTAGATGGCGGCTTCCCGACCTATTACACCAATATTCAGACCGGCGTAACCGAAGGCGCCGTGTCATATTTCACCGGGATTCAAAGTGTGCGGGTCTACGAGGTTGCAAAGCACGTCACCGAGGTGGGCATTGGTTCCATGTTCCTGGGGGGCGTAGGGATGTCACTCGATCGTTTCAACAAGCTGCCTAAAGAAGTGCAAGAGGCGTTGTCGGCAGCCGGCAAAGCCTACGGCGATAAACTCATTGAAGAGAATAAAAAGCGTAATGCCGAGGCTCGTAAGTTGATGACTGATGATGGCTCAACGATTGTCAAGATGGCCCCTGAGGAGCGGCAGAAATGGGTCGATGCGATGCCCAATATCGCCAAAGAATGGGCTGCCGACCTGAAAGCCAAAGGTATAGATGCTGACAAAGTGTTGGCCAACTACATGGACGCATTACGTGCCTCGGGGCAAAAGCCTGCGCGTAACTGGGATCAGTAATTTAATGTGTTGATTGGCGGTATACCGGGGGTGTGTTTGACATCCCCGGGTGTGCCGCCTGGGTGCTATGGCATGGATAACAGTAAAAAGAACATAGACCAGCTCGGGCACCACGAGGTGTTGCCTTGGGTGGCTAGCCCGTTGGGTCGGTTTTTTGATGGCATGAGTGCGTTGGGTTCTGTCTGGATCGCCGCCGTGATGTTTCTGGTTTGTGCCGATGTGGTGGCAAGGTCCTTTTTTAACCACCCGATACCCGCCGTCGCAGAAATGGCAGGCTATGCCGTTGTGGGCATTGTTTTTCTGCAATTGCCTGCGGCGTTTTTGCGCAATCGCATGACGCGTTCAGACCTGGTCATGCATTGGTTGAACCGGCATGTGCGCTGGTTGGGCCTCGTGTTGCAAGTGTTGTTTGGCTTGTTCTCGGTGGCAATTTTTGCCTTATTGGCCAAGGTAGGCTGGGCGGCCACCTTGGTCGCAATCGACAAAGGTGAAAAAGCCGGTGTTGAAGGCGTTTTTTCTTTCGCGTCCTGGCCTTTGAAGGCGCTAATTACGGGTGGTTCGATCTGCTCGATTATTGCTTTGCTTGCCATGTTGTTGGCCTTGTTCTGCCGCACCAATCGCTTTGTAGCCGGGGATAAAAATTGACTGAACTGCACATTGGCCTGCTGTTAATCGCCGGCATGGTGGTCTTTGTCGCCATTGGGATGGAAATCGGTGTTGCATTACTGGGATTGTCTTTTGTTGGTGTTTGGCTGGTTCGGGACAACTGGGACGTCGCGGAGCGTTTGCTGGCGATGGCGGCCTACAGTGGCATACAAGATTATTTATTTGCCACCATCCCTCTGTTTGTCTTGATGGGTATGCTGGTGGCGGTGTCGGGTATAGGCAAAGACACCTTTGCCGTGGCTGAGTGGGCCTTGCGACGGGTTTTGGGCGGTCTGGGTATGGCTACCGTCATGGCCAACACCATTTTCGCGGCGGTAACCGGAATCAGTATTGCGTCGGCTGCTGTATTTACGCGTGTCGCCGTCCCCGAAATGCTCAAGTATGGATACACGCCTCAATTTGCCGTAGGCACGGTTGCCGGCTCTTCAATTTTAGGTATGTTGATACCGCCAAGCTTGTTGATGATTATCTATGGGGTTGTGGCCGAACAGTCCATTGGAAAAATGTTCATCGCAGGTGTTGTCCCCGGTATCTTGATGGCCGTTGCGTTCTGCTTAACTATCCTGATTCTTGCGAAGTTTTTTCCGCGTTTTACCTTTGCAAAAGGGCGCGACGCGTCAGCAAGTGTCAAGGCCCTGCAGAATGCAATGACGGGGGCGGAGGCCGCGCGATTGATTTTCCCGGTGATTCTGTTGGTGGTGCTGGTGCTCGGCGGCTTGTATGCGGGCATATTTACGCCCACTGAGGCCGGTGGCGTGGGGGCATTTTTTGCGTTGGCTATTGCGTTGGCGCGTGGCAGACTCGGCCTGAAGAGTTTCTGGCGAATTCTTGTTGAAACCGGGCTAGTGTCAGTCAGTATTCTGTTCCTGATTATCGCCGCCAATATGTACAGCCGCATGTTGACCATGGCGGGTGTGCCCGACGCAGTTGCCGGCCTCTTGGGAGCACTGGGTCCCGAAGGTTTTTTGCTGGCCTACATTGTCGTGATTATCTTGCTGGGTATGATTCTTGATTCCAGCTCGATCATTCTTATTGTGGTTCCTATCGCTGTGCCCATCGCAAGGGTCCTGGGCTTCGACCTGATCCATTTTGGGATTGTCACCTTGATTGCTGTCGAAATTGGCTTATTGACGCCACCTTTGGGGCTGTCGGCCTTCGCCGTCAAGTCATCCCTGAATGACCCGCGCGTCCCCCTAGGCACGGTCTTTTATGGTGCGATGCCATTTGTGGTCGCCATGCTGGCTGTGATGGCCGTGATCGTTGCTTTTCCGGCATTGGTGACGTCGGTAGTGCAAGGTAGTTAGCGCCGGCTGTTGCACCCCGTCATGGTGCCGAATACACCGTCGCGCCGTACCAGTTTGTGGTGCAGGGCGGCCGCGATGTGTGCAATAACCAAGGCAATAAACAGCCACGCCACTATGCCGTGAATTTCGCGCAGCAGCCCGTAAGTCTTGAGCCCTTCGGGTACTAAGGCAGGTAGCACCGTACCCCAAGGCAACACCACGGGGTTGCCTGCGGCGCTTTGCATGGCCCAGCCCGACAGCGGCATAGCCAGCATGGCGCCGTACAGTAAAACATGGGCGCCTTTGGCGCCGGCTTTTTGCAAGGCTGACAAGTCTTCAGGCAAGTCCGGCGTTGGCAGGCGTAGGCGCAAAATCAAACGAAGCACCACCAATACCAAGGCAGTCAGCCCCAGTAGCTTGTGAATTTGCAGTGCGGTGTTTTGCCAAGGGGCCAGGCTGTCGACCATCGACACGCCTAAAAATAGCAACGACAAAATAATGATGGCCATGGCCCAGTGCATCAAGCGCATGGCGAGCGGGTAAACAAGTGGCGTATTCATTTAATTCGATTCCAGCAAGGTTTCGCGGGCGCGGCGACGGTACGACTCGGCATAGGCGGCGCTGCGGGCGCGCAAGATCGGGTCGCCCGAAGGCGCGATGCCGCGGGGCAACACCAGCGGGTCGAAGTTGATGGCATTGCAATTGCCGGTGGATTGGTCTTCGGCGCGGGTAATATTGATGGTGCCGGCCGTAATCTGCTTGCGCTCGCCAGCCCAAGGAATAGCCCCGTTATCAATGACATCGGAATCGTTGGCGAATGTGAATACCAGGTCGTATTGCACGGGCCCGTTTTGCAGCCTTTTTATCAGCTCTTCTTGCAATGCATTCGGGTTGTCGCGGTCAAGCGTTGTTTCTGTGTTGGTAGAGCGCGGCACCGCGGCCCAGCGTACGGCATGCTGTTTACCGTTGCGGTCGACCAGGTAGAACGCATTAATCCCGTGAAACTGCTCTGATGCAAAGCTGGCGGTAGGTGTGTACGTCTTTTGCCATGCCAGGAAGGCTGCGCTCTCGGGGTGCGCCTGGAAGAACGCCATGATCTTGTTGCGGTCCGGCTTGCCGGTGGCGGGGTCAGGTTGCAAAGACTGCAATTGCTCAAAAAAATCGACGGGGTTGCCGACTGCAAGCACTGGCGGCGTATTCATCGCGGTACGCCACTGCTCGCCGTTGGCCTGTGCAAGGCTGAGCGCCAGGCTGCGCACAGGGGATGCGAGATCAGGAGCCGTGGGATTGCCGCCGCCAATCGAGTAGCGACCGGTAAAAGGCGTGCTGCCTTGTTCAAACAACTGAGCTGCCGAGTACGTCGCCAGATTTCCGTTCGAGACGAATTCGCCCGAAATGCACAGGCCCTTGGCGTGTGCGCGACGGAAGCCCGCGTGAGGCTTTGCCCCTTGTTGCAAGTTGACAAAGTCAGGCGCGTTAAGTGTGTCGCGCCCGAAAATGCCGCCGGCCCAGGAAAAGGCCAGTGCCAAGCCAGCGGCGATCAAGCCGACGGCGAGCGTGCCTTTAATGTGAGAGTTCATGGTGAGAAAGAAAGATTTGTTTTGTGATGATATTCAGTTCAATGAACCCGCATGTTGCAGATCCAAGTCGTCTGTTTACCCAGAATCTTCATTAGAACCATGGACGCCTGACAGGTTGCTGATTTTCCTCTATTTGCCGCAATAAAACCGGGTCATAAGCAGAATGCATAAGCCATGTCGAGAATTGCACGCCATATAGGGAGTTGCGTGAATTGCAAAGCGGCGCCGATGTCGGTAATGTAAGGAACCCGTATTTCAGTGTACTGAACCGCGGTCTATAACGAATCGAAAACGACGGAGACTACTCGTATGGTTAATTTCAACCTGAACGGCGCGCCCGTGTCGGCAGATGTAGCAGACGACACCCCCCTTTTATGGGTTCTGCGCGAGCAATTTGAGCTCACTGGCACAAAGTTTGGCTGTGGTATGGCGCAATGCGGCGCCTGTACGGTACACATCGATGGCGAACCCATGCGGTCCTGTGTCATGCCGGTCGCGGCGGTCAAGGGTAAAAACATCACAACCATCGAAGGTTTCATGCAAACCGATGCGGGCAAAGCGCTTGAAAAGGCCTGGATCGACGAGCAGGTCGCCCAGTGCGGCTATTGTCAGTCGGGTCAAATCATGTCGGCCGCTGGCGTGCTTAAAAAGGCAAAGGGACCACTGTCTCGCGAGGAAGTCCTGACCGAAATGTCAGGCAACCTTTGCCGCTGCGGTACCTATAACCAAGTCGCTGCTGCAGTCATCAACGCCCAGAAAGCTTTGTCATAAGGGGGAACGACATGACTATTCAATCTATTTCGCGTCGTTCATTCCTCGTGGGCAGTGGTTCGGCCGCTGTCGGTATCATGCTTGGGGGCGGTAGCCTTAGCGCGCTGGCTCAAGCGGCACAAGACGCCAACAAATCCGGTGGCTTCAGCCCGGTGGCGTGGGTCAGTATTGCACCCGACAACAGCACACTTATTTACTCGCCAGGCTCCGAAATGGGGCAGGGCACGATGACTTCCATTCCCGCCATTTTGGCCGAAGACATGGAGCTCGACTGGTCGACCGTACGGGTCGAAAAATCGCCCAGCATTGCCAAGCTGTTCGGTAACCCTAAGTTCGGCGGCGGTATGGTTACCGGCTCGTCGCGCACCGTGGTGGGCTACTACGACGTCATGCGTTTGGCCGGCCTGCAAGCCAAACTGGCTTTGGTCAACGTCGCAGCGCAGGTATGGGGTGTACCGGCCGATCAAATCGTGGCCGAGAAAAGCGTTCTTAAGCATGCGGCCAGTAACCGTCAAATGACGTACGGCGAAGCCGCCGCGCAGGTTAAGGGCGACATCGAAGCGCCCAAGGTCGATAAGGCCATGCTTAAGCCGATGTCTCAATTCAAAATCATCGGTACCGATCTGCCTCGCGTCGATCTACCGGCCAAGTCTAACGGTACGGCGCAATACGGTATCGATTTCCGCTTGCCCGACATGGTCTGGGCATCGGTCTTGTACACACCGGTTCAGGGCGAAAAGCCGGAAACCGTAGACGACAAGGCGGCTTTGGCCGTTAAGGGCGTCAAACAAGTCGTCATGCTGCCTTATGGTGTGGCAGTGGTGGCCGACTCGTTCGCTACGGCGCGTAAAGCTCGCAATCTGCTCAAGGTAACGTGGTCCGACACATCACCTGCTCGCAAGTACGACAGCGCAACAGCGCTTAAAGAGTTCGTCGCCCGTGCCGAGCAAGTTGCTGACGCCGGCGACGTATGGCACAAAGAAGGCGATGCCGCGGCCGTACTCAAAGGTGCCGCCCGTACTTTTGCTGCGACCTACACGACCGACCACGTGGCCCAGTGCACCATGGAGCCCATGAACTGTACGGCGCGCGTCGATGGCGAAAAAATCGAGTTCTGGGTCCCCGCACAGGCGGCCAGTATTGTGACGGGTACAGCTGCCGCTGTTGGTAAATTCAAGCCCGAAAACATTACCGTTAATGTCACCCTGTTGGGCGGCGGTTATGGCCGTCGCGTCGAGGCCGATTACGCGGTTGACGCTTTGCTTGTGGCCAAGGCCATGCCGGGTGTGCCGGTGCACGTCATCTGGACACGCGAAGACGACTTCCAGCGTTCACGCGGCCGTCCGCTAACCGCACAGCACTTGGTGGCCGGGCTCGATGCGCAGGGCAAGGTTGTGGGTTTGCATCACCGCGTGGTCTCCGAAGGCATTTACGCGCGCGTCAATCCTAAAGCGTATCAATCGGCGGGCAACAAAGACGCTCCCGTCATGGAAGCGGCCGACAGCATCTACGAGATTCCTGGACAATTGGTCGAACATTGCCTTGAAAAGCGTGGCATCGATGTGTCATTTTGGCGTGCCGTAGGGGCGGGCTACACCAAGTTTGCCCTCGAGTCGTTGCTGGATGAAATTGCCGAAAGCACGAAAAAAGACCCGTTAGAACTGCGTCTTGAGCTTCTGCAGAACAAGCCGCGTGCTCAGGCTGTGCTTAAAGAAGTTGCCGCTATGGCCGGCTGGGGCAAGCCCCGTGCCGAAGGTCGTGCGTTGGGTCTGGCCTTCTCTGATGCCTGGACAACCAATATTGCCATGATCGCCGAAGTGTCCATGAAAGACGGCCGTCCTCATATTCACCAGCTATGGGCTGCTGTCGATTGTGGTCATGCCATTTCGCCGCGCAATATTCGCAGTCAGGTCGAAGGCGCTGCTGTTTTCGGGATTTCGGCCATGATGGACGAGCGTCTGGTCTACAAGGGCGGTCAGGTACAGGAAACTAACTTCGACAAGTATCAGTTGTTGCGCGCCAATAAAACGCCACCTATCGAGGTCAAGGTTATCCCAACCGACAACCCGCCCGGCGGGATGGGTGAAGTGGGCTTGCCCCCTGTAGCCCCTGCGGTGGCTGCAGCGGTGTTCAAGCTAACCGGCAAGCGCGTTCGCGAGCTACCGTTCCCCAAAACTATTTAATCAGCCTTAGCGTTCTGCTTGATCTCATCGCGTGTTCAAGCAGTTTATACGGCCCCGAAAGGGGCCGTTTTTTGTTGGTGCAGGCGATTTGTCGGAAGCTTCTTAGGGCGATTGTCTAACCTTAGCGGTCGATCAGCACACTACCTGATTGCGCCCTTGTTTTTTGGCTTGATAAAGTGCGGCGTCGGCGCTTGAGTACGCTTGCTCAAAGGGCGTGCCGGGTGTGTTCCAGCTGATGCCAAAGCTTGCGGTTACGGGGTGCTCTGGCAAACAGTCAAAGGCCTGATTGGCCACATTGGCCCGTATGCGTTCTGCGATTTGGGCAGCAGATTGCAACGACATGTTTGGCAGCAATATGGTGAACTCTTCTCCGCCAACACGGCCAATGTTACCCATGTCGCCCAGCACAGCGCGTAGCCGTTCGACCAGCTCTCGAATGACGGCGTCGCCGACAGGGTGGCCGTAGGTATCGTTGATACGCTTAAAAAAATCGATATCCAGCATTATCAGCGAGAGCGGCGCTTGCGTCAGGTAACGCCGGGCCAGATCAAAGACCGCCCCACGGTTCAGGCTACCTGTCAGTGTGTCGTGTCGTGCTTTGTACTCCAGTTCGGCGCTTAATTGCTGCAGCTTTGTGTTGACGGTATTGAGCTCTGCTTCGGTACGATCACCATGCCGAATCAACCGATGGGTTTCCCGCATCAGTCTGTGATAGTGCGCGGTCAGGTCTTCCAGTGCTTCGCGTAACTGAGCACAGCTCGACCCGCAAGCCAGTGCCGCGTTGGCCCGCGCAAGCGCGGCCATTTCGGCCTCAAACAATGCCTTGTCCACAGTCAGCCTTGCAACGCGTGGTCTCTAAAGGTCAGGCTATCGAAATCTTCGCACAACTCCTGGCCAAACTCATAAATAGTGTCATCGTCTTCGTCGTGGTACCAGTTCAGCAGTACTGGCGTGCCGCTCGCCGCCAGTTCATTTAACGCATCAAAGAGCGAAAACAGCATTTTTGTACTTGAGCTGTTGAAGTAGGTCAGCGCAACGTCGACGATGACCGGGGCGCGGCTGTCATTCTGGTCAATGAATGCTTTGACGTTCCCAATCAATTCGCCCCAGAACAGGGCGGCATTCTCGGGGTACGCCTCGCCTTTGATGCACAGAACCCGTTCGTCGAACTTAAAGTCGATTTCTGGCGTACTGGCTGTGGCGGCAGTGAAAATATTGTTCATGGTCTTTACAGATAAGGGCAGCAAGGTAAAAGGCGCAGGGCTTGCATGCGTCAGATCGTCGCTTTAAGGCAGAAAAACTTGTTTTGGCTACCCTCAATGGGGACGAAGTCAAATTCCAGTGGTTCGCTTGCGTCGCGTGCGACGGTTAGCAGGCCCAGCCCGGCGCCTTTGCTGTCCTCAGCGGTCTCGGCGCGCAGGCTTTCCTTGTACTCGCGCTTGATATCGTCAATGGTCAAGCCGCGAAGGTGTGCCAGTTTGCCTTGCAATTGCCCGGCTACGTTGGCGTCGACAGGGTTTGCGCAATGCAGGTAGTAGCGCCCTGCTGCTGCCGAGATGCAGATCGAGCCGTGCCTGATCTCATTATTGAAGTGCTCACCGTTGCGCGTGTTGTAGGCGTCGACCGAGTAGTGAATGATGTTTTGTGTCATTTCAATGAACGACGAGAACAGCTTGCGTCGCGTCGTGTTGGCCGCGCCAACGTGTTCGGTGCGCAGTTTTACCGCGTCGGCCACGGCGGCAATAATGGTTTGCGAAAAATAGCCTTCGTAATAGAAGATGATTTCGCGTGCTTCGGCGCACTGGCAAAACAGACGCCAGTGCAAGCTATGGTTCTTCGTGGTGGGTAACGCTTGGGCGTTCATCATGGTTGATTGCTTGGAAAACGAAAGCCGAAAAGTGTGAGGTCGTCGCGACGCAATTGGGCACCCTGATAGCTGCGTAGCTCTTTCATCAGTATGTCGAAAAGTGCTGTCAGGTCTTGCGATCGATGTTTTTGCAGCGCTTGCCGTAGGCGTCGTTTACCGAATGCAATATTTTTCGGGCCGCCAATCTGGTCAATCAGGCCATCGGTGCACGCAAATAAAAGGGTGCCAGGCCGCAGTAAAGTGGTGTGGTTCGTCCAGTTGGCGTCGGCGGGTGTGTCGGGGTAACCCAGGCCGCGGCGTTCGCCGTCAACGGCAACCACATCGTCCTGGTCTGCAGCCAACACAAACAACGGCATTTTGGCGTGGGCGCTGGTTAACGTATTAAGACTGGCATCAAACCACATAAAGATGGCGTCCATACCGTCATTCGACGCGGTCTCGGCGCTGCCTGGTGCATGTTGGCCCAGCGCTTGCTTCATTCCCTTGCTGACCTCCGACATCAGGAACGCCGGATTTTGCGGTCCATGTTGGTTTAGTGCGTGTCGCAGCGAAGACGACGCGATCAGTGTAAGGAAGGCGCCCGGTACACCGTGCCCCGTGCAGTCGGCCAGCGCGGCGAACCAGCCGTTGGCAAACATTTCAAAGTGGTAGAAGTCGCCGCCCACAACGTCGCGAGGCTCCCAGACAATCGCAACATCTTGCTGCGTGGCCTGCATGGCATTCAACGACTCGCCCAGCATGGCGCGTTGAATCGTGCTGGCATAGTCAATGCTTTGCATGACTTGCCGGTTTTTTTCGATTTGAAGCTCGACCAGTGCATGCATCAGGTCAAGGCCGACGCCTATGCCGGCAAACCGATTGCCTTCTATAAACATGAACCCGTCGGCTAGCGTCTTGTCGCCGGAGGCGACCGCTTTGGCCGCCAGCGTTTCTATGGGTGTGTCAATGTCCACGATCAGGGGTGACTTGTCCATAAACGCAATGCAGCTTTTCTTTTCGTATAGCTCGCGGTAGTAGGGCTTGGACATCTGCGACATGAAGATGTTGCGGCTGATCAGGCCAATCGGCTGGTCATCCTCAAGCACAGGCAAGCTGACCAAGTCGCGATGTTCGCCCAGAATGTGCAGCACATCGGCGTTGGTCATGTCAGACGTGATGGTTGGGACGTCGATGGCAAGCCGCCGGGCAGTCGCGCGATGATTCGCTAGAGGTACCGCCGAGTGGGTGCTGAATTTGGATGTCACTGTCGCCGTCTCTGTACGCATGCATTACGTAAACAACGTAGCGTCGAATTTGTGTTGACTCGACGCTACTGCGTGAATGATAGACGCGGCATATGACGGCGGCGTGACAAGGTTAAGAACAGTGTCAGGACCGCAGCACGAGGTGGTGATCGGGGAGTTAAGGTACCGATCAAGCCGCCGTCATTTGTTGTGCTGATTATTGTTGCAGACGTTTTACTCGACGATGGCTTCAAGCGCGATGTCGAGAGTGACTTCGTCACCCACGGCGGGCGCATATTTGCCTGCACCAAAGTCGCTGCGCTTGATGACTGTCGTCGCGTTTGCGCCCACGGCTTCTTTTTTCAGCATGGGGTGAGGGCCATTGAAGAACGACGTGACCGTCAAGGTGACGGGCTTGGTGATGCCCTTGATGGTCAGGTCACCTTCGATGCTGACAGGTTTGTCGCCTTCAAAGACGACTTTGTTCGATTTGAATGTAGCGGTGGGAAACTTGGCTGTGTCAAGGAAGTCGGCGCCCTGGATGTGGCCGTCAAAGGCTTCGAAACCGGTGTCGATGCTGGTGGTGTCAATGGTGACATCGACCTTGGCGTCTTTAGCTGCCTTGTCCAGTACAACCGTGCCAGTAGTTTTGTTAAAGCGCAAAATTTGCTTCGACATGCCCATGTGGTTGTAAGAAAACCGTGGGAATGTGTGGCTGGAGTCAATGACGTAAGTTTGCGGTGCGGCCAAGGCCTGGCCAGCAAAGATGGTGGCAAACGCGGCGGCAATCAGGGTTTTTTTCATGATGATTCCTTGGAGAGGTGCAGGTTGATGGATAACGTTGGAGACGCTGTGCGTATTAACTTATAAAAAGGTTGCGGCGCGGTGACAATCCGCAAAGTGGCTATGGCGTAGTCACAATATGGAACTTGACCTGAATGTCGTTGGCCACAATGCTGAAGTCAGCCCATTCGCCTTCGCCGATTTTGAAGTCACCCCGCTTGAACGTAAATTGGCCTTCAAACTCGCCCTTGCCGTCTTTTTCGGTAAAGGTGACAGGTACGGCGATATCCTGGGAGTGACCTTTAATTGATAAGGTGCCAGCCACTTCAAACTGGTTATTGCCCAGGGCCTTGACCGAACTTGATGTAAAGGTCGCCAACGGGTGGGCCGCCAAGTTCAGCCATTCGGCCTTTTCCAGTTCTGTATTGGCTTCGGCATAGCCGGCATCAACACTGGCCAGCTTGATATCAAGCGTTACTTTGGCCGCCTCGGGTTTGGCAGGGTCGAACTGCAGTTCTTTGGCCGAAATTTCGCCAAAGCTGCCATCCATCTTGACGTTCATCTGGCTGTAGCCAAACGTGATGTGGCTGGCCGCCGGATCAAGGGTTGTGTAGGTGGCGGCCGTTGCCGGGGCGACGGTGCCAAAGCTCATTGCAAATGCCAGCGCAAGGGCAGGTAAGGTTGTCAGTTTCATCTTGGTTCCTCTGGTATGGGTTTGTTTTCACATGCGTTCATCACGCCTGACCTGTGGCCTTGGCGGTATGTCACGTACGAACGTTCTATGCTTTTGCGTCAAAGCTCGGCAGCATGCGGGACAGCAGGCCGTCTTTTTTGATGTGTTGGTGGTAAAGCGCGGCAACAACGTGGCCAATTACCGAGGCCAGTAGGGTGTAGTTCAGTACGACATGCACGGTTTGAAGCACATCGCCCAGCGCTTTGTCTTTGGGTATCAGGTCGGGCAGGGGCACGACGCCAAACCACACCACTGGGAACCCCTGCGCAGAGCTCATTAACCAGCCGCTAAGAGGGATAAGCAGCATAAGTACGTACAGCAGCAGATGCCCGGCATGGGCGGCCAGCTTGGCAAGGGGGCCTGTCGATGCCGGGAGTTCGGGAGGTTGGTGCGACAGGCGCCACGCCACGCGAACGACGATGAGGGCAAACAGCGTCATACCGGCCCATTTGTGCCACGAATACAGCTTGAGCTTGTTGGGCGACAGTGGCAGGTCTTCCATGTAGAAACCCAGCGCAAACGTACCCACCAGGCCCAGAGCGACGAGCCAGTGCAAGAAAATTGCTGTGCGGGAGTAGCGTTGCTTCATCTTGGTTCCGAAAACAAAGTTGGTCTGATGCCCGGGTAGAAAGGTTCCCATGGGCATTAAGCATTTCATTGTATTGAAAACAAAAATGGATAAAAATGGGCTTTAATGGTTTTAATATTCCCAAAAACGGGACAATAGCCCAAGCTGATGACCATGAACCTGTACGCAAACGACCTGATTCTGTTCGCACACATCGTCGACGCCGGCAGTTTTACGCGTGCGTCTGACCTGACGGGTTTGCCCAAATCCACCTTGTCGCGGCGGTTGGCAGAGCTGGAAAACGTGTTTGGTGAGCGCCTGATGCAGCGCAGTACCCGACGTCTGGTGCTGACCGAATTTGGCGAGCGCATGCTCGAGTACGCACGTCGTCTGGTCGATGATACCGAAGCAGCGACCGCGCTGGCTTTGCATCGGCAGGTGACGCCGCAGGGCATTTTGCGCGTCTCTTTTCCCCCCGAATATCACGAACTGTCTTTGGTGCAGATTTTGTCAGCATTCTCGCGCCGTCACCCCGACGTCCGGCTCGACATCGACTTGTCTTCACGTCGTGTCGATTTGGTCGCCGAGCGCTTCGATGTTGCGGTGCGTGTTGCCGCTCAGTTACCTGACGACAACGCGCTGGTCGCGCGGCGCATTATCACCTTGCACAACGGCTTGTACGCGTCGCCGGCGTATTTGGCGCTGCACGGTACGCCCCAAAACCCATCGCAGCTTCAAGGCCACACCGGGCTCGTTCTGGTCACCAGCGCCGGAGACCAGCAAATATGGCGTTTGAGCCGCAGCAACACCGACCACTGGGAAGGCTTGCCTTTGCGCACGTTGTCTGCCAATTCGGTGGGCCTGCAGCAGGCCTTGGCCGTTCAGGGACTGGGTATTGTTGGCTTGTCCGAAAGCTTCGCCCGCCCGCATGTCGATCGCGGCGAACTGTTGCGGGTATTGCCGCAATGGCATTTGCCGAAAATGAATGTGTGGTGCGTGACCCCGGGACGAAAACTGCTGCCCCAGCGAACCCTGGCCTTTATAGAAACGCTTAAAGAAGTGTTGGGGTAGGGGCAGGTGTGTTGGGTCTTTGTGCCGTGCAGCCAGGGCATACAATGGCGTCTTGTCGTTTAGCCAGTTGCTGCATATTTCATGGATACCGTAATGAGTGAATTGCCCCCTTGCCCCCGATGCCAATCGGTGTATACCTACGAAGACGGGCTTGTCTATGTATGCCCCGAGTGCGCACACGAATGGAGCCCGCAGGACACAGCGACCGAGGTCTCGCAAGACAAGGTATATCGCGACGCAGCCGGTAACGTGCTGGTCGATGGCGACACGGTAACCGTAGTCAAAGACCTGAAACTCAAAGGGTCCGGCGGTGTGATTAAGGTGGGTACCAAGGTCAAGAACATCCGTTTGGTTGACGGCGATCATGATATTGACTGCAAGATCGACGGGTTCGGTGCCATGCAATTGAAATCCGAGTTTGTCAGGAAAGTACTGTAATTACAGGGTGTGAAGATGGTTTCATTGCAAGAACAGTTTTTGAAGGCCGGTCTGGTTGACCAGAAAAAAATAAAAAAAGTCCATCAGGACAAAAGTCAGCAGAAGAAGGTCGCTCGTCGTACCGGTGAGCCGCTTGTCGACGAAGCCCGACAGGCTGCGCTTGACGAGCTGCAAAAACAGCGCGATGCCGTGCGTGAGCTCAATGCAAAACGCGATGCAGAAGCCAGGGCAAGGGCCATTCAGGCTCAGATTGTGCAGATGGTGCAACAAAGTCGCCAGGGCACGGGTGGTGGTGAGATTGCCTACAACTTTACGTTTGGAACGAAGATCGAGCGCATCTATGTGTCTGCGACCGTGCGGTCGCAGTTGGCAGCAGGCCAACTGGTGATCATTCGATTGGGGGACGCTACCGAACTAGTACCTAAGGTTGTGGCCGATAAAATTGCCGAGCGTGATCCGTCAGTTGTCGTTCGCGTGAAAAAGCCAGAGGCCAGACTCGACGAGGATGACCCCTATGCCGATTACAAAATTCCTGATGATTTGATGTGGTGATCTGTGAGCCTGACGATCAGAGCGCAGGCTTTTCTGGGCAAGGCGGCCGACCTCATCGACGTCCAGCACTCGCGCATTCTTAAACCAGTGAGTTTTTCGCCGATTCAATAAAAGAACACGCTTTCCGCGTAAGCCAGCCTGGCGACGCGGGGGGCGATGTAGCACCCGAAAAGCAAAAAGCCCGAACGCGTGATGCATTCGGGCTTTTTTAAATTTTGGTGGCCTGGGGCGGAATCGAACCACCGACACGCGGATTTTCAATCCGCTGCTCTACCAACTGAGCTACCAGGCCATCTGGTGAAGGCAGAATAATACACCAAAAATAAATTGTGTGCTTTGGGCAACGCTTTTTATTTTAAATAAATTGTCTTTATCCTTAAACGTAACTCGGGGATCAGGGTTTTCCCCTTGCCCGGGTATAATGACTGGTTGTGTCGGTTTGCTGTTTTTGACAGCCTAATTATGTCAGTAGACGTTATTACCTTCGGTCTAAATCACGTCTCGGCGCCGGTATCGGTGCGCGAACGTGTCTCTATGCCGCTTGAGGTTCTCAAGCCGGCTATCGATGGTTTGCGCTCGGCGTTTGGCGCTTCGGTCAAAGAAGCCGCCATTTTGTCTACCTGTAACCGCACCGAAATTTACTGCGCCGCCGAGCCGCATGTGTCGGCGGGTCTAGCCGACTGGCTGGCCGAATTCAACAAGCTCGAATCGCGTAGTCTGCAGCCGCATCTATACCAGTACCAGCAAAACGAAGCTGTGCGCCACGCGTTTCGTGTGGCCAGCGGGCTCGACTCCATGGTTTTGGGCGAACCCCAAATTTTGGGCCAGATGAAAGATGCCGTGCGCGCCGCCGAGCAGGCCGGCTCGCTGGGTACCTTGTTACATCAGTTATTTCAGCGCACCTTTTCTGTGGCCAAAGAGGTTCGGTCGCAAACGGCAATTGGTGCGCACTCGGTGTCTATGGCGGCTGCCGCGGTTCGCCTTGCCGAACGTGTGTTTGGCGATCTGTCGCAAACCCGTGTGTTGTTTATTGGCGCGGGCGAAATGATCGAGCTCTGTGCGACCCACTTCGCAGCGCTCGAACCGGCGCAAATGACGGTTGCCAATCGCACGGCCGAGCGCGCCGAGGCCTTGGCATCGCGTTTCATGGCTAAAACCATGAAACTGTCCGACCTGCCTGCCTCGTTGGCCGAGTTCGATATTGTTGTCTCCTGTACGGCAAGCTCCTTGCCCATTTTGGGCCTGGGCATGGTCGAGCGCGCCACCCGCATTCGTCGTCACAAGCCCATGGTCATGGTTGACCTGGCAGTGCCTCGCGATATCGAAACCGAAGTCGGGCGCCTTGATGACGTATACCTGTATTCGGTCGATGACCTGGGCCGTATGGTGCAAAGCGGTACCGATGCCCGTCGTGCAGCGGTTGTGCAGGCCGAAGCCATTATCGAGACACGCGTTCAAAACTTTATGCATTGGTTGCACAACCGCGAAATTGTGCCCACCATCGTCGATATCCATCAAAAAGCCGAAGCGCTCAAAGATGCCGAGCTGCAACGCGCTCGCCGTTTGCTGGCCAAAGGCCAATCTCCCGAAGCCGTGCTCGAGCAACTCGCACACAGCCTTACTCAAAAATATATCCACGGGTCGCTTGCCGCCCTGAACCGTAGCGAAGACACCGAGCGTCAGCAATTGCTCGACTTGCTGCCCCGTCTGCTGCCCGACGCCGAACGCCGCCGTTAGCGACCTTCCTGGTCCTTTGCTGCGCCGCGCCTTCCAACTCTTCTTTTTCGTTTCCCTATGAAAGACTCCATGCGCGATCGACTCGAGCAGTTTGCTCGTCGACTCAAAGAAATTGATGCCATGCTTGCCGAGCCCGAGATTGCCGGCAATATGGACAAGTTTCGCCGCTTGTCACGTGAGCGTGCAGAGCTTGAGCCTGTGGTGCGCGAATTCGAAATTTACGTTTCTGTCGAAGGCGACATGCAGGCTGCTGCCGACATGTTGGCTGACCCCGACATGCGTGACATGGCCGAAGAAGAGATGAAGCTGGGCAAGGCGCGTATTGCCGCCCTGGAAGACAGCCTGCAGGTGTTGTTGCTGCCCAAAGACCCTGACGATGGTCGCAGCGTGTTTCTGGAAATTCGGGCAGGTACGGGGGGCGACGAAAGTGCGCTGTTTGCCGGTGACCTGTTGCGCATGTATACCCGTTACGCCGAATCCAAAGGCTGGAAGGTTGAATTCATGTCTGAAAGCCCGTCAGAAGTGGGGGGCTACAAAGAGGTCATCGTGCGCCTGGATGGCGATGGCGTTTACGGCCAGTTGAAGTTTGAGTCCGGCGCTCATCGTGTCCAACGTGTACCCGCGACCGAAACCCAAGGGCGTATTCATACCTCGGCGTGTACGGTGGCTGTATTGCCCGAAGCCGACGAGGTCTCCGATATCGTGATTAACCCGTCAGACTTGCGCATAGATACCTTCCGCGCCAGTGGGGCGGGCGGGCAGCACATCAATAAAACCGATTCGGCTGTGCGCATCACTCACTTGCCCACGGGTCTGGTGGTCGAATGTCAAGACGACCGGTCACAGCACCGCAATAAAGACAAAGCGATGCAGGTTCTGGCCGCGCGCCTGAAAGACCAGCAGGTCCAAGCGCAGCAAAGCAAAGAAGCGGCAGAGCGTAAAAGTCTGGTGGGTTCGGGTGACCGATCCGAGCGTATTCGTACCTACAACTACCCGCAAGGGCGGGTGACCGATCACCGCATTAACCTGACGCTGTATAAGTTGGGTGCCATTATGGAAGGCGATCTGGACGAATTGACCAATACCTTGCTGGCTGAACACCAGGCCAATTTGCTGGCTGCCATGAGCGAGGCCTGAGCGGCATGAGTTGTGCGCGCGATCTGCTTCGCGATTCACCTTTGCCGCGCCTTGAAACGCAGATGTTGTTGCAACAGGTGCTGGGCGTTTCGCGTGCCTGGCTGGTAGCTCACGACACCGACCCTTTGGCAGACGACACCGTCGCCACGATTCGTGCGTTGATGGCCCGACGTGAGGCGGGCGAACCCATGGCTTACATTCTGGGCACCCGCGAATTTATGGGCCACGATTTTCAGGTATCGCCGGCCGTGCTCATACCGCGCCCCGACACCGAGGTCCTGGTTGAAACGGCACTCGAAATGCTGCAAAGCTTGTCTTTGGTACGGCCTCGCGTGCTTGACCTGGGGACGGGAAGCGGGGCGATTGCCGTATCTATCGCTTTAGCTTGCCCACAGGCCTGCGTTACCGCAACAGATTCAAGCCCAGAGGCGCTGCATGTCGCCCAGGCTAATGCAAGGCAACTGGGGGCTGTAGTGCAGTTTTTCGAAGGTAATTGGTACCAGGCGCTGCCGGCCGCGACCACCCCTTTCGATTTAATTGTTTCAAATCCGCCGTATATCCGGTCCGACGATACGCACTTGGCCCAAGGCGATTTGCGCTTCGAGCCGCGCGGCGCCTTGACAGATGATGCTAACGGTTTGCAGGCCCTTGTCAGAATCATCGAAGGTGCGCCGACCTGGCTGGCGCCAGGTGGGGCACTCTGGCTCGAGCATGGCTGGGATCAGGCTGCCGATGTTAGGCAATTATTGGTTCAACGCGGCTTTCAACGGGTCGAAAGTCGTTGTGATCTGGCCGGTATCGAGCGGATTTCCGGCGGCTATTTATAATAGACACAATTCCACTGTTTAGAGGGCACCATGAGCGAAGTTCAAGATTTCATCCGGGAAACGGTTACCAGTAATCCCGTTGTGTTGTTCATGAAGGGTACGGCGCAATTTCCGCAGTGCGGGTTCTCCGGGCGTGCCATTCAAATTCTGAAGGCGTCGGGCGTGACCAAGCTGGTTACCGTCAACGTGCTCGAAGACGAAGAGGTTCGCCAGGGCATTAAAGAGTATTCGAACTGGCCGACCATCCCCCAGTTGTATGTTGCTGGCGAGTTCATCGGCGGCTCCGACATTTTGGCCGAAATGCACGAGTCCGGCGAACTGGTCACTGCACTGAAAGAAGCAGGCGCACTTGGCTAACAAGCGTCGTCTGGTTATTGGCATTACCGGGGCTACGGGCTCCATTTATGCCGTGCGCATGCTGCAAACGCTGCGCGAAAAGGCGCCCGATATCGAAACCCATCTGGTTGTTTCGCCATCGGGCGTGCTGAACATCAAGTACGAGCTTGATCTTGATCGAAAGGCTGTGCACGCGCTGGCCGATCGCGTCTACAGCTTCCGCGACGTCGGCGCTACGCTGGCTAGTGGTGGGTTTGATACGGCCGGCATGGTTGTGGTGCCCTGTTCCATGCGTACACTGGCCGCTGTGGCGCACGGGTTTTCCGATAACCTCATTACCCGCGCTGCCGACGTCACCCTCAAAGAGCGCCGTCGGTTAGTGCTTATGGTTCGCGAAACGCCGCTGAATCTGGCGCACTTGCGCAACATGACGTCTGTCACCGAAATGGGGGGCGTTATTTTTCCGCCGCTACCGGCGTTTTATCATCACCCCAAATCTATCGAAGAGATGGTCGATCACACTGTGGCGCGCGTGCTCGAACTGGTGGGCATCGACGTACAGGGCCCCCGCTGGGAAGGCACCTGACGCCATAGGCATTTAGCCCAGTTTTTGCAGGTCGCCCACTACGTTTAGCGGGATAACCTTATGACTATGGTTTGCAGGCACTTCGGTGTCGGTATCGCTATCGTCGTCACTGAACGCCGCTAAAGCATCGCTGAAGTCTTCGGTGTCAAACGCCTTGTCGCCCTCGTCATCTGCCGTGCCATCGGCTTTTAGGCCGGCAAAGTCAAAGATGCGGCTATCCATTAAGTGCGACGGCACGACATGGGCAAGTGCGGCAAATACATTCCACGACCGGCCGGGCAACTTGCGATCCCATTCGGCGATCATGCGGTTGATCTCCTGGCGTTTCAGGTTTTCTTGAGAGCCACACAAGGTGCACGGGATGATCGGGAATTCTTTGAGTTTGGCGTAAGCGATCAGGTCTTTTTCGGGCACATAAGCCAAAGGCCGGATCACAATGTGCTCGCCATTGTCCGATTTAAGTTTGGCGGGCATGCCTTTCATGCGCCCACCGTAAAACAGATTTAAAAAGAAAGTGGCCAAGATGTCGTCGCGGTGGTGGCCCAGCGCAATTTTTGTGGCGCCCAGCTCTTTGGCGACGCGGTACAAAATACCCCGGCGCATGCGCGAGCACAGCGAACACATGGTTTTACCCTCGGGGATCACACGGGTCACTACTGAATAGGTGTCCTGGTTCTCTATATGGAAGGGTACGCCGATACGGGTCAGGTATTCAGGTAGAACGTGCTCGGGGAAGCCGGGCTGTTTCTGGTCGAGGTTGACCGCCACAATATCGAATTTGAACGGTGCGCGAGACTGATGGATAAGCAACAGGTCGAGCAGGCCGTACGAGTCTTTTCCGCCGGAAAGGCAAACCATGACTTTGTCGCCGGCTTCGATCATATTGAAATCGATGATGGCTCGGCCTGTTTCGCGGATCAGACGCTTGGTCAGCTTGTTTTCGCTGACGCTCATCTTGCGCGGGTCGCGGGGCGCGTCGACCGCGGTGGTGTCTGGGGTGGCTGTAGTGTTCATGGTGTTCAGGCCTGGCGGCTTCGTTCGACTGCGATGCCTACGGCAGCGCAGTCGGAAAACGCATTGGGTTTGCTGATACGCAGCTTGATATGCTTGATTTCCGGGAAGTCACGAAGCAGGCGCTCGGTCACTTGCTCAACCAGGGTCTCGATAAGGTGCACATGAGCCTGGGTGCACTCTTGCACGATGGCAGCACGCACCAGGCGGTAATCAAGCACCGTCTGGATATTCATGTCGTCGACAGGCTGGTGAATGTCGACGTCCAGCTCTACGTCGATGTGAAGGGGCTGGGTGGCGCGCAATTCGTGTTCCAGAATGCCAATATGAGCATCGAGGGCGAGCTGCGAAAAGTAGATCCGGCGGGTAAGCATGGGTAGTGGCATAGAGGTTGGCGGCGGCATGTTGCTGCGGCCAACGCAGGTTGGCGTAAGAAGACAGATTATAAGCAGCTAAAGTCGCGCTGCAGGCCAAGCAGGTGCTGACCCCCGTCGACCACGATAGACGTCCCCGTCATGCTGGGCGTTTCGGCCGCAAATAAAATCGCTCGGGCAATGTCTTCCGGGCTGCTGGCTTTGCCCAGCGGAGACAGTGCGTGTGTGCGTTCGAAATCGGCTTCGGATTGCATGTGGCTGGGCAGTGTCAGGCCCGGTGCGACACCTACGACGCGCAAACGGGGAGCGAAGGCTTGGGCCAGCATGGTGGTTGCGGCCTGAAGTGCGGCCTTGGTCAGAGTGTACGAAAAAAAGTCGGGGTTGTAGCTCCAGAGTTTTTGATCGAGCAAGTTGATAACAACGCCCTGGGCGTTGCTGCGGGTTTCGATATGCGCGGCCAGTTGTTGCGCCAGCAGTAGCGGGGCGGCCAGATTCGGCATGACGTGCGCCTGTAGCGACGCTACCGAGAACGTTTTTGGGTCATCGAATTCAAACAGCGAGGCGTTGTTGACGATGGCGTCGACCTGACCCAGGACATCAATGGTTTGTTTGAACACCGCCAGTGGGGCCTCAGGGTCGGCCAGGTCGCCGCCAACGGTAGTGCAGCGCACGCCTATCTGTTGTAGTTCGGCCAGCGTACGCTCGGCATCTACGCCCGAGCGGTGGTAATGAATGGCAACGTCCCAACCCGATCGGGCAAACTTGAGGGCGACTTCGCGGCCCAGGCGCTTGGCGGCGCCGGTAATCAGGACAACTTTTTGGGCTTCGGAACGATCAGTCATGGCGTGAATGCTATTTATTTACGCTTTAGTGCCCAACCTGCAGCGGCTGGGCTAAGGCATACGTTAAAGGTACGAAGTTCATCGCGGCGAAAGACGTGCACGACAACAGTGTCGTTGGCGTTGTAGGCGCGTAAAAGGCGATCGACGTCGCCGGCGTCGGCGACACGCAACCCGCCAATGGCGACCAACTGGTCGCCCGCCGACAGCCCGCCCTGGTGTGCGGCGCCACCGTTGATGACGCTGGCCAGTTCGATGCGCCCATGGCTTGTGCGCGTGCGCACATCGAGCGAAGGCGTGCTGGGGGTCGTTGTGCGTTCGAGCAAAATGCCGGCGTCGGCCAGCAGCGCCTGCAGCGGTACATCTTCGCAGTTGTCAACATAACGCGCCAGAAAGTCGGCAACATCGACGCCGCACGCCTCGTGTATTAATGAGGCCATGTCATCTTCATCAATACCTTCTTGGGTGCCTGTGTAAAAGTGCCGTCCGTAACGGCCCCATAGCAAGCGCATGACATCGTCAAGCGACGTCTGTCCGCCAGAAGTATGTCGTATGAAAAGGTCGAGGCCCAGGGCAATAAGCGACCCTTTGCTGTAGTAGCTGACCAATGCGTTGGGCGCGTTCTCGTCTTGCTTGTAGAACCGTGTCCAGGCGTCGAAGGAGCTGTCGGCAACCGACTGCCTCAGGCGACCGGGCGCCTTGGTGACGGTGTCGATTGTTTTGGCGAGCAGGTCGAAATACTTGGCTTCGTCGATAAGACCTGCGCGCAGCAGCATCAAGTCGTCGTAGTACGACGTAAAGCCTTCGGATACCCACAGCAGGCGACTGTGGTTTTCGCGATCGAGCTGGTAGGGCACGAATGCCGAGGGTTTGATGCGCTTGACGTTCCAAGTGTGGAAATATTCGTGGCTGACCAAGCCCAAGAAGTTAGTGTAGCCATCGGGAGCGTTGGTTTGCCCGGCAACGGGGAGGTCGTTGCGCGAAGTCATCAGCGCAGTCGAAGCGCGATGTTCGAGGCCGCCATACCCATCGCCAGTGACCATGGTCATGAACACATAACGGTTGCTGCTGTCCAGAAAAGGCGCCGCATGAGTCTCGGGTTCAAAAAAGCTGATCTGGGTCTCACATATTTTCTGGACATCTGCAGTGATGCGATCCAAGTCCAGGTTTGGGACGATGCCGGTAAATACGAGCTCGTGTTCGGCGCCATGGGCTTTGAACCGGGCGACTTTCGGCGTACCCATTTCAACGGGGTGATCAATCAGGGCGTCGTAGTCGGGGGCGCAATACAGCCCAAATCCGTGCCGCTTGGCGGCATTTGGGTAATGCGCGGCATCTGCTTCCGGCAAACTGGTATAGACCTTCCAGTCGGATCGGTGGGCGGGGGCTTGCAGGTCGACCAGGCAGTGAAGGTGTGTGTGGCCTTCGGGCGCCAGAAAAACGCTGGTGCCATTAAAAAAGGCATGCGTCTCGTCGAAGTGCGCGCCGCGAACGGATAGGTCCCAAGCGTAAACAGTGTACTGAACCGTTAGTGGGCCTTTGCAGGGCGCGCAGCGCCAACTGTGGTTGGTTGTTTTTTGGATGTCTACACGGCGGCCATTAACACTGGCTGCGATATGCACAATGTGTCGCGAAAAGTCGCGGATCAGGTAGCTGCCTGGAATCCACGCGGGCAGACTGAAGACTTGTCCGTCGGGGTTCGGGTTGTGCAAGGTCAGTTCGACCGAAAAATAATGACCGGCCGGGTCGGCGGGAATTAAGCGGTAAAGTAATGGTTTTGCATTCATAACGCATATATTACTTTGCAAGGAGTCAGCATGAGTGAGCCATTGGTCAAGGTCGAGACACGCGGCCGGGTCGGTCTTTTGACACTGAATCGCCCCAAAGTCCTTAACGCCCTGAGCAACGAGGTCATTGATGAGGTGGCCAATGCCATGAAGGCGTTTGATGCGGATGACGGTATTGGCGCCATTGTTATTACGGGCAGCGAAAAAGCTTTTGCTGCTGGTGCTGATATTGCCGCCATGAAAGACTGGTCTTACACCGACGTCTACAAGCAAGACTATCTGGGCCATCAGTGGGAGTACCTGCGTCGCGTGCGCAAGCCTATTATTGCGGCCGTATCCGGGTTTGCTTTGGGCGGCGGGTGCGAGCTGGCCATGCAATGTGACTTCATTATTGCTGGCGAAAATGCAAAATTCGGTCAGCCTGAAATCAAGCTTGGCATTATTCCGGGCTTTGGGGGTACCCAGCGTTTGCCGCGCGCAGTGGGCAAAGCCAAGGCCATGGATATGATTCTGACAGCGCGCATGATGGATGCGGCCGAGGCGGAGCGTGCGGGTCTGGTGTCGCGTGTCGTGCCGGCCGACCGAGTTCTCGATGAGGCGCTCGAGGCCGCCGCCGCCATTGCTTCGATGTCACTCCCTTCGGTCATGATGGCCAAAGAGGCGATTAACCGCGCCTACGAGGCACCGCTCAATGAGGGTCTTCTCTCCGAGCGTCGAAATTTTCATGCGTTGTTTTCCACCCACGATCAAAAAGAGGGCATGAACGCCTTCATCGAAAAGCGTCAGCCCCAGTTCAAACACGAATAGTGGGCAAAGGCCCGTCGGCTGTCATAGGCGGGCCACCTTACGATTTGCTTACGCTTAAAAAATAAAGTTATACTCTGCGGGTTTGACGCTTAACAAACAACGGCGGGAATGCGCGGGCAGGTTTGCGGTTACCCCAATAAGGTTTACCCCAACGTGTCATCCGCTAATCAGGTAAAATCCCCGGGCTCTGGTGCTGCAGTGCAGCTAACCGAAGCACAAAAAGCCAGCTTGCAGGCAAAGGCCAAAAAAGGTCTGCTTCGGGCCCTGGTTGCACAGGCAATCATGGCGCTTGTTGCAGTTGCAATATGCTGGCTGGTTGCGGGGGTGTATGCAGGCGCTTCGGCTTTATTGGGCGCTGCGGCTTACTTGGTGCCTAACGCGTTGTTTGCGTTGCGCTTGTTGGTCGGCCTGGTTATGGGTCGTCCTGCTAACCCAGCAGGGTTTCTGCTCGGCGAGCTCATCAAGCTAGGGGCTGCCGTTGCGTTGCTGGTGCTGGGTGTATATCTGGCTCAGGCGTGGCTAGTTTGGCCGGCGCTTATTTTTGGGCTGGTCATGGTACTTAAGGGCTACGTCCTTTTGCTAATGTTTAGCAAGTTGCCGTAGTGTGGTGCAAAAATTCATGTGCGATGTCGTCTCAAGCGGCATCGTGCTCGTTATATAGTCAACAGGGTAAGGGTTCAAATGGCTGCTGCTAGTGATATTTCGCCACAGTCCTATTATATTCAGCACCACTTAGTGCATTTGAATGGCCTCGGCGAGAAGCAATCGACAATCGCCGATTTCTCGGTCATCAACTACGACTCGTTGTTCTGGTCCATTCTTATGGGTCTTATTGTCGTGCTGGCCATGTGGTCGGCGGCGCGCCGCGCCAGTGCCGGCGTTCCAGGTCGCTTCCAGACCGCCGTCGAAATGCTTGTCGACATGGTCGCCCAAGAATCCAAAAGCATTATCCCTAGCGAATCAACGCGCCGCTTTGTTGCGCCGCTCGCGCTTACGATTTTCTTGTGGGTCATTCTCATGAATGCCCTCGATCTGGTGCCCGTCGATTTGCTGGCCTGGATCTTCAAATCTACTGGTGTTGGGGCCGAGCACGGCGACCCACTTTATTACCACCGTATTCTGCCAACAGCCGACCTTAACGTGCCTATGGGTATGTCCCTGGGTGTGTTGCTGCTCACCATTTACTACGGCATCAAGATCAAGAGCGGTGGCGGCTTCGTAAAAAGTCTGTTCACAGCTCCCTTCCATGCTCATGGCTTTGTTGGTCTGCTCCTCGTTCCGTTCAACGTTCTGTTGAACCTGATGGAATACGCCGCCAAAACCGTGTCGCTCGGAATGCGGTTGTTCGGCAACATGTTTGCCGGCGAATTGCTCTTCATGCTTATCGCTCTGCTGGGTGGTGCGTGGACAGGCTTTAATGGTGCAAGTATAGGTTTGGGTATTGGTCACATTCTGGCCGGTTCCGTGTGGGCAATCTTCCACATCCTTATCGTCATACTGCAGGCTTACATTTTCATGATGTTGGCACTTGTATATGTCGGTTTGGCTCACGAAGACCATTAATAAATTTCCGGCGCGGTTGCTCTCACCCGGGGGCAGCCGTTCGGGGCGCAAGGTTTTCTTGCAAAGCAGTTTTCTTTTGGCTTTTTGATTACACAAGGTTTTTTAACCAAGGAGTTGTTATGACCAACGTTGCTTTCGTTGCTCTGGCTTGCGGTCTTATTGTTGGCCTGGGTGCTTTTGGCGCCTCGATCGGTATCGCTTTGATGGGTGGTAAATATCTTGAAGCTTCGGCTCGTCAACCCGAGCTCATGAACGCTTTGCAAACCAAAATGTTCCTGTTGGCTGGTCTTATCGACGCTGCGTTCCTGATCGGTGTTGGTATCGCCATGTTGTTTGCTTTCGCCAACCCCTTCGTCGGCTAAGCAACAATACGCCCGCCAATACGGGTGGGCTAAGTAGTCGTAGGCAGTGCCGTAGGGCGCTGCTCGCGACTTGGACATTGGGTGTTTTGCAGCATCGCTGCGGGCACTTGTGGTATTAAAGGGACACGACCGTGAATTTAAACGCGACTCTCTTTTTTCAGATGATCGTGTTTTTTGTTTTGGGTTGGTTTACGATGAAATTCGTATGGCCGCCTTTGACAAAAGCAATCGAAGATCGCCGTCAGAAAATTGCCGATGGTCTTGCAGCTGCCGACAAGGGTAAGGCCGATTTGGCCCAGGCCCAGGCACGTATCAGTCTGATCGAGGCCTCTGCCAAATCCGAGAATCACGCCCGCATGCTCGAAGCTGAAAAGCAAGCCGCGGCCATCATCGACGAAGCTCGTCGTGAAGCCGAAGCTGAAAAAGCTCGAATCATTGCGCAGGCCAAGCAAGACGCCGAACAAGAAGTTCAGCGTGCGCGCGACGGGCTCCGTGCCGACGTTGCAAACTTGGCTGTTAAGGGTGCAGAACAGATTCTCAAACGAGAAGTCAATGCACAGGCACACGCCGAGCTGTTAAATCAGCTCAAGGCACAACTCTAATATTAGGGCAAGGCCATGGCTGAATTATCGACTATTGCCCGACCCTACGCCGAAGCGCTTTTCGCTACGGCCAAGGGCAACCAGGACGCCTTGGCATCCTGGTCGGGTTTGGTTAACGAGCTTGCCGAAGTGGCAAGCCTTGACGACGTGCGCGAAGCACTGACTGATCCGCGCCTCAGCAACGATCAGCGCATCGAACTGTTCACAGGGTTGATCAAATCACCCCTGTCAGATGCGGCACGTAATTTCATCGAACTGCTGGTCAAGAACGGGCGCATTTTGTTGTTGCCCCAAATTGCTCAGCAATTCGATCTGTTGAAAAACCAGTTCGAGGGCACCGCACTTGCCGAAATCACCAGCGCATTCGAGCTGAGCGATTCGCAGGTTCAAGAGCTTTTAACCGGTCTCGAGAAAAAGTTTGGCCTCAAGCTCAAGCCATCTGTCACCGTCGACTCCGCCCTTATCGGTGGTGTCCGCGTGATCGTTGGCGACCAGGTACTCGATACTTCTGTGCAGGCCCAGTTGGCCCGCATGCGCGACACGCTGGCCGCCTAAGCGAGCCATATAACAGGATTCAGGAGTCTGAACATGCAACTTAACCCGTCAGAGATCAGCGAGCTGTTGAAAAGCCGCATCGAAGGCTTGGGCGCGTCTACCGACGTACGTACGCAAGGCACGGTCGTTTCCGTGACCGACGGTATCACCCGCATTCACGGCTTGTCCGACGTAATGCAGGGCGAAATGCTCGAATTCCCCAATAACGTCTTCGGCCTGGCGCTCAACCTCGAGCGCGATTCCGTGGGTGCCGTTATTTTGGGTGACTACACAGGCGTTTCCGAAGGTGATCCGGTTAAAACAACCGGCCGCATTCTCGAAGTGCCCGTTGGCCCCGAATTGCGTGGTCGCGTGGTAGACGCCCTGGGCGCTCCCATCGACGGCAAAGGCCCCATCAACGCCAAGCACACCGACATCATCGAAAAGGTTGCGCCCGGCGTTATTGCACGTCAATCAGTCGACCAGCCGCTGCAAACCGGTATCAAGGCGATTGATTCCATGGTGCCAATCGGCCGTGGCCAGCGCGAGCTGATCATTGGCGACCGCCAAACTGGTAAAACCGCCGTTGCTATCGACACGATCATCAGTCAAAAAGGCAAAAACGTTACTTGCGTTTATGTGGCTATCGGTCAAAAAGCGTCGACCATCAATAACGTAGTTCGCAAGCTCGAAGAGCACGGCGCAATGGAATACACCATTGTTGTTGCTGCCTCGGCTTCTGACTCGGCCGCCATGCAATACCTGGCAGCTTACTCGGGTTGCACTATGGGCGAATTCTTTCGTGATCGCGGCGAAGATGCCCTTATCGTGTACGACGACCTGACCAAGCAAGCCTGGGCTTACCGTCAAGTTTCGCTGTTGCTGCGTCGTCCTCCTGGTCGCGAAGCTTACCCCGGCGACGTGTTCTACCTGCACTCCCGTCTGCTCGAGCGCGCTGCTCGTGTTAACGCCGACTACGTCGAAGCGTTCACCAAAGGCGAAGTCAAAGGTAAAACAGGTTCGCTTACAGCGCTGCCTATCATCGAAACTCAGGCAGGCGACGTTTCGGCGTTCGTTCCTACCAACGTAATTTCGATTACCGACGGTCAGATCTTCCTTGAAACCGACTTGTTCAACGCCGGTATCCGTCCTGCTATTAACGCGGGTATTTCGGTGTCGCGTGTGGGTGGTGCGGCACAAACCAAGGTCGTTAAAAAGCTGGCTGGTGGTATTCGTACCGACTTGGCCCAGTACCGCGAACTGGCTGCGTTTGCGCAGTTTGCATCCGACCTCGACGACGCAACCCGTCGCCAGCTCGAGCGCGGTAAGCGTGTGGTTGAATTGCTCAAGCAGCCTCAGTACCAGCCGCTGCAAGTCTGGGAACTGGCCGTTTCGTTGTTCGCCGTTACCAAAGGCTACCTCGACGATCTCGAAGTCGATCAGATTCTGCCTTTCGAAAAAGCACTCAAAGAGTCGCTGAAGTCCAAGAACGCTGCTCTGGTTCAGCGTATCGAAGACAAGAAAGAACTGTCCAAAGAAGACGAAGCAGAGCTGGTTGCCGCAATTGAAGAGTTCAAAAAGCACGGTGCTTTTTAATTTGACTGGCGAGGGTGGCAAAGCAATTTGCTTGGCCGCCCGTAGGACTACAGGAGCAGGCGTTGCCTGCTCCGCCATAACGCCCTGACAGGAATTGCGATGGCCGGAATTAAGGAAATTCGAACCAAGATCAAAAGCGTGCAAAACACGCGGAAGATCACCAAAGCCATGGAGATGGTGGCTGCATCCAAAATGCGCAAGGCGCAAGACCGGATGCGTGCTGGTCGTCCCTATGCAACCAAGGTGCGCGACATTGCCTCGCACCTGATGCAAGCGCATCCCGACTACACACATTCTTTCATGGTCGAACGTTCCGACGTGAAAGGCGTAGGCATTGTGCTTGTCACTACCGACAAAGGCCTGTGTGGTGGCCTGAATACCAACGTTACCCGTCTGGTCCTGAACCGTATCAAAGAGTTCGACCAAAAAGGTATCAAGGTTCAGGCAACCGCATTGGGTAACAAAGGTCTTGGCTTCTTGACACGTATCGGCACCAATTTGGTGTCCCAAGAAGTTCAGTTGGGCGATAAACCCAACCTCGAACGTCTTATTGGTGCGCTCAAGGTACAAATCGACGATTTCGTCGATGGCAAAATCGATGCCGTTTATCTGGCCACCAACCGCTTCGTCAACACCATGAAGCAAGAGCCGGTATTCGTGCGTTTGTTGCCCCTGCCTAGTGGCTTGTCCGATCCGTTCCAAACCGAGGGCACGTTCCAGGAGAAATCCGAAGACGCGGTCCTGAACACAAAGTATGGTTGGGACTACATCTACGAGCCAGACTCGAAGTCGGTCATCGACGACCTGCTGCAGCGTTACGTTGAAGGTCTGGTGTATCAGGCAGTTGCCGAAAACATGGCATCCGAGCAATCTGCTCGTATGGTGGCCATGAAGGCAGCGTCCGATAACGCCAAGAAAATCATCGGCGATCTCGAACTGGTTTACAACAAAACCCGTCAGGCTGCCATTACCAAAGAAATTTCAGAAATCGTCGGGGGCGCTGCCGCTGTTTAACCAAACAGAAGGGCATCCCGTCAAAGATATTTAGCAAGGACTAAACATGAGCAACGGTACCATCGTTCAGTGCATCGGCGCCGTGGTGGATATTCAGTTCCCCCGCGACAGCATTCCAAAAATTTACGACGCGCTTAAACTCGCAGACGACAGCTCCAAGTTTGCCGAAGCTGGTCTGACATTCGAAGTTCAGCAACAGCTGGGCGACGGCGTCGTTCGCACCATCGCCATGGGTTCATCCGACGGCCTGCGCCGCGGTATGGCTGTGGCCAACACCGGTGCACCTATTTCGGTGCCAGTCGGTCAGGGCACACTGGGTCGCATTATGGACGTTCTGGGTCGCCCCATCGACGAGCGTGGCCCTATCTTGTCCGAAGAGACTCGCGCCATTCACCAAGACGCACCCAAGTTCGACGAGCTCTCGCCTTCGGTAGAGCTGCTCGAAACAGGCATCAAGGTTATTGACTTGGTCTGCCCCTTTGCAAAAGGCGGTAAGGTCGGGCTGTTCGGTGGTGCTGGTGTAGGTAAAACCGTTAACATGCTCGAGCTCATCAACAACATCGCCAAGGCACACAGTGGTTTGTCGGTGTTTGCAGGTGTGGGCGAGCGTACCCGTGAAGGTAACGACTTCTACCACGAAATGGCTGAAGCCGGCGTTATCAAGATGGACAACCTGTCCGAGTCGAAGGTAGCCATGGTGTTTGGTCAGATGAACGAGCCTCCAGGCAACCGTCTGCGCGTTGCGTTGTCGGGTCTGACCATGGCCGAGAAGTTCCGTGACGAAGGCCGTGACATTCTCTTCTTCGTCGACAACATCTACCGTTACACCCTGGCAGGTACCGAAGTGTCCGCGCTGCTGGGTCGTATGCCTTCGGCGGTGGGTTATCAGCCTACGCTGGCCGAAGAAATGGGTAAATTGCAAGAGCGTATTACCTCGACTAAAACAGGTTCGATTACATCGATTCAGGCCGTTTACGTTCCTGCCGACGACTTGACCGACCCGTCGCCTGCAACGACCTTCTTGCACCTTGACTCGACTGTGGTTCTGTCGCGTGACATCGCTGCGTTGGGTATTTACCCCGCCGTTGATCCTCTCGACTCCACTAGCCGTCAGCTCGATCCGCAAGTGGTTGGTGAAGAGCACTACGCCATTGCTCGCGGTGTTCAGCAAACACTGCAGCGCTACAAAGAATTGCGCGACATTATCGCGATTCTGGGTATGGACGAACTCTCGCCCGAAGACAAGCAGGCCGTTGCTCGTGCACGTAAAATCCAGCGCTTCCTGTCGCAGCCGTTCCACGTCGCCGAAGTATTTACCGGCTCGCCCGGCAAATACGTTCCGCTGTCCGAAACGCTGCGTGGCTTCAAGATGATTGTTGAAGGCGAGTGCGACTCGATCCCCGAGCAGGCCTTCTACATGGTTGGTTCCATCGACGAAGCCCTCGAGAAAGCCAAAGCACTGTAAAAGGGACTCTTATGGCCACATTACACGTAGACGTCGTCAGTGCAGAAGAATCGATTTTCTCCGGTGAGGCGAAATTCGTGGTTCTGCCCGGCGAGTCCGGCGAACTGGGCATCATGCCTGGTCACACGCCGCTCATCTCGCGCATTCGCCCGGGTACGGTAAAGATTGTTCTCGCCGATGGTAGTGGTGAAACCAATGTTTTCGTGGCCGGCGGCATTCTCGAAGTCCAACCCGGTGGTGTAACGGTGCTTTCCGATACAGCTATCCGTGCAGAAGACCTCGACGAAGCCAAGGCACTCGAAGCACGCAAGCGTGCCGAAGAGGCCCTTCGCAATGCCAAAGACAAGGCCGACATTGCTGTCGTCGAAGCTGAGCTGGCCATGTTGGCTGCTCAGGCAGCGGCAGCTCAGAAGCTGCGTAACGCTCGCTCTTCGCGTCACTAAGCTGTCGTCTGTCTTAAAAAAGCGGCCTTCGGGCCGCTTTTTTTTGCCCGTCAAGCGCTCATGCGCGTAGTGTCCGAATGCTGATATTTCCGAATAGTCCCGCTTGAAACTCGTCCTTAAGATGCCTGCAGGGCCTGATCACAGGCCCGTAATATCAAGGGGAGAGTCATGAGAGAACGTATAGATTGCGCTGTACTGCTCGAACCGCATGATGGCTTGTGGTCCGCACTGGCCGCCGGTGAGTATCTGGGCGGCAGGCTTATCATGCATCATGTGGGTTGCGACTTGCCTGCAGGCGATTTCGACACGGGTTCGTACCTGCGCGACAACGAAGTCATGCTGCGTCGATATGACGTTTGCATTGTGGGCGTTACCGCTTCTAATTTGCCATGGGCGCGTCGTTTGTTGTCCGCTCGCGAAGGCGGCTGTGGCCAAACGCCGGTACTTGCGGTCATTAGCGGCTTAAAAGCCGCAGCAATCGACGATCTTTTATCGCTGGGTTTGGCCGACTTTATTCGCTTACCGTTGTGCTACGACGAGCTGCGCGCACGTATTCAGCAATTGCTGGTTAGTCGAGGAGGGGCGCGTTATGGGATGCAGCTGGCACGGGCAAGGGCCGTCATGCAGCTTAACGATGTGGGTCCGTCACGCGCTGGTGGGGCAGCTATGCTGTCTGGTCGTGCAGGGCAGCCTGCGGTGCCAGGCACGTCGCTGGCATCGGCTACCGGGGCAGCTTTGCCGTCTATTGACCAAAGGCAGCCCTTGCTCAGCGAAGACGACCTATGCGATACCATACTGCAGCGCACAGGTCTGGAACTCGACGCTTACGCGGTAGCCGCCGCTACGCGTACCGCGACCAATAAAGAATCGTTCCGGGCGGCGAAGGGCAAAGTCATCGAGCGATTCGAGCGCGCTTATATTGCGGCTGCACTGGGGTCTTGTGCCGGCAATATCGCCTTGGCAGCGCGCGGCGCTCAAAAGCATCGTCGTGCGTTCTGGGCGCTCATGCGCAAGTACCAAATCGATGCCAGTGTGTATCGCCCCGACCCAACAAACAATTTTTCCCCAGACGGTTAAAATCGTCATGCTTAACTTTCAAGGATTGCCGTGTCTTTTCCAAGCTTAAAAAACGACGTTTTCCTGCGCGCTTTGCTGCGTCAGCCCGTACCTTATACGCCGCTGTGGCTTATGCGCCAGGCAGGCCGCTATTTGCCCGAATACAACCAAACACGTGCAAAGGCAGGGTCGTTTCTTGGTCTGGCTCAAAATCCTGATTACGCCTGTGAGGTGACGTTGCAGCCGCTCGAACGCTACGACCTTGATGCGGCTATTCTTTTTTCCGACATTCTGACGATTCCCCATGCCATGGGCTTGGGGCTTGACTTCGTTGCAGGCGAAGGCCCGCAGTTTGCGCACCCCGTGCGTACCGAAGCCGATGTCGCCAAATTGCAGGCGCCTGATTTGTCTAACTTGCAGTATGTGTTCGACGCCGTATCGCTAATCCGTAAAGAACTCGACGGCAAAGTGCCGCTTATCGGTTTTGCGGGTAGCCCCTGGACGGTTGCCTGTTATATGGTCGAAGGGCAGGGGTCCGACGATTACCGCCTGATCAAGAGCATGCTGTACAGCCGCCCCGATCTCTTGCATCGTATTCTCGAGGTCAACGTGCAGGCCACAACGGCGTACCTTAACGCCCAAATTCAGGCGGGTGCGCAAGCGGTTATGGTATTTGACAGTTGGGGCGGGGTGCTGGCCGACGGCCTGTTCCAGCAGTTTTCGCTGGCTTACACTCGCAAGGTTGTCGATGGCCTGATCCGCGAGCAAGGGGGGCAGCAGGTTCCTGTTATTGTCTTTACCAAGGGTGGCGGTATGTGGCTCGAAGATATCGCCGCATGTGGCTGCGATGCCATGGGCGTCGACTGGACAGTCAATCTAGCGCAGGCACGTCGTCGTATCAACGACAAGGTTGCGCTGCAAGGCAACCTCGATCCAATGACCCTGTTCGGCACCGAGGCTGCCATTCGTGCCGAAGCGCGCCGCGTCATCGATGATTTCGGCCCGGTGGGTGCAGGTGGGCATGTGTTTAATCTGGGTCATGGCATCAATCGTTTTACCCCGCCCGAAGCGGTCAGTATTTTGGTTGACGAAGTCCACAGCCATAGCCGCGCAAAGCACTGATTCAACGCACATTTGGTTGCAGTGCAATGTATCGGTTTGCCGTCTGAAATTCACCCATCAAGCCCGAGTCATCGGGCTTTTTATCTAAGTTGTGCACAAATATTTTCGCGCCGCACAATTAGCGCGGTCTTCTTAGATACAATTTAATTAATATAAATAAGTAATTGATTTTTATATAATTTTTTTGAATTGCAAAAATATTTCAGTAAATTAAGTACTAACTTTAATTGACTTTCCCCAGGGTTATCAATTGCATTTTCCCCAAAGTTATCCACAGGCTTGTTGAAAACACCAGAAGGGCTTGTGTTGTCTGGCTTGGCTGCGAAAATTCTAGAAATTGCTTTAACTTTAAACAAGGCCGGATGTGATCAATGCTGACGTTGTGCCGACGCAAGAACCGACCGAAGCCACGCGATATTGGCTTGGGGTAGCGCTCGACGTCCCCCTCGCCGGGCTGTTCGACTACTACGCATTGATTCCGGTTAATGCAGGTACTCGGGTTATTGTTTCTTTCGGTCGCCGTCAAATGGTCGGCATGGTGGCGCAGGTGAAAGCAGCCCCCGACATCGCTCCTGGCAGTGTCAAGGCGATTGAAGCTGTGCTCGACGACATCCCCCCCATGTCCGACGATTGGATGCGCCTGGTGTCGTTTGCGGCTCGGTATTACCAGCGCCCGTTGGGCGAGGTAATGCTACCAGCGCTACCTGTGGCATTGCGCAAGGTCGCTAGTTATACGGGTAAAGGGGCGCGTGGCGGGCCAGTGGCCCGGGCCGACAAGTCAAAGCGTAAGGCTGCCGCAGTTTGCGCGGGTGATGCGCCGCCGCTACAGCTCAACCCCGAGCAAACACAGGCTGTACAAGCTGTCACTGCAGCGCAGGGGCATCAAACCTTCTTGCTGCATGGCGTTACAGGCAGCGG
Source organism: Pusillimonas sp. NJUB218 (assembly GCF_003788685.1). NCBI lineage: Bacteria > Pseudomonadati > Pseudomonadota > Betaproteobacteria > Burkholderiales > Alcaligenaceae > Pusillimonas > Pusillimonas sp. NJUB218. Next base: position 304,223 of record NZ_NQMK01000001.1, read on the forward strand.
CAAAACCGAAGTGTATATGCATGCCGCGAAGCAGGTCTTGGCCCAAGGCCGTCAGGTGTTGTTCATGGTGCCTGAAATCAACCTGACGCCTCAATTCGAGCAGTCGCTAAGGGCGCGGCTGGGCCAGGTCGATAATCCCGATTTATTGGCAGTGCTTCATAGTGGGCTGGCCGATGGCGAACGGTTGCGTGCCTGGTTACGCATCGCGCGGGGGCAAGCCCGCGTGTTGTTGGGTACGCGCTTGTCCATCATGACACCCATGCCCGACCTGGGCCTGATCATCGTCGATGAAGAGCACGACACGTCGTACAAGCAACAAGACGGATTGCGCTATTCGGCCCGAGATCTGGCCGTCTGGCGGGGTCACGACCTGCAGGTGCCGGTCGTATTAGGGTCGGCCACGCCGTCTCTCGAAACTTGGCATAACGCCCAGCGCGGTCATTATCAATTGTTAAGCCTGACCCAGCGCGCCCGCGCCGTGCAGTTGCCGCAGGTGCGTCTTGTCGATACCCGGCGCCTTGCGCTCGAGCATGGGTTTTCGCCGCAGTTGCTCGACGCAATCAAAGCGCGCCTGGCGCAAAACGAGCAGGTGCTTATTTTTCTTAACCGTCGGGGTTATGCGCCAGTCGTCAGTTGCAACTCGTGTGGCTGGGTCAGCCAGTGTCCGCGCTGCACGGCCTATACCATTTTGCATCGCACTCAGGGTGGGCGTACGCATAATCATCTGCAATGTCACCATTGCGGGTATCACGCCGCAGTTCCCCGCCGGTGCCCCGATTGCGGCGATCAAGACTTGCGCCCCATGGGCCGGGGCACGCAACGCCTCGAAGAGCATTTGGCCGAATGGTTCCCTCAAGCACGTATTTCACGCATTGACGCCGACAGCACACGTCTTAAAGGTAGCGCCGAAGCCTTGTTTGCGCAGGTGCACGCGGGCGAAGTCGATATTCTGGTCGGCACACAAATGGTGGCGAAAGGTCACGATTTTGCCAAGTTGGGGCTGGTGGGCGTGCTCAACGCCGACGCCATGTTATTTGCACAAGATTTTCGGGCGCCTGAGCGCCTGTTTGCACAATTGATGCAGGTAGCCGGTCGCGCCGGGCGCCACGCTGGCGCGGGCGAGGTCATTATTCAAACCGATTACCCTGAACAGCCGGTGTACCAGGCATTGCTTAAACACGATTACCAGGGCTTTGCGCGTTACAGCCTCGAAGAACGCAAGGCCGTTGGCTTGCCGCCTTTTGCGTATCAGGCGTTGCTGACCGCCGAGGCCCGAGCCCTCAAGACTGCTGTTGCGTTCTTGTCCGAAGCGGCGACTCTGCCCGATACGGCGCCTGAGCTTTACCCTACATCCGAGGCCGTTACGCGCTACGACCCGGTGCCGTTGCGGGTGGTCAGGGTAGCCAATACCGAGCGGGCTCAACTCCTGGTCGAGAGCGATAGCCGGCCGGCGCTGCAGACTTTCCTGGCGACTTGGTCTGCGGATGTGGCGGCGCTGGCCACACGTCACCGTGTGCGTTGCCACCTCGAAGTCGATCCCCTGGAGATCTGATGACAACGTTTACGCACAATGCATCAATGCCAGTGGGCTACACGCTGCCTGTCGATTTGAATCCGGCGCAGCGCGAGGCCGTTTTGTATCTGAACGGGCCGTGCTTGGTGCTGGCGGGCGCAGGCAGTGGCAAGACCCGCGTCATTACCCAGAAAATTGCCTATTTGCTGCGAGAGTGCGGCTACGCGGGAAGGCAAGTTGTCGCGCTGACCTTTACCAACAAGGCTGCTCGTGAAATGGGTGAGCGCATCAAGAATTTGGTCGATCGCAAGGTTTCCAAGGGCCTGACCGTCAGCACGTTTCACTCTCTGGGTGTCAGGTTCTTGCGTGAAGAGGCCCAGCATGTGGGTCTGAAGTCGCAGTTCTCGATTTTTGACTCTACTGATGCGCTGGCCATCATCCAGGAGTTGTTGGCCACTACCGACAAGGCCCGGCTAAAAGCCGTTCAGCAAACCATTTCATTATGGAAGAACGCCTTGGTCGAGCCAGACCAGGCCGAGAAAATTGCGACAACGCCTAGTGATATCGAGGCTGTGCGTGTGTACCGCAGTTATAACGCGACCCTCGAAGCGTATCAGGCGGTTGATTTTGACGACCTGATACGGCTGCCGGCCAGACTGCTAGAGTCGAATGCCGAAGTAAGGCAGCGCTGGCAGGCTCGGGTACAGTACTTGCTCGTCGATGAATACCAGGACACCAACGAATGTCAGTATCGCCTGGTGCGCATGCTGACAGGTGACCGCGCCATGTTTACTGCGGTGGGCGATGACGATCAGGCCATCTATGCCTGGCGAGGGGCCACCGTTCAAAATTTGGCCAAGCTGACGACTGACTACCCAGGCTTGAAGCTGATCAAGCTTGAACAAAACTACAGATCGGTGCAGCGTGTGCTGGCTGCGGCCAACCAGGTCATCAGTCATAACCCGAATTTGTTTGATAAAAAACTGTGGTCTGATCTGGGCGTTGGCGACCCTATACAAGTCAAAGCAATGGATTCTGAAGAGATCGAAGCCGAGTCTGTTGCTTTTCGTATTTCTTCAGAGCGAGTCGAGCGTCAGGCCAACTGGCGCGACTTCGCTATTTTGTACCGTAGCAATCAGCAGGCTCGTGTGCTGGAACAGTCCCTGCGTAACTTACGTATTCCCTATACGGTATCGGGCGGGCAGAGTTTCTTCGACAAGGCAGAAATCCGCGACATTCTGTCGTACCTGCGCCTGATTGCTAACGATGCCGATGATCCATCCTTTATTCGTGCGGTGACCACGCCCCGCCGTGGGATTGGCCAGGCCACCCTGCAGGCGTTGGGTGAGTACGCCTCTGCGCAGCAGTTGTCGTTGTTTGAAGCCATTTTTTCAATCGGCACGACCGAACGCCTGTCGGCGCGTCAGCTCGAACCGTTGCAAACGTTTGGCGAGTTTATCCAGCGTATTCAGGCGCGCGCCGCCAAAGAAAGTGCTGAAGCGGCTGGTGACATTCTGGATGAACTGCTGGCCGCCATTCAGTATGAGCGTTTTTTGTACGACACCCTTGACGAAAAGCCCGCCCAGAACCGCTGGCAAAATGTGCTCGAACTTGTAGGGTGGTTAAAGCGTAAAGCCGTAGAAGACGATTTGGGCGTCATGGCATTGGTGCAGCATATTGCGCTGGTCACCATGCTTGAACGCAGTGATGACGAGGCGCCTGATGCCGTTAAACTGTCCACGTTGCATGCGTCCAAGGGTTTAGAATACCCCCACGTGTTTTTGGTGGGGGTCGAAGAGGGTTTGCTTCCGCACTTGGGCCGTGATGACGACGACACAAGCTCTGCATCCGGCGAAGATACGCTGGCCCTGCGTATTCAGGAAGAGCGTCGTCTGATGTACGTGGGCATTACGCGCGCGCAACGGACTCTGAATTTAAGCTGGTGCAAGCGTCGTCGCCGTGCGCGCGAAGACGTTGTGCGCGAGCCCTCCCGCTTTATTGCCGAAATGGGTTTGCAGGCCGGTAATGCGACCGGTGTCGATACGGCGGCCGGGTTAAGCCCTAAAGAACGCCTGGGCATGCTTAAACAGTTACTGAACAAATCGTAGTTTTTATTTTCGATGACCGTGGCTAGGGCTGCGCGTCAGGAGACGGAGTGATATGAAAGAAATCAACACCATTGGTATTGTCGGTGCAGGTGCTATGGGGCGTGGTATCGCCCAGATTGCGGCGCAGGCCGGTATTGTCGTCAAGTTGTTCGACCTGAACGCCGCAGCGGTCTTGGCTGCGCGCGAATCATTACAACAAACTTGGGACAAGTTGTCGGCCAAGGGCAAGTTGTCCGCCGAAGATGCGGCGGCATCACTCGAACGTGTTCATGCGTGCGCCGACTTGTCTGATATGGCGTCAGCCGATCTGGTCATCGAGGCTGTTATCGAGCGCCTGGATGTCAAACGCGATCTGTTCAAGCAACTTGAAGGCATTGTTTCGGCCGATTGTATTCTGGCGTCCAATACGTCGTCGTTGGCTATCACGGCTATTGCTGCGGCATGTGACAAGCCAGGCCGTGTTGCCGGCTTCCACTTCTTCAACCCTGTGCCGCTCATGAAAGTGGTTGAGATCATCGACGGCCTGCGCTCTGATCGTGAAACCGGTGATGCCCTGATGGCGTTGGCACGCAAAATGGGCCACAAGCCCGTGCGCGCCAAAGACATGCCGGGTTTCATTGTGAACCATGCCGGCCGAGGCCTGAACATCGAAGGTTTGCGCACGGCGCAAGAGTCGGTCGCGCCGTTTTACCAAATCGACGCCATCATGCGCGAACAAGCCGGCTTCCGTATGGGCCCGTTCGAGCTGCTCGACTTGACCGCGCTTGATGTCTCGCATCCGGTCATGGAATCAATCTATCAGCAGTTCTATGACGAGCCGCGCTTCCGTCCTTCGCCAATTACTGCTGTGCGATTTGCCGGCGGTTTGTTGGGGCGTAAAACCGGCGAGGGCTTCTACAAGTATCCCGAGGGTCAAAAGCAAGTGCCCGCCGAGCCCGCAGTTCCAGCCTTGCCCGCCGATCTGAAAGTATGGGTGGCGCCTTATCACTCGGTTGGTCATAAACGGGCGCTGGGTTTGCTTAAATCGCTGGGTGTTACGGTCGTTTCGTCCGAGCAGCCGCCTGCCGATGCGCTGTTGGTGGTTACTCCCTATGGCGAAGACACAGCATCGGTGGTCAGTGCATATCAGCTTGATGGCGAACGTACCGTTGCACTGGATACGTTCTTTGGTCTTGAGCAGGGCAAACGCCGTGTTGTCATGTGTTCGCTGGCGACGTTGCCGCAATGGCGCGATGCGGCCCATGCGCTGTTTGCATCCGACAATACGCCGGTGTCTGTAATTGACGACTCGGCCGGGTTTGTGGGCCAGCGTCTGGTTGCGGCTATTGTCAACGTGGCTTGCGATATTGCGCAGCAAACTATTGCATCCCCCGAAGATATCGACCTGGCTGTGTCGTTAGGCCTGGGTTACCCCATGGGTGGCCCGCTAAGCATGGGCGACACCCTGGGTGCTGCGCACATTCTTGAGATTTTGCGTGCGATGCACCGGACCACCGGTGACATGCGTTACCGTGCCAGCTTGTGGCTGCAGCGGCGTGTTCAGTTGGGTGTGTCGTTACGTACCGAACCTGCCTGCATATCGGTTTAAGTCGATAAACAGAAATAAAAAAAAGCAGCCTGCGGGCTGCTTTTTTTATGAAGAACGGTTTGTTGGTTGGGGCGGCGTTTGCGCGAAGCCTACGCTTTGTGCCCCTGCCGCGCTTTGATTACTGCGACTTCGAAACCATGTACTGAACAGCCGCGCGGATTTCGTCGTCGGAGGCTTGTGTGCCGCCCCGAGGAGGCATGGCGCCTTTACCTTTGATGGCGATGGCAACCATGGTGTCCATGCCCGTGGCAATAAGGGGTGCCCAAGCGGCTTTATCGCCCAGTTTGGGGGCGCCGGCCAAGCCCATGTCGTGGCACGAGAAGCACATGGATTTGTAGAGTTTTTCGCCAGCAGGGTCAACCGATGCTGGGGCTGCAGCAGCAGTCTGAGCGGCGGGCGCTTCTGCTTTAGGGGCTTCGGCAGGTGCAGCAGCAGGTGCGGCAGCTACAGGAGCAGCCGGCGCAGCTGCGGCAGCGGGGGCGGCTTCAGCGGGCTTTTCTTCGGCTGCGGGTTCTTTGGGTTCTTCGAATGAGGCGCCGCCTTGGTTGGCCATGTAGACCACAGCGCGGTGAATTTCGAAGTCGTCGAGGGTGGGGTTGCCGCCTTTGGCAGGCATGGCATTTTTACCCTTGATGGCGTTGGTAACCAACGTGTCTTCGCCCGAGGCAACCAGCGGTGCCCAAGCGGCTTTGTCACCCATTTTGGGTGCGCCGGCAACGCCGGCGTTGTGACACGACGCACAGGTGGTTTCGTAAACCTGCAGGCCGGTTTTGAAAACTTTGGGTGCGTTGGCATCGACCAGTGCAAAACCGGCAACGGGTTTGATGCGCTGAGCAATGGCCTCGGGGGTTTGGGCGTCGGAGCCGGCCCCGATCAGATCGCTGGAGACCACCAGGCGGATCAGCAGGAAAATGATGATGACGGGAACGATAAACGACAGGACAACCGTGACAATAAGTTGTTTGGGTGTCTTGATGGGGCCTTCGTGCCCTTCGTGGTTATCTTCGTTGTGGTGTTCTGTGTTGTTCATACTCGAGTCCTGCGTATACGGGAACAAAGGCGCTTGCCTGGATCGGTAAATCAAACTAAGTTAGCGATTATAACGGGTGTGCCGCCCAATTGCAGGGCGCGGGGCTGCGTATCGAAAAAACTTTGCCGTAAACGCGCTACAATAGCGGGCTGACGCGCCCGTAGTTCAATGGATAGAATTAGAGTTTCCGAAGCTCTCGATACAGGTTCGATTCCTGTCGGGCGCGCCAATCACATCAACCGCACCAACTGAAACCCCGGCAGTATCTTTGCAGCCCGTTCTGGGTCTTCCATGGCAAAGTCCAGGTTCTGGCGTGCGATTTCTACGTGTTCTTCGCCTAACGCCTGGGCGCGACTTCCCTGATGTTTTTCAATCGCTTGCACAATCGCGTGATGCGTGCGGTGCGCCTGCTTCATCCATTCGTGGCCTTCTTCCATTGACGACTGCATGGGCAGGGTGGCACTGGCGGCGGCAAAGGCCTGGCTATTTAGCGTTTCCATGGTGCGCGCCAGCGTTTTATTGGCGCAGCCGTCGATAATGGCCTGGTGAAAGCGGTCGTTCATTTGAGCGTAACGCGCATAGTCGTCAAGGTCCATACTGGCTTTGAACACCACGGCATCACCTTCCTCTAGGCAGTCTTTCAGAATTTTCATGGTGCGGCGCGACGCGCCGTTTTCGGCCAACAGTCGGGCCGCAAAGCCCTCAATCACCCCGCGCATCCTGATCGCGTCGGATACATCTTGCATAGTGAAGCTGCGCATGTGGTAGCCGCCGCCTGGTGAGGCTTCGATGAGCCCTTCGTGTTCGAGCGAGACGAGGGCCTGACGAACGGGTGTGCGCGAAGTGTTCAGGCGTTCGGACAGGGGGATTTCGGCTAGACGCTCGCCCGGCGCAAAGGTGCCGTTGAGGATAAGGCCGCGTAACTGTACGAGAACTCGAGATTGTTGGGAGGTCATGTTGTTTGGGTTTTGATGGATATTGTCATTGTATACAGGCCATTTATGGTGCGCGGGAATGCGTGTTTCTGTGTGCGCCTTTTGCCGTGTGCGCTGACGTGACTGGCCCGGAATTATTGTATGCAATGTGGTCTATTCGAGCGCTTTAAAAGTGATGTTGTTAGGGGTTTTCACCAATAAAGGCGCTCTTTTTGTTCGTTGTTATTGTATATAAGCAATTGATAAATATCTATTTATTGGCTTATTTTATTTGTTTTTTGGTGGTTCGCTGAAATTGCGGTGAAAATGGCTTGTTGTATACAATTGTATTCATCATTTATTGCTATTGTTTCAGGGGGCTATATGCTTAGTGCACAACAAAACGATTTCATTACCCGTGTCGGGCCTGGTGCGCCTGCCGGCCAACTGCTGCGCCGCTACTGGCAACCGGTTGCTCTGGTCGACGAACTCGAAGGGCCGCGCCCCGTGCGCCCCGTAAGGCTCATGGGCCAAGAGTTTGTTTTGTTTCGTGACGAAGCCGGCGAGCTGGGTTTCATCGATCGCGACTGCCCGCACCGTGGCGCCGACCTGGCCTACGGCCGTATCGAAGACGGCGGCCTGCGTTGCCCGTTTCATGGCTGGCTATTCAGTGTCAAGGGCGATTGCCTCGAAACACCTGCTGAACCCGAGGGCAGTAAGTTGCACACACGCATCAAGCAACGCGCTTATCCGGTGGTGCAGCGCAGTGGCATTATTTTTGCCTATATCGGCGAGGGCGAGCCGCCCGCATTCCCCGAATTTGACTGTTTTGTCGCACCCGACACGCATACGTTTGCCTTTAAGGGCCTGATCGAATGCAACTGGTTGCAAGCGCTTGAGGTCGGTATGGACCCCGCGCATGCGTCTTATCTGCATCGCTTCTTCGAAGACGAAGATACCTCTGAAAGTTACGGCAAACAATTTCGCGGTGCATCGGCCGATTCTGATATGCCGATTACCCGTGTGCTGCGCGAATACGACCGTCCCGACATTTCTGTCGATCCCACTGCGTATGGTTTCCGTTTAACAGCGTTGCGAAAGCTGCCTCAAGAGCAAACCCACGTGCGTGTGACCAATGTTGTGTTCCCTCAGGCGTTTGTGATCCCCATGAGTGCCGAAATGACGATTTCACAATGGCACGTACCGGTCGATGACACCCATTGCTACTGGTACGCAATTTTTACCAGTTTTACTGGCCCGGTCGATAAAAAACGTATGCGCGAGCAGCGTCTGGAGCTTTACGAATTGCCCGATTATGTATCGCGTAAAAACAAGCGCAACAACTACGGCTACAACATCGACGAACAAAACACCCAAACCTACACGGGTATGGGTTTTGACATCAACGTGCATGACCAGTGGGCGATTGAGTCGCAGGGGCCTATTCAAGACCGTACCCGCGAGCACCTGGGAACGACCGACAAGGGTATTGTGGCGTTCCGTCGTCAGTTGGTGCGAGCCATCGAAAGCACCCTGGAAGGGGGCGATGCGCCCATGCTCATCTCGGCCGATCAGGCGTCAGGGTTTAGCGGGCCGCCCTCTATCGACGGCATCGAAAAAGCGGGCGTTGACCCAGTGCAGTATTGGCAAGAGGCAGACCTGGCACGCCGTAAGGCCTGCGACTGGGCGGCTGCTCGCCTGACCCCACACGCCGGAGAATAAGCATGGCCTCTTTTGTTGAGCGCCACGGATTGTGGGGTGATGACCAGCGTGCCTGCGCGGCCGAACTTATCGCCCGCATTGACGCCGGCGAAATCGAAACCTTGCGGTTTGCGTTTCCCGATCAGCATGGCATTTTGCGCGGCAAGACACTCGTTGCCGCCGAAGCGAAAGGTGCGCTCTCTGAAGGCGTAAACCTGACGACGACGCTATTGCTGAAAGACACGTCGCATAAAACAGTGTTTCCGGTATTCAATAGCGGGGGGTATCAGATCCCCGGTATGCAGGGGGCGTCAGACTTCACCATTGTTGCCGACCCGGCGACATTCCGAATCTTGCCCTGGACCAACAAAGCGGGCTGGGTGCTGTGCGATGCCTACAGCACTGACGGTCAACCGTCGCCGGTGTCGTCGCGTCAGATCATGACGCGGGCCGTTAAAGAACTCGACGACTTGGGCTACGAGTTTATTGCCGGCCTTGAGGTCGAATTTCATGTCTTCCGGTTGGATGACCCCAATATGGCGTTGACTGATTCTGGTCAGCCCGGCACACCGCCGACGGTATCGCTGTTGTCGCATGGCGCGCAATATCTGACTGAAATGAGATATGACCGCGTGGACGACGTTATGGAGTTGCTGCGCGTGCAGCTGCAGGCGTTGGGGTTGCCGCTGCGCTCGCTTGAGGTTGAATTCGGCCCCAGCCAGTTCGAACTGACCTTCAGCCCTACGGTGGGGCTGGCGCCGGCTGATCTGATGATTCTCGTGCGTAGCGCCATCAAGCAAATCTGCTACCGGGCCGGCTATCACGCGACGTTTATGTGTCGTCCGCGCATTCCTAATGTCATGTCCAGCGGGTGGCATTTGCATCAGTCATTGCGCAGCAAGGCTACCGGTCAGAATGCGTTTGTGCCTGAAGTTGAAGGGGCCGACTTAAGCCCGTTGGGTATGCAGTATTTGGCAGGGCTTAAAGCGCATGCGTGCGGTGCGGCGGCCCTGGCCAGCCCCACCATTAATGGATATCGGCGCTATCGGCCGTTTTCGTTGGCGCCCGATCGTGCTGTTTGGGCGCGCGATAATCGCGCGGCCATGTTGCGCGTGCTGGGCGGCGTGGGCCAGTCGGCAACACGCATTGAAAATCGAGTGGGCGAGCCGACCGCAAATCCTTATCTGTATATGGCGTCACAGTTATACGCCGGCCTTGACGGTATTGCGCGTCAACTCGACCCGGGGCCATCGGCCGACGTACCCTACGAAGCTCAGGCCGAATTGCTGCCGCGGTCTTTGGGCGAGGCACTGCAGTGCCTGCGTAACGACGCTTGTCTGGTGGAGAAACTGGGCCCGGGCTTTGTCGATTATTTTTGCCATATCAAAGAAGCGGAAATTGCGCGCTTCAATCTTGACGTATCCGAGTGGGAACACCGCGAATACTTTGATTTGTTTTAGGACGATTTATGACGGTTATTCATTACATTCTTCGCGATGGCACCGACCGTGCCGTTGATGCCAAAGACGGTGCCAGCTTGATGGAAAACGCCATCATGAACAATGTGCGCGGCATTGAAGCTGAGTGCGGCGGTTGCTGCTCCTGTGCGACTTGTCACGTGTATGTCGACGAGAAGTTTGCGGCGTTGCTGCCGGCCCCGGACGAAATGGAAAACGAGTTGCTAGACGGGGTTGCCGCCGAGCGCAAGCCAACCAGTCGCTTAAGTTGCCAGATCAGCGTAGGGCCTGAGCTGGACGGCTTGATTGTGCATATCCCCGAGGCGCAGTATTAGTCAACGCGCTTTGCCTGAACATTAATAACGGGTTGCGAAACAGAACAGATCAGGCATACCCGAAAATCATAAAGGAGCAATTGTGGGTTTGTGGAAGAAAGCAGGGGTTTTGGGTGTTGTTGTTTCGGGGGCGTTATTGGTCGCGGGCCAGGCCACGGCACAAGATGTGATCAAGGTGGGCATGATTGCCGAAATGACAGGGCCGTTTGCTGAGTTTGGTCGCCAGATGAAAGCCGGTATCGAGGCTTATCAGAACCAGCATGGTACGACTGTAGACGGCCGCCGAATTGAAGTGATTTACAAAGACGTTGGGGGGCCGCAGCCGGAAGTGGCCAAGCGTCTGGCGCAAGAGCTTATTGTGCAAGACAAGGTCGACATTCTGGCTGGCTTCGGGTTTACGCCCAATGCACTGGCGGTTGCGCCTGTAGCGACACAAGCCAAGGTGCCTATGGTGGTCATGAACGCGGCATCGGCAAACCTGACATCGCGCTCGCCTTACATGGTGCGCACCTCGTTTGGTTACGACACCATGGTGCCGCCCATTGCCCAATGGGCGCTTGAGCAGGGCCAGAAAAAGGCTTATATGATCGTGGCTGATTATGCGCCAGGGCACGATGCCGAGAAGGCCTTCAAGCAGGCCTACGAGCAGGGTGGCGGCGAAATTATTGGTAGTGTTCGCGTGCCGCTCATGACCGTTGATTTCGCGCCGTATTTGCAGCGTGTCAAAGATTCGAAGCCCGATGTTTTGTTTGCATTTGTCAATGCTGGCAACGTGGCGCCTGCGCTGTTCAAAGATTTTAAAACCAAAGGCCTGGCGGATGACGGCATAAAACTGATTGGTACCGGTGACATTGTGTATGAATCGATTCTTGACGTGATTGGTGACAACGGGCTGGGTGCAACGACAGTCTATCCCTACTCCATGCAGCATCCGTCCGAGCTGAACCGTACCTATATTCAACAGTTTCAGGCGGCGCTTGGCGCCAAAGAGCGGCCCACGATCATGAGCGTCTCTGCTTACGATGGCATGGCCCTGATTTACGGTGGTCTGAAAAAGGCTGGTGCCAATGCCGACGGACAGGCCTTGCTTGAGGCGTTCAAGGGGTTGTCCTTTGAAAGCCCACGCGGCCCCATTGCTATCGACCCCGAAACGCGAGATGTTGTCCAGAATCAGTACATTCGTCGCCTTGAGCGTGTCGATGGAGCGCTGATGAACGTGGAGTTCAAGACGTATGAAGCCGGTCGTTGAGGGTAGGGATACGACAGCTCGTTGCGCGGCTGACGCGGCATTTGGCCTCACCCGCAGCACTGAAATCCCGGCAGTGCAGGCCAGTAGTCTGGCCTCAATGGTCGGGCAGTTCCGCCGGGGTGAGCGCTCTCCTGTGACGGTGTTGCGGCAGCTGCTGGACGATATTCAAGCCGACACGGCAGCCATCAACGCGTTTTGCTTGCTCGACCCTGATCAGGCCATGGCGCAAGCCCATGCGGCCCAGGCACGCTACCAGGCGGGTGCGCCGTTGGGTCCGCTCGATGGGGTGCCGGTGTCGGTTAAAGATCTTGTCGCCGTCAAAGGCTGGCCCACACGGCGCGGGTCGTTGTCGTCGTTGGCCGACCCGGTGGCCGAGCAAGATGCACCTGCCGTAACGCTGCTTCGCAACGCGGGCAGTGTCATCTTCGGGAAAACAACCACAACCGAATTCGGCTGGACGATTGGTTCAACCAATCCGCATGCCGGCGTGACCCGCAACCCCCGGTCGCTTGAGCATTCGGCCGGTGGTTCCAGCAGTGGCGCCGCGGCGCAGGTGGCGGCAGGGTGGGGGGCCGTTGCGTTAGGTAGTGATGCCGGCGGGTCGGTGCGCATTCCCGCATCGTGGTGCGGCGTCGTCGGGTTCAAGCCCACCTTCGGCGCCATCCCTTTGGCACCGCAAAGCGCCTTTGCCGAATTCGCGCATCTGGGCCTGTTGACACGCAGTGTGGCCGATTGTGCCTGGGCTTTTTCGGCGATGTCCGGTGCGCATCCACTCGACCCGTCCTCACTCTATCCTCGCGCAGGCCGTTCTTTGCCTGGTCGTTGTCTGCGTATCGGGTGGGCAATGCAATTCGACGCCGACGAAATGCTCGACCCGACCATTGACGCCGCATTCAGGCAATTCACTTCGCAATTGGGCGCGCAGGGGTATGAGATGCAGCCAGTCGATCTGCGCACCGAAGGCCTGGCAGAAGACATGTGGCGTGTCTGGCAGTCGCGCATATACGAATCGTTTGTCGACTGGTCACCCGAAAAACTGGCGTTACTCGACCCGCGGTTGCGTGGCGTGTACGAAGCCGGGGCAGGGCTAGGCCATGCCGCACTGACCCGCAGCCGGGCGCGTCTACGAACGTTTGCGACGCGCGTGGCCACTTTGTTCAGCGACATCGACGTACTGCTGACGCCGGCAACTTCGCAGGTGGCGCCACGCCTCGATGCCCCTGTTGCAGCGTCGCCAGATGCCGAGAACTGGTTTGCGGGTAATGGGTTTGCATTTCCGTTCAATATCGCGCAAATGCCGGCCCTGGCCATGCCACTGGGGGTGAACGCTTCGGGTTTGCCGTTTGGTTTGCAGGTGGTCGGCCGTCGCTACGAAGACGAACAAGTGTTAAGGTTTGCCGCAGAACTTGAACTTCATCTTCAACGCACTGCATGAAACCTGTCGCCATATTCCAGCATTCCGATATCGGCCGCCCCGGTTCGGTCATCGACATTATCAACGCCCTGGGTCTTTCGTATTCGATCATTGAAACGTATCGGGGCGAGCCGGTGCCCCGGCACGTCGACGATTTCAGCGGGTTGATCTTCATGGGCGGGCCCATGGGGGTGAATGATAATGACGATTGGCTGGAGCACGAGCGGGACTTAATACGTTGGGCCGATGCGCAGGATATCCCGGTGGCCGGCCATTGCCTGGGAGCGCAGCAGTTGGCCAAGGCGTTAGGAGCGACGGTGCGGCGCAATGTACGGCCCGAGATCGGCTGGCAGCCCATTGCCGTCGAGCCCGACCCGCTGGCGTTAAGCTGGTGGGGCGTGTTGCAGCCGGATAGTTTGTTAACGTTTCAATGGCATAGCGACACCTTCGAACTACCCGACCGCGCGCACCGGATTGCTACCGGAAGCCATTGTGCCAATCAGGCCTTTGTGGTTCGCGACTTGCATATTGGCATGCAATCGCATTTCGAAATGACGCCTGCTCTGGTTCACGACTACTATCAGCGCAACGGCGCTTTCTTGCGACGCGAGCATGCCGCAGGTAACCCTGCCGTGACGTCGGTTGAGGACACGCTGAGCCAGCTTGATGAGCGTACCGATGGCATGAAAGCGGTACTCCAGCGGGTATATACCCGCTGGGCACAGGGCCTTAAAGCATAAGGCTTTATTTCAGAAGATTGCGCAGCACATACTGCATGATGCCGCCATGGCGGTAGTAGTCGGCCTCGCTGGGGGTGTCGATTCGAACGATGGCATCGAAGCTGATGCTGCCGGCGTTGACCTTGACTGTTGCAGGCACTTTGCCCTGATTCAAGGTCTCGATGCCGGTAATTGAAAACACCTCTTCACCCGTCAAGCCCAGTGACTGCACCGATTGGCCGGCCGGAAATTGCAGAGGAAGTACGCCCATGCCCAGTAGGTTGGAGCGGTGAATTCGTTCGTATGACTCGGCGATGACGGCGCGTACGCCCAACAGTACTGTACCTTTGGCCGCCCAGTCGCGAGACGACCCTGAGCCGTATTCTTTGCCCGCCAGAATCACCAGTGGCGTGCCGGCTTTGATGTACTGGGTGGATGCGTCGTAAATGCTGGTAACCGGCGCATCGGGCTGAGAAAAGTCGCGTGTATAGCCGCCTTCGGTACCCGGCGCCAACTGGTTGCGCAGCCGTACGTTGGCAAACGTACCCCGAATCATGACCTCGTGGTTGCCACGCCGTGAACCGTAAGAGTTGAAGTCGGCGGGCGTGATGTTGTGGCTGGTCAGGTAGGCGGCGGCGGGCGAGCTTTTTGCAATTGAGCCTGCCGGGCTGATGTGGTCGGTGGTAACCGAGTCGCCCAGAAGCGCCAGGACGCGCGCGTTACGGATGTCGGTAACCGGTTCGGGTTGGCGCGGCATGTTGGCAAAATAGGGCGGTTTGCGCACATAGGTCGAGTTGTCGTCCCACTGGAACAGTTGCCCTTTGGGTGTAGGCAACTTTTGCCAGCGCGCGTCGCCTGCAAACACATTGGCGTAGCCGTCAGCAAACATGTCGGCTGCAATCGTGCTGTCGATAACTGCCTGAACTTCGGCCGTGGTAGGCCAGATATCTTTCAGGTATACGTCTTGCCCGTCTTGGCCTTTGCCCAGGGGCTCGGCGTACATATCGATGTCCATTGTGCCGGCCAGTGCGTAGGCTACGACCAGCGGCGGCGACATCAGATAGTTCATTTTGACTTCGGGGTGGATTCGACCTTCGAAGTTGCGGTTACCCGATAAAACTGACACGACCGACAAATCATGTTCGTTGATGGCATTACTGACTTCGGGAATGAGCGGCCCGGAGTTGCCGATGCAGGTGGTGCATCCGTAACCCACCAGGTTAAAGCCCAGTTTATCCATGTAGGGTGTCAGCCCGGCACGTTCGTAGTAGTCGGTGACCACGCGCGACCCGGGCGCAAGACTGGTCTTGACCCAGGGTTTACGTGTCAACCCTTTTTCGACTGCTTTTTTGGCCAGCAAGGCCGCGGTCAGCATGACGGCCGGGTTGGAGGTGTTGGTACATGACGTGATGGCGGCGATAACGACCGAACCATGGTCGAGTTGGCCTGTGCTGCCATCGGCCAGTTTGATGGGGACGGCCGCATGGCGACGCGTGCCGCTGGCCGCTTCGGTGTGATCGGTAGGGGCGGGGGATTGGGCTGCTTTTTCGTCGTGCGATGGTGGATCGGAGGCCGGGAAGGATTCGGCCACGGCCTTGTCGTACCCTTTGGGCTTTTGGTCGGGAACGTTGATGTAAGACGAGAGCGCCCCTTGGAAAGAGGGCTTTGCGTCGGTCAGTGCGATCCGGTCTTGGGGGCGTTTTGGCCCGGCGATAGAAGGTACGACGGTCGACAGGTCGAGTTCGAGCCGTTCGGAGTAGCGGGGTTCTGCGGCGGGGTTATGCCACAAACCTTGCGTTTTGGCATAGGCCTCGACCAGGTCGATTTGTGCCTGTGTGCGGCCAGTAAGGGCCATATAGCGCAGTGTTTCTTCATCGATGGGGAAGATGGCAACCGTTGAACCGTATTCGGGGCTCATGTTGCCGATGGTGGCGCGGTTGGCTAGCGGTACCGCCGATACGCCTGGCCCATAAAACTCGACGAACTTGCCGACCACGCCATGCTTGCGCAGCATTTCGGTAATCGTCAGGACCAGGTCCGTGGCGGTGGTGCCTTCGGGCAACGAGCCGGTAAGCTTGAACCCAACAACGCGCGGGATCAGCATGGAAATAGGTTGGCCCAGCATGGCCGCTTCGGCTTCGATGCCGCCAACACCCCAGGCGACGATACCCAGACCGTTGACCATAGGTGTATGCGAGTCGGTGCCGACGCAGGTGTCGGGGTAGGCCTGCTTGTTCCCGCCGTTGTCTTTGGTAAAGACGACGCGTGACAAATGCTCCAGATTCACCTGGTGGACAATGCCCGTGCCCGGCGGGACGACCTTGAAGTTCTGGAAGGCCTCTTGACCCCAGCGCAGAAATTGGTAGCGCTCAAGGTTGCGTTGGTATTCGATATCAACGTTTTGTTCGAAGGCCGTTTTTTGCCCGAACACGTCGACAATGACGGAGTGGTCGATGACCAGTTCGACGGGCGCCAGTGGGTTGATTTTAGTAGGGTCGCCGCCCAGTTCTTTGACCGCTTCACGCATGGTGGCCAGATCTACGACGGCCGGTACGCCGGTAAAGTCTTGCAACACGACCCGCGCAGGTGTGAAAGCAATTTCTTTGTCGGGTTCGGCTGCGGGGTTCCAGCCTGCCAGCGCACGGATGTCTTGCGCCGTGACGTCTGATCCGTTTTCGGTGCGTAGCAGGTTTTCGAGCAGGATTTTCAGGCTGTAGGGCAGGCTTGCCACATCGAGCCCGTTGCCTTTGACGGCATCGAGCCGGTAGATTTCGTAGGATTCGCCGCCGACATCAAGCTGTTGTCGGGCGCCAAAACTGTTGGTGTTGCTCATGACGCATCTCCCGGTTGGTAAAAGGGCGTGCCGCAGGGCAGCTACCCTTTTATCTTAACCCCCGGGGAGCGACCTTGCTATTGGGCAGCGGCCCAGGACGGCACGGGCGCATGAAGTGCCGCGTGGTATTTGGCGACATAAGTGTCGAATGACTCGGTGTCGCTGTTTTCGATGGCAACTTGTTCGGCCAGCGATTCGGTGGCGGTGCGCTGTAGGTTGGCGACTGTTTCGGGTGCCAGTGGTGAGGCGGTCAGGGTTTGATGGTGGGCCAGGCTTTGCGCGAGTGTGTAGTCGTGGAAGGTGCGACCACTGGCGCGCAGGTCGGCCAGCAGACGCGCGGACGGCGTTTCTTCGACGTGATTGACCTTTTGTGCCTGCACTTGCAAAGCCTGCGTGTGCAGGGTGGTGTTGTTTACAGTGTCGAGCAACTCGGCGTAGGGCCCAATGCGTTCAATCAGTTCGCGGCCCCATTCTTGTAAGCCAACGGGTTGGTTTTGACGGACCAGTTTCAGGCCGGGTTCGCGGCCGCGTTTGGAAACAATGCCGAAGTTATCGTTGCTGTCGCGGCAAAAGCCGTTGTTGGGGAAGAACGGGCTGTCTTCGACCGCGCAAAACAGCAGGAAGGCGTCCATGAAGGCGCTGGTGGTGTCTGGAATGCCTACCGGACAGAACGGGTCGATGTCGAGGCACCGGACTTCGATGTACTGGACGCCGCGTGCAGCCAGTGCTGTTGACGGGCGCTCACCGCGCTCTACCGAGCGTTTGGGCCGGATGCTGGAGTAGTACTCGTTTTCGATTTGCAGCAGGTTGGTATTTAGCTGGATCCATTCGCCGTTACGGTGCGTGCCGATGGCTTCATAGGCGGGCCAGGGGGTAGTGACGGCATCGTGCAAACGCTTCAGGAAGGTTTCGATGTCGTTGTAGCATAGCTGAAGCTCGGACTGCGCCTTGTTGTTGTAGCCTAAGTCGCTCATGCGCAGGCTGGTGGCGTAGGGCAGGTACAGTGTATCGTCGTCGAAGCGTTCGAGCTGATGCGGCTGGCCTTTGACGAAACTGGTTGAAATGGCCGGCGATGCGCCAAACAGGTACATGAGCAGCCACGAATAGCGCGTAAAGTTGCGAATCAGCGCCAGATAGCCTTTTGAGCGCTGTTCTTCGATGCTGTTGCCTTCGGTACCCAACAGAGCCCAGATGTCGTCGGGCAACGAAAAGTTGTAATGAACGCCGGCAATACATTGCATGGCTTTGCCGTAGCGTTCGGCTAGGCCGCGCCGATACACATGCTTGAGCATGCCCGTATTCGATGTGCCATACCAGCCGATGGGGATATCGGCTTCGCCTGGCAGCAATGCTGGCATGGACTGATTCCAGATCAGTTCGCCCTGAAGCTTACTGGCGACAAACCTGTGAATGTCTTCAAGTTCACCCAGCAGCGATTCGACCGACCCATGCACACCGGTAATCAGTTCGAGCAGGGCTTCGGAGTAGTCGGTGGTGATTTTAGGATTGGTTAGCGCGCTGCCCAGTTGCTGTGGGTGAGGCGTACGGGCAAGGGCGCCGCTCAGGTCGACCCGCAGCCCTTCTTTTTCGATACCCCGCATAATGCCTCGCAAGACGGAGGCCTTGGGGTGCAGCAGCGTGTGTCGTTCGGGGCGTTGGTTCATTCGGTGTATCTTCTTGATATGGGCGTATGGCAGCGGATTTTACCCGAGCCCCTACAATGTACGCCTGTGAATGTTTTTTTGCTGTATTTCCAGTAAATTTCAAAGGGGTTTTGAGGTGTTTCGTTCGGGCTTGATGGCGCTGCGCGCCTTCGTCGTAGTGGCGTTTGCCGGGCTTTTGGCGGGGTGCTCCCCCGACTACAACTGGCGCGAAGTGACGCTGGCCGACGGCCTGGTCATGGCTGCGTTTCCCGACAAACCCCGGGTACAAAAAAAGACCCTGCCCTTCGAGGGGCACGCGCTTGAGTTTTCGTTGACTGGCACGGTGTTGAACGATGCCGTGTTTGCTGTTGGTCATGCGCCGCTGCCGCCGGTTATCGGGCAAGACGCTGGCCTGCGCGAACGCCTGTATCAGCAGACGTTGCTGTCGTTTTACGGGAATTTCGGGGAGCAACCGCCCAATCCGTTGCCTCGCCCGGGCCAGCCATTTGATATCTCCGGAAAAGGTCCTGGCGGGCCATTGCGCCTTCAGGGGGTGGTGTGGGTGCATTCGTCGTCGATCACCGAGGCGTTGGTCACGGCCCCTGCCGATCGGTTTCCCACCGAGCCGGCTGCGCAGTTTTTGAATGCGGTCAAGGCGCCGGGGGGCTGACAAGGCCGCGCTAGCGTCGAGAGGTTTGTTTCTTTTAATCGCTGCGTGCGGCGCTTCAAGCGGCAACCCGATCAAGTGTGTCCAGATAGCCGGCGCGCAAAGCATGTGTAATGGCCGCCTGCCGGTTGCAGACATCCAGCTTGGTGCACGCATTTTTAATATGGAAGTTGGCGGTGCGCTCGGTCAGGCCCAAGATGGCGCCTATTTCGGCGCTGGTTTTACCAATGGCCGCCCATCGCAGGCACTCGACTTCTCGGGGTGTCAGGTGGGGGCCTTGAGTGGTTGCAGTGTCGTGGGCCGTGCCTGTCATTTTTGTTATCCTTTTTTGTATGCCGCTACCGTTGCGGTGGCCTTATCTATTGGCGCATTGAAAGAATTTGTTATTAATGTATCAATTTTTAGATCAGAATCAAAGTCAGGGTGGCTAAAAACAGCGTGGCCGAGGTGTTAGAATTTCGATTAACTTAATGTACGGCGCCGATTTGCTTGATCTGCTTGCGGGCGCCTCATAAATCCAGCTAAAGAGGTCCTTCTATGGCCCAATCACCTCATACTGCTTCCAATCTGCCGCCCGAAACCGCGATTCCTTCAGGTTCCGTCGGTATTGTTTCCCCCGAATTCATCAGTTTCGACGAGCCGCTGCACCTAGTCAGCGGGCAGGTCTTACCGCGCTACGAGCTGGCGATAGAAACCTACGGCACGCTTAACGCCGACCGCAGTAATGCGGTGCTGGTTTGTCATGCGCTAAATGCCTCGCATCATGTGGCCGGCTTGTCGGCAGACAATGTCAAAGACGTGGGCTGGTGGGACAACATGGTAGGCCCGGGCAAGGCGCTGGATACCGACCGCTTTTTTGTGATTGGTGTCAACAATATCGGGTCTTGTTTTGGTTCGACAGGCCCGGCCAGTATCAACCCCGATACGGGCAAGCCCTGGGGGGCCTCGTTCCCCATGCTTACAGTACAAGACTGGGTGCATGCACAAGCCCGTCTGGCCGATTACCTGGGCATTAAAAAGTTTGCCGCCGTCATGGGCGGGTCGTTGGGGGGGATGCAGGCCCTGGGGTGGTCAATGATCTGCCCCGACCGCGTCGGCCATTGCATTGTCATTGCCAGTACGCCGCGTCTGTCGGCCCAAAATATTGGCTTCAACGAAGTTGCGCGCAGGGCCATTATTACCGACCCCGATTTCCACGGGGGCGACTACTACGCCCATAACACGGTGCCGCGCCGTGGTTTGTCGCTGGCCCGCATGGTGGGCCACATTACGTATTTGTCAGACGATGACATGGCCACCAAGTTTGGTCGCACCCAGCGGGCGCCGGCCGAGGGTGGCGACTTCCATTACGGCTACGACGTCGAGTTCGAAGTTGAGTCTTATCTGCGCTACCAGGGCGAAAAATTTTCCACCTATTTCGACGCCAATACCTATTTGCTGATTACGCGAGCACTCGATTACTTCGACCCGGCGCGTCGGTACGAAGGTAACCTGGCCCGGGCGCTGAACCACGTTAAAGCCGGCTTTTTGCTGGTGTCGTTCACGACCGACTGGCGTTTTCCACCCGAGCGTTCCCGCGAGATTGTCGAGGCCCTGCTCGAGAACAAGCTGCCGGTTACCTATGCCGAAATCGATGCGCCGCACGGCCACGACGCCTTTTTGCTCGACGATCGTCGTTACCATGCCGTTGTGCAGGGCTACTACGACCAGATTGCCCGCGAACTGGGTTTGCCCGAGCGCACCAAAACGACGGGAGTACTGGCATGACGACCCCCACAAAACACGATACTGCGGCCATCCGCCCCGACCTTGTCCGTATTGCAGGCTGGATCGAGCCCGGTAGCCGAGTGCTTGATTTAGGTTGCGGCGACGGCACGTTGCTGGCTTATCTGCGAGATCATAAAAAGGTCGATGGCGCAGGGGTTGAGTTTGATGACGAGCGCGTCATTGCGTCAGTTCGGCGCGGGGTCAGGGTCATTCAGCAAAACCTTGAAGACGGTCTTGCCTTGTTTCGCGATCAGCAGTTCGATTCAGTCGTGCTGTCGCAAACCTTGCAGTCCATGCACCATACTGAACACATTTTGCGCGAAATGGCCCGTGTGGCGCGCTTTGGCATTGTGTCGTTTCCCAACTTTGGTTACTGGCCGCATGGGTTATCCATTTTAAAAGGGCGTATGCCGGTTACTGGTCAAATGCCCTACGAGTGGTACAACACGCCCAATATTCATTTGTGCACCATGAAAGATTTCGAAGATCTGGCGCAACAATTGGGGCTTAAAGTGACGCATGTCGCTACCTTTAACCGCGATAAAGAAATCAACTTTTTGCGTGGTTGGCGCAGCACACTGGCGGTGTACCGTTTCGAGTCTCCCAACGCCGCATCCTGAAGGAGGCTGACATCTCTTCGTTCAGCAGTGTTTATGCAAGCCCGCGGGTCTATCCTTTGCTGGTCTTGGGCTTTGCCAGTGGCCTGCCCCTGGCGCTGGTTACGGGTACGTTGCAGGCCTGGGCCACTGTATCCGGTGTTTCGCTGCAAAATATTGGCTTTCTCACGCTAGTAGGTACGGCCTACACCCTCAAGTTCTTGTGGGCACCGCTGGTTGATCGTTATGCGCCCGATTTTCTAGGACGTCGCCGTAGCTGGATGTTTTTCAGCCAGTTGCTGCTGGGCATATTTATTATTGCCATGGGCATGTTGTCGCCCTCGTCGCATTTGGGTTTGTTGGCGGCAGTGGCCGTTATTGTGGCGTTTCTGTCGGCCACACAAGACATTGCTTTTGACGCCTATAGTACCGACGTCTTGCGCGACAATGAGCGCGCCGCAGGTGCCGCCCTGAAAGTATTAGGGTACAGGCTAGCCATGATCGTTTCCGGGGGCCTGGCGCTGGTCTTGGCCGGGTCGTGGCTGGGCTGGCAGTACACCTACGCGCTCATGGGC
Organism: Pusillimonas sp. NJUB218; assembly: GCF_003788685.1. Taxonomy (NCBI): domain Bacteria; kingdom Pseudomonadati; phylum Pseudomonadota; class Betaproteobacteria; order Burkholderiales; family Alcaligenaceae; genus Pusillimonas; species Pusillimonas sp. NJUB218. The sequence continues at coordinate 326,332 of NZ_NQMK01000001.1, forward strand.
GTGTTCATGATGTTGTGCGCCTTGGCCACTGTGTTGGCGCCCGAACCCGAAGTCATTGCGGCGGCGCCTCGCACGTTGGGTGTGGCCGTTGTTGCGCCCTTGTCCGAGTTTTTTAGTCGGCGTGGCGCAGTACTGATTTTGTTGCTGATTGTGCTGTATAAGCTGGGCGATGCCTTTGCCGGGGCCCTGTCCACCACTTTTCTTATCCGTGGTGCCGGTTTCAGCACCGAAGAGGTGGGGGCGGTTAACAAAATATTCGGCCTGGTAGCCACCATTATCGGTGCGCTGGCCGGTGGCAGCATCATGGCCCGTATGGGGCTGTATCGCTCGTTATTGCTGTTTGGCATTTTGCAGGCCGTGTCCAATTTTGGGTATTGGGTGTTGGCGGTAACACCGCCACATCTTTACACCATGGGCATGGTAGTCGCTATCGAAAACGTGTGCGGCGGGCTCGGCACTGCCGCGTTCGTGGCCCTGCTGATGGCGCTGTGCAACCAGCAGTTCTCGGCAACCCAGTTTGCGTTGTTGTCTGCCTTGTCGGCCGTTGGCCGCACTTATCTGGCGGGGCCATTTACGCCGCCTCTGGTAGAGGCCTTTGGCTGGCCGCAGTTTTTTGTATTTACGGTATTGATTGCCTTGCCGGGTTTGGTGCTGCTTTGGTTCAAGCGCGACGAAATCAGGCAGCTCGACACCACCGACCGACATTAAAAGATTCCGCTTATGCTCCGTGTTATTTCTGCCAACCTGAACGGCATCCGCTCGGCGGCAAACAAAGGTTTTTTTACCTGGTTGCCCGAACAAAACGCCGACTTTATCTGCCTGCAAGAATTAAAAGCCCAGGCCGATAATCTGACCGACGAAATGCGCAGTCCGTCGGGGTGCATGGGCTATTTCCATTACGCCGAGAAAAAAGGCTACAGCGGTGTGGGTATTTACGCCCGTAAGGCGCCCGATCAGGTGATTGAAGGCCTGGGCGTACCTGAAATCGACGCTGAGGGCCGTTATATCGAGCTGGTTTACGACGGGTTTTCGGTTATCTCTGTTTATTTGCCATCGGGCTCAAGCGGAGACCACCGTCAGGCGGCAAAGTACAGTTTTATGGATGTCTTTTACGGCCATTTGCAGCAGTTGGCGCAAGCGGGCCGCAGGGTTATCTTGTGTGGCGACTGGAATATCGCCCATAAAGAAATCGACCTGAAAAACTGGAAAGGCAACCTGAAGAACAGCGGCTTTTTGCCAGAAGAGCGGGCCTGGTTGACCCGTGTGTTTGATGAGCTTTCGTGGGTGGACGTGTATCGTCGGCTATACCCAGAGGCCACCGGCGACGCCTATACATGGTGGAGCAATCGGGGGCAGGCACGGGCCAATAATGTCGGGTGGCGTATCGACTATCAAATTGCCACGCCCGATATTGCGGCGACCGCAACGCAGGCGTCCATTTATAAAGAACAGTGGTTCAGCGACCACGCGCCGCTGATCATTGATTACGATACCCAGGTGTAATCCTCGGGTTGTTTGGCTAAAGGAAGTGTGATGCAAGGGATCAAACGCAAGGTGGTGTATGTGTCGTTATACGAGGCTATCGCTATTGCACTGACCACGACGGTGTTTTATTTGCTGGGCTACAGCATGACGGACGCGGGTATCGCCTCTGTTGTGGCGTCAGTTATCGCTGTGCTCTGGAATTTGGTCTGGAATACCGGCTTCGAGTTCTGGGAGTCACGCCAAATCAGAAAAGGGCGCAGCATTGCACGGCGCATTGCCCATGCCATCGGCTTCGAGGGCGGGTTAGTGGTGTTTCTGGTGCCGTTTTTTGCCTGGTGGTTGCAGGTGTCGTGGTGGGAGGCCTTGGTTCTGGACGCTGGCTTGATCGTGTTCTTTCTGGTGTACACCTTTGTATTCAGTTGGGTGTTTGACCGCGTCTTTGGCTTGCCTGCATCGGCTATGCCCCAGCCGGTTGCGCAGGGACAGTCAGCGCAGTAAAGCCGCTTGCGCTGCGCTGCTTCCGGGGCTGGAGCGGCCTATTTGTTTCGGGGGCTTGTTGGTCAACGGTTAAAGGCGTTTTAATGGGCGTCTGACTTTCCGGTTGATACACATCTGCCCCAGGAGCCCTGATATGCCCATTTTGCGCCGAAATTTTTTGGTAACCGTCGGGCTTTGTGCTGCCTTGGCAGTGCCGTGCAGCGCACGCAGTGCGTCACCTCATATCAATGTGGGGCCATTTCCCGGTCTCGACCAAGTTGCGCTTGCCTCCAATGGCATGACGCAGGCGTTGGCCGAATTGCCGGCCATTGTGCAAAATATTATCGACCGTAGCCAGGTGCCGGGCGTAGCCGTGGCGGTGGTTCACAATGGCGATACCGTGTTTGCACAGGGTTTTGGTGTGCGTCAGTTGGGTAAGCCAGAGCCCATTACCCCCGAGACGGTCTTTCTTATCGCGTCGTTGTCAAAATCGTTGACCGGCTCACTGATTGCCACACAAGTCAGCGCGGGCAAAGTGCACTGGGACGATCCGGTTGTCAAGTATTTGCCGGGCTTCAGGCTGGCCAACAATTACGTCAGTCAAACAGCAACTATCGGCGACTTCATGGCCCATCGTTCTGGTTTGCCTGGTGCGGCCGGAGACGATCTCGAAGACCTTGGGTACTCGCGCGAGCAAATTCTTTCGCGCCTGCACTTGTTGCCGCTCGACGACTTTCGCACCTCTTATCATTACGCCAACTTTGGCACGACGACGGCAGCTGCGGCGGTTGCAGCCGCTGCGGGCACGTCATGGGAGTCGCTTATTCAGAGCGCCTTGTTTCAGCCGCTGGGCATGACCTCAACCAGCGCACGTCATCGCGACTTTATCGGGCGTTCGAATCGGGCAGTGCAACATGCATTTGAAGAGGGTCGGTTTCAGGCGCTTTACGATCGCAATGCCGATGCACAGTCGCCGGCTGGCGGCGTGTCGTCCAATGTGCTCGATATGGCGAACTGGATGAAATTCATGCTGGCTTCGGGTCGGTACAAGGGGCAGCAATTGGCCACCGCCGAAGCGCTTTTACAGGCGACCCAACCTCAGGCGTTCAGTGGGCCGATGGCTACAGCTGAGGCCCGCCCAGGGTTTTATGGTTATGGCTTCAACGTGGGTATCGAACCTAACGGCCGTGTGCTTGTCAGCCATTCGGGGGCGTTCTTGCTGGGCACAGGTACGCACTATCGCCTGTTGCCCTCGGCCAATGTGGGTATTGTGGTGCTCACCAACGGCAGCCCGGTGGGGGTCGCCGAAAGCATCGCCGCTGAATTTACCGATCGCGTTCAATACGGCAAACCTTTGCGTGACTGGTTTAGTGCTTATCAACCCTTGTTTCAGGGCTTGCTTGAGCCGGTTGGCGATCTGGTGGGCCAGCAACCGCCGGTAACGGTTCGGCCGGCGAGCGACCCGACCGCGTATGTGGGCACGTATCACAACGAGTATTACGGCCCGGCTACCATTACAGCGCGGGGGGCATCGTTGTATCTGGCCTTGGGCCCCGGGGGGCTCAATGCAGAGCTCAAGCCCTGGGATGGCGACACCTTCGCCATTGCGCCGGTGTCCGAGAATGAAGCCAAGGGGTCGCTGTCGTCAGTTCAGTTTGATCGAATGTCGGGCAGCAAAGTCGCCCAAGGCTTTGTCGTTGAATATCTAAACGGGAATGGGCTGGGCCAGTGGCAGCGCACAAGCGCCGCCCATTAGCCGAACCGGAAGCTGGATGCGGTAATGTTTGCGAATGCGGTGACCTCGTGGTGTACACAGGTCGCGGCTTCGTTTTCGGCTGCGCCTACCGCAACCATTAGGGGTAGCAGGTGGTCTTCGCGCGGGTGCGCGCGTCGCGCGGCGGGCGCCGATTCCCACTGTTTAAGGGCATTGCTGCGCTCTGCCACCGGGCCTTCGACCACGACCTGCTGCAGCCAGGCATCGAATTGAGCCGAGGGTTCAGACCCAATCGTGCGGATTTCACGCAGGTTGTGATAGCTCAGACCACTGCCAATGATCAAAATGTCTTCGTTACGCAGCGGGGCAAGGGCGCGCCCCAACGCCAGGTGTAGCTCTGGGTCGAAATGTGTTTCTAGGGAGACCTGTACCACCGGGATATCGGCGTCTGGATACATGATTGCCAGAGGTACAAACGTACCGTGGTCAAAGCCGCGTTCAGAATCGATGGCGCAGGCCAGGCCGGCGCGGTCGAGTAGCGCGGCGATTTGCTTGACGAGTTCTGGCGAGCCCGGCGCAGGGTACTGTACTTCGTAGGTGTGTGGCGGGAAGTTGTAATAGTCGTAATACATGGGCGGCTTCGGATTGCCCATAATTAAGAAGCCGCCGTCGGCTTCCCAGTGTGCTGAGACCATGACAATGGCTTTGGGTTTGCGCGGCAACTGGTTCGGGATGTCTTGCAGCGCAGCTGTCAGAATAGCGTAGCGTTCTGCAGCTTCAGGCATCCAGGGCCAGGGGCCGCCGCCGTGCGAAATATAGTAAACGGGCATTGTCATGGTGGTTCTCGTGCAGTGTGCGGGTGGGCCTGCCGTGTCAGTTTGCTTTTCTTAAACCGTCGACACTCCAGGCGCCTGGCCCCGCAAAAATAATATAAAAGAAAATAAAGCAGAACAGCGTGGCTGCTTCGCCGCCGTTAAGTATAGGCAATAGCAGGTCGCCCTTGGGTGCGACGTGGCCCATGAAATAAGCCGCTGCGGCAAAGCCCGAGGCAATGAAAGCGGCAAATCGCGTAAACAGGCCAATAAGCAGCAAAATGCCAAAGACAATTTCAATAATGCCGGCCAGGCCGTAAATTGAAAAAAGCTGCAGGTTATCGAACATGGCGATATGGGGTATGCCCAATAGCTTGGCCGAGCCGTGCCAGAACAGCAGGTAGCCGCTGACGATACGTAAGATGCCCAGAACACGGGGCGCCCAGAGTGTGCAGGTGTTATCCATGGTTTTCCTTTATAAGAGAAAGAGAAAGAGCAACTGCGAACAGCAAACCGTGAAGCCAAGACAAAAAATTATTCTGCGACCTGTGATGCCGGCCTGTTCGGTGTCGAATCACGTGCCCAGTTTATAAGAAGGCAAAGGGGTCGTGGGGCAAGGCAGGCCACTTATGCACGATAATGTTGCTTTTCCCGTTTATTTTCCAGGTCCATCATGTCTGTAAACACCACACGTACCGACTTTGTGCGGTTCTCGCTCGAACAAGGCGTTTTGCGTTTTGGCGAGTTCAAGGTCAAGTCTGGCCGACTCAGCCCTTACTTTTTTAATGCCGGCTTGTTCAACTCCGGCTTGTCGGTAGGGCGTCTGGCGCAGTTTTACGCACAGGCGCTGGTCGATTCGGGCATTGAGTTCGATATGTTGTTCGGGCCGGCTTACAAGGGCATCCCGTTGGCTACTGCCACGTCGGTGGCATTGGCACAGCATCCGGCCATGCAAGGGCGAGATATCCCGTTTGCGTTTAACCGTAAAGAAGCCAAAGATCACGGTGAGGGTGGTGTATTGGTGGGCGCACCGCTAAAGGGTAAAGTTGTCATTATCGACGACGTGATCACGGCCGGTACGTCGGTGGGCGAGTCGGTGCAAATTATTAAGGCGGCAGGCGCCGAACCGGCAGCAGTGCTTATTGCCCTCGATCGCATGGAGCGGGCCGGACCGGACGATGCCTTGTCACCGCATTCGGCCGTGCAAGAGGTCTCGAACCGTTACGGCATACCGGTGGTCAGCATTGCATCACTCGCCGATATCATGGCGCTTATCGAGCACAGCACTGAGCTTGCGGTACACCGCGACGCTGTCGCGGCCTACCGCAAGAAATACGGCGTTTAACCCAGCTTTTCTTTCAGCAGGTCATTGACCTGCTGCGGGTTGGCCTTGCCTTTGGCGGCCTTCATGATCTGGCCAACCAGCGAATTGAAGGCTTTTTGTTTGCCCGCCCGGTATTCTTCGACGATGGCGGGATGGGCGGCCAGAACGTCGTCGACCATTTTGCTGATGGCGCCGGTATCGCTGATTTGCTTCAGGCCCTTGGCTTCGATGATGGCATCGGCATTGCCGTTGTGCTCGCCGGCCCACATCGCGGTAAACACATCACGAGCAATTTTGTTAGACACCGTGCCATCGATGATGCGTTTGATCAGGCCGGCCAGGGCATCGGCTGAAACAGGAATGGATTCAATCCCGATTTCGTCGCGATTCAGTGCCGCAGAAACTTCGCCCAGGACCCAGTTTGCGGCCAGTTTGGCCTGGCCTTCTGGCAGTTGTTTTGCTGTGGCTTCGAAGTAGTCTGCAAAGGCGCGGTCCAGCGTTAGCTGTGCTGCGTCGTAGCCGGTCAGGCCCAGGTCAGACTCGAACCGTTTGCGCTTGGCGCTTGGTAGCTCGGGCATACCGGCCTTGACGCGCTCAACCCATTCGGGGGCAATAACCAGCGGTGGCAAGTCGGGGTCGGGGAAGTAACGATAGTCGTCAGAGTCTTCCTTGCTGCGCATGCTGCGGGTTTCGTCTTTGTCGGCATCGTACAGGCGGGTTTCCTGGCGCACTTTGCCGCCGTCTTCGATCAGCTCGATCTGGCGTTGGGCCTCGTACACGATGGCGCGCTCAAGGAAGCGGAACGAGTTCAGGTTTTTGATTTCGCAGCGCGTGCCGAACTCGGCTTGCCCCTTCGGGCGCACCGAAACGTTGGCGTCGCAGCGGAAAGAGCCTTCTTGCATATTGCCGTCGCAAATGCCCAGCCAGACGACCAGGCTATGCAGTGTGCGGGCATAGGCGACAGCCTCGGCCGCCGAACGCATCTCGGGCTCGGATACGATTTCGAGCAATGGCGTACCGGCGCGATTCAGGTCAATACCTGTAGAGGATTCGCCGTGCGGGCCGGTAAAGTTTTCGTGCAACGATTTGCCCGCGTCTTCTTCGAGGTGGGCACGGGTCAGGCGCACCGTCTTTTCGGTGTCGCCCACAAAGAAGCGGATCTCGCCGCCTTGGACAACCGGAATCTCGAATTGGCTGATTTGGTAGTTTTTGGGCAGGTCGGGATAAAAATAGTTTTTGCGCGCAAAAATTGAGCGCGGCGCCACGTGTGCCCCCACTGCTAGGCCGAATGCAATCGCGCGTTCGACAGCGCCGCGGTTGAGCACCGGCAGACTGCCGGGTAGCGCCATGTCGATCTCGTTGGCCTGGGTGTTGGGCAACGCCCCATATTTGGTGCTGCTGCTTGAAAATATCTTGGAGGCCGTCGATAGCTGGGCGTGTGTTTCAAGCCCGATGACAATTTCCCATTCCATTATTTCTGTTCCGGTTTACGTTGGTGCCAGTCGGTGACCTGTTGGAAGCGGTCGGCAATGGCCAGAATCTGGCCTTCGCGGAAGTAGTTGCCAATGATTTGCAAGCCGACGGGCAGTTTGCCTTCGGTACCGCCAAACCCGCAAGGGATAGACATTGCCGGTAACCCCGCCAAGCTGACGCCCAGGGTGTAGATATCGGCCAGCCAGTCGGCGGTCGGGTCGTCGCGGTTGTCGCCAATACGTTTGGCGACCGTCGGTGTGACGGGCCCCATGATGACATCGCACTGGTTGGCAAAGGCTTGCTGGAAGTCGTTGGCAATCATGCGGCGCACTCGTTGTGCCTGCAGATAGTAGGCGTCGTAGTAGCCATGGCACAGTACATAAGTACCCACCATAATGCGTCGAATCACTTCAGGACCGAACCCTTCAGCGCGACTGCGGCTGGTCATGTCGGCCAGGTCACCGTATTGGCTGGTGCGATGGCCATAACGGACACCATCGTAGCGCGAGAGGTTGCTGGATGCCTCGGCCGGTGCAATGACGTAATACGCTGGGATGGACAGTTTGGTGCGCGGCAACGAGATGTTGACGCGTGTCGCGCCCAAGGCTTCGTATTGTTGCAGTGCGGCCTCGATAGCTGCTGCGACGTCTGCGCTTAGGCCATCACCGAAAAATTCGTCGGGTACGCCAATGCGCAAGCCTTGCAGGGGCTTGGCGCCATTTGCGTCGAACTGGGCGGCGTGCTGTGTAAATTCGTTGCGCATACGGCCGGGCGCATTGGCGACACCATCGCAATATTCAAGGCTGGTCGAGTCGCGTTCGTCGAAGCCGCTCATGGTGTCGAGTAGCTCGAGGAGGTCTTTAGCGTGGCGGGCCACCGGGCCGGCCTGGTCCAGGCTGGACCCGAAGGCGATCATGCCAAAGCGCGACACCGTACCGTAAGTGGGCTTGATGCCGCTGACGCCGCAAAGGGCGGCCGGTTGGCGGACTGAGCCGCCGGTATCGGTGCCGGTAGTTGCCGGCACAATACCTGCGGCAACGGCGGCAGCCGATCCACCCGACGAGCCGCCGGGCACGTGTCGGGTGTCCCACGGGTTGCGTGTGGGGCCGAATGCCGAGTTTTCGTTGCCCGAACCCATGGCGAATTCGTCGCAATTGAGTTTGCCCACCGATACGGCGCCTGCCAGCGTCAGTTTGCTAACGACTGTGGCGTCGAATGGGCTGGTGTAGTTGGCCAGCATTTTGCTGGCCGCCGTTGTGCGCCAGCCTTGCGTGACAAAGACATCTTTGTGCGCGATGGGGACGCCAGTCAGTGGATGCGCCCGTCCGTCGGCCAGCATCTGGTCGGCGGCGCGCGCCTGAGCCAAGGTGAGTTCAGGGTCGACGTGCAAAAAGGCATTCAGCGCTGTCTGGGCTTGGACAGCCTGGAGCGCAGCGTTGGCAAGCTCGGCCGCGCTGACTTTGCGCGCTGTTAAGGCCTGACGCAAGGCTTCGATGCTGTCGAATTCTTGAAGTGTGGACATGAGTAATATTTAGTAAGAGTTTATTCGATGACCGTGGGCACCAGGAACAGGCCTTCGGTGTTTGCCGGGGCGTTCGACATGAGTGCATCGCGACCCTGCGCCGAATGCGCGGGGGCGGGGGTGTCTTCGCGCAGCCGAAGGGCAATGTCTTGGTGGGCAGAAAGCGGATGCGCCATGGGTTCGATACCCGAGGTATCGACGGCTTGCAGTTGTTCGATCAGGCCCAAAATGCCATTGAGTTCGGTTTGCATGGTTTGGCTGTCTTGTTCTGACAGTGCAATGCGCGCAAGACGCGCGACGCGGGTAACGTCGTCTTGGGTAATGGCCATGGAAATTGTCCGGTAGAGGGATCGGTTACTAAAAATTAATGGGCCAAGAATCTGGCCCTATCTAAAATGAATTATAAGTTATCATTTACGGCTAATTCTGTTAATTGGGCCCGTGGGGCGCGTGCTAAGCTTCAAAACCGCGATGGCTGATTAATTCGCTTTAATAAACTATCTACGACTAAGCGCACATGTTCGGATTTCTCCGCAGTTATTTCTCCAGCGATATGGCCATCGACCTTGGTACGGCCAACACGTTAATTTACGTTCGCGGCAAGGGCATTGTGCTCGACGAACCCTCGGTCGTCGCCATCCGCCACGACGGCAGCCCAAATGGTAAAAAAATCATCCAGGCAGTCGGTCGCGAGGCCAAGCAAATGCTGGGTCGGGTGCCGGGCAACATCGAAGCCATTCGGCCCATGAAAGACGGCGTGATTGCCGACTTTACCGTGACCGAACAAATGCTCAAGCAGTTTATTCGTATGGTGCATCCGGGCAGCATGTTTGCGCCTAGCCCACGAATCATTGTTTGCGTACCTTGCGGTTCCACCCAGGTCGAGCGTCGCGCCATTCGCGAGTCGGCCCTCGGTGCAGGCGCCAGTCAGGTTTACCTCATCGAAGAGCCCATGGCCGCTGCCATTGGTGCCGGGTTAGGCGTGTCCGACGCCAGCGGCTCCATGGTTGTCGACATCGGTGGCGGTACCACCGAAGTTGCGGTGATCTCCCTGGGCGGCATGGTGTACAAGGGCTCGGTACGTGTAGGCGGCGACAAATTCGACGAAGCCATCATCAATTACATCCGTCGCAACTACGGCATGCTCATTGGCGAACCCACCGCCGAATACATCAAGAAAGAAATCGGCTCCGCGTTTCCGGGCGCCGAAATTCGCGAAATCGAAGTCAAGGGCCGCAATTTGTCAGAGGGTGTGCCGCGCAGCTTTACGGTGTCGTCCAACGAAATTCTCGAGTCCCTTACCGATCCGCTCAACCAGATCGTGTCGGCGGTCAAAACCGCGCTCGAACAGACACCGCCAGAGCTGGGCTCTGACATTACCGAAAAAGGTATCGCCCTTACTGGTGGCGGCGCGCTTCTGCGCGACCTCGATCGCTTGCTGCAAGAAGAAACAGGTCTGCCTGTTATCGTCGCTGAAGACCCGCTAACCTGCGTGGTTCGTGGCTGCGGCGAGGCACTTGAGCACCTTGAACGTCTGGGCACGGTGTTCATCTACGATTAACACCGACGGTGCGGCCTTGATCAATGCAGCAAAACGCAACTCTCCGGTTATTCAAGCGTGGGCCAACGCCTGAATTTCGTCTGCTGGTTGTTGTTTTGCTCAGTCTGGTTTTGCTGTTTGTCGATGCGCGCTGGTCGGTGCTCGATCCCGTCCGACGCGTGGTGTCAGTGGCCATTTATCCGTTTCAAAGGCTGGCTATGGCGCCGCGCGATGTTATCGAACTCGTCGATAACTGGATGAACGCGGCCACGCTGGCACGTACCGAAAAAGAAGCGCTTCAGCGTCAACGCATTGAGTTGGCGCAACTGTCCAGCCACGCGGCACAGTTGGCCACCGAAAATTTGCAGTTGCGTCGTTTGCTTAGTGTGACTGAGCTCGGTCAGCAGCAGTCGATTGCCGTAGAGGTGCTCTACGAGCCGGCCAACGCGTTTAATCATCACCTTATTTTTAATAAAGGCACGACCAGCGGTATAGCGCCGGGTATGCCTGTTATCGATGAGGGCGGTGTGGTCGGTCAGGTTATTCGGGTTACGCCGTTTACTTCCGAAGCTGCACTGCTGACCGACGATAAGGTGTCGGTGCCCGTTCAGGTCGTACGCAACGGGCTGCGGCTTATTGCTTTTGGCGGTAACCCTGAAGGTAAGGTTGAAGTCCGTTATTTAACGGCCAATGCCGATATTCAGCCGGGCGATACGTTGGTGACCAGCGGTATTGGCGGGCTTTTCCCAGCAGGTCTGGCGGTAGGTCGCGTCGACGAAGTCAGACACGATACGGTCAGCGGTTTTGCCGTTGCGCTTGTTACGCCGTCGTCGCACCCTGAGCGTTATCGGCATTTTCTTGTTTTAAGTACCGAGGCCGCCCGTGCCGCGGCCAATGCCGAGGGTGACAATGCGCCCTAGTAATACAACGCCTCGTTCGTTAAGCTCTCTGCAGCCACTCGATACCCGTTCGTTCGGTGGGCCAGCCAGTATATGGCTGGTGTGGATCTCAATTTTGCTGGTCTGGGTAGTGTCGCTGTTGTCGTGGCGCCTGTGGCTGCCCGCGCCCGACTTACTTCTGCTGGTTATTGCATTCTGGTGTCTCTACGAACCACGGCGTGTTGGTCTGTTTACCGCATTCGTATTTGGCTTGCTCATGGATGTTCATGATGCTGGCCCTTTGGGCGGGCAGGCTCTGGTGTACGGTTTGGTTGCGTACGGAACCGTGGTGTTAAGCCGCCGGTTGGCCCGTTTTAATGCGGTTGTTCAGGCTTTGCATTTGTTACCTGTTTTTGTGGTATCCGAGGCGGTATACGCCTTGATCAGCGCCTGGTTGGCGGGGCAGTGGGTAGGTTGGTCATGGTTCTGGTCGGCCCTGTTTACGGTTGCGCTTTGGCCCATTGCCTACATTTTGCTGCACTATCTGCCCAATCGGTTGCACGATGAAGTCGAGTCGGGGACGGCCTGAGGCCGTCTTTGCACGCATCACATGTTTGAATTCAAAAAAACCTCGCAAGCCCAAAAGCGCCGTTTGTTGCTGCGTCTTTGTGTTGCTGCCGCGCTGGTGCTGGTGTGTTTCGGGTTGCTGGTCGCGCGCCTGTGGCATTTGCAGGTCGAACGCTACGAAGGGTTGGCTGCACGTGCCGATGCAAACCGTATTGCCGTCGTGCCTATTCCGCCGCGTCGCGGCGAAATTCTCGACCGAAACGGTGTCGTGCTGGCCCGCAATTACCGCGATTACACGCTTGTAGTAACGCCGGCCCAGGTTAAAGACCTTGATCAGTTGCTCGATAACCTGTCTGCGTTGGTGTATATCAGCCCTTCGCAGCGTAAACGGTTTTTCCAGTTGGTGCAGCAAAGCAGCCGGTACGCGCAAGTTCCAGTACGCAATAATCTCAACGAAACCGAGGCCTCGTGGTTCGCCGCACACGCCTACAAGTTTGATGGTGTTGAATTAAGCGCGCGTTGGGTGCGGGAGTACCCGCATGGGCAAACTGCCGCCCATGTCTTAGGTTATGTGGGGCGTATTTCTGAAGCCGATCTCGAGCACTTAGAAGAGACCGACCAACTGGGCAATTATCGTGGCACTCAGAACATCGGCAAGAAAGGGATAGAAAAAACCTGGGAGTCGACCTTGCATGGTCGGACGGGACTTGAAGAAGTCGAGGTGACGGCGACAGGTCGCCCCGTGCGCACTTTGCATCGCGATGATCCGGTTCCGGGGGCCGATCTGGTGTTGTCGCTCGACATTGGTTTGCAGCAGCTGATTGAAGAAGAGTACAAGGGCAAACGGGGAGCCTTTGTGGCTATCGAGCCCCAGACGGGCGAGGTCCTGGCTTTTGTGTCGGCGCCTTCGTTTGACCCCAATCTGTTCATCGACGGCATCGACGTCGATAACTGGCGCGAGCTCAATGAGTCACCCGATCACCCACTCATTAATCGCCCGCTCTACAGTACTTATCCCATTGGCTCGACTTACAAACCGTTCGTCGCACTGGCTGCACTCGAGATGGGCCTGCGTACGCCAACTCAACGCATATCAGACCCCGGCTATTTCGAATTTGGGGGGCAGCGCTTTCGTAATGCGGGGTCTGTGGCCTATGGGCCGACTGATATTCATCGCGCCTTGGTGGTCTCTTCCGATACGTATTTTTATTCGCTGGGCCCCGAAATGGGCGTAAATGCCTTGCACGATTTCAGTCGGCAATTCGGCTTTGGGCAAATGACGGGTATTGACCTTGATGGCGAGAAAAAAGGCATCTTGCCGTCGACCGACTGGAAACGGCAGGCATTTCGTAAACCCGAGCAACAGCGCTGGTATGCCGGCGAGACGGTATCTGTAGCGGTCGGGCAAGGGTACAACTCGTTTACCTTGTTGCAGCTCGCTCAGGCGACGGCGGTGCTGGCCAATGGCGGGGTTTACATGAAGCCTCACCTGGTCAATCTTGTTCGTAACGCGCAGACAGGGTTGCTTGAAAAAACCGTAACAGAACCATCGCATAAAGTGCCGCTTAAGCCCGAAAATCTGGCGGTCATTACCAAGGCGCTGGCGGGCGTGGTCAACGAAGGTACGGCTCGTCGCGCGTTTGCCGGGGCGCCCTATCAGGCGGCAGGGAAGACGGGTACGGCCCAGGTTTACAGTTTGCGCGGTGCCAAGTACAACGCCGAGGCCATTGACGAACGCCTGCGCGACCATGCGTTGTTCATGGCCTATGCGCCGGCCGAAAACCCGAAAATCGCCATCGGGCTCATTGTCGAGAACGGTGGGTGGGGGTCAACCGTGGCCGCACCCATCGCGCGCAAGGCTTTCGATTACTGGTTGCGCGATTACGTCAAGCCCGTATCGCCCGATGAGAAGGCACGATCCGATCGTCGCGGTGTCACTGCTGGGGCAGGGCAATGAAACGTCTGGGACAATGGGTGTTGCGCCTCGTTTTAGCCTTCGACTGGCCCTTATTGTGCATTTTGGTGCTCATGGGGGTGCTTGGGTTGGTGATCATGCACTCGGCCGTCGGTGGCACCGACTGGCGCTTTGCCGATCAGGCCCGAAATTTTGCCTTGGCCTTTTTTGCCATGTGGGTAGCGGCTTTGACGCCGCCCAGGCTCCTGATGCGTCTGACCCCATTGCTCTACGTTTTCGGCGTGCTGTTATTGCTGGGGGTTGAGTTTTTTGGTGAAACCAGTAAGGGGGCGACTCGCTGGCTTGATCTGGGTGTTGTACGTATTCAGCCCTCCGAAATGCTGAAAATTACGGTGCCCATGATGTTGGCCTGGTATTTTCATCGTAAAGAAGGCAAATTCGGTTTTCTGGACTTCATCGTGGCCGGCATTTTGCTGGCGATCCCTTTCGTGCTTATCGTCAAGCAACCCGACCTGGGCACGGCGCTGCTGGTGTTGATGTCGGGTTTTTTCGTTATGTACTTTGCGGGCTTGTCATTCAAGCTGCTGGTGCCGGCAGGTATTGCGTTGGTTGTGGGGCTGTCGGCGCTAATCTACTTCGAGCACGACATTTGTCAGCCGGGGCTTGATTGGGTGGTGCTGCACGAATACCAGAAGAATCGGGTGTGCACCTTGCTCGACCCCAGCACAGACCCCTTAGGCAAAGGGTTCCATACAATTCAGTCTATGATTGCGATCGGTTCGGGTGGCGTGTATGGGAAAGGCTACATGGAAGGCACGCAGACGCACCTGGATTTCATTCCTGAACGCACGACCGATTTTATCTTTGCCGTTTATGCCGAAGAGTTTGGCCTGTATGGCGGTATTTTGATGCTTGTGCTGTATTTTCTGTTGATTGGGCGCGGCCTGTTTATTTCGGCCTGGGCCACAACACAGTTCGGCAGGTTGCTGGCGGGCGCTATGGCCATGATGTTCTTTGTTTATGTGTTTGTGAACATTGGCATGGTGACCGGCATCTTACCCGTTGTAGGTGTGCCCCTGCCCTTCATGAGTTACGGGGGGACGGCCTTGCTGACGCTTGGTGTTGCCAGCGGCTTGTTGATGAGTATCAGCCGACATCGGGCGCAGTTGGCGCGCTAATTAAAGACGGTTGTGCCAGCCCCGCAAGTATTTTTTTAACCGGGGCCGGTAAGGCCAGCGCGGGCCAATGTTGCAGGTCAAACCATTGTCTTTGTGGTTCGGCTTCGCTGGTAGTGGGGCTTGTGGCATTGACCTGCCAGGGCGTGATGTCGAGCTTGAAATGCGTAAAGACATGCTGTAACCCACCCATGCGCTGAGGGGCTGTGGCAACGCCACGCTGTACGCAGTAAGCCGCTAGCGCAGTCGGGCTGTCAAATTCAGGCAGGCTCCATAAGCCGCCCCAAATCCCCGAGTCTGGCCGCTGTTCTAGTAAAACGGCGTCATCGTTCAGCAAAATCAGCATGTGACACGACCTGACGGGAACTTCGGCCCGCGGCTTTGGTGTCGGTAACTGATTCTGAAGCCCGTGCATGCGGGCGTGGCAGCTTTGCGAAAGCGGGCATTGTTCGCAGGAAGGGTTCCGGCGGGCGCACGGGCCCGAGCCCAGATCCATCAGGCCTTGCGTGTAGGCGGCGATATCCAGGGTGGCCGGGGCTGCATCAAGAACATTATGTGCCAGGGCCCACAATGTTTTTTCTACCTTGGTATTACCCGGATAGCCAGCGATACCAAAATAGCGGGTGAATACGCGCTTAACGTTGCCATCCATGATGGGCGTACGCACGCCATAAGCAAACGCAGCGATCGCGCCTGCGGTAGAGCGCCCAATACCCGGCAAGGTAGCGATCACCTCTGGGTCTTCAGGAAAGCTTCCACCATGGTCTGCCTGCACCGCCTGGGCACATTTATGCAGGTTGCGTGCGCGCGCGTAGTAACCCAGCCCCGCCCAGTAGGGCATGACCTGCGCTTGATCGGCTTGAGCAAGATCCTGCAGCGTCGGAAATCGCTCAAGAAACCGCTGGTAATAGTCAATAACCGTTGACACCTGGGTTTGTTGCAGCATGATTTCGGACAGCCAGATGCGATAGGCGTCGCGCGTTTTTTGCCAGGGCAGGTGATGGCGCCCGTGCTGCTTTTGCCACTGGATGATGGTGGTGACGAAGGCTGACAGGTTTTGTGCAGGGTAAGACTGAGGGCAAGACGACATTTAGAACCGGGTGTTTCGGGTCACAGACCAGCGCGCCGACAATGCAGCCAAAACAGCCACACCGACGATAGAGCCCGATAGCCACAGACCATCGGGGAGTTGAAGTCGGATCTGCGTGCCATAACTGTTGGCCAGGTTGGCGATGGCCTGATTCAGTGGGTGCAGCGCGACCGAAGCAATGCCAATGGCGCAAACGCCGGCCAAGGCCCCTGTGAGCGCACCCAAATACAAAAAGGGGCGCCGCACGAACGACTCGGTGGCGCCCACCAGGCGGGCCACTGCAATTTCTTCGCGCTGGGTAAGCGCCTGCATGCGGACGGTATTAAAGACGGTGGCCAGTACAACCAAGGCGACACCGGCGGCCAGCATGCCTAAACCAATGCGAACAAAGTCGAGAATAGCCGCCAAGCGCTGGACCCAGTTGGCATCGTGTTGAACGCTGTGCACGCCGGGTAGGGCTTTCCAGGCGGCGGTCAGAGTGGTGGTTTTTGCCGTCAGGTCGTCGGTGTTTTTCAGGGTGACGATAATGGCGTCGGGTAAGGGGTTGCCCGGCAACACGGTCAGCGCGTCTGCCCAGTTCGGATTGCGTTTCAGGGTAGCCAAAGCTTGTTCGCGAGGCACCAGACGTGTGGCTTCGATATGCTCTTTATAGTCGTTGGCGAGCGTTTTGGCGACAGACTCGGAGGCCCCGCGTTGGGCATCGGGCGCCATGAACAGGGTGATTTCGGGCGAGATGGACACCTGCTTGACGACAGGCTGCGCCGCGGCCAAAAAGCTTGCGCCCAAGATGGGTAACGCCAGTGTGAGCGCAATAACCAGCAGGTTGGCCACTGAAGAGAATGGATGCAGCCAAAGCCGCCTGATGGCGACAGCTAACGCGTAACGATGTTGCCTTAACCAGCGTTTCATACCATTACCCCTTTGAAGTCAGCAAAGCGGCCAGCGGTAATTTGCAGGGTGCGGTTGGCGTAAGTGGCCATCAGGGCCGTATCGTGGGATGCGATCAGGGTGGTGACGCCTACCCGGTTGAAGTCGCGGAAAACGTCCATAATACGCGTTGCACTGTCGTGGTCGAGATTGGCGGTGGGTTCGTCGGCAATAAGGATGGCGGGGCGGTTGACGATAGCCCGAGCGATGGCCAGGCGTTGTTGTTCGCCGCCCGACATTTCAATGGGGTTCAGGTCTTCTTTGCCAGACAGCCCGACTTTTTCGAGGGCGGCGCGGGCGCGGGCGACCGCTTGAGACTGTTCCAGCCCCACGACCGTAAGGGGCAGGAGCACATTGGCCATGACCGAGCGGTCAAACAGCAGGTGGGTGTCTTGCAAAATAACGCCAACTGCCCGTCGTAGGTAGGGCCTGGCCCGGCTGGGCATTTTGTCGATACGGTGGTTATTTACGGTGATGCTGCCGCGACTGGGGGGTTCGAGCCCGCCAATGAGCTTGAGCAGGGTAGATTTGCCTGCACCCGATGGCCCCGAGACGAACACAAACTCGCCCGCATCAACGCGGAAATTGATGTCGGCAAGGATGTTCCGGCTGCGACCGTAAGACTTGAAAACGTGCTGAAACTCAATCATGGTGAACAGCGATGGGTAACCTGTTGATTAGACCCGTTGGGTAATCCGGGTATTCTAAGTGAATATGATATTGTGCCCATCGGCAATTTCCTAATCGGTGCTGATTTTTAATGGCTGTGTCGTCTTTTCGGTTCAATTCGCTCAAAGGCTTTGTGTCCTGGCATAACGCCCGGTTTCGCGCATTGGTCTATCAGGTGCTGCTGGTGGCCGGTCTGGCGTCGGCCTGCGCCTATCTGGTTGTCACGACCCTAAATAATCTCGAGGCTCGCAATGTGGCGACGGGGTTCGGTTTTTTGGACCACGAAGCGGGCTTTGCGATTAGCGAATCGCTGTTGGCCTATCGCCCTGCTGATACCTACGCGCGCGCCATTTGGGTGGGTTTGGCGAATACGCTGAAGGTTGCCGCTATCGGTGCGGTGTTGGCCACGATATTAGGCCTGCTTGTTGGGTTGGCGCGCCTGGCGGTCAACCCGTTGTTGTCGTGGCTGGCACGCACCTACATCGAGGTCATGCGCAATGTGCCGCTGCTGCTGCAGCTGTTCTTCTGGTACGCCCTGATTACCGAGGCGGCGCCCGGCCCGCGTCAGGCAATTGCCGTGCTGCCGGGCGTTTTTCTATCGAACCGGGGGCTAGTATTGCCAGGCTTCGACTTTAATACCCTGAGCTTCAGTGTGCCGGCTTTGCAGGGGTTCAATTTTGTCGGGGGTATTACCGTCAGCCCCGAATTCCTGGCGTTGCTGCTGGGGCTGGTGTTGTATACCTCGGCCTTTGTGGCTGAAATCGTGCGTTCGGGTATACAGGCGGTGGGCAAAGGGCAGTGGGCCGCAGGGCGGGCTTTGGGGTTGTCTGAGCGTCAGGTGTTAAGGCAGGTGGTATTGCCTCAGGCCTTGCGCATTATGGTGCCCCCCATGACCAGCCAGTATCTTAACTTGACCAAAAACAGCTCGCTGGCCGTGGCGATTGGCTATCCGGACATCGTTTCGATTGTTAACACCACTATCAACCAAACGGGGCAGGCCATTGAGGGGGTATTGATCATCATGGCCGCCTACCTTAGCGTCAGTGTGTCGATCTCCTTTCTGATGAATATGTACAACCGCCGTCTGGCGCGCGTGGCGGGCCGATGAGCCGGCTGCACCTGCTTGTCGCCACCCCGTTCAATACCTTGCTGACGGTGTTGTGCGCAGGTTTGTTGCTGGCACTTGTGCCTCCCGCGCTCGATTGGCTGTGGTTAAGCGCCAGTTTTAACGCAACCGACGCCCAAGGATGTCGCCAGGCTGGCGGGGCGTGCTGGTCGTTTATTGCACATAAATATCGCCTGATTCTGTTTGGTGTGTATCCATACGACGAGCAATGGCGGCCTTTGCTGGCCAGTGTCTTGCTGGTCGCTTTGGTGGCGTTCAGCTGCGTGCGCGCGTTCTGGCGCAAATGGTTGGCGTTGGTGTGGCTGGCTGTCTTGGTGCTGGTCGGCGTCTTGATGTGGGGCGGAGTGTTCGGCCTGAGCTGGGTCGAGAACCGGTTATGGGGTGGCTTGCCATTAACGCTTGTTTTGGCGGTTTTTGGTGTCGGGCTGGCGTTTCCGTTAGGTGTGTTGCTGGCACTTGGCCGCACCAGCGACATGCCGGCGGTACGCGTATTGTGCGTTACCTACATCGAGCTGATTCGGGGCGTGCCGTTGATCAGTTTGTTGTTCATGGCTTCGGTGATGTTGCCCTTGTTTTTGCCCGAAGGCGTCAGTATCGACAAGCTGTTACGCGCGCAACTGGCCATCGTGCTGTTTGTTGCGGCTTATATTGCCGAGACCGTGCGCGGGGGCTTGCAGGCGGTGTCCCCCGGGCAATACGCTGCGGCCGATTCTCTGGGGTTGAGTTATTGGCAGAAAATGAACAACATCATCCTGCCTCAGGCGCTTGGCACCGTTGTCGGGCCGTTGGTAGGTATTTTCATTTCTTTGTTCAAAGATACATCGCTGGTGGTCGTGATTGGTATTTTCGACCTGACTCAGGCCGCCAAGACTGCGTTGGCCGATGCCCAGTGGCAAGGTTTCAGCACCGAGGCCTACCTGTTTATCGCGGCAATCTATTTTGTGTTCTGTTACGCCATGTCGCGTTATAGCCGGACGCTTGAAAGGCACTGGCAAACCTGAGAATAGAATTGTAACAACGTCATTGCCCGAGCCTTGGTAGTATGAATGGCGATCAGGGCGGGTTCGTCCTGTCAAAAAGGAGAACAATATGAACGTGTCTATGCGATTGAATCGTGTGATTGCAGGGGTGGGTATTGCCGCGCTGCTTACGGGCTGCGCTGCGGTCAACGACACCATGGGAGGCATGAGTCAGGGCGGCCGCACGGCGACTGGCGCAGGCGCTGGTGCTGCCGTTGGTGCAGGGTTGGGCGCGATTATCGGCGACAGCAGCAAAGCGGCGCTGATTGGTGCCGGTATCGGTGCGGTAGCTGGCGCTATTGCTGGCTATAACTGGACGGGCATCAAGAACGATGTGCAGCAGTCGGGCGCCACCAGCCTGGGCGTCGACGTTGTCGAAATGCCTGATGGCACGCTCAAGGTGCTTATCCCCAGCCATGTGTCGTTCGACACCGGTAAATATGCGCTCAAGCCCGAATTGCTGCCGGTGCTCGACAGCGTTGCCCGTGCCCTTACGCAGCACCCCGAATTACGGGCTAAGGCAATTGGCTACACCGATAGCACGGGCACGGCGCAGGTTAACCAAACGCTGTCTATGAATCGGGCGCGTGCGGTGACCGACTACATTGCAGCACGGGGCATTTCGGGTACGCGCCTGATGTCTGAAGGCCGTGGCCCCAGCAACCCTATTGCCGACAACAGTACGCCCGAAGGCCGTGCCATGAATCGGCGTGTCGAACTTTTCTTGTACGCTGTGCGCTAGTCTGGCGGGTAGTGTCTTTTCAAAACAAACTGCCCCGCGTATTGCGGGGCAGTTTGTTTTTGTACAGCCTGGTAAGGCTTAAAACGGGTAGTGGCGTGGGGTGGTTTGCATAGATACCCAACGCAACTCGGTGAAAGCTTCGATACCTGCTTTACCGCCGAAGCGGCCGATGCCACTGTCTTTGACGCCACCGAAAGGCATTTGGGCTTCGTCATGAACAGTGGGGCCATTAATGTGACAAATGCCCGACTGAATGCGTGCGGCAACTTGCCAGGCACGGGCGACGTCTTTACCAAACACAGCTGACGACAACCCATATTCGCTGTCGTTAGCCACGCGGATGGCTTCTTCAACGCCATTGACCCGGACGATCCCCTTGACAGGACCGAAAGACTCTTCGCTGTAGATCTTCATGTCGGGGGTGACATTGTCGATGAGTGTGGCGGGGATGAGTGTATCGGTGGCTTTGCCGCCGCACAGCAGTTTGCCGCCCTTGGCCAGCGCATCGTCAATCATGGCGTTGCAACGTTCGACCGTCGACATGTCGACAACCGAGCCCAAGACAACGGGACCTTTGCGTGGGTCACCCAATGGTAGGTTGCGCGCTTTTTCTGTGAGTTTGGCGACAAATTCGTCGGCGATTTTTTGGTCGACAATAATGCGCTCGGTGGACATGCAAATTTGCCCCGAGTTGGCAAAAGCACCGAAGGCGGCGCCATTGACGGCATCTTCGATGTCGGCGTCGTCGAGGATGACCAGAGGTGCTTTACCGCCGAGTTCGAGGACGACAGGTTTAAGGTACTTGGCGCAGGCCATTGCAATGATTCGGCCGACACGCGTCGAACCGGTGAAGTTGACACGGCGAACGGCCGGATGCGCGATCATGGCTTCGACGATGGGGCCGGCGTCGGCGGGGGCATTGGTGACAAAGTTGACGACACCTTCGGGCAGGCCGGCCTCTTGAAGCGCTTCGATGATGAGGCCGTGCGTGGCGGGGCAAAGCTCAGAGCCCTTCATGACGACGGTGTTGCCGCAAGCCAATGGTACGGCAATGGCTCGGGTACCCAAAATGACGGGTGCGTTCCAGGGGGCCATGCCCAACACGACGCCCGCAGGCTGGCGCACGCCCATGGCCAAGTTGCCGGGTACGTCTGACGGGATAACCTCGCCGCTGATCTGGGTGGTAAGCGATGCAGCTTCGATGAGCATGTTGGCGGCTAAATGAACATTGAAGCCTGCCCACATGGCAGAAGCGCCGGTTTCTTCGGCGACAGCTTTGATGAAGTCGTCGGTACGGGCCTCGAGGGCCTTTGCTGCCTTGAGCAACAGACCCCGACGCTCGCCGGGGCCCATGGCGGCCCACGCCGGAAACGCGCGCGATGCGGCTTCTACGGCGGCAATGGCATCGTCGACGGTTGCTGCCGGGGCAGTGGTTGCTACGCTGCCATCGAGCGGGTTTTTGCGCTCGAAGGTTGCGCCGTTGCTTGCCGCCTGTTTCTTGCCATTGATTAACAGTGAGATGGTGGTCATAAGGGGACTCCGTAATGGGTGGTATGGGCGCGAAACGAAGGGCCGCACACAACCTGGCCAGCTCATCATGTTTCGCGACCTCCCAAGTGTAACTCTTCAATGTTGATTGTTGGTTTGGCAATTGCCTCGAGGTCTCTATAATCGGTACAGCCCATTTTCGGATGTACACATGCACTTTCTGACATCGTTGCTGAATCGTTGGGGCGGGTTTGCCGGGGTGACCGCAACTGTTGCCCTATGCTTTGCAACCAGCTCGCTGCCTACGCCGCTATACCCTTTGTACGAGCGGGCCTGGGATATTCCGCCCAGTCAGCTGAGCTATGTGTTCAGCGCCTATATGGCGTGTGTACTTGCTAGTTTGCTGTGTTTTGGCCGGGTGTCGGATACATTTGGACGCTTTCCTATTGTTGTCACGGCGCTGGTCACGCTCATTGTGGGCTTGGTCATGTCGATGCTGGCGCCCGGGGTACCCATGCTGCTGGCGGCCAGGGTACTGATTGGCATAGGCAATGGCATGCTAATGACCACAGCTGCGCTGGCCATGGGCGAGTCGCATCCCGATCGCGACAAGCGCAAAGCTGCCGTTGTTAACTCCACGGCAGTAACGGTCAGTTTTGGGTTGGGGCCGGTGCTGGGCGGCGTGATTGGTCAGTTCAATGTGTATCCACTCGTGTTGCCCTACGTATTTGTGCTGGTGCTTGCTGTGACAACGCTTTTCGTTGTGTTGCGCTCGCGCCATCAGTTGGCCGGGCCTGTGGGTGTGCGCCCGCCCTTGTCGGTACTGCCCAAAGTGGCGTTACCGGGCGCTGGGCGGCGTATTCCATTTTTACAGGGGTGTGTCGGCGGGTTTTTTACGTTCGCGGTGGGGTGCATGTTTGCGTCGCTGGTCCCGTCTTTATTGCCCGCCCTCGAACTCGAATGGCAAGGGCCGCTAGTGGTTGGCGTGGCGTTTTTGTTTATGTCGGTCGCATCGCTGGCCGTTCAAATGACGCAAACCAGGCATGCGCCCTTTGTGGGTCAGGCCATGGGTATGTTTGCGTTTGCGCTAAGTGTGCTGGCCCTTATGGCAGGCATGATCTCGCACAACGTGTGGGTGCTGATTTTCAGCATGATCACGTTTGGCGTGGGGCAAGGATTTGGCTTTATGTATTCGGCCATGATTGTGGGACAGTACGCCGACGAACATCGGCGCTCGGCGAATATATCGACGTTTTTCTTGTTTACCTACATCGGCGCATCGGTGCCTGTCGTGGCCTTAGGTTTGCTGGCCGACCGCATTGGGCTGGCGTCGGCCATTTTTTCGTATAGCGCGGTAACGGCGGTGTTGTTGGTGTTACTGACAGCCTCTGCGTTGGTGCTGCATCGGAGAGCCTAGCTTCGGCTGACTTTTCTTCGCTCGTGAAACTTTCTTTTGTCTTCGTACATAATGCGATCGGCTTCGCGCAACGCGGCTTCGATGCGTTCGCCTTTTTGACATAGCGCCCAGCCAATCGCCATTTGCAGAGGTGGTCCGGAATAAAACTGATTGTTCAGTTCAATCAGTTTCTCAATGCTTTCAAGCAACAGCTCGCGTTCTTCTTCGGTGGCGCCTGGCATGACAATCGAGAACTCGTCGCCGCCGATACGCATGGCATGAAAGTTTTTGCCGGCAGCCTGCGCCAATACCTCGCCCGCCCGACGCAAAAGCGCGTCGCCGGCAGCGTGACCGTGGGTATCGTTAGCCTCTTTCAGGTTGTTCAGGTCGATCATGATCACAGTCGCTGGAAACGGCCCTTTACGTTCAACCCGGTTAAGTTCGTCGACAAAGAACGCCCGGTTCTTGAGCTTGGTCAGGACGTCGTGCTTGCCCAGGTACTCGAGATAGGCTTCGGCTTTCTTGCGCGCTGTAATGTCAGTTAACGCCAGTAAAACCAGGTCCCACGAGGCTTCGTGCCCGGCAAACACCGAAAGCTGCAGGTGGATATTAAGCGGGCTGCCGTCAAGCGCGAAATTCAGTACTTCGCGCTGCATAAACAGTTTGCCTTCCCATAGGTCGATGAGCTGCTCGCGAAAGTGAGGCAGCATTTCGTCGCGGAATACATCGGGTAAATGAGCCAGCAAGTTTGACTTGCTGCCTGCCTTGAACATATCCAGGGTGTACTGGTTGACGTCGAGTACGCGGATTTCGGTCATGCATTGTTCAACGAAATCGGGATGGACGTCGGTAAAGGTGCGAAAGTCGGTAATCCCGCGTCCGCGGACTTCGTCGAGCAGTGTCTTGATGCGCGAAAAATCTTCTACCCACAGCGATACCGGCGCGTACTCGAAAATGCCGGTGGCATAACGCTCTTGTTGGGCGACTTGCGCGTGGGCGATTTCGAGTGCGGTGATATTGTCCAGCGACACCAGGACGCGGTCCCAGCGCTTTTGGTGGTCGGGCAGTACAACGGCTTTGATCAGCACGTCGAGACGCTCACCTTCGAGTGTGTAATTGACGCTCTTGCTTTCGAATTGCTCGTTACCCACCCAAAGCTGCTCGAGTTCGTCGATATGTGCCTCGAGCATGTCGTCGCGCAGCACTTCGCCAAGCCTGCTGGCCAGCTCGTCGAATGAAGACGCCTTGAACATATCGAGCGTTTTCTGGTTGACCAGCAAAACCTTGATGCAGGCGGAGCACGCCGCGACGCGACTGACGTCGGCCTCGAGGTAGGCACGCAGGTCAGACACGCCAGTTGCCCGCCATTGGGCGAAAAGCTCGAACAGCTGGCTGTAATCTTCGAGCCACAGCGAGTTGGGCATGATCTCGAAAAAGGCGGGCAGCGTAGTGCCCCAGGTGTCGGCTTGGCTGTTTTGTGTATTGCCTGGCTGCATGACGAATTCCGGAGTTGTGCTGGACAGCATGGTAACCAAAAAAAACAGGCCCCGTGAAGGGCCTGCTGTCAAAGAGTTAGAACATAGGGTGCTTAGACGCCAGGATCTTTGAACTCTTTGATGACGTCGAATTCGACGTTGTAGATTTGGCCATCGGCCTGACGCTCGGAACGACGGATGTAAATGTCTTGCACGACATCACGCGTTTCGGGGTCGATTTGCATTGGGCCGCGCGGGCTGACCCATTTCATGCCTTTCATGGCAGCCAGAAGCTGATCGCCATTGGCGTTGGGGCCGGCTTTTTTCAGGGCTTCGTAGATGAGGTGCATGCCATCGTAGCCACCCACCGACATGAAGTTGGGGCGCATGCTGTTGTTGGTCAGCTTGCGGAAAGATTCGACATAGGCCTTGTTTTCTGGCGAATCGTGCGCAGTGGAGTAGTGCTGCGAAGTGATGATGCCCAAAGCTTCATCGCCCATGGCTGGCAGCAGGTCGTCGTCGAGGACGTCACCCGTACCAATCAGCTTGATGCCCTGACCGGCCAGGTTGCGCTCGGTAAACTGCTTCATGAGGGTGGAACCCTGACCTGAAGGGACGAAAATGAAAAGAGCGTCGGGTTTCAGGTCGCGCACACGTTGCAAGAACGGTGAGAAGTCGGGGTTTTGCATGGGCACGCGAAGCGACTCGAGTACCTTGCCACCGGCGTCGGTGAAGTTCTTGACGAAAGCTTTTTCGGCGTCGTGACCTGGGCCGTAGTCGGCGATGAGCGTCACGGCCGATTTAATGCCGCCTTCCTTGGCTGCCCATTGGCCCATAGGTGCGGTCACCTGGGGCAGCGTCATTGAAGTGCGCACAATATAGGGCGACTTCTGGACGATGGACGATGTGCCTGCGGCCATGACGACCATAGGCGTTTTGGATTGCGTTGCGATGGGGGCGGTTGCAAAGGCCAACGGTGTCAGGCCAAAGCCGGCCAGAACGCCAACCTTGTCTTGTACGACCAGTTCTTGGGCAATACGCTTGGTGGCCTCGGGCTGAACACCACCGTCGTCTTTGACGATAAGTTCGATTTTGCGGCCGGCAACTTCGTCGCCGTGTTGCTGCATGTAAAGACGGGCGGCGGCTTCGATTTGTTTGCCAGTAGAGGCAAACGGACCGGTCATGGGGATAATGAGGCCAATTTTGAACGGCTCAGCTGCTTGGCTGACTGCTGCGGTCATCAGGCAGGTGGCAGCTAGCGCCACCTTGACGAATTTTTTCATTGTCTGCTCCTGGAGAGGATGGTTATAGCTTTAAAAACCAAGGTATTGCCAAAGTATGTAACCACAAAACACGCGAGGATACTACTAGCGTAAGTCCGTACGACAGACAGTATGTGGTTGAGTGTACTGAATGTCTGCACAACGGGATTGTTACTTATTTGGGAAGAGTGTGCAAGCGGTTCGGCCGTTCGCCGAACCGCTAAATTGGACAGCCGTGTTAACTGGTTGCCGGCACTGTATTTTTTTGTTGTTTGATTTGAAACCAGTGAAACGCAACCAAAAGAATCATCATGATCAAACCGATGACGTCTGTCCACCCAGCGCCTGGGTAGGCGTCTGCCGGAATAAGCATAAGCAAGCCTGCCGCCATATAAAGCACCCGCTGCAAGGCACCGACGGCGACAATGAAATAGCCGACAACGGCAATCGAGCCGGCCAGCACGCCCAATGATGCGGTAATGACGGCCCAGATGATTGTGCTTGCCGAGCCCTCCATCAGCAGCGCGGGAGAGAAGGCAAACAAGAAGGGCACGACGTAGGAGCACCAACCCACGCGTGTTGCCGTCCAGCCCACCTTCGAGCCGTCGCAACCCGCAATATTGGCTGCCGCAAAAGCGGCAATGGCCACAGGCGGTGTAATCATGGACATCATGCCAAAATACATGACGAACATGTGCGATGCCATAGGCGACAGGCCGGCTTGGATAAGGGCTGGAGCAATAAGCGTAGCCAGCAAAATATAGACACCAACGGTGGGCATGCCCATGCCAAGAATAATCGCCACGACCGACGTCATTAGCAACAGAACGACGGTGCTGTCACCGCTCAGGGCGAGCAGTTGCAGCGTCAGGCCAAACGCCAGCCCTGTCAGGTTGAGCGTACCAATAACCAGCCCTGCAGCCGCGGCAATGACCAGCAAGTCGATTGAAGCTTTGGCGGTACTAATGGCCGCGAGCAGCAGTTCGCGTAGGGGAGTGCGTTCGCCTTTGTAGCCGAAGATGAGGTTGAATATGACTAGCAGCGCCGCGGCTTGCAAGGCGGCGTATTCTGCGGCCACATTGAAAAACACCAAACCGACAACCAGAACAACAAAGGGGATGGGGAAATACCAGCCATGGCGCATGACTTCTTTGATGGCGGGCAGGCGATCCATAGGTTCGCCTTTGATGCCATGCTTGGCGGCGTCGAGGTCGACCTGGATGAAGAGCGCCAGGTAATACAAAAAGGCTGGAATGAGCGCTGCAATCAATACCGAGGCATATGAGGTTTCAAGTAGTTCAGCCATCAGGAACGCGGCTGCGCCCATGACCGGCGGCGCCAGCTGGCCGCCTGTGGAACCTACCGCTTCGATGGCTGCAGCGACGTGCTTGGGGAAGCCGGAGCGCTTCATCATGGGGATGGTAATGACGCCCACAGCAGCCACGTTAGAGACCGCGCTGCCGGAAATCATGCCGAACAGGGCCGACCCGGCAACAGAAATTTTTGCCGAACCCCCACGATATTTGCCCATGACGGCCATAGCCAGGTCGCCAAAGAAATGTGAGCCGCCCGTGCGGGCCAGAATTTGGCCCATGAGAGTAAAGGGCACCACCACAATAATGGCAATGGCCAAGGTTTGGCCCAGCACCGCATTGGTGTCCATACCCAGATAGACCAGCAGGCGCGTAAAGTCGATGGGTCGGCTGACGAATTCGTCGGGCAATAAGTGGCCCAGCATGGCGTAGGCGACCAGCACCAGTACCACGATGACCAGAGTCATACCGGCGGTGCGCCTGACGGCCTCGAGGATGAGCCCCACAATAATGGCGCTGATGACAATGGCGTCGAGGGGCCGGTAAATGACTTCGTTAACCAGCGTGGGGTAGCGGATGGCGATATAAAAGCAGGCGATCATGCCGACCAGGCCGGCTATGGCGTCACCCCAAGGCGTGGGCGTGTCTTCGGGCGAAGGGCGCGCCCGGACAAGCAGAAACGCCAGACCAAGGGCCATACCTAAAATGGCCGCTAAAAATTGTTCGTTGTACAGACTAAGCTGCAAATATAGTGGCAGCTTGAGTACCCAGGCGATGACTGTGACCGTCATCAGGGTTTGCAGGGTTAAAGAAAGCGTGTTGCGAAGCTTTGAGGGGAGTCCCCCTGCCTGCAGCCCGGATGCGATCTGATTCATGGTCACCGCCTTTGGGATAACTTACCTGTTTACTTGACGAGGCCAGCTTCTTTGTAGAAGCGCAATGCACCAGGATGGAATTCGCCAGGCATGTCGGGCTTGTACATCAGCTTGACGTCAAAGCCGCGAAACGGTGCAAACGAAGCCGCGAGTTCTGGCTGGCTTTCGTAGATGGTTTTCATGGCTTTGTAAACCACATCGTCTTTGGTATTGGTGCTGGTCAGCAGCAGGTTGTCATACGCCAAAGCAGCGGTTGGTTCGCTAACGCCAGCCAGACCGGGGCGTGGGTTCTCGACAAACGGATAGCCATACGGGAAGACTTTGTGCATGGCGTCAAGGGCTGCGGCGTCGGTGCTAATAGGCAGCATGCGCAGGCCACCGACCGAGGCGTCGATTTCGGT
The DNA here is from genome assembly GCF_003788685.1 of Pusillimonas sp. NJUB218. NCBI lineage: Bacteria > Pseudomonadati > Pseudomonadota > Betaproteobacteria > Burkholderiales > Alcaligenaceae > Pusillimonas > Pusillimonas sp. NJUB218. The sequence continues at coordinate 354,997 of NZ_NQMK01000001.1, forward strand.
GACTTTGGCGGCACCTACGGCAAAGAAGAAGCCGTCGACGTTGCCTGACGCCAGTTCGTCGGCGCCACGGGCTACGTTGGGAACCAGGACCTGACGAATGTCTTTTGGTGTCAGGCCACCGGTAGCCAGCAGTGCATCAAGAATCGTGTTGATTGAACCCATGGCGGTAAAGCCGTAGGTCAGGCGCTTACCTTTAAGATCGGCTACGGTTTTGATGTCGGAATCGGCGCGAACGAATACCGCGGTTTTAAGTGGAAAGAGTACCGAGGCGACTCGTAGGTTCTTGGCGGGGCGGCCTTTGAATACGCGCTCGCCGTGCACGGCTTCGGCACTTTCAATGACGTTGGCAATGCCGAAGTCCAGTTCGCCGGTGTCGAGCAGGGGGATCAGGACGCTTTCGCCGCTGTTAGGCTGAACACGGGCTTGCATGCCGCCTTTTTCGGTAAGGACTTTGGCCAGTGCTGAACCACTTGAATAGCTCATGGTGCCCTGGCTCATGGTGCCGACGCCAACGTTTTGTGCGACGGCTGTTGCGCTGCAGGCAGCGGCGACAACAAGCCCGGCTAGAAATTTAAATTTCATGGTTTGTCTCCTCGGGGTTGGGGGGTAAAGCAATATTATTTTTTGCAAATCTTAGTCGATTTGGGCAGCGCGACGTACGCTGTTAATCATCGAAGAATTCATCAGAAAAGCGCGGTGCTTTTCTGGGTCGGTCGCGGTATCGCGCATCTCTTGCAGGCGCTCAGCCCTGATCTGCGGATCACGCTCTTCGAGCATTTTCTTATTGCGAATTGTGATGGCTTGCACATACTCGATATTGGTCAAGCGGCGCTGGCGATCGTACTGGTCAAGCAGGGCTTCGGGGGCGTCGTCCAGCATAATCCGGGCAAGTTTGTCGGCCAGATTCATGGCGTCGTGAATACCGCTGTTCAGGCCCATGCCGCCCAAGGGGTTATTGACGTGTGCGGCGTCGCCGGCCAGCGCAATGCGGCCTTTACGAAATGATTGGGCGACGCGTTGATGGACACGATAGACGCTGCGGTATGGGATTTCGTAGGTTTGGTCGGGCGACAGAAACCCCTGGATGCGGCTTTGTACATAGTCGTCTGACAGCACCTCGGCCTCGTCCTGCTCTGGCTTGATGGGGAAGGCGATGCGGTAAATGCCTGGGGGGCCATCGTGCGGCTGTACAAAAATGGCGGCCCATTCGTCGGGGTCGGCAATGTAGGCGTTGCCGGTAAACCCATGTTTTTTCAGGTCGAAGGTAGTGGCAAATACAAGAAAGCGTTCGGGCCACGTAAAACCCTCAAACTCAATGTCGGCGGTTTTACGCACAATACTGCGAACGCCGTCGCAGCCCAACAAGTAGCTGCCGCGCAGCTCGACCGCTTTACCATCGGCGCCTTCGGCCTGCACGGTGACGCCATCTTCATCTTGCGTGTAGCTGCTGCACGTATGGCCAAACATGACGCGTGCATTGGGGTATTTTTGCAGTGCCTTGAAAGCCAGATGCGACAATTTATGTTGTTCGCAATGCAGACGGAAGGGGTAAGGGGTTTCGTCTGCAATCAGGTTCAGGTCGAATTGGGCCACCAGGCCCTGCTTGCGGTCCCTGATTTGCCACTCGGGTACTTTGATCCCCATATTCAGCAATTCTTGACCAATAGATAAGGTGTCCAGCATTTCCACTGTGGGCGGGTGGAATGTTCCAGCGCGCAAGTCGGTGGGGATTTCTGGGCTGGTCTCCAGGATAATGACGTCAAGTCCTTTTTCGGCCAGCGACAGTGCTGCGACGAGCCCGACGGGCCCGCCGCCAGAAATAATGATGGGGTGATTGCTCATGTGTGTTACCTAGTTTATGCTCGACCCGAAGTTGTTTAATTCTGAACATGCTCATTTTTGAGCGTGTTCCATTCTATGGGTGTATTTTGTCGTTGGTCAACTCAGGTAAAACGCGAAGTCCGCTTTTTGCCCGGGTTAATCAAGAAGACGTATAAAAACTAGAGAGCAACGACGTATGGTTAAAAAAAACCAGGCAGTAGCGGCGCAGGCCGACGATGCCGCGACATTAGGTTTGCGAGAGCGCGGAAAACTGGAAAAAAGGCGTCGTATCAAGGCGGCCGCGCGCCAGGCGTTTACTGAAAGAGGCTACGATGCGGCCACCACGCGCGATATTGCGGGATTGGCTGAAATTGGTATTGGCACTTTGTTTACCTACGCCAAAGACAAGCGCGAGTTGCTGCTCATGATCATTAATGATGATCTGGATGCGTTGGCGGGGACAGCAGTTCGGTCGGTTGACCCGAGCGCGCCTTTGGTTGACCAACTGGCGGCTTTTTTTGAGTCGCGCTACCGGTATTGGGCCGGTCAGCCTGCGTTGGGCAGGCCTGCGGTGCGCGAGACGCTCGACTTCCTGGGCGGCGTTGCGCCGCAAGGGCCGGAAGCTATCAGGTTTTATGCGCGGCGCCCTCGCATGCTGGCGTTGTTGACCGACATTGTACGAAGCTGGCGACAGCGCGGACTTGTAGCGGCCGACGTTCCCGTTGAACTGGCTGCTTCGTTGTTCATTACTATTTACCTGACCGAAGTACGCCGCTGGCTGATGGAACCTGCGCCAGATGCTGATGAGGGTTTGCGTCGTTTTCGTGAACTGGCGGCCCTGGCGATTCGAGGCGTCGCCCCAGGGCCTGGCTTGAGTGGGGCTCCGGATACTGGGTCAGACAGGTTCTCCGGCGCTTAATTTCACTGACCTTGGGGTAAATCGGTATCGAAAAATGGTTGAAATCTAAACCAAGTCGTGCAAAATAGCGGATGCAAGATAATTTAGGTTTCAACTAAGGAGATACCATGAGCACCGCCGCCAATACCCTGGAACAACTGGCCGCCGGCAATTTCAAGGTCGTAGACCTGACCCACACATTGTCGCCCGACTTTCCCCCCCTGCAGTTGCCGCCGCAGTTTGGTCAGGTAGCTGCCTTCAAGATGGAAACCATCTCTGAGTACAACGACGCCGGCCCCGCTTGGTACTGGAATAACTTCACCTGTGGCGAACACACTGGCACGCACTTCGACGCGCCTGCACACTGGGTTACAGGTAAAGACCATCCCCAAAATACAGTCGACACTATCGACCCCAAAAACTTCATTGCGCCTGCTGTTGTGGTCGATGCCACTGCCGAAGTCGCTGCCAACGAAGACTGGATCATGAGCGTCGATTTCCTGCAAAAGTGGGAAGAAAAGAACGGTCGTATCCCCAAAGGCAGCTGGGTGCTTCTGCGCACTGGCTGGGCAGCTCGCCTGTTCAAAGACCCCGCTTCTTACGTTAACGTTCGCGAAGACGGTGCACACACCCCCGGCCCCTCACAAGAGGCTGTCGAGTGGCTCATTAAAGAGCGCGATGTTCATGGCTTTGGTGTAGAAACAATCAACACCGATGCTGGCCAGTCGTACGCATGGCCCATGCCTTACCCTTGCCATACGCTGATGCACGGTGCCAACAAATTCGGCTTGCAGTGCCTTAACAATCTCGACCAGTTGCCTACAACCGGCGCGATCATTGTTGCAGCCCCCTTGAAGATCCAGCGCGGTTCGGGCAGCCCTCTGCGCGTTCTGGCACTGGTTCCCTAAGGAGGCATAATGACCCACCAGGCCCAGGTTATTATTATCGGTAGTGGCATGAACTCGCTGGCTTGTGCCGCGTTGTTGGCCAAGCGAGGCAAGTCTGTTCTGGTACTCGAGCGTAACGACCGGGCCGGTGGTTGCATCCGTACCGAAACGCTGTTTCCCGGTTTCACCCACGAAGTCTTGTCGTCGTGGTATCCGTTGTTCATGGGTGGCGGCGCCTACGCCGAACTCAAAGACGATTTGGCCAGTGTTGGTGTCGAGTTCGTCGCCAATGACTACACCACGGGTATCGTCACCCCCGACGGCCAGTTACTGGCACTGAAGCAAGACATCGAAGACAGCGTCAAGCGCATTAACGCCATCGCCCCGGGCGATGGCGATGCGTTCGGTGCCATGGCCGGGCAATTGTTCGGTCAAGATGCGGCGCTCACTTTTGGCCTGTTGGGCAATTCGCCTTATAGCGGCAAAGTGTTGCGTTTGTTGTTCTCCGAGTGGCGCAAGCGCGGCCTCAATGGCTTGCTGCAGTTTGGCGCCGACTCTATCGAATCTTTCCGGCGCTGGTCCGAACGCGAGCTCAAGTCTGACCTGACCCGCGCCATGATCAGCCCGTGGGTGTTGCACACGGGCCTTGGGCCTGACGAAGCGTGCTCCGCCCTGATCGGCAAGTTAACGTTTGCGGCTGTTGTGGCCGGTGGCATGCCGGTTGTTAAAGGCGGTGGCCAGCGTCTGGTCGAAGGCCTGCAAACCTTTATCGAGCAGCGCGGCGGTAAAGTGCTGACCGGTGTCGATGTCGAATCGATCACACTCAACGGCTCGCGCGCTACGGGTGTCGTGGCCAATGGCCAGGCCTACCAGGCTTCCGAAGCCGTGGTGTGCAACGTAACCCCGCCACAGTTGTATGGTCGTTTGCTGCCCCGCGCGCCCGAACCCGTTCGCAAGCAGGCACAAGGTTATCGCTTTGGCCGCGGTTGCATGCAAATTCACTTTGCGCTTAATGGCCCTGCGCCTTGGGCTGACCCCGAAATGCTTAAAGTGCCTTTGGTTCACCTGACCGAAAGCATGGAAAACGTGGCTTTGGCTGTTTGCGAAGCCAACAATGGGCTGATTCCGCGTCGTCCCACAGTGGCTATTGGCCAACCGGTTGCGGTCGATCCGACCCGCGCGCCCGAAGGTAAATGGATACTTTGGCTGCAATTGCAAGAAATGCCTTCGCAGTTGCGGGGCGATGCGGCCGGCGAGATCGACGTTCCTGCCGATGGCCGCTGGAATGAGGCCGTGCGTGAAGCCGTGGCCGACCGTGTGCAAAAGCGCATCGAAACCGTTTTGCCCGGCTTGTCCGACCTGATTATTGGCCGCAAGGCCTATTCGCCTGGCGACCTCGAGGCCATGAATTGCAACCTGGTGGGCGGCGATCCTTATTCAGGGGTGTGTTCGCCAGACCAGTTTTTCTGGTTCCGTCCGTTTGCCAGCAATTCGGGCGCGAAGGCGCATCGTACGCCTTATAAAAATGTCTACCAAATCGGCGCTTCAACGCACCCTGGCCCAGGTCTGGGCGGCGGTTCGGGGCAAATTGTGGCCGATATGCTGACTAAACGTTAATTCAGCCGTTTAGGTCTTTAAGCAGGCGGCGGTGTTGTCTTACCTCAGACAGCACCGCGCCGAATGTCTCTAGCCCGCGTGCCTTCAACGCTGGTATCACCTTAAGTAAAGCATCTGCGGTGGCAATGGCATCGCCAATTGCAGTATGGCGCGCTTCTTCGGGTATGGTGATGCCCAGTCGGTGCGCCAATGCATCAAGGCTATGGCTTTCGGCCTCGCCGTACACGACTGCCGAGAGCAATACCGTGTCGAGAATGGGGTGGTCGAAACGGCAACCCGCAGCGTTTTCGTGCCGGCGTATAAACGCCATATCGAAGGGCGCGTTGTGCGCGACCAGCACGGCGCCTTCGGCAAATTTATGAAAACGTTGTACTGCTGTTGCAGTGTCGGGCGCGTCGGCGACCATGTCGTTGGTAATGCCATGCACCTGTGTGCTGGCTGCCGGGATGCTGCGGCCCGGGTTGACCAGCGTATCGAAAACCTCGGTTTTGACGCGTTTGCCGTTGATGATGCGAACAGCGGCAATTTGCACAATCTCGTCCCCTTGGTCTGGGTACAGACCGGTGGTTTCGGTGTCGAACACGACATAAGTAAGTTCGTCTAATGGGGTGCACGACACCTCGGCGTTGCCCGCTTTGGACAGCAACTTGAAATCGTAGACCACAGCACGCGGTATGGCAGGGGGGCGCCGTTGAGCCAGCCTGGCCTCGCGGATATGCAGGCACAGTTTGGGGTGCAGCCGACTACTGTTGTCGGGGACCAGCGTGGCGCCATGAATGGACAGCACGCCTTGTACGGTCATGTCGGTCAAGCCGACATCGAGCGGTGCGCTCAGGAGTTGTGCCAGCGCGTCGTCAGACAGACTTAGGCCTTCCCATGACAATTCGGCCATTGCGCCAGCGCCGTCGCTGCGGATCTTCAGGTGCAGCGCGCCGTGCGGCAACGGCAACCGGTTGATCAGGGCGGTAATGAGCGCCACCAATTGAAACCCGTCGCATCGCAGGATCAGGTCGGTGGTTTCGGTTGTTAGCGTCACGCCTTTGCTGCGTAATGTGGCTTGCAGCGTCGAGGCCAGGTCGCTGGCCCGTATCATCGCCAAAGGCCAGTCGCCGGGGCGATCGATATCAGGGCGGATACTGTGCGTGGCCAGGTCGCCTGTGATGTCTCGTAAGGTCAGAACATAGCCGATGTCTGCGGGGTTGTCGTTGTTAGCTCCGGGGTGATTCCCCAGCAGGCGCATGCGTGCGGCCAGTACCCGGCCTTCGCTTTGCGTCGAGCACAGGATGTCTGATGCGGCGTCGGGGTCGTCGGCTTCGAGTAACCGTGCATATGCATGCTCGATGGGTGCGGGATGCAGATAGTCGAACACCCGCCGGTTCAGGCCGGGGGCGACATCGGCATTGACCCCGCCCAGCAGACTGACGACTTGACCGTTGTAGAACACCAGTTGGTGTTCTGCCGAGCACAACATTAACCCCACAGGCACATCAGACAACAGTCGCTCAAGTCTGTCTTTCTCTAGCGCAAGCGTTTCAGTTTCGCGGGCAACAGCCTGATCAAGCGCGACGCGGGTATCAAGCAATTGTTGGGCCATTTCGCGCGCTGCGGGGACGAGGTCGGACAAATAGGTTGTGCGTTCGTGGGCGGGGATAGCTGTAGCCTTGCCATGAGTTAGCGTGCGCAGATTGCCGGCCAGGCGCTGGACAGGTCGGGCGATATGTTCGTCGATGACCAACCAGGCCCATGCGGTTAGCCCAAAAATGGCAAACCCGGCAATGGCGCCACCAATGATTAGTGCGTGGACGATGTCTGGATCGTTGGCTTTGTGATACCCAAAATAAAGCCCGCCCGCCAACGCGAGCAGGCAGCCCGTGCACAAGGCGGCAAAAACCCGAAAGATTCTCAGGCGGGTGCGGCTGTGTGCGGCCATGATGTGTGGGTTATGGACGGCACACGGCACTAAGTAAGGCCGCGTCGTCGTTTGCCGGCTGCCATTGTGCGCCGGTCAGGGTGCCGTCAGGGCTTAAGCTGGCGGCGCCGCCAAGGTCGGCGCGCAGTTGTTGCTTGCAATCGAAGGCTACCGTGACTGTGCGCGTAGGCTGCCAGCGTTCGATCAGGTAGAGCTCGGTGCGGGCCAGTTCGGGACGGGTTTCAGACCTTGCAATGGCTTGAGTGTCGACGGCAACGAACCGTGTGGTGACCGGCGCCAGGTATGTCCAGGGGGCCCATGGGGCGCTGCGTTCGCCAGTGCCCACAACGACAATATGGTTGGGCAGTGCGGACTCAAGTCTGGAAAACCAGGTGTATTCGTTCCAGACAGCGTAAGCAATGACCGAGGCCCCGATAGCTGCAGGCATGATCCAGCGTTCCATCTGACGCCCTGAACGGCGCATGAAGCGCCCGATAATGAATACGATGCATGCCGCCAAGGCTGCAATGGCCAGCATTGCGATGAAATCAGCCCACATGAATTGTTGTCCCTTGTTGTTGTAATTGAAGTAGCTTAAACCGGAACGCGCCGGCCGTGGCCGACGGCCGATTGCATGGTCCGCACGACGACAAAGGCGTCGCGCAGGTGGTTGCGCTCGAAGTCGGGCAAGTCGGCAGGCGTCAGGAAATTGTCGGGCTTTTCGCCTGCCCGAATAAGCTTGACCTGGTTGTCGAGGCGTAAAGTGGCGATCAGATCGTAAGCCGCAATGAGTTCGTCGGCGCCGCTGCTCGAAATAATGCCGGCGTGGCCTGCTGCCTGCAGACGTGCGCGCGTGTTGATGTCGGTCAGTTGCCCCATCAGGGCGTAAACCCGGCCCAGGTCGGTTACGGGTATTACACCATTGTGTTTCAGGTCTATTTGGTGGCGGTTGCGGGCGGTACGTACGGTAGAAAACCCGCGGATCAGGCCTAAGGGCGGGGTGTGTTTCAGGCTGTTGGCCACCATGTGTGCCATAAAAATTGTGTTTTTCGACGCTGCCAGTAATGTCTCGGCCTGCAGGTCGTGGTAAAGCGGCAGATGACCGCCAATAGGGCGCAGGTCGAACATGACGGAAGCCAGCATGTGCGACTCGGGGGCATGGCGCGTCATCCAGGTCCGGAAGTATTCGCGCCATACGCTGACTGGTTGGCACCAGCGCGGATTGATGGCCATCATGTCGCCTGGGCAATACACGTAGCCGCATGCGTTCAGGCCGTCGCACACAAAGCGTGCCAGCTGGGCAAAGTAAGGCATATCGTCGGGGCGTACGCTGTCGTCCAGAAACAGGCAGTTGTCTTGGTCCGACACACCGGTCTGCTCTTGTCGCCCCTGACTTCCGCAGGCCAGCCACAAGTACGGTACGGGCGGTTGCCCTAATCGCAATTCGGCCATGGTCAGCAGCCGCTGCGTGATGGCGTCGGTAATGTCGGTGACGTGGCGGGTAACGACCTCGTGCCGTTGTTGCCCCGCTACCAGTTGCACCAGCAGGCGCGGCAGTGTCTGCGCCAGCTTGACGAGTTGCTCGATGTTCTGGGCCTGACTGATATCGTGGATAAGCAGGGCGCTGCTAACGGCCTGAAACCGTGTGATGTCGGTTTGGGTGATGATGCCGTAAAAATGCCCGTAATGCACAATTGGCAAGTGACCAATATTGTTTTCCATCATGGTACGCAGCACGTCAGCACCCAAAGCGTTGGGGGGCAGTGTAGGCGGGTTGGGCGTCATGACCAGGCCAACTGGGGTGCGCGGGTCAAGGCCCTCGGCAAGTACCCGGTTTGTCAGGTCGCGCACTGTAATAATACCTACCAGTTGCTGGGTGTCGGCCTGCAGTACGCCTAGGCACGAAATGCTCTCGTCGCGCATGATTTGCGCGGCGCGCACCACGGGTGTGTCGGGAGAGCAGGCAATGGCCTTGCGGGTAATCAGGTCTTCGACCTTTAACGAATTGATGTCGGTAGGCCGGTTTTTAGTGCGGCTGCCGTAATAAAAATAGTGGTCGAACGCAGGTGAGTGGCGAATCAGCCGACGGAATTCGGGGGCGGGGATGAGCAGCGTTTCGGTGTCGGACCGGGCCTGTGCCGTGGTCGAGGCCAAGCCGTTGCCACTGCGCATAAGGCCGCGTTCGCCAAAGCTTTGCCGCCGCGATAGTTGCGATACCGTTGCGCCGTTGCGGTCGGTGATGTCGACGTCACCTGAGACAACAACGTATACGCCGTCCAGGGGTTCGTCGATATGGTAGATGTAGTCGCCGCTGCGGTAATGCCGCAGGCTGACCGTTCGGGCCAGTTGGGCGAGCTGTTCGCCCGGCAAGCTGTTGTAAGGGGCCAGGGTTTCAAGAAAGTCGCCAATATCAATCGGTGAGGTTGTCATGACCAGGCCTTTAAACGGTCAGGGTGCCCTGCGGCACCCTGAGTGTTGATCAATGAGGTGCCGGGCGGGCTTGCGCCGCCCGGGTCGATGGGTTAGTGGTGGGTGGCTGTGCCAGCGCCTTTAGGGATGCGGATGGACTCGACCAGATCTTGAACGTGTTGCGGCGGTGCTGCGGTAACCGAAGACACCAGGTATGCCACGATGAAGTTCAGTAGTGCGCCGACGGCACCGATAGACAGCGGCGAGATCCCGAAGACGTAGTTGGCTGCAGTGTCGGGCAGGTTGTTGGTGCCCGGAATAAAGAACCAGCCTTTGTAGACGAAGATATAAACCGCAGTAAAGATCAGGCCAATCAGCATGCCTGCAATAGCACCTTCTTTATTGATACGCTTCCAGAAGATGCCCATCATGAGCGCCGGGAAGATGGTTGCCGCCGCCAGGCCGAAGGCCAGCGCCACAACCTGTGCCGCAAAACCCGGAGGGTTAAGCCCCAGCCATGTCGCCACGACAATGGCAAATGTCATGGAAATGCGTGCGGCTGTCAGCTCGCCCTTCTCGGAGATATCGGGTTTGATAGACCCTTTGATAAGGTCGTGCGAAATAGCCGACGAAATGGCCAGCAACAAACCTGCCGCAGTAGACAACGCTGCTGCCAGCGCACCTGCTGCAACCAGTGCGATTACCCAGCCTGGCAGGGCTGCGATTTCGGGGTTGGCCAACACCATGATGTCGTTGTCGACTTTGGTCAGCTCGTTACCCTTCCAGCCTTTTTCTTCGGCCATTTTCATGATGGGCGAATCGGCAGGTGCTTTGTCGTTGTAGTACTGGATCAGGCCGTCACCGTTTTTGTCTTCGATGGCCAGCAGGCCGGTTTTCTCCCAGTTACGGATCCAGGAGAGTTCGGGTTTGCTGTCGATATCGGCACGCGAAATGGCAGGGCCGCTGGTGGCTGTGCTGGTGATAGCTGCCGGCCACATGGTGGTGGTCAGGTTAAGGCGGGCCATGGAGCCAACGGCAGGCGCTACGGTGTACAGCAAGGCAATAAACACCAGCGCCCAACCTGCTGAAGAACGGGCGTCGGCCACTTTCGGCACCGTGAAGAAGCGGATGATGACGTGTGGCAAGCCGGCGGTACCGATCATGAGCGACATGGTGAACAAGAACATGTTCAACCGATTGGGAGTGTCGGCCGTGTAGGCAGTAAAGCCCAGTTCGGTAACGACCTGGTTGAGCTTGGTCAGCAGGCTGATTTCGCCACCCGACGGGGCATAGCTACCAACTAACCCCAGTTGCGGCAGAATGTCGCCGGTAAGGTTGAGCGAGATGAACAGGGCGGGCACGGTGTAAGCAATGATAAGCACCACGTATTGCGCCACCTGGGTGTAGGTAATGCCCTTCATGCCGCCAAACACCGCGTACACAAACACAATGGCTGCGCCAATGTACAGGCCCATGTCGGTAGACACTTCGAGGAAGCGGCTAAAGGTAACGCCTACACCGCGCATCTGGCCAATCACGTAGGTGATTGAAATGATGATAAGGCAGATAACGGCCAGCAGGCGTGCCCCCCCCGAATAGAAGCGGTCGCCGATGAATTCGGGCACGGTGAATTTGCCGAATTTGCGAAGGTATGGCGCCAGCAACAGCGCCAGAAGTACATAGCCGCCTGTCCAGCCCATTAAGAAGGCTGACTGTGTATAGCCGCCTGTCGGTGCCAGCGCAATAATGCCAGCCATGGAAATGAACGATGCGGCAGACATCCAGTCGGCACCAGTAGCCATGCCGTTAAGCACGGGATGGACCCCCTGCCCAGCGGCATAGAATTCGGAGGTGGTGCCGGCCCGGGCCCAGAACGCAATGCCAATGTATATGGCAAACGTAAAACCTACAAAAATTAGATTAAGTACGAATTGATCCATGAATGTGCTCCTTATTCTTCTACGCCGTGTTCACGGTCGAGCTTGTTCATCATTTTTGCGTACACAAAAATAAGAACAATGAACACATAAATGGAACCGTTTTGGGCCATCCAGAAGCCTAGATCGGCACCGCCAACTGAAATGCCCATAAGTGCAGGGCGCAAAATAATGCCCATGCCGAACGAACATATAAACCAGATGACCAGCGATATCAGGATGATGCGGACGTTTGCCTTCCAGTAGGCGTCCGACGACGATTTGTCTACCATGCAAAGTACTCCTTGTCGTTATTGTCTTAAGCCGGGCAAACCTACACGCCCGGCCCCTCCTGCCAGGTTCGCCCTGGGGCGACGCCAAGCCGGCAAGGTAAAGGCTGGTAAACAGGCTTTACCTTGTCGTATCGGCGGTGCTGCAAGCAGCCTGTGGCTTTGGCCACACGCTGACGCATACAAAACAACCCCGCAGCTAGGCGGGGTTGAATAGTTATGATTGCTGTAGGGTTTTTTACGCCGAAGCCGACGCGTAGAACGAATGGGAGAACCAGGCCGCCGATGGGCCCGAACGATGCAATGGACGGATGGAACAGCCGCAATACGGAATGCTTCCTGCCTGCCATATAGGCACCCCCTTTTGGTGGTAACCCGCTTTTTGCGGATTGCTTCGGTGTAGCCCGAAGTGTTTGTCTCGTGCTTGCCAGTAATTATTGGTCTGGCTTTTTTTCCGATTCTATACCCATCGGTTTTGTTTGTGTAAGGTTTATTGATATGAATCCGGGAAACCCATGAGGGCCTCAAACAACAGTCATGAGAGCTTCATGCAACAGGTTTCCCGGGTTATGCTTTCGGTCTTAAACGGCCTGTGGTCAGGCCATACAGGTGTCCGATGATTTCTCTTTCTGCCATAGAAACGCTGCTGGCGTGTTGTTTTGTCCTGGTGGCCGGCCGTGTCCTTACCAGTCGTGTCGGTGTGCTCGCGCGCTACAGCATTCCAGACCCGGTAGTGGGCGGTATTTTGTTTGCCGTATTAGTCTTTTTGCTGACCGACTTTTCCGGGGTCACGGTGGCGCTCGAAGCTAATATCCGCCCCACACTGATGCTGATTTTCTTCGGCTGTGTGGGCCTGACGGCTAACCTTAAACTGCTTGCTGCGGGCGGGCCCCGGTTGATTGCGTTTCTGCTGGTGCTGATTCCGTTTGTGGTCTTGCAAAACGTCATTGGCCTGGGTATGGCCTGGCTGCTTGATTTGCATCCCCTTATGGGGTTGATTGCGGGTTCTATTACCCTGGTAGGCGGGCATGGTACTGGCGCGGCCTATGCGGGCAGTTTTGCCGACGTCAACAATATCCAGAACATCATGACGTTGGCTATGACGTCGGCAACCATTGGTTTGGTGCTGGGCGGGTTGATTGGCGGTCCGGTGGCCGAGCGGTTGCTCAAACGGCACAAACTGAAGGGCAGCTTGGATCGTGTCGATGCGGATCTTGAAGGCGGTAATGATGTTGCCGGCACAGCCGACAGCAACCGCCAGGCACCGCCCGATTCAAGCACTTACATCGTGTCGCTGACCGCGGCGTTTGTCTGTCTGGCTGGCGGTATTGCTTTGGCCGATATGGCACAAGACTGGCCGGTCAATATTCCCAATTTTTTGTGGTGCATGCTTATCGGTATTGTCATTCGCAACTTGGGTGGCTGGTTAGGGTTAAAGCTCGATGATCGGGCAACCGAAATGATTGGTACGCTTGCCCTGTCTATTTTTCTGGGCCTGACCATGATGACCCTGGATGTAGGCAGCGTGCTGGCCTTGGCCGGCCCGTTGGCCATTATCTTGCTTGTGCAGGCAATATTTGCTGCTGTTTACGCCAGCCTGGTCGTGTTCAGGGCGCTTAAAAAAGACTACGAGGCGGCCGTTATTTCCGCCGCATTCTGCGGGTTTTCTATGGGGGCCACCGCGACTGCCATTGCCAATATGCAAGCCCTGGTAAGGCGGCACGGTCCGGCACCCGAGTCCTTTATTGTGGTGCCGGTCACAGGCGCCTTTCTGGTCGACATCATTAACGTCACTGTGTTAACGACGTTCTTGTCGTTGCCTTTTGTCGGGGGGCTCTAACATGCTCAAACGACTGCTTCTGGCTGCGTGTTGTCTTGTGCTTGCCGCGTGCGGCCGGCAACCCGACGTCAGCACCTTGCGTACCGATATTGGCCAACGACTCGAAGCTACCTATGGCGAAGGGGTCTTTAAAATTGTTGAGCTCGACCGAAAAGGTTCGGCCACCGATAGTACGGCCCCAGAAGGCGAGGATCGCCGCGTGGTGTACTACGACATCGCGCTCGAATTTGATAAAGACTTCACTCTCGATGCCTGGGATCGCCCTGGCGTGGCCTCGCTAGTCACGTTGTTGGGTGCTGGGCCGCGTAGTATTTCGGGCGTGAAGTCTGGCGGAAACCTGGCTGGCGATCAGATCATCGCGCATGCCAGCGCAGTTTATGCCAAGAATGCCGATGGCCAATGGGTTTTGTCGACGCCGCCCGGAGTCAGCAATGCCCAGGCGCCCGCTATCGATACTGGCGAGCCGCAGCCGGTCTCCCGGCGCTTGCTCGCCACACTCGACGACATTTCTCGTTCGGTGGTGCGTAGTAACTCCAGCGCCGGCGAGCGCATTGTGCAGCAAGAGCTGCAGCGCTCTGTCGCGCGTATTAATGGCCGTCTTAGTCGCATGCAGCAAGGGTACCCGCTTGCGGGAGGCCCCGACCGAGGCGAGTATGTGGCTTTCGCCAGAGCGTTGGCTGCTTTGACACACGACGGCCAAACAAAAATTACACCATTAATTACTGGAGGCAGTGTCGACAATATCGAAATGCTGCGATCTGGCGATGCCGTTATCGCGCTTGCGCAGGCCGATGCGGCTGACATGGCATACGAGGGCAACGGCCCGTTTTATTCAAAAGGGGCGTTTACGAACTTGCGTGCCTTGGGCGGCTTGTATCCCGAACTGGTTCATATTGTGGTTCGCGATGACCCGGCCTACCGCGGGGTACGCAGCTTGAAGGGCAAGAAGGTGGCGTTGGGCCCGGCGGGTTCTGCGGTTCGCACCACGCTCGAACATGTACTCGAGGCACACGGTCTTCAGGCCGGCAAAGATTACACCGTGGTCGATATGCCGTTTACGGCCTCGTTGCCGGCGCTCACCGCCGGTGTTATCGATGCAACGGTGCATGTTATTGGTATCCCGGCTACGCCCCTGCGCGATGCCTTGGCCAAAGCGCCATTAAAACTGTTGCCCCTCGATGCGAAAGCCATTGAGGCTTTAATCGAAGATGAGCCGGCACTCATGGCGTTGAATATTGCCCAGGGCGTATACCCGGGGCAGGCTCAACCTGTGGCCACGGTAGGTATGGCGGCGTTGTTGCTGACGACCACAGAGTTAACCCGCGATGAAGCTATCGAACTGACGAGTCGCGTGTTTCAGGCAGGGTATGACTTGTTGGGTTATGGGTCGGCGCAAGGGGCGCAGGTGTCGGCCGCCAGCGCACGCATGGGCGTAACTGTGCCGTTGCACGACGGCGCCGACGAGGCATTATCGGCATTGGGTAATCGGCCCTAAATATAAAATATTTTAATCAAAATTATTAAATTCATTATATTGATTTAGCTTTCGGCCTGGCCGAGAATCTCTTCAACTAAAGTTTTAATCACTTTTTGAAGAGATTCTCGATATGAAGTTATGCCGGTTCTTTCCCGATCGTCTGGGTTTGGTCGAAGGCCAGACGGTTTACGATGTGACCCCCGCCCTGGCCTGCGTGCCGCAAGCGACCTACCCGTATCCGTTGGGTGATCAGCTCATTGCCAATTTGCCTGCGGTCATGGCCGAAGTTCAGCGCCTGAAGGCAACCGCGCCGGTGCTCAATTTAAGCGATCTGGCATTGCTCTTGCCTTTTGCCAACCCGGGCAAAATTATCGCGGCACCAGTCAATTACAAGAAGCACCTGCAAGAAGTGCTCGATGACCCTAACCTGCATCACAACAACCAGATCAATCATATCGAGCGGGCCGGCTTGTTTTTGAAGGCGCAAAGTTCGCTGGTTGATCCCAGTGTAGGTATTACTCAGGCTTTGCCCGATCGTCGTACCGATCATGAGGTCGAGCTGGTGGTAGTGATTGGCAAAACCGCACGCAATGTGTCGCGCGAAAAGGCGCTTGATTATGTGGCTGGCTATTGTGTGGGGCTCGACATCACAATTCGCGGCCCTGAAGAGCGCAGCATGCGTAAATCGCCCGATACCTATACCACCTTGGGGCCTTGGCTGACGACAGCCGATGAATTGCCAGATGCCGGTCATCTTGACCTGAAGCTGTCTGTCGACGACGAGCCTCGTCAATCGTCGAACACTTCGGAGCTGATTCTGGGTGTCGCCGCCCTGATCGAGTTTGGGTCGAAGTTTTACACCTTACACCCAGGCGATGTGATTTTTACCGGAACCCCAGAGGGCGTTGGCCCCGTGCACAGTGGTCAGACCATCAAAGCCAGTGTTCAACAACTGGGCGAACTGGTCGTAAAAGTGCACTAATTACTTGACCAAGGCAACCGATTTCACCTGGGCCCATACAGACTGACCCGGTTGCAATTGCAGCATGGCTTGGGCGCGTTGCGTGATACGGGCGGTGAGGGTGATGTTGTCGCGACGCAGCTGCACGCGCAGTTGTGATGGGTGGGTGTCAGGCGCTATTGAAACGACTTGGCACGGCAGGTGGTTCTGAATGCTGGTGTGTTCGGGCTTTTCTTGTGTGATGCTGACGTCGCGTGCCATTACAAGCAGCCGTACGTCTTGGCCAATGGCAAGATTGTTTTGTGATACCCAGAAATCGGCGGGACCGAGGGTGATGCGGGCCATTTGCCATTCGGAGTGCAGGTCGCTTACCCGCCCAATCAGCACGCTGCCGGCGTCATCGCCCGCAATTATCGGGTGCTCGGCATTGCCAAGTATGTCGTGTATTGGGCCGGAAGCCACCACTCTGCCTTGTTCCAGCGCGACCACATGATCAGCAAGCCTTTGCAGCTCGTTGGCTGAATGGGTGACGTAGAGCATGGGTAGCTTCAGCTGGTCGCGCAGTTTTTCAAGCCAGGGCATGACCTCGTCTCGACGGGCCTGATCCAGCGCGGACATGGGCTCGTCGAGCAGCAAGATCTGCGGGCCGCACGCGAGCGCCCGCGCAATCGCAACGCGCTGGCGCTCGCCGCCCGACAACCCGGCAGGTTGTCGGTGCAGCAGATGGCCAATGCCTAAAAGTGAGATTGCAGTGTCGAGCAGGCTTGACGACTGGGGTGTGTGCCGTTGCTTTAGCCCAAACTGCAGGTTGTCGCGAACATTCAGGTGTTCGAAAAGGCTGGCTTCTTGGAAGACATAACCTAGCAAGCGCTTGTGTGTCGGTACGAAAAGGCGTTGATCGCTGTCTTGCCAGACCTCGTTCCCAATGACTATTTTGGCGCGCTCCGGACGCTCGAGGCCCGCAACGCACCGCAACAGGCTGGTTTTGCCTGAGCCCGACACGCCATAAAGGACGGTAATGCCTTGCGCGGGTAGTACGAGATCGACCTGCAGCCGGAACCCTTTTCTGGGAAGTTCGATATTGACAAGCAGCGAGGAAGAAGGATCTGGCGTCATGATGATGAGTCTATTCAGGGCAGTACACGGGCGTTATTCTTGCGCAGAGCGGCCAGTGCAAGTAGCACAATAAAAGAGAACACCAACATGCCGCCTGCCAGCCAATGCGCCTGGGTGTATTCCATGGCCTCGACATGGCCGTAAATTTGGGTGGATACAACCCGCGTTTGCCCCGGAATATTGCCGCCGATCATCAGCACTACGCCGAACTCTCCGACGGTATGCGCAAAGCTAAGAATTGCGGCCGTAAGCAAACCGCTGCGTGCTTGTGGAAGGGCAACGGTAAAGAAGGCGTTGAGCGGGCTTGCGCCCAATGTGGCGGCCACTTCCATGGGGCGACGGCCCATGGCTTCGAAGGCGTTCTGGATAGGTTGAACGGCGAAGGGCAGTGAGAAAATAATAGAGCCGATTAACAAACCGGTGAAGGTGAAGGACAGTACACCCCAACCCATGGCCTGTGTGAACTGGCCCAACGGGCCGTTGGGCCCCATGGCGACCAGCAAATAGAAACCCAATACAGAAGGCGGCAGCACCAGCGGCAAGGTAACCAGCGCATGAATAGGGGCGCGCAACCCCGATGATGTGCGTGTCAGCCACCAGGCCAGGGGCGTAGCGACAATCAGTAAGACCAGGGTCGTCAGTGCCGAAAGTTCAATGGTAAGCCAAATGGCTTGCCGGGCCGCTTCATCAAACATCATGGCGTCGAAGATATGTCATGTCAGGGGTTCGTATGCAAACCATAACCATAACTGCGAATCACGTCGTGGGCTGCCTGGGTTTGCAGAAACTTTATCAACGAGGATGCGGCAGGGTTGTCTTTGCCCCGTGCCAGTACAACGGCATTTTGGCGAATCGGGTCGTAGAGTGCTTGAGGCACGATCCAGCTTGATCCGGCTTGTTTTTGGTCTGCAGCGTTAACTTGCGATAGGGCAACAAAGCCCATTAAGGCGTTTTCGGTGGCAACAAACTGGTAAGTCTGACCAATGCTTTCACCCACGACCAGGTTGGGCTGGAGTTGTGCGTACACCCCTAGGGCTTGAAGGGTTTGTTGCGCCGCAAGGCCGTAGGGCGCAAGTTTTGGGTCGGCAATCGCAATTTTTCCGGGTTGTGCTTGTTTTAATACATTGCCCTGGTCGTCAACGACCGACGGGTTCCGGCTGTACAACACCAGTTTGCCTATGGCGTAAGTCATTTGCGTCGGCGCCAGCGCCAGCGCCTCTTCAACAAGTTTTGCGGGCGTCTTGTCGTCGGCGGCCAGCAGAACATCGAACGGCGCGCCGTTCTTTATCTGCGCATAGAACCGCCCAGTCGACCCAAAAGACAGTGCAGCCTTGTGGCCGGTTTCAGCCTCGAAAAGCGCCGCTATTTTTTGCATGGGGGCGGTAAAGTTTGCAGCGACGGCAACCGAAACAGTGTCTGCCATGACAGTTTGGGTCGCAAAAACACCAATTAATACGGGGAAGATGACCTTACAGATATGATTCAGCATGAGCATTCTCGCTATTCCTATATTGAATAGCGAGAATGCTAGCACGATTTTTTACCGTTGTTCTAAGTATGAATAGCGAATATGATTTCAACAAACCCTGCATTCGGAGTAAACGCTTTTCAATGGTTATGTCTTCTTTACCCCTGAATACGTTGCTTGGCTACGAAGCCAGCGACAAGCGACTCGACATACTTCGGCGTATTTCTCATACGGGCTCTATTTCTGAAGCGGCGCGTTCTGCCGGCGTAAGCTATAAAGCGGCGTGGCAGGCCATCGAGACCCTAACAAATCTGGCTGGCACGCCTTTAGTTGAAAAGGCCGTTGGCGGTAGTGGCGGGGGTGGGGCCATTGTTACAGCGGCGGGACATCGATTGCTCGCTGCGGCCGATCGATTCATGCTGGCCAGACGGCAGGTCGCGGATCAAATTGCACAAGAGTATGCGGGCGATGGTGCCTCGCTTGTCAGCGGCGCGCTCGCGTTGGGCATGCGCACCAGTATGCGCAACCAACTGATGTGCCTGATTTCCGACATAAAGCGGGCAGGTGGTGCGGTTCGCGTTTATTTGTCGCTCGACGATGGTTCAACCCTTGTTTCCCGTATTACCAAAGAAAGCGCCCAGTTGCTTGCTCTTGAGTCAGGTCGCCAAGTAATGGCTATGTTCAAGGCAACGGCCGTTGAAGTGGCTTCTGCTTCAAATGAATGCGTGCATGCATCTTCCGAAAATCATCTTGACGGTGTATTGGTAAACACCGTGCGTGCAGGCAAGGTGAGCGAGGCAACAGTCACCTTGACATCGGGTGCGCAGGTGATTGGCTTTATGCAGACTGACACAACAGTCAAGAAAGGATCATTGATGACGTTGTGTGTTGATGAGGCAGCGGTCGTGATTGCGTCGCTGACATAAGATGCGCTTTGGTTGTCCGCGTTAATATGCGATCTGCCATCAAGGCAACAATTCGTCGTGGGTATCTTTAGTAAACACAAAGGGGAAAGTCATGACATATGGCAAACTGATACGTTCTACTGCTGCTGTGTTGGCGCTTGGGTTTGTGCTTGCCGGCTGCCAAGAAAAAGAAGGTCCGGCCGAACGTGCGGGTAAAGAACTCGACAAGGCAGCAGCATCGGTGGGCTCGGCCATTGAAAATGCTGGCCAAAAAGTGCAAGACGCCGCTAAGTAGCTTGCGGCAGTCTGGCGCGGCACAGGCCAAATAAAAAAGCCTGCCGGGTTTTAGCCCGGCAGGCTTTTTTTGGGATATCCAGGGGGAGATATCCTTTCATCAACGTGGGGTGCGCGCGTATTACTTGGGCATGATGACGGCGTCGATGACGTGAATAACGCCGTTGTCGGTGTTGATGTCGGTCTGGACCACATTGGCGCCATCAACCATGACTTTGC
Source organism: Pusillimonas sp. NJUB218 (assembly GCF_003788685.1). NCBI lineage: Bacteria > Pseudomonadati > Pseudomonadota > Betaproteobacteria > Burkholderiales > Alcaligenaceae > Pusillimonas > Pusillimonas sp. NJUB218. The sequence goes on from NZ_NQMK01000001.1 coordinate 375,024, forward strand.
CGTCTTTCACCGACACGGTCAGCGGGCTGCCTTGTACCGTGGGCACTTGACCGGGCTTGACGTCGGCGGCCATAACCTTGCCGGATACAACGTGGTAGGTTAATACCTTGGTCAGGCCTGCTTTGTCTTTAAGCAAGGCATCCAGCTGGTCTTTGGGGATTTTGGCAAAGGCTTCGTCGGTGGGGGCAAACACGGTAAATGGGCCCGGCCCTTTCAGCGTGTCGACCAGGTCAGCCGCCTGAACGGCGGTGACCAGGGTATTGAAAGAACCAGCGGACTTGGCGGTGTCGACAATGTCTGCTGCATGTGCGGAACCCAGGGCAAGGGCCAGTGAGGCACCCATCAGAAAGCGTTTCATCGTTCACTCCTTGTTCGTTGCGAGACGGCGGGGCCGGTTTACTGTGGCCGCTGCCGTCGTTGCGGGTTGCGTCCGTTTCGTATGAACTGGACTGGTCTTTAATTTAAGGTCCCATTCAGTTGCTGTCCATAGTTTGTGCTAGACAAGGCTAAACAAAGCGGTTCAATAGCTGTTCAATATCTCTTAAAAATCAAACAAGTGAAACAAGATGATTGCACGCGTCCTGATGTAACGCCGTGCCCAGGCAACCTGGGCTTGCGCTAACATTCGCGCAAGCCACTGAGATTTTTCTACATGCAGACACTAAAACTTTCCGATTTGATTGCCCTGGGCTTCATGACGTTTGCGCTCTTTCTGGGCGCGGGCAATATTATTTTTCCGCCTCTGGTTGGCATGCTGGCGGGCGATGACATGGGTATGGCGTCGCTGGGCTTCCTGCTGACGGGTGTGGGGCTGCCGTTATTAACGATTGTGGCGCTGGCGCGCGTGGGTGGCGGTATTGCTGCGCTCACAGCGCCGATCGGGCGCGTGGCGGGCACAATGTTTGGCGTTTTGGTGTATTTGGCAATCGGGCCTTTTTTTGCATCACCGCGCACGGCCACGGTGTCGTTCGAAATCGGATTCTCGCGCTTCTTCGACGCCAGCGCGGGGCCATTGCTGGTGTATTCCGTTATTTACTTCGCCGTAGTGATGTTGATTGCGTTGTACCCAAACCGGCTCATCGACACTGTGGGCAAGTTCATCACGCCCGTGCTTATCGGGGCACTGGTCTTGCTGGGTGCTGCTGCGCTGTATGCACCGGCCGGCGACATTGGCAGTAGCCGCGGCGCTTATCAGAGCGCGCCTTTAGTACAAGGTTTTTTGCACGGCTACCAAACCATGGACGCTTTGGGGGCGCTGGTTTTTGGGATAGTCATTGTTAACGCCATAAGGGGGCGTAACGTTACCGACAGACGCTTGCAAACCTATTACGCCATATGGGCCGCTATTATCGCGGCCATTGGGTTGGCACTGGTGTATGTGTCGCTTATTTACCTTGGCGCAACCAGCGCGGGGTTGCACCCCGATGCCACTACCGGTGTCCCTATTTTGGCTGGCTTCACGCAACAGACATTTGGCCATTTTGGCAGTATTTTGTTGGCGGTTGTCATCGTATTTGCTTGCCTGACGACGGCGGTAGGGTTGATTACCGCCTGCGGAGAGTACTTCAGCGCCTTGCTGGGGGTTTCGTATCGCAAGGTCGTGGTCGTATTTTGCCTGTGCAGCATGGGCGTAGCCAATCTGGGTCTAACTCAACTGATTGCAGTTTCTGTTCCGGTTCTGGTTGGTATGTACCCTGTGGCCATCACGCTCGTGATGTTAAGCCTGATGGGGCGCTTCTGGCGATCAGCGCCTCGAGTATTTGTGCCTGCGCTGGCCGTCGCGGCTGTTTTTGGCGTTGCCGATGGCCTGAACGCTGCAGGTTTCGGTGCATGGCTACCCGAGTGGGTGAGTGCGTTGCCCGCCGCGTCTTTGGGGCTGGCCTGGTTGGTGCCGGTTTTTGTGGCTGTGGTGGTAGGTGTCTTGTTCGACCGCCTGGCGCCGGCACCCTAAGTGTTTTCCATAAGATTGACCCGTTTTATGCCCCGATAGCTTTGCCGTTTGCTATGATTTGTTCGACTTTTGTAACAAATTAACAGGACTCGGGCGTTTAGTATTTGCGCCCTCTCGAGGGATGTATGCGGCAAGGTATTTCGGTAGTTGATTCGGGCGTTGTGGCCTCGGGAAGAGCGGTCGCGCCAGCAGAATACGTGCTAAGGCCCAACGAAACCATCATTTCGAAAACCGACTTAAAAGGCAACATCACCTACGCGAACGACAACTTTGTTCGCATTAGCGGATACACCCGCGACGAGCTTATTGGTGCACCGCAAAGCATCGAACGCCATCCGTACATGCCTAAACAGGTGTTTGCCGATTTATGGTCAACCCTGCAAGACGGCAAGGCTTGGGGCGGGATGATTAAAAACCGCTGCAAGAACGGTGACGAGTATTGGGTGCTTGCTTTCGTGGCACCTATTGTAAAAAACGGTGAAGTCACCGGTTATACCTCTATTCGTGTCAAGCCGGCCGAGCAGGCCCTGGCCGCGACCATTGCGCTTTACGAGCGCCTGAATCAAGGCGACGACTCGACGGTACTGCACAATGGCGTGCCGACATCCATGTCGTTTTGGGCGCGCACCCGACGCCTGTTCCAGTTCTCGCTAAAAACCAAATTTAATTTAATGGCCTTGTTGGTCACGTTGGTGTTGGGGGGCAGCGGCGTCAACGCGGTGCTTAACGGTCGCATCAACGAACTTTATCTTCTCGTTCCCGAACTGGCCATTATTTTGGTGGGGTTGTATGCCCTGCGCCGTTCGCTTATTTCGCCGTTAACCGACGCCACTAAAATGCTGGTGTCTCTAAGCAGCGGTAACCTTTACGACCGCATTCCCGCACGCGGAGACGACGAGCTTGGCCAAATTAGCCAATGGCTGCGCATTCTGCAGGTCAATATCAAGTTGTTGGTGGGGCAAATTCAAGAAACCACCCATTTGGTCAACCAAAGCTCAGCAGGTATTGCCAGCGGTAACGCAGAGCTTGCCGAACGCACCGAAGCGCAATCGTCCAGCCTGCAAGAAACTGCGGCCGCCATGGAAGAAATCACCTCGACGGTCAAAAGCAATGCCGACAATGCCAACTCGGCCAGCGACCTGGTTCATAAAACCTCCGAGGTCGCGCGGGACGGGCGAACGTCGGTTGGGCAGGTTACGGCAGTCATGGACGAAATTTACGATGGCTCGCGCAAAATTAACGACATCATTACGGTGATTGACGGCATTGCATTCCAGACCAATATTCTTGCGCTGAATGCCTCGGTCGAGGCGGCCCGGGCAGGCGAGCAGGGCCGAGGGTTTGCGGTAGTGGCGGGCGAAGTACGTGCGTTGGCTCAACGCAGCGCAACGGCGGCCAAAGAAATTCGCGAACTGATCGTGACGTCGTCTGGCAATGTCGAGCGCGCCCACGCGTCGGTGCGTGACGCCGAAAAAACGATGGGCGAAATTCTGTCATCGGCCGACAAGGCTGCGCAGCTCATGATCGATATTGCCAACGCCAGCCGCGAGCAAAGCGTAGGGGTCTCGCAGGTCAGCGAGGCCATCGCCCATCTTGATCAGCTCAATGTCCAGAATGAAGCGCAAGTTGATGCGGTTGCCGGGGCGTCCCAACAAATGCGGCGGCAGGCCCAGTCGTTGTCCGAGCTGGTCAGCGAGTTCAAGATCGTAGCGCCCAGTCGCTAGGGTGCGTGCGCTTTAATGCGGGTGCGTGAGGTGCCCGCAGATTTCCTGGCGTCGTATATTGCCGCGTCTATCGCGGCAATACTGCCTTATGTCGACGTATAGCCACGCAAGCTGGCTAATTCAATACTGGCCGATACGCTGCCAGGTCACGTCGAGCTGATTTCTTCCTTTTCAAGCGCGTGTAGTACCCGCCGAGCATCATGAGCACGTTTCGAACGCCGCCTGCTAGTCGGCATTGAGCTCATGGACGGCTTTTGCCCATTAGTGGCTGTTTCATTTTGTTGCGATTTTAGGGGTAAAAACGGGGGGGATGCTGGGGAGAACCCACATTGCGCATGGCCGCCATTTCACTTAGTATTTTTTATGTCTTTAGTACTCACTACAATTTTTTTCGGTGTTTGCTACATTTTGAAGACAGGTTTCGAGTTTGTGGCCTCAATGCCAGGTGTTCGCAACAGGCCATTGGTAATTGCTGTATTACGTGCCTAACCGGCTCATCAGAGTTTTCGGGAGAAAAGTAATGAAGTTGTTAAAACAAATCACTGTTGCTGCAGCAATGGCAATGGGGCTCAGTGCCTTTTCGGGGTCGGCATTTTCAGCCGGCGACAAGATCCTGATCGGCGAGATCAATAGTTACAAAGCGTTGCCGGCCAACCTTGAACCCTACAAAAAGGGGTGGTTGTTGGCCCAAGAGCAGGTCAATGCCAAGGGTGGTGTGCTGGGCAAGCAGCTTGAAACCATCTTTCGTGATGACAACGCCAACGCAGGCGATGCCGTTCGTATTGCCGAAGAACTGATTTCGCGCGAGCAAGTTGATATTTTGACGGGTGTGACGCTGTCGCACGTCGGGTTGGCTGTCACAGACTTTGCCAAGCAGCGCAAGCGTTTCTTCCTGGCATCCGGCCCGTTAAGCGACAAGGTGGTCTGGGACAATGGCAACCGTTATACCTATCGCTTGCGCGCGGGTACGCATGCACTGTCTGCATCCGTAGCGCCCGCCGCCGCAGCACTGAACAAAAAGCGCTGGGCCCTGATTTACCCCAACTACGAGTACGGTCAGGCCGCCGTTGCGTCGTTTAAGTCCGAATTGAAGCGTTTGCAGCCCGATGTAGAGTTTGTGGCCGAACAAGCGCCGCCGTTTGGCCGTCTGGATGCCGGCCCCGCCGTGCAAGCGCTCGAAGACGCCAAGCCCGACGCTATTTTCAACGTTTTGTTTGGGCCAGACCTGACCAAGTTTGCACGTGAAGGTAAAACCCGTGGTCTGTTCGAAGGCCGCGAAGTGGTCAGCTTGCTGACCGGCGAGCCCGAGTACCTGGACCCATTGCGTGGCGACGCACCTGAGGGCTGGATTGTTACTGGCTATCCTTACAAGACCATTGATACGGCAGAGCATCGTGCGTTTATCGACGCCTATCAGAAGAAATATGACGATTACCCACGCCTGAATTCCATCATTGGTTATGCCACGGTCATGGCATTGGCCGCAGGTATCGAAAAGGCAGGCTCTACCGATACCGAAGCGTTAATCAAGGCATTCAAAGGGCTCGAGTTCAACACGCCGTTTGGACCTACGTATTTCCGCGAGCTCGATAACCAGTCGATGATGGGCATTTACGTAGGCCGCCTGGCTGTAGAAAACCGTAAGGGCGTCATGCCGACCGGTGAGTACATCCCCGGTGAGAAGCTTCAGCCTTCAGACGATTATGTGAAGTCACTTCGCAAGGCCGATTGAAGTCATCCAGAAGAGCCGCCACGCACGCTAACTGATTAGTCAGGCGTATTCAGTAAAAGGCGGCCTTACCGGGTAACGCGCTCTTTATCGGCGCGTTACCCGCCACTAAAAATTACCTGCTGCGAGTTGTTATGGATTTCTCAGGGTTTATTGTGCAGTTGCTGAACGGCCTGGCCGGCGCATCGTCGCTGTTCCTGGTGGCCGCAGGGCTGTCGCTCATATTCGGCGTTACGCGCATCGTCAACTTTGCGCATGGCTCGTTCTACATGGTGGGCATCTACGTTGCCTATTCTTTGGTCATGACCTTTGAAAGCGCATTGGGCTTTTGGGTGTCTGTTGTCGCCGCGGCGCTTTTGGTGGGGGTGTTTGGCGCCCTGATCGAAATATTTCTGTTGCGTCGCATCTATCACGCGCCTGAGCTGTTCCAGCTGCTGGCCACCTTTGCGGTGGCGCTCATGGTGCGAGACGCTGTGCTGTGGTACTGGGGGCCCGAAGAGCTATTGGGACCACGTGCGCCGGGGCTGGAAGGGTCCATTGAAATTCTGGGTCGGAACTTCCCGCAGTACGATATTTTCCTGATTCTTATTGGCCCGATTGTGCTTGGCTTGCTTTGGTTGTTGTTGACCAAAACCCACTGGGGGACGTTGGTGCGCGCGGCCACACAAGACCGCGGCATGGTCAGCGCCCTGGGTATTAATCAGGCCTGGCTGTTTACGGCAGTGTTCGCCCTCGGAGCTGCGCTTGCCGCATTAGGTGGGGCCCTGCAGTTGCCTCGTGAACCGGCCAACCTTGAAATGGACATCCACATTATTGGTGCGGCGTTCGTGATCGTCGTGGTGGGGGGTATGGGGTCGATTACCGGCGCCTATGTTGCCGCGTTGCTTATCGCCGAACTGAAAGCGATCTGTATGTGGCTTGGCTTGGTCGAAATATTCGGTTTGACGATTTCGTTCTCGAAGCTGACGCTGGTGGTTGAGTTTCTGGTCATGGCCGTGGTGCTTGTTTTACGGCCCTGGGGTTTGTTTGGCCGACCGCAAGCGGCGGGTCATAAAAACAACGATGGCGAAATGCCTTTGTTGCCGGGCTCGAAAATCTTCAAGATCGGTATTGGCATTGTCCTGCTGTTCCTGGTCGCTACCCCCGGGATTTTTTCCAGTGCGCCTTACATCACCGTTTTGATGATCGACATTCTCATCGCAGCGTTGTTTGCCACCAGTTTGCACTTCATCATGGGCCCTGGGGGGATGCACTCATTCGGTCACGCTGCTTACTTTGGTCTTGGGGCTTACGGTGCGGCGTTGCTGGTACAGGCCGCAGGTCTGCCCATGGAGATGGCGCTGATTGTCGGTCCGGTCATTGCTGGTCTGGGGGCATTCTTCTACGGCTGGTTCTGTGTGCGGTTGTCTGGCGTGTATTTGGCCATGCTGACGTTGGCCGTGGCGCAAATTACCTGGGCCATCTGCTTTCAGTGGGACGACTTCACCGGCGGCAGTAACGGCTTGACCGGTATCTGGCCTTCCGAGTGGTTGTCGAATAAAACGGTCTACTACTACCTGGTCCTGACGCTGGTTGTGCTGGGCATTATGTGGCTGCGCCGCGTATTGTTTTCACCCTTTGGGTATGCCATGCGGGCAGGGCGCGACTCATTCCTTCGAGCCGACGCCATTGGTATCGACGTTAAGAAAATCCATTGGTATGGCTTTGTCCTGGCAGGTGTCGTTGCAGGTTTGGCCGGCGCATTGTTTGCTTTCTCGAAGGGCAGTATTGCCCCCGAAACCCTGCACGTGAACCGGTCTATTGACGGCCTGGTCATGGTGTTGCTGGGCGGCATGCAAAACCTGATGGGGCCGGTCGTGGGTGCGGTGTCCTTTACCTGGTTGCACGACACGGTCGCGCGTAATACAGAGTTCTGGCGCGCCATGTTGGGCGGCATCATCCTGATTCTTGTGTTGCTGTTCCCGCAGGGTATTGCCGGTACGCTCAAGCAACTGGTGTCAAATATTCAAAACCGTGGTGTCAAGCCTGCGGTAGGTCTTGAAGGAGCACGGTCATGAGTTTGCTTACAGTAAACGGCCTGGGTAAGTCGTTCGGCGGCGTCAAGGCGGTCGATGGCATTAACTTTAATTTGCACGCCGGCGAGCTGCTGGCGCTTATTGGCCCGAATGGGGCGGGCAAGTCCACGACCTTCAACATGGTCAATGGCCAATTGAAAGCCGATCGTGGCTCCATCAAGCTAGATGGTCACGAGCTCATTGGTAAGCCGCCGCGCGATATTTGGCGGCTGGGCGTTGGCCGAACCTTCCAGATTGCGGAAACGTTTTCGTCTTTTACCGTCGTCGAAAACGTGCAAATGGCGCTGTTATCGGCCGATAACCGGCTGCTGTCTACTTGGCGCCGCGCTGCGGGGCACAAGCGTACCGAGGCGCTTGAGTTGCTTGACCAGGTGGGCATGGCGGCCCAGGCCGACAGAGCCTGCAGCGAACTGGCTTACGGCGACGTCAAGCGCGTTGAGCTGGCTGTGGCCATTGCCAATAGCCCCAAGTTACTGCTGATGGACGAACCCACAGCGGGCATGGCGCCCAAAGAACGTAACGACCTGATGGCGCTGACCAAACGCTTGGTGGTTGAGCGTGGCATGGCCGTGCTGTTTACCGAACACAGCATGGACGTTGTCTTTGCGTATGCCGATCGCATGATTGTTTTGGCGCGCGGGCGGCTGATTGCCGAAGGTAAACCATTGGAGATCAGGGACCACCCCAAGGTACAAGAAGTGTATTTCGGGACGGGTAAAACCTTTGAAAAAGAAGTGCAAGCGCAGGAGCCGGCATGAGTAAGTCTGAAGTTCTTCTTGAAGCACGCGGGCTGGTGGCCTGGTATGGGGCCGCACAAATTTTGTATGACCTCGACCTTGAAGTCAGGCGGGGTGAGGTCGTTGCGCTAATGGGGCGTAATGGCGCGGGCAAATCTACGACCCTTAAAGCGATTATGGGCATGCTCGAAAAACGTCGTGGCCAGATCTCGTTTATGGGCAGCGATATTTCTCGTACCGAACCCTATCATGCAGCACGTATGGGCTTGGCCTTTGTACCCGAAGACCGCCGCGTCTTTACCGATTTAACGGTCATGGAGAACCTCGCGGTGGGCCGCCAGGCGCCGCGTGCATGGCCCGATGGCGTCGCCGCACCCGAGTGGACACCGGAGCGTTTGTTCAAACTGTTTCCTAACCTGGGTGAGATGCCGCAGCGTCCGGGCGGCCGCATGAGCGGCGGTGAGCAACAAATGTTGACGGTGTCTCGGGCGCTGATGGGTAACCCGTTTCTGGTATTGCTTGACGAGCCTTCCGAAGGCGTGGCGCCGGTAATTGTCGAGCAAATGGCGCACATGATTCTTGAGCTTAAGAAGCAAGGGGTCAGTATTTTGCTGTCCGAGCAAAATATGCACTTTGCAGAACTGGTGTCTGACCGGGCCTATGTGCTTGAAAAAGGCCAGATTGTTTATCAAGACACTATCGAGGCGCTCGCTGCCAACGAAAATGTGCGCCGTACCTATCTGACTGTTTAATCCTCCTGGTGGCTGTGTTTAGCCGGGGCGCCGTAAGGTGCTCCGGCTTTTTTCATGCCAAACCGTTACTATCGGGGCGGTCGCGTTGCCGTCATCTGTGCGTTCGGCAGGTGCGTCGCAGTGCGTCTCAATTCATTGCCCATTTTGTTTTTAGTCAGTCTATGCCTGATCCGCTTTCATTTGATGTTGCCATTATTGGTGCCGGCCCGGCAGGGCTTATGGCGGCCGAAGTTATTTCAGCTGCGGGTTTGTCGGTAGCAGTATTCGAGGCCAAGCCATCGCTAGGGCGCAAGTTTTTGCGGGCCGGAGTGGGCGGGCTGAACATCACACATGCCGAGGCGTACGAACAGTTTTGCTCACGTTACGGTGATCGGCAGCCTTGGCTCCAGCCTATGCTCGACGCGTTTACGCCAACAGATGTTCGGCGTTGGGCGCAAGGCCTGGGCATTGAGACCTTTGAGGGCTCCTCCGGCAAAGTGTTTCCAGTTCAGATGAAGGCTGCGCCGCTGCTGCGCGCTTGGTCGCAGCGCTTGCACGACAAGGGCGTCACGTTCATGCTGCGGCATCGATGGCAAGGATGGGTGGACGATGACCTTTGTTTTACGAGGCCTTCGGGTGAGCTACGTGTGAAGGCTAGGGCAACGCTGTTGGCCCTTGGGGGCGCGAGTTGGCCGCAACTGGGCGCCGACGCGGCCTGGGTCCCCTTGCTGCAAGAAAAGGGGGTAAACATTGCCCCGTTGCAAAGCGCCAATTGCGGGTTCAACGTGAGCTGGACGCCGCATTTGCGTGCCAAATTTGCCGGCGCGCAGCTTAAAGCCGTGGCGCTTACCTTTACCGACACGTTGGGTACAACGCATACCCGGCGTGGGGAGTTCGTGGTGACCGAAACCGGCGTCGAGGGCAATCTGATTTATGCCCTTTCGGCGCCATTGCGTGACGTGATCTTGCAAGAAGGTGCGATTACGGTTTACGCAGATTTGGCGCCCGACCGGTCGATTGATGCATTGTTCAACGAGCTGGCACGTCCGCGCGGATCCAGGTCGTTATCCAGCCATCTGCAAAGTCGGGTTGGGATCACTGGGGTCAAGTCGGCCCTGCTTTACGAAGTGCTCGACAAAACGTCGTTGGCCGACCCCATGCAACTGGCGCAGGCTATCAAGGCGCTGCCCATCAAGTTGTTGTCGCCCAGGCCCATTGCCGAGGCGATCAGCACCGCCGGTGGTGTTGCGGCTGACGCGGTAGACGACGCCTTGATGCTGAAAGCCATACCTGGCGTTTTTGCCGCCGGGGAGATGCTTGATTGGGAGGCGCCGACCGGCGGTTATTTACTCACGGCCTGTCTGGCTCAGGGGCTGTGGGCCGGCAATGGCGTATGCGCCTGGCTGAAGGCAAGGCGACCAGCCTAAAACGGCTGAGTTGCACCCTTGTTGACGCGCTTTCCAGCACGTAGCAGCTTTTAAAGTCAAAAATTTAGGCGGCTCTGAAGATCGCGCTGATCATGCGTCGCAGCCACGAGTGCGCCGGGTCGCGTTGCATGCGTTCGTGCCAGTGTTGGCGCACATGGTAAGAGGGTAGGCTGACCGGAGGCGGCATGACCTGTACCCCATAAGCCTTACCCAGTTCGGCCGCAGCGCGGCGGGGTAAGGTGGCGATCATGTCGCTGTTGCCCACAACGGTACCCAACCCTAAAAAGTTGGGGATCCGCACACCGACTTTGCGATCGATACCCAGGCGTTTCAGGCTGCGTTCGATAATCAGGTGGCCGGTGCCCGATGTAGTCACTATGACGTGGTCTTCTCGCGCGTAGTCGTCCGGTGTCATGGTTTGATTGATACGGGGGTGCCCTTGGCGCACCAAGCAGGCAAACCCTTCTTCGAACAAGCTTTCTTGCACGAACCGCCCGTCCATATCGGGGATAAAGCCAAGCGCGATATCGATTTCGCCATGTTGCAGTTGCTCGGGCAAGGCGTGTGTAATGGTTTGCACGTCTAGCTGAATATTGGGTGCAACGTCGCGCAGCGTGTTCAAAATGGCCGGCAGAACAACAATTTGGCCGATGTCCGTCATGGCAATCCGAAACTCGCGATGGTCGTTTTGCGGATTGAAGTGCGGCTGGTAACTCAGCGTCGCTTCAAGCAATGCAATGGCGTTGGCCACCATGTCTTGAAGCTGGTCGGCAGTGGGTGTGGGCGTCATGCTGCCGCCTACGCGTACAAACAGCGGATCGTCAAAATGTTTGCGCAGACGGCCCAGCGCCAGGCTAACCGCCGGCTGGGTCAAGTCCAGCATTTCTGCTGCTCTGGACAAGTTCTTGGTCTGATAGATCGCATCGAACAGCTGCAGCAACCGCAGGTCGATATTGGCCAGCTTTTCCATAATTAAAATTAATTGAAATTATTAAAGTCATTATATTGAGTAAGAGTTTGGTCTGAAAGACAATGCATCAGAAAGGAGATGCATTCATGAGTTCTGCAGTTCGACAAGATCACGACACAGTGTTGGTCGTGGGGGGCGGTATCGGGGGCTGTGCTGTTGCACTGATGCTGGCCCGTAAAGGGCGGCGCGTACTTTTGCTCGAACAGGCCGACGCCCTGCGCGAGATTGGCGCGGGCATACAGCTTGGGCCGAACGCCTTTCGCATGTTCGACAAACTCGGCATTACGGCTGAGGTCGCAAAGACGGTCGTCTATCCCGACCACCTCGTCATGATGGATGGTCTGACGGGCGAGCAGGTGACCAGCATGCGCATGGGCCAGCCTTTTGTCGATCGGTTCGGCAAGCCCTATGGCGTTATTTACAGAGCTGACCTGCACATGGCGCTGGTCAAGGCCTGTGAGGCGCAGGCGGGCATTGAAATGCATACGGGTTGCAAGGTCGACCGCTACGAGGCGCATGGCGATAAGGTCACTGTTTATGCCGAGTCAGGGGTGTCTTACACCGGCGATGCATTGATTGGATGCGATGGCTTGTGGTCGCGGATTCGCGCACAAATGCTGCAAGACGGTCCGCCTCGCGTGTCGGGGCACATTGCCTACCGTGCCGTGTTGCCCACCGAAGAAGTCCCAGCCCATTTGCGTCGCAATGACATGGTGTTATGGGCCGGGCCCAAAAATCACTTGGTGCAGTATCCGCTGCGTTGCGGCGAGCTTTACAACCTAGTGGCGGTTTTTCATAGTGACCGTTATGTCGAAGGTTGGGACGCGTCTGCCGACCCCGAAGAACTGCACCGCCGGTTTGCCGCAAATTGCGAGCCTGTGCGTCAGATGCTTTCAAAAATTGAAACCTGGCGTATGTGGGTGTTGTGCGACCGCGAGCCAGTCAAGACCTGGACGCAAGGGCGGGTGGCCTTGTTGGGTGACGCGGCACACCCCATGCTGCAGTATCTGGCGCAGGGCGCCGCCATGGCCATGGAAGATGCGGTGTGTTTGGCCGATGCTTTGGACAGTGGCGATGATGTTCCCGCTGCGCTGCTGAGTTACCAAAATAAACGTTATTTGCGCACTGGGCGTGTTCAGCTGACGGCACGGCTGTATGGCGAGGTTTATCACGCCGATGGCGTCAAACGTGAGTTGCGCAACCTGATGCTTCAGTCACGAAACGACGAGCAGGGCTACGAAAGCCTGTCGTGGTTGTACGACGCCGCTGGCGTGCCCTGACAGGGGGTGGTAGACAAAGCAGTATCTATATAAAAACCAAAGGAGACAAAAATGCAATTAAAAAAATGGCTGGTCGCTACGGCGCTGGCAGGCGTACCTTTCGTGCAGGCACAGTCGGCTGAAGAGCTGCGTATCGGGGTTGTCACGTCAATGACCGGCGTATATGCCGTCGGCGGTCAGCAGTTGCAGGCGGGTATCAACGCCTACATGAAAGTACACGGCGACGAAGTGGCCGGCAAAAAAATCAAGGTTATTTATCGTGATACGGCGGGGCCCAACCCCGAGGTGGCCAAACGTGCGGCGCAAGAGCTGATTACCGCCGACAAGGTGAATGTACTGGCCGGTTTCGACTTTACGCCCAGCGCGCTGGCCGTGGCGCCATTGGCGACACAGGCCAAAGTACCCATGGTTGTCATGAATGCCGCCACGTCGATTATTACGGCGCGCTCGCCTTACATTGTGCGTACTTCGTTCACGACAGCCCAAACGTCTTACCCCATGGGTGAATGGGCTGCCAAGCAAGGCCTGAAAAATGTTTACATTAGTGTGGCCGATTTTGCGCCTGGCCACGAAGCGGCAAAGTGGTTCAAGAAAGCGTTTACCGAAGCTGGTGGCAATATCGTCGGTGAAGTCGCGCTACCTATCACCAGCTTCGATTATGGCCCTTTCATGCAGCGCATTAAAGACCAAAAGCCGGATGCGGTCTTTTCGTTTCTTCCGGTGGGTGAGCCCGTTATCCTGTACTACAAGTCTTGGGCGGAAAAGGGCCTGAGCGATGCCGGCATCAAGCTGATTTCTCCCGAAGGGTGGGTTGATCCTGACGTCCTTCGCGCGGCGGGCAATGCCTCGGTAGGCGCCATCTCGGGCGGCTTCTACACACCGTCCAATCAGACGCCTCAGAATCAGGCCTTTTTGAAGGCTTACAAAGAGGTCGCAGGTGATAAAACATTGCCTAATTATCTGGCTGTCGGCGCCTACGATGGCATGGCGGTTATTTACGAAGCGCTCAAGAAAACCGGTGGCGATGTCGACGGCACCCGTCTGGTTGACGCCATGAAGGGACTGGCGCTGCCAAGCCCCCGAGGCACAATTGCCATCGACCCAGACACACGCGACGTGATCAATACCGTTTATGTGCGCAAAGTTGAAATGGTCGATGGCCAGCCCGTCGCGATTGATTTCGACAAGTTCGACGCCGTCAAAGACATGGGTAAGGAGTAACCATGAATTGGTTGAAGAATGTTTGGTACGTGGCGGGTTTTACGCACGAGCTCGATCAGGCGCCTTTTGTTGCCCGTACCTTTCTGGGTCAACCGGTGGTTATGTTTCGTACGTCAGATGGGCAGGTCAGCGCGCTGCGCGATCTGTGCCCGCACCGGCTGATGCCCTTGTCCAAAGGGCGCCGAGTGGGCGACGAACTGCAGTGTGGCTATCACGGCATGCGGTTTAATGCTCAGGGGGCGTGCACCGACATTCCCGGGCAGACACAGATTCCGGCCAAGGCGTGCGCGCAAACACACCCGCTGCGAGTTAGGCACGGTTTGTTATGGATCTGGATGGGTGATGCCGCGTTGGCCAGCGACGACCTGATCCCCGATGTGCACTGGAACGATGACCCCATGTGGACCTCTTCGATCGGCTATCACCGTCTGGCTTGTGACTTCAGGTTGGTCAACGACAACCTGCTTGATTTAAGCCATGAAAGTTATGTGCACTTGCGCACGATAGGCAACGATGAAGAGGAGTCGATTGCCAATTACCCGCTTAAAGTCACCATCGAGGGCGAGCGATTGGTGCGAGCGCATCGCGACATGCCAAATATTGATCCTCCACCCTTTTTCGCTATGGTGCTTAAACACAATGGGCCTATTCATCGGTGGCAAACCGCCATCAATATGCTGCCGGGCATCAATATGACCGATGTGGGCGTCTATCCGGTTGAAAAGACCAAAGACGAGGCCCATATGATGCACGTCATGCATTTGCTGACACCAGAAACAGAAACCAGCACGCATTACTTCTGGACGGTGGCGCGTAATTTCGATCTGGATGATGAGGCATTGACTGGCAAGATTCAGGCCGCGATTTCGGCAACGTTTGACGAAGATCAGGTCGTGCTCGAGATACAGCAAAAGCAGCTTGAAGCGTATGGCAGCGCGGTACCCAATGTGGCGATTCGACTGGACGAAGCCGCTGTCCGGGCAAGACGCTTGCTTGAGCAGCAGGTGCAACGCGAGCAGCAGGTGCCGCAAACGGTACTGGCACCATTGCCTTTGTTATAAAAACTACGGGCCCCGAAGGGCCCGTAGTTTTTGGCATGCCTTTGGCCTGGCGGCAACAAGGCTTAGTCGTTGCGTTCGGTGACTTCGAGCAGGTGGTAGCCAAATTGTGTTTTAACGGGGCCTTGTACAACGCCAACCGGTGCACTGAAGACGACGGCGTCGAATTCGGGGACCATGGCGCCACGGCCAAAGCTGCCCAGCTCGCCGCCTTGCGCCGACGACGGGCACAAAGAGTTTTCTTTGGCGACTTGCGCGAAATCGGCGCCATTTTCGATAGCGGTTTTCAGTTGGTTGGCGGTGTCTTCAGACTGCACCAAAATATGACGTGCGGATGCGGTTTGCATGAGTAATCCTTAAAGCGATTTAATGAGTTGGCCTGACAGGATAACGCAAAAGTTGGGTGTTACGCCCAAAGCACTGACGCATCAATTGCGTCGATACGGGGCCGACCGCTCAGCAGCATGGCCATTTCAAGTTCGGTGCGCAGAATGTGTAAAACGTGGGCAACCCCTGCGGCGCCAGCGGCCGCCAGGCCGTATATCTGGGGCCGGCCTATCAGCACGGCACGCGCGCCCAGGGCCAAGGCTTTCAAAATGTCGGTGCCGCGGCGTATGCCACCGTCCATCAGTACGGGAACTTGGGGGCCTACGGCTTGTACAACACCAGGTAGCAGGTCGATGGCGGCGGGCAGGGTGTCGAGCACACGGCCGCCGTGGTTCGACACAATAATGCCGGCACACCCGGCGTCTATGGCTCGGCGCGCATCTGCGCCATGCGCAATGCCCTTGGCCACTACAGGTAGGCGGGTGTGCGCCACCAGGCGGGCGAGGTCGTCAAAAGTAGACGTTGGGGTGCATAGCGGCCCCGCCAAGGCCTGACCAGCAACCGCCTGTGCGGTACCCGCCCGCGCGGTCGGTGGTAGATTAACGGCCGCAATATGGGGCGGCAATACAAAGGCGGCCCTTTGCTCTTCGTTACGCAGCCCGCTAATGGGTGCGTCGACGGTGACCACAATTGCGCGATAGCCCGCCGATTCGGCCCGGCGCACTAGCGTCAGCGTGTCTTCGAATACGGGTTGCATGTATAGCTGAAACCACAAGGGGGTTTGGGCACGTGCAGCAATGTCTTCCAGGCTGACACTGGCCTGGGTGCTGACCACCATGCCGGCCCGCACGGCTGACGCACCCAGTACTGTGGCCAGCTCACCGTCAGGGTGAGCCAGCTTTTGGTAAGCGACGGGCGCCAGCAGTATCGGGTAGGGGAAAACGGTGCCGAAGAGTTCGATGGCGGTTGATGCGTTGGCGCTTGACTGCAGGGCGTTGGGCAATAGCTTGAGTCGTTGCAGGGCATCGATATTGTCTTGTGCTGTTAGACCGTCTCCTGCAGCTGCTGTTAGATAGGCCCAGGCGGCAGGCGTGACCCGTTCGCGCGCGTAGTCAATATAGTCGGTAACCGAGGCGATGGTTGGCGGTATTGTGGCTAGCGTTGGCAGCAGGGAAACTGATGTCATGGCGTCGACCACTCGCGAATGAGGTTGTGATACACCCCCGTCAATCGCGCAATTTCTGCGGGCTCTGCGTTTTGCAGTGTCAGACTCTGAATGGACTGATCCAGGTCCCACAGCAGGCGCCGACGATGATCTTCGCGCACGAGGCTTTGCACCCAGAAGAAAGCCGCTAGCCGAGCACCTTGCGTGACTGCGTTGACGCGGTGCAGGCTGCTGCTGGGGTATACCACCATGTGCCCTGCGGGCAGTTTCAGGTGCTGCGTGCCAAAGGTGTCTTCAATGACCAGTTCACCGCCTTCGTAGTCGGCCGGGTCACTAAAGAACAAAGTCGCGGAGATGTCGCTGCGTAAGCGCTGACTGGTGCCCGGCACCGCAAAAATGGCATTGTCGATATGGTTGCCGTAAGCGCCGCCGCCTGCATAGCGGTTAAACCGTGGCGGCAGAATGCGAGCCGGCAATGTGGCCGCAACGAACGTGGGGTGAACAGACAGTGCTTGCAAAATCAGTTCGCCCAGTTGCCGCGCCACCGGGTGATCTAAGGGCAACTGCTCGTTGCTTTTGACCGTGGCAGCCAGGTGACCGGCCGTTGCCAAACCGCTCTCCCAATGGGCCGAAGCAAGTGCCTGGCGACAGGTCGCGATCTGTTCCGGGGTGAGGATATCGGGAATCGTAATGATCATAATGACAAGCCGGGTCGCCCGTTTTAGAGGCGACCCGGACCAGGGCCTTAAAGAAAAGCAGTTTATGACAAGTCAGTGTCGCAAGGCGCTTAGTAGCGCATGTTGGCACTCAAGATGAACTGACGACCAGGGCCAAAGTCTGCATGATGAACACCGTTAGTGCGAATGTAGTATTCCTTGTCGGTCAGATTCAGCGCATTCAACTGTATATTCAGATGCTTGTTGACTTGGTAAGACGCCATTGCATCGAATCGCCAGTAGGCGGGCATATACACTTTGTTGGTGCCGCCACCAGCGCCGTTCTGGTTGCCGCCAAAGGTTTTGCCTACGTAATAGGCACCGCCGCCCAGGGTAAAGTCGGGGGTGACGGCGTAGGTCGACCACAGGCTCAAGCTGTGTTTGGGCGTATTTGCCAGCGGGTCGCCTTCGTTAACGCTGTCATAGCTGCCTTTCAGCAATTCGCTGTCCATGTAGGTGTAGCCGCCAAAGACACTCCATTCACGGGTAATTTGACCCGAGATTCCCAGTTCCAGCCCGCGAACCCGTGTTTTGCCGGCCTGAGCTGTGGTGTTGGCGTCGATATTAATTTGGGCATCTTTACGCTCGTTCTGGAAGATCGCCGCCGTCAGGCTTAGTTTGTTGTCGAGTACGTCCCACTTTGTCCCCAACTCGATGGTGTTGCTGCGTTCAGGTTTCAGGCTCGATGTGTCTGCGCCAAGGCTTTCCTGGTCGCCGCCAGAAATGGTGGGCGGCGTCGATGCCGTGGCATACGAAACATAAATACTGCCGTTTGATGCCGGCTTGTAGACCAGGCCGGCCTGGTAGTTGAACATGGTCCACTCGCCGTCTGCAGAACCCGTCACGGCGGGGCGGCCCGCCGTGTAATCGCCCGATAGACGATAGTTGTCTACGCGTACACCTGTATTTAACTGAAAGCGCTCGCTCAGGTCGATAGTGTCGAGCAGATAGACCGAGCGCGTGGTGGATGTCAGGTCTTGGCTTAGCGGATTGCGGGTGATGGTGCCTGTCCATGGGTCGTTGGGGTTAGGGGATAGCAACGGCGTGCAATCACGGTCGCCAACGCCAAACCCTGCAGTCACCGGGCATGTGGTGCCCGACAGCGTGGCGACGTTATAGGTGGCGTTTTCATTGGTTTCTCGGCTGAGTTCAACGCCGGCATTAAATCGGTGCTTCAGGCTGCCGGTTTCAAATTCGCCATACAGTTCGCTGATGTTTGTCAGCATGGTGGATTCTTGCCAACGCGATTTTGTGCCGCGTTTCATCCAGTAGGTATTGGTGGTGGGGTCAAGCTTTACTGTGCCATCGCCGGGGTTGGTGACCACGTAGTCATTCAGGGTTTTGCCGTAGCGCGTTGCGTTGCGAAAGGTAAGTTTGTCTGAAAGGTCGTGTTCTATTTCCACCGTGCCGATGTCGGCTTTGGTTTTTTGATAGTCACGCGCATATAGGCCATAGAAAGCGTCTCGGCTTACATCCAGAATGCCGCTGCCGTTGCCCAGGGCAGGTGCTTTGCTGGCCAGTGGTACCCCGTAGTCGGGCATACCATTGGTTTCCAGGTGGTAATAGCTTAGGGTAACGCGGGTCGGCGTACCCAGCCCGAACGACAGCGATGGCGCGATGCCTTTCTTTTTGTAGTCAACGGCTTCGCGCCCGGCAACGTCGCCTTTGGCGCCCAGTACGCTCAGGCGAAATGCCGAGGTTTCATTGAACTGCCAGTTGCCGTCGGCGGTGCCGCGCAAGTAGTGATCGGTACCAAAGCCTAACGAGCCTTCTGCAGAATTGCCCAGACGGGCGCGTTTGCTGGCCAGATTGATGCTGCCGCCACCTGAGCCGCGTCCGCCATATGCCGAATCTGCGCCTTTAATGACTTCGACCGACTCCAGATTGAAAATCTCGCGGGTTTGGCCGCCCGGGTCGCGGATGCCATCAACATAAACGTTGTTACCCGAAGACATGCCGCGAATAAAAGGGCGGTCTGCCAGGGGTTGACCGCCTTCGCCTGCACCAAAGGTAATGCCGGGCACATTACGCAACACATCTTCCAGCGACGAAGCAGCGCTATCTTGAATGACTGCCTGGGGAATGACTTGCACTGTTTTGGGTGTGTCGAGCAACGGCGCAGTGAACTTGGGCTGCGACGCTACGGGGGTCTGGTAGCTGCCTTGTTCGCGCTCGCCTGTCACTTTAACGGGGGCCAGTACCGGGGTGTTGTCGGCGGCTTGGCCGAACACATGTGTTGGAACAAACACGGCGGACGAAGCCAGCGCCAGCGCTAGCGATGGCACCGCGCGTAAAGACGTTTTGGATGGTTTCGCAATGGATGACTGCATTTATTTTCCCTATCCTTATTAATTGATAATGCGAATGATTCTCAGGTGCAGAAATTCTAAACCAAGCCAATTGTTTTTTATGCGACTTTTACAACATTGAAAATTGGCTGAATAAAAATTGAAATTCAGCTTAAATTTTGTTTAAAGAAAGCTGAATTTTTTATACTTAAAAAGTAGATATTCAGGTCCGGCACAGGACGCCTGATACGCGTTAACCTTAAGGCTGCCAGGTAAATTTCACGTTATTCAATACAGGCGTCATGGTGTTTCGTTGGTTGGGTGGGCGTGGGGCCCGTCAAAAAGAAATTGATTTTCAAATGGCACGGCTCACGCCAGCGTGCTGGCAACGTGCGCTGGCCGCGCATTCTTTTTTGCGTGGCTTATCGGCTCAAGAAGAGGCAGCGCTTAAGCAAAGAACCGCCTGGGTGCTGGCCAGCAAGTCGTTCAGCGGCGCGCACGGGTTAGCGCTTTCGTTCGAGATGCAGCTATCAATTGCGTTGCAGGCCGCTTTACCGGTCATGCAGCTTGATCCTCGCCTTTACGAGGGCTGGACAGAAATCATCGTGTATCCGGCCGGCTTTCTGGTACCCCGGACCGAGGTCGATGAGGCCGGTGTCGTGCATGAATATATTGAAGAAGCCTCGGGCGAGGCTTGGGAAGGTGGTCCGCTCGTGCTGTCTTGGCACGATGTTCAGCCGGGCCACGGCGACGAGGTCAATGTTGTTATTCATGAGTTCGTGCACAAGCTTGACTTGCAGTGCGGCGACGCTGATGGTGTGCCCAGCCTTGCATCGCATACCGAAATTTCGCCGGCACGGTGGGCCGACGTGCTGCACGATACCTGGTCACATTTCGAACACATGTTGACTGACGCCGAGGACAGTATTCCGCGCGACGTCGACCCAGAATCGGAAGCTGCCATGATTTACTTCAGCCATTTGCCGCTGGACCCCTACGCGGCCACCAATACGGCCGAGTTCTTCGCGGTAAGTGCCGAAGCGTTTTTTCTAAGCCCGCAGGGCTTGGCGCACTGGTATCCCGACTGGTATGCGCTGTTGTCGACTTACTTTCGGCAAGACCCGTTGCAGCGGTTAGGCTGAACGGGCCTGCCGTCCGTAAGTTATTGGCCACTTTTAATCAAAGTGGGCAAAGGCGGCTTCGATATCGCTTTTGTTCATACCGCAGGCCAGGCAAAGTGTTAGCAGCAGGCGTGCTTTTTGGGGCGATAGCCAGCCGGCTGGAATCAATCCGCGACGACTGATCAAGTCGATTTCCGACCCGGGAAAGCCATAGGTGTTTTTGTAAACGGGGCCGCCAGGCACTCTGGAAGCCAGCACCACCGGGATATCTTTGACCACCTTGTCAATTGCCTCCAGGACTTGTTGCGGCACATGACCCACCCCCATGGCCTCAATGACCACGCCGCTATAACCCAAAGCGGGCAGGGCGTTCAGCAAGGCGGGGTTCTCGTCCAGGCATGGCTTGATGATACAAACCGACGGAAAAGCCGAAGGTTGGCGTTTGAGGGTCGAGCGACGAACAGGTTTGCGCAACAGCCGCACACGATTTTCGAGGAAGTACCCGAGGGGGCCACCATCTGGTGACTGAAATGATGACACCAGGCCTTTGTGCATTTTTTCGACCGAAGCTGCGGCGTGCAGCTCTTCGTTTAACGCGACCAGGCACCCCATGCCTCGGGTTTCGGGGCTGGCGGCAGCGCTGATAGCGGCATACAGGTTACCGGGGCCGTCAGCGCTTAGCGCGCTGGCGCCGCGCATGGCGCCTGTCACGATAACGCCGGCATCACCTGCATAAAGCAAGTCGATCAGAAAGCTGGTTTCGTCAATGGTGTCAGTACCTTGCACGACCACAATACCGGCGATGCCGTTGGCGTCATCTTGTGCAAAGCCTTTTGCCAACCCCGCAATGTCTTCAAAGGTCAGCGATGCGCCAGGCTTCAGGAAGGGTGTCGAGACCTCAAGCTGCGCTACATCTTTGAGCGATGGAATTTGCGCGAGCAGGTCGTCGCCGGTAAGGGTGGGGGTGATGCCGGGTGCAGCGCTGGGCGCCATGGTAATTGTGCCGCCAAGTACAACGACTTTAACGCGTGGCAATGTCATCAGTAAGGCTCCTTGGAAGGTGGGGCAACTTTTAAAAAGCGGGTCAAAAGGTTGGGGGCGTGTTGATCCAGACAACGCGGGTTACGACTTCGCCTGGGTTGCGGTAACTGTGGGGCAGGTCTGAATGAAAGAAAAACGAGTCGCCGGCTTCAACCAGGTACATCTTTCCGTTCACCACAATTTCCAGCGTGCCCTCAACGACATAGCCGACCTCCTCGCCTTCGTGTTCGAGCGTGCCATCGCTGTAGCCGCCAGGCTGAACCACATGCATGTGGCCCTGCAACAAATTGCCTGGTAGGGCAGGGATGAGTCGTTCCAGCGTAATGCCAATGCCATTGTGCATCTGGTCGGTCGCCAGAACAGGTCGTTCGTGTGCGCGCACGACTACCGTGTCACGGTCTTCCGGCGATGCAAATAGCGCGGCGATGTTGGTGCCCAATGCGCGGCAAATTTTATGCAGCATGGGGATGGATGGATTGGCTTTTCGGTTTTCAACTTTTGACAGCAGGCTGGTCGAGCAATCGACCATGGTCGCGAGTTGTTGCAGGGTAAGCCCACGCGAAATTCGTGCGTGCCTGATACGCGCACCAACCAGCGTTTCTGACAGCGCAACATCTTCGTTGTCGTCATTTTCAAGGTGTTTGGCCGAATCCGTCATTGCGGATCTCCTTGTTTGTGCAGTATTCACTTTGTTACGTTTTGAATTGGGCGGGAATGTTCACTGGGCGCATTCCGGGTCAATCGAGAGTTTTCAACAGGCATTAGTATAAACACCAATTTTTCAAGTCATTCAAATTAGTTGAATATACGGCAATGGATTTTATTATGAAGATAAATCTGTTGAACGTGCATCAGGAGAAACGCGAATGGCTGGAGAATTAACACCCCCGATCCGTGCGCCTTACAGCGCCATTGTCGATCGTCCCAAACTGTCTTTGCCTAACGGCAAGAAGATGGCGGTTTGGGTCATTGTTAACGTCGAGCACTGGCACCATGCCAACGCCATGCCGCGGGCCGTGCTGCCGCCGCCCATGGGCCAGCCTTTGTTGCCTGACGTTCCCAATTGGGCATGGCACGAATACGGCATGCGTGTCGGGTTCTGGCGTTTTGTCGAAGTGCTCAAGCGCTACAACATTACACCGACACTGGCCATTAATGGTTCGGTATGCACCGCCTATCCGCGTATTGCCCAGGCAGCGCACGATATGGGTTGGGAGTTCATGGGGCACGGGTTCTTACAGGGCCCCATGCACAAAGTGCCCGATCAAAAAACAGCGATTCGCGACACCATCGAGGCGATCCGTCAGGTTACGGGCAAGCCGCCTCGCGGCTGGGAGAGCCCCGGTCTGACAGAAACCGAAGTCACCCTCGATTTGCTGGCCGAGGCCGGAATTGAGTACGTGGCCGACTGGGTGCTGGACGACCAGCCGGTGCACCTCAAAACGGCACATGGCCCAATCACCTCGGTGCCCTACACGGTCGAGATCAACGACGTCGTCATGAGCGCTGTGCAATTGCATGCTTCCGACGAACTATTCAAGCGCGGCAAATTGCAGTTTGACCAGTTGTATGCCGAAAGCGCTGATTCTGCCCGTGTCATGGCAATCAGCATCCACCCGTACCTGACCGGAGTGCCGCATCGTATTGGCGCACTCGACGCGCTGTGCAAATACATCGCTGGTCATGAAGACGTTGCCTTTCACACCGGCGAGCAAATTCATGACTGGTTTCAAACCCAACGTAAACCCGAGTTTTAAAGCACCTGCGGCAATCCGTACGTTTGCCGCAGCGTGATGACTTTGACCATGCGCCCCTGGCGCTCAGGAGACCCCTTCAATGGAACAAAAACTGATTAACGAAGTGCTCGATCGCAAAGAGCCACACTACAAACCTTACGGTTGGCACCAATGGCCCGACTATCCCTGGATGTCTTATCAGTTTCGCCGTGCTTTGGGCGAAACCCAGGAAGGCGGCGGCGCCATTAGTGAAATTTTCCAGGCTGGTGCGCGTATCGATCCTTCCGATTCCGAGTCCTGGTACCGCGAGTGGCTTCACATTGGTGATCGCAATCATGAGCGTGGCGATGCGGCAAATGCCAAAGGTCATGTCGTCACTGCGCAAAACTGCTGGTTGCGTGCCGTCGATTATTACCGCGAAGCCGAGTTCTGGCTGGAGGGTGAAGATCCGCGTCGTCTGCAAGTTTTCGACAAGTTGGAAGCGTGCACAGAAAAATGGGGGCAGTACCTGAACCCCAAATTGGAAAAAGTCCAGGTGCCTTATCTGGATGGCAAATTCTTGTATGCCTATTTCCTGCGCTCACCTGTCAACCCTTCGCCTCGCCAGCCTGTACTCATGTGCTTTGGCGGCCTTGATTCGTTCAAAGACGAAATGTGGTTCATGGTGGCTCATGGTGCCATTCAGCGTGGGATGTCGGTACTCATGGTTGACGGCCCAGGCCAGGGCGGCACGATCCGCCGCCACAAAATTGTGAATCGCTACGACTACGAAGTGCCTGTAGGCAAATGCATCGATTACCTCGAAACCCGCGATGACGTCGACACGTCGCGTATTGCCATGAGTGGTTCTAGCTTGGGTGGGTACTACGCCGCGCGGGCCGCTTCGTTTGAGCACCGTCTGGCCGCCGTGGTGTCGCATGGCGCCATCTGGAGCGTCAACGAACTGTGGGGCTCTGCCGATGACAGCCATGGTTTGGCTGGCCACATCCGCTGGGTGTTTGGCGCCAAGTCCATGAAAGAGGCCTTCGAGAAGGGCAAAGACTTTGTACTGGAAGGCGTTATCGACAAGATCAAGTGCCCGTACCTCATTTTGCACGGCGGCTACGACGTGCTGGGTGTCGATCAGGCCAAGAAGGTCTACGACTACGCCAAGCAACATGGTGTCGATGTCACGCTGGATCTGGTCGGCGAAGAAGAAACCGGCGCAGAACATTGTCAGCACGACAACCCCACTCTGGGTCAGGAGCGCATCAATGACTGGCTGACCGACGTCCTGGGCATTGACCAGCGCGCATTGCTCAAAGGTTGATCATCGTTAACCCCTTTCCCCCGGGGGAGCCGGGGGAGTCCACGCCCATTGCGGCGATCAAGGAGCTTAGACATGAAACAAAACGCACGACTCCGTCTGAAAGCAGGCAAAGCAGTTCTGGCCCTGTCTATTGCAGCACTCATGGGCTCGGCTGCCCACGCAGCCAACCCAGTCATGAAAATCGGTCACGTTGCCCCTAAAGGCGACCCGCGCGATCTGGCCTCCAACCATGTGGCTCAGATGATGAAAGACTCTAAAACCTGCCCCATGGATGCGCAGGTGTTTCCGGCGGGGCAGTTGGGCGCGACAACCGACTTGATCGAAGGTATGCAAATTGGCTCGATCGAGGCCGTTGTATTGCCGGCTTCGTTCCTCGTTGGTTTCCAACCCCTGATGGGTATTTTCGATTTCCCGTTCATGTGGCCCAGCGACTTGAACAAATTGCTGGCGGTGCAGAACTCGCCTGCTGTGCGCACTCTGCTCGACACCACAAACAAGCAGGGTATTTACTCGGTCAAGGTCTGGCACACCGGCTACAAACAATGGACGGGTAACCAGCCGCTTCGCTCAACCGCCGACTTCCGTGGCAAGCGCGCCCGTGTCATGCCCTCAGCTGTGCTTATCGAGCAGCAAAAGGCTTTGGGTCTGACCCCTGTCGACATGCCGTTCCCCGAGACTTACAACGCACTGCAAAGCGGGGCGATTGTTGCCCAAGAGAACCCAGTGTCCACCAGCTACCTGATGGGCCTGCACGAAGTTCAAAAAGCCTTGACCATGACGTATCACGGCAACCTTGATCAGATCTTCATGGTGTCCAAGGCCTGGTTCGACGCACTGCCCGAAGGGTGTCGTACCGAGCTGACAAAGGCCATTGATAGTGGTGCTGCCGTCGTTGTTGAAGAAACCAAGAAAGCCGAGGCCAAAGCTATGGCAGGCATGAAAGCTGCAGGCGTCGAGATTGTTGAGCTGACACCCGAACAGCGTAATGGCTTGCGTGATGCGACGTTGCCCGAGGTGCGTGCGTTCTTTATCCGCCAGAACGGCGACAACGGTCGTCAGATTCTGGAAAACATCGAAGCTGAAATCAACAAGGGGTAATCCTTCATGAGAGTTCTGGACAGTCTTCTTCGCGGTTGTGATGCGGTCGTCAGCTTTATGGCAGGCATTTCTTTGCTCGTTATCACTGGGGCACTTTTTGCCAACGCGGTGGCTCGTTATTTTGCTGATTTTGTTGTCATCGGCAGCGAGGAGCTGTCCAGATACCTTTTGGTTTGGATGACGTTTCTTGGGTCTTATCTATTGGTCCGGGTCCAGCGCCACATCACGGTTGATGTGTTCGTCCGGATTGTGCCGTCGCCAGTTGTCCGGCTGGTACAGATTCTGTGCGCAATTGTTGGCGCCATTACCTTGGGTTATGTCGCGTTTCTGGGTTGGGAGCTTGCGAGCTTCATCATGGGCACCGGCCAGATGAGTAGTAGTTTGCCGATTCGGCGCGGCTGGATCTACATGGCAATACCGGTTGGCTGCGGTTTGATGGCACTGGCTTACGTGTTTGAGCTGCTTGTGACTTTATTTGGTGGGGGCACTTTACCCAGGGCTGCAGATTACGGACTGCCTGATGATGTGCCCGATGTTGATACCCAAGATCAATCTGCCATTCCAACCAAAGCCTGAGAGTCAATTATGCCAACCACCGTTTTAGTTGCCGTTGCGTTCTTACTGGTTATCGTTGCGTTTCCGATATATCTGGCCATTCTCGCGGGCACTGTGCTGTCTTTTGAGTGGCTCGGTCCAGCCATGCCCGCCCGTGTTCTGCCTCAGCGTTTGGTCGAGGGCATCAATATTTTCGCGTTGCTGGCCGTACCTTTGTTTATTTTTGCTGCCGACATCGTCGGCCGCGGGCAAATTGGTGCCAAGCTTGTCGCTTTGATGGAAGGGCTTGTCGGCCACCTGCGCGGGGGCCTTGCCATCGCGACGGTGCTGGCGTGCGCCATGTTCGGCGCCATTTCCGGGATTGGTGCGGCGGCGGTAGTCAGCATCGGGCCCATTGTCTATCCCGCGTTGCTCAAGCAAGGCTATGGTCGTGGCTTTGCCGTGGGGCTTATTTTGTCGGCATCCACGCTGGCCATGGTGATTCCACCAGGCGTGGCCATGATTCTCTATTCAGTGCAAACGTCTACCTCGGTAGCCCGCGTATTCTTGGGTGGCTTGGCCGCAGGTGGTTGGTTTGTCATCTTCTTAAGCGTTTATTGCTGGTGGTATGCCGTACGCACAAAGGTCAACACCTCTGATCGCATCGGTTGGCGTCAAAATCTGACACGCGCCAAAGAAGCCATCTGGGCTATCGGTCTACCCGTTGTGATTTTCGGCGGCATCTACAGTGGCGTGTTCACCCCCACTGAAGCAGCTGCAGCCGCTTGCGTATACGCCGCCGTGGTCGAAACTCTGGTTTACCGACAGCTTTCGTTCAAAGAGTTGTTCAAGCTTTCGCAAACCTCGGCCATCATGATTTCAACATTGATGGTAGTGATTTCGGTCGGCAGTCTAATGACATGGTTCATGACATTGGAGCGCGTGCCCGTGGCCATCACGGCCTTGCTCAACGACGTTCCGGCTGCGGCAGTGCTCGCTGTTATTAATGGGTTGTTCTTGATTGCCGGCATGTTTATCGACCCGAACTCCGCGGTCATCATCATGGCGCCCCTAATTTCCCCGGCTGCCACGGCTATCGGCATCGACCCTGTTCATCTGGGCACGGTATTGGTCTTTAACCTGGCCATAGGCATGGTGACCCCGCCTTTTGGTTTGAATATTTTCATAGGTATTGCCACCTTCCGGTTGCCCTATGTGGAAGTGGTCAAGTCAACAATCCCTTTCATTCTGTTGTCGTTGTTGACCCTCTTGCTGATTACCTACGTGCCCAGTGCGCTGCTGTGGCTTCCCAACTTGGTGCACGGTGTTTAACCGTGGCCCCCTTGAACCTGTCCAGGAGTATTCAATGAATTTAGGCGTAGATGTTGTTCGTCCGGCAGTAATTGCCATCGATTTGCACCGCGGTCACCTCGACCCTGAAGTGGCCACCATGCCATTGCCGGCCGACCAGTCAAAAGCGGTGATTCAAACCAACAAGCGGTTTTTCGACAACTGCCGCAACGCGGGTATCCCGGTCATTCATCTGTTGACCTTGTACCGCAGCGTTGAGGAAATTCGGACCAACCCTTACTGGCGCACCCGTGCCGAAGACCCGACCGCTACGCGCAAGAATGTGCTCAAGCATAACTTGTGGGGCATGCCGGGTACCGAGGTGATCCCCGAGTTGCTCGACGAGCGTGACTGGGTGGTCAATACCAAGCGTCGTTATGACTGCTTCATCGGCAGCGACCTCGAATTCACACTCAAGAACAACGGCATCAACACCTTGCTGATCACGGGCGTAAACACGAACTCATGCGTGCTGTCGACTACCGTTGCCGCCTGCGTACGCGACTTTGCCGCCATTGTGATTGAAGAGTGTGTCGACACCATGGACGGCCCCGAAGCCCATGCCGCCGCACTGAAGTGTGTTCGCGCGGCCTTTGGCTGGGTCATGTCTGGCGATGAAGCGATTGCCGCTGTACGTTCTTAAGCGAGGAAGAAATGGCTGTAAAACACTGGAAAATGCTGATTGGCGGGCAAGCAGTCGATGCGCCCGGCGCCGAGCCTATCCCTGTCGAAAACCCGGCTAATGGGCAGGTTATTGCCACCGTGCCGGCGGGTGATGCGTCGCATGTTGACGCTGCCGTGGCGGCCGCACACAAGGCGCAACGCGAGTGGGGCGCACGTACGCCCACCGAGCGCGCTATCGTGCTTGAAAAGTTTGCGCGTTTGTTGCGTGAGCGCCTGCCCGAATTTATTGATTGCGAAGTAGAGCAGATTGGGCGGCCCATCCGCGAAATGCGTGCACAGGTGTCGCGCCTGCCCGAGTGGTACGAATACTTTTCGGCCGTTGCGCGTACACACGAAGGGCGCGTTCACCCATTTGGCGGGCCTTACGTTAACTACACCCGTCGTCAGCCCTTAGGGGTAGTGGGGTTGATTACACCCTGGAATCACCCCATGCTGATTCTGACCAAGAAGTTGGCGCCAGCGCTTGCAGCGGGTAACGCGGTGGTCGTCAAACCCAGCGAATTGGCGCCCATTACGCCTTTGATGTTGGCCGATGTCTTTCGCGAAGCCGGTTTGCCCGAAGGCGTTTACAACGTCATTACAGGTTACGGCGCGGCGGCGGGTAAGGCCTTGTCCGAACACCCCGACATTCAGAAGATCGATGTGACGGGTGGTACCGAGACCGGTCGCCATATTGGTGCAGCGGCCGGGCGCAACCTGGCTGGCTTTGCTGCAGAGTTGGGCGGCAAGGCTTCGGTGCTGGTGTTTGATGACACCGACATTGATCGCGCCGTCAGCGGCGCCTTGTTTGCGTCGTTTATTGCGGCGGGTCAAACCTGCGTGCAGGGCGCTCGTTTGCTGGTGCAAGAGTCTATCTATGATCAGGTGGTCAGCCGTCTGGTCGAGCGCACCCGGAACCTGCGCTTGGGTGATCCGGCTGACATCAACACTGAAATCGGGCCGGTGGTGTGCCAGCGTCAACTCGATCGCGTTATGAACTACATCAATATTGGTCGCTCTGAAGGCGCAACCGTGGCTGTAGGCGGCGAACGACCCGGCGGCGCGTTGGCCGATGGGTACTTCTTGCAGCCTACTGTATTTACCAACGTGAAGTTGGGGATGCGGGTCGAGCAAGAGGAAATCTTTGGTCCGGTAGTCTGCGCTATGCCGTTCCGCGACGAAGCGCACGCCATTGAGTTGGCCAACGCCACGAACTTCGGGCTTGCCGGTAGCGTCTGGACACGCGATATCGCTCGCGCGCATCGTGTTGCGCATTCGCTTGAAATGGGCATAGTCTGGATCAACGATCACCATCGTATCGACCCCTCGTCGCCGTGGGGTGGCTTTAAAGAAAGCGGTGTTGGCAAAGAGAACGGTATTGTTACTTACGAGGCCTATACCAGAACACAAAGTGTGGTGGTGAATCTTTCCGATGAGCCGTTCGATTGGTTCGACGAAAACAAGGCGGTAGAAAAGCGGTATAGCTGAGACTGGGCAACGGCGCGTGTCGGTCTGTCCGCACTCTGAATGCGCGGGCGCCGGCATGCGGCGTGTTGAACTTGGGTAAAGTACAGGTTGTGATTCAAACTTTCTGTATCGGTGCGGGCTGGCTTGCATATCGCCACCCCTGTGCCGCCAACGGGTTTTCTGGAACTTTGCCGTGCTTGCGTCGTTAATCCCCTACTTTCCTGCCTGGAGCCATGAGTGGCTGGGCTCGTTGTTCTTGACCTTCCAGGTGCTGGTGATTTTGCTGGTTGCCTGGTTTTTGCAACGAGGCCTGAGACGGATTTTGCTGCGCGCCAGCGAACGCTACGATTTACCCATGCACTTGATTCAGCCCACCGCCACCATTGTGCGCTGGGTCATCATGATTGCGGCCGGTTTGCTTGTGCTGGGTCGCCTTGGTGTTTCGGGCACGGTGCTCTGGACAGCCTTTACCGGCTTTGCAGCGGTTGCCGCTGTGGCGTTTTTCGCGGCCTGGAGCGTGCTCTCTAACATTTTTTGCGCCATTCTTATTTTTACCGCGCGCCCATTTCGCTTGGGTGACTACGTCGAAATTCTCGATACCGCCGAGAAGCCCGGCGCCAAAGGAGAGGTCGTTGACATCAGTTTGTTGTACGTCACCTTGCGCGACGCTACAGAAGAGAATGCCGGGGCCTTGTTGCAAATACCTAATGCGTTAGTGTTTCAGCGCGTGGTACGCCGATGGAAGGGCGGGCCGCCGCCGTTGGGCACTAGCGCTAAGTTGCCTTAAATAGCGTAAAGGCCTGCGTTGCGGCCCAACCGCCGTCGTGCGGATGCCCTGGCTAAGGTTTGCTGCGCGCCGGCCGACCTTTGTTTTTTGTGGTGCTCGGGGCAGTAGGCTCGAAGCGCTCTGCCGGTGTCTCGGCCAAAAACTTTGCAAAATCGCGGCCGCCGCCGTCGATATGCTTGCGCATTTCCTCTGCTGCGGTCTCGGCGTCGCCGGCCTCGATCGCGGCCACAACACGTCCATGTTCCTCGTGCGATCGTGCAATGCGGGCAATGTTCTCGAAAACGTTTTGCCGATATACCTGCGTGCGCTTGCGAATCAGCGCGACTTGCGACTTTAAAAACGGGTTATGGCAGCCTTCGTAAATCAGGGCATGGAAGCGGGCGTTTGCCGCACCGTACGCCGCGGGGTCTTTGCTATTGCGGCTAAGCGCGGCATCTTCGTGCGCAGCGCGTAGCGTAGCGACTTCCGATCGGCTCATGCGAAGCGCGGCAAATTTGGCGCAAATACCTTCAAGTTCGGCCAATAGTTCGTACATGGCAAACAGTTCGGGCAATGACAGGCGCGCCACGTATATGCCCGACCTGGGCACAATCGTAATAAGGCCCTGCACCGATAGCTGCAAAAGAGCCTCGCGAACCGGTGTTCTGGAAACATTGAACCGTTCGCAAAGGCGTGCTTCGTCCAGGGCATCTCCGGGCAACAGATTGCCATTGTGAATGTCTGATTCGATAGCTTCTTTGACATGGTCGGTCATGCTGGCCGACCGATTTGATGGTTTGCGGGAATCTGTCATGTCACCTTGCGCGTGTCGGCCTGCGGGTTGCGGCATGCGTATTGTGTTGGAATTAAAGGGTCGAGTTTACAGGGGCCCTGCAAGTTAAGGTTTGGGGTTAACCCCCTATGAAAAACCACCCTTGAAGTTTATGATAAACGCATTAGATATATCAGATTTATTTAATAATATATCTGTTTTATGCCGCCAACTCATTCTACAAGGCAAACCATGAGTCACTTATCCAACGCTACGTCAGGCTGTAATTGCAACTCCTGCAACGCTTTTCGCGCGATTGACATCCATGCGCACTACTACTCGCAAGCCTATATCGATCTGGTCAAAAGCCAGGGGGGGGCAGCAGGGGCCGAAGCCGTTGACCTGGGGGGAGTGCAGGCACTCAAGGTAGGTCCGTTGTTTACTGGCCCTATTGCCAATAAATTCATCGACCTTGATCTGCGTCTGGCCGATATGGAAGAAACAGGCGTCACGCAACAGATTTTGTCGCTGACACAGCCCATGGTGTATTGGGCCGACGCCGATTTGGCCGACCGGTTAAGTCAGGTGTTCAACGACTCGCTGGCGCAGGCGCACGAAAAGGCGCCCGGTAAGTTGTTTGGCTTTGCCACATTGCCCATGCAGTTTCCCGAGCGCGCTATTGCCGAGGCAAAGCGGGTGTCGAAAATAAAAGGCATCAAAGGGGTTTATTTGGGTACGGCCATCAACGACACCAATTTATCCGACCCGAAATTTTGGCCAGTGTACGAAGTCCTTGAGGAACTTGGCCTGCCCATCTTCCTGCATCCGCTCAAGGTGGTTGGCATGCAAGATCGGCTCAGCCAGTACTTCTTGGCAAACTTGCTGGGTAACCCGTTCGACACCGCCATTGCCGCGGCACATCTGGTGTTCTCGGGTGTCATGGATCAGTTCCCCAAACTTGAAGTGGCCCTGCCGCATGGCGGCGGCGCCTTGCCCTTTTTGTTGGGCCGTATTGCGCATGGCTGGTCGGTTCGCCCCGAGTGCGTTGCGCTCAAGCGCAGCCCGCGCGAGTATGCGGGTCGCTTTTACTACGACACCATTACGCACGACGCAGCCGCACTCGATTTTCTGATCAAGCAGGTGGGGGCAGAGCGCGTCATGCTGGGTAGCGACTATTGCTTCGATATGGGTGTGGCTGCACCGCGTACCCCGGTCGAAACACTGGCATCGCTCAGCGGAACGCAGAAAGACCAAATTCTTGCCGGTAACGCGCAGCGCTTGCTTAGTCTCTGATACGACATCGGGAGCTCGATAATGCTCAATGAAGGTGTTCTGGCACGAGGCACGCCGGCACTAATTTCCGGGTTTTGCGCCCCGGGGTTTAGGCATGTGCTTGATGCTTTTCGCGAAAACTTCGAGGCGCGGCGTGAAATAGGCGCGGCCGTCACGGTCTTTCATCAAGGCATAAAAGTCGTTGATTTATGGGGTGGGTTTCGCGACCTCGATCGTCAAGCGCCATGGGAAGAAGACAGCATGTCTGTTTTATTCTCGGTGTCCAAAGCCATGAGCGCGTTGTGCATACACATGCTGGCCGATCAAGGCTTGCTTAGCCTTGATGACCCAGTGGCCCGCTATTGGCCTGGGTTTGCAGATGCCGACCCGGGCAAAGAAAAGGTCTTGATCAGGCATGTGCTGTCGCATCAGTGCGGGATGTGTTTTAACGACAGCGCTCAGACCGACGACGTGTTTGATTTCGAGGCCATGCGTCGCGCGCTGACCGAACAAAAGCTGCCGTGGCCCCCTGGTACCCAGCCGGCCTATAACACCACCAACATCGGCTATTTGTTGGCAACTATCATTTTGAACGTCAGCGGGCGTTCGGTGGTCGAATTTTTAAAAGCCGAGGTCTGCGGGCCTTTGGGGGTTGCGTTTTATCTTGGGGTGCCGCCGGGGTTGTTGGATAAGGTAGCAACGCTGTATCCGGCCGAGACGGTCAACGAGCAATACCAACGCGGCCAGACACCGGGGTCCAATATTTATCGGGCCTGGAACGCAATGCCCAAGCCTTGGAACGTCGACGTGATTAATTCAGCAAAGGTGCGAACCGCACTTTTGCCCTCGTTTGGCGGTCACGGCACGGCGCGTGGGCAAGCTACTGTTTATGCCTTGCTGGCTAATTATGGCGAACTCAACGGTGTCCGGTTGTTGTCCGATGCGGCGGTGGCTCAAGCACAGACCCTGCAATGGGAGGCTGAAGATGCCATCCTTAATCGCCCGTTGCGTATGGCTTTGGGTTTTTTCAAAAACAAGCCGGGATGGGTACCCATGGGGCCTAACCCCGATGCCTTTGGTCATTTTGGTTCGGGCGGCACGCTGGCATTTGCCGATTGCGACGCCAACCTGTCGTTTGCCTGCCAGTCAAACTTTCAGTGCGGCGGCCAAAGTGTCGGTGATCGCACCGAGGCGCTGGTCGAGGCCGTGTACAAGAGCCCGCTGGTAATAGGTTGACCGCCAGCATGGCTGTGCAGCAACCCCTTGTATTGGCGTTATGGTCAGGTACTATGCCTAAAAAGTTAGGTCTCTGCCATGACACAAATCGCTACCGCTCACATCCAGCTTGTTGAAAAGAAATTTGCAAAGCCCATCGGGGGTTCCGGGGTCACGGGCGTTGACATTATTGTCGCGGCCTTGCGCGATACCGATGGCGCAACAGGGCTGGGGTTTTCGTATGTGATCGGGGGAGGGGGCGGTGTCGTCGCGCAGCTTGCCCAGGCGCAGGCCAACCGCTTTTTGCAATGGGCGGTATTAAAAACGCCGCCCGAGCATTGGGCCGACATAAAAAAGAGCTTTAACAGAACTGGCGATGGCCCCAACATGTTGGCTCTTGCTGCGCTGGACGTCGCCTTATGGGATTTGACTGCAAGGCGTCAGAACCGGCCATTGGCTCAGGCGCTGGGCGGCGGCATGGCCCCTGTGCCGGTATATGCCAGCGGCGGGTTCGGCCCTAAAGACGACCCTCAAGCCGTCGCCGAGCTGGCGGCGCAATATATGGCAGCCGGCTATGCCGGCGTTAAGCCGCGGGTCAATGCCGATGCTGGCGACGAAGCCGTCTTGCGTGCCGTGCGTGATGCTATTGGCCCGCAAGCTCGGCTAATGGCCGATGCCAACGAAAAAGGCTACGCCCAAAGCGCGGCAACACTTCTGGCATTGGCTGCCGAGTACAAGCTAAGCTTTGTTGAAGAGCCTTTACCTGCCGATGACGTGTTGGGGTATCGCCGTCTTTCTGCTCAAAATACGGGCGCGGTCATTGCCATGGGCGAACACCTTCAGGGGTTGGATCGTTTTTCGGTATGCATAGAAGACGGTATTGCTGGCGTCATTCAGCCCGACCTGGCCATGGCGGGGGGCTTGACCCCCTGTCTGGAGGTGGCCCGAATGGCGGCCTCGAAAGGCATGCTAGTTGCCCCGCACTTCTTGCCGGGGCTATTCGTAAATTTTTCGGGTGCATTTCACGGCCAGTTGTTACTCGAAGCCTTTCCTATTGTTGAAGATGCCTTCGAGGGGTGGCCTGAGCGCGGTGCCGACGGCATGCTGCAACCCCAAGACACCCCAGGCCATGGTTTGTCTTTAAAGACGTAGCGGGACAGCAGGTCAAAAGGTGTAGCTTGCCGATATTCAGCTTGGAGCGATCAATGACAAAACTGTCTATAACCCGGCGCCTTTTGGTGGGTGCTGCGTTGACCGCAGCCGTATGGGCCGCGCCCGTTACCTTGGTTAACGCGCAAGACAAGGCTGTGCAGGTTTTGCCCAGCCAACTGGGTCAACTGAACTTGACTGAAGTGACCCGTAATCTTGACCGCCCCTGGGCAATGGCGTTCTTACCTGGCAATGAAGGTATTCTCATTACCGAAAAGCCCGGCAATCTGCGTTTGTGGCGCGCTGAAGTGGGGCTGTCTGAACCCATAAAAGGCGTGCCGGCAGTTTACGAGCGTGGGCAAGGGGGCTTGCTTGACGTCGCACTGGCACCCGACTTTGAGCAGTCGCGTCGTGTTTATCTGACCTACGCTGAAGAGGGCGAAGGCAATGGCAGCACGGCTGCCGGCTACGGCGTACTGTCGGACGACGGCACAGCACTGAATGATTTCAAGGTCATCTTCAGGCAGATGCCGCGTTTATCGAGCGGTGTGCACTTTGGGTCGCGCCTGGCGTTTGACCAAAAGGGCTATCTTTATATTGCCCTGGGCGACAACAACCAGCGCCCCACTGCTCAAGATCTGGACAAGCTTCAAGGCAAAGTAGTTCGGTTGCACCCAGATGGCCGCATTCCGGATGACAACCCTTTCGTTAACCAAGCGGGTGCTCGCCCGGAGATCTGGTCGTACGGCCATCGAAACCAGCAAGGCGCGGCGTTTAACCCCTGGACGGGTGAATTGTGGACACATGAGCACGGGCCGCGTGGTGGTGATGAAATCAATATCCCCAAACCCGGTAAAAATTACGGCTGGCCGCTGGCCACCTACGGCATCAATTATTCTGGCTTTGACATCCCCGAAGCGCAGGGGACGACCGTAGAGGGAACCGAGCAGCCCATTCACTACTGGAAGGTATCGCCGGCCATTTCGGGCATGGCGTTTTACGATGCCGACCAGTTTCCGGCCTGGAAAGGGTCGTTGTTTATCGGCGCACTGCGCGGGCAGGCGTTACTTCGCCTGACGCTAGAGGGCAACAAGGTTACGGGCGAAGAGCGCTTGCTGGAGTCATTGAGTGAGCGAATTCGTGACGTGCGCGTTGGCCCGGACGGTTATGTTTATGTGCTCACCGATAGTGGCAATGGTCGATTATTGAAACTGGGTTTGTAAGGTTTTCAACTAGAATGTGCGCTGCCGCTCTGTCGCTGACGGGGCGCGTCACACGGACCCTTCATGAAAAAAACTGATCTCGAAAAAAACAAAGCCCTGAAAATCATGGGCAAACTTAATGCCAGCTTGCCTCCTGGGCGTTTTGCGGGTGCCGCTGCTGTACCCGACCGGCGTGAACAACGGCGGCTGGACCAGGCTGCGGGTCTTGTCTCGTTCCCCGTTAAACTTCAACAGTCCGTCATCACGGCCCTGAATGCCAAGGCGCAAGCCGATGGTGTGGCAGTCAACGACCTTATCAATAGCCTGCTGGCCGACGCCCTGAAGGCATAACGCATGCAAATTTGGGTTGACGCCGATGCCTGCCCTGTCGTCGTCAAAGATATTCTCTATCGGGCGGCGCAGCGTTGGCAGCGTTCGACAACGCTTGTGGCGAATCAAATGTTGCGCACGCCGCCGTCACCGTTTATTCGGGCGGTGCAGGTGCCCCGCGGTTTCGACGTGGCAGACGACTACATTGTTCAAAAAGCTTGTGCGGGCGATTTAGTGATTACCGGCGATATCCCTTTGGCCAGCCTTGTATTGGCCAAAGGCGCTTTTGCGCTTAACCCGCGAGGCGAGCATTACACGATTGAGACGATAGGCGAACGGCTGGCTATGCGCGACATGATGGACGAGTTGCGTAGCCAGGGCGTTGATACGGGCGGGCCCGCAACGTTCAGTCAGTCAGACAGACGCGCATTCGGTAATGCGCTAGATAAGCTGATGATGACTTGGTCCAGAAAGGGAACCTGAGCAAAAAACGTGGTGAGTGTTTGCCTGCTAACGGGATAACCACTCGCTTCGGGGCGTTGTCATGTCGCCCATCACAAATGCCAGGTTGGCCGCAGCAATTAATGACGCGGTTTGGGCGTCGGCGTAGGCCTGTTGCGCGGTCAATAATTGTGATGTGGCTTCGATGGCTATCGTCACCGTGCTAACACCCTCTTGGTAAGAAGATAGTGCGGCATCGTAGGTTGTTTGCGCCGCATCGACCAGTTCGCGGGCCGTTTTTGTGCTTTGCAATGCGGTCTGCAACATTGTCTCGGCCGCGATGATTTCTCGGACGGCATTACGCTGTTGATTTTCCAATAGGGTTTGGGCGTCGTCGGCGCGCAGGCGTGCCTCATGTACGCGTGCCCTGCGCAGGCCGCCATCAAAAATCGGTAAGGTCACGCCTAAAAGCACGCCGTGCGATGTCGAGGTCTGGCTGAGCCCGGGTAGGCCA
The DNA here is from genome assembly GCF_003788685.1 of Pusillimonas sp. NJUB218. Classification (NCBI taxonomy): domain Bacteria; kingdom Pseudomonadati; phylum Pseudomonadota; class Betaproteobacteria; order Burkholderiales; family Alcaligenaceae; genus Pusillimonas; species Pusillimonas sp. NJUB218. The sequence continues at coordinate 412,403 of NZ_NQMK01000001.1, forward strand.
ACAACGTCAAACGAAGTGCGGTTATGTGCGGCGACTGCACCCAGGTATACCTTGGGCAGGAAGTCGGCCTCTGTCGCTGTGATTCCGGCCTGTGCGGCCTTCACCGCCGAATAGGCGGCCACAAGATCGGGGCGCTGCGTGAGTGCATTCTGGATGATGTCGGCGGTCAGTGGGTCAATGGTGTCAGGAAGTGAGCGCTGCTCGGGCTCGGCGACCTTCAGCTTGACTGTGGGCGAAACGCCCACGGCATTCAACAAGCCCAGATACGTGTTGCGTTCAGCGCCTTGTCTTTCAACGACACGCAGCTTTGCCTGCGCAACGGCTTGGCGTGCCAGCGCGAGCTCAACCGTTGTCGCCAGCCCTGCTTTTTGTCGCTGTGTGACCGCGGCCAGTACTTTCTGTTGGTTGACTAGCATCGACGCCGAGAGTGCGCGGTGCGTGCGTGCTGTGTTGTATTGGTAAAACTGGTCGGTGACGTCGCGTATGATTTTTTGGTGCGCAGCGTTAAATAGCACGTTCTGTGCAAACGATAACTCTGACGCCGCGTCGTATAGCGCCTTGCGCTGGCCAAAGTCGAATAGCAACCACCCCAGGGTCAGTGCGGGGACGACTCCGCTTAATTCAGTCTTGATGTCTCGGATGCCGGTAATATTTTCAGGCAGTGGGTAGCGGGTCCGCTGGTACCCGCCTACAACGTTTGCCGATAGCATGGGCAAGAAGGTCGCTTCGACCATGCCAACGGCCAGCGCAGCCTGACGTGCACGATTCCAGGCCAGACGCGTATCGGGATGCCCGCGTTGCGCAATATCGATCAATTCGGGCAGTGAATGCGTTTTTTCTAGATCAATATCAATGCCGGTGGCTAGCTGACCTAGCGCGGCAACAGGGGGAACGCTGAAGCCTTCGTTGCGACCCGTCGGCCCTAAGGTCTCGCTCGTGTTGCTCGGCTGGGCAGCGCTATCGGCTTGCCAGGCGGTATTGGGTGAACGCGGCGCACGATCGATGGCGTTGCTGGCGCAAGCGGTTAGAAGCAGGGTCATCGCAGCGGCGCCTGCGCCGCGACCATAGCTGCCCAGGCGGACCGATGGTCCGATTAAAAACAGTCGCTTTTTCGTTTGGGTTGGGGTCATGACGTTGGGCGTGACAATATGGGTGTGGCAAGCGAGGTGTGCAACGGCGCTTCGGTGGCCGGTGGGGTCGCCCACTGCGGGTCTAGCGCAGCGGAAATGCAGCGCAGTTCATAGTCGTTCAGGGTTTGCTGCAATTGGGTGGCTTCGTGAGGGTCGGTATGCAGTGTGCGCGGCTCGAACCGCCGCATTACCAGTTGCTCACGAACACCGCCCAGCGCGCCCAACAGGTTTGCCGCCTGGGAAGGCGCAAGCGTCTGCAACTTTTGCGCGTTCTTGCCGTAAACCTGCAATTTTTCGCGGACTTCGGCCAGGCCTGCACGTGCCATTTCAAGGCTGCTGATTGGCCAGATTCTTGTAAAAATCAGGTACAGCAGTGCATTGCCCAACAAAATACCAGCCACACGGTCTGTCGCGACAGAAATCTCCACATCGGGGCCAAACCCTTGCAGGACAGTCAGCAAAAAGGCAAGGCCGATTTGCACGCCCGCATAGGCAATGCGCTCTGAGCCGCTGGAGACCCAGCCCGCCACCAAAATGCCGGCAAACACCAGAAGCATCAGTTCCCCGATCGAGGTCATGTGGGGAATCAGGAACAAAATGGACGCTATGCCCATGGCTGCACCAATTAGGCAGCCCACAATGCGCAGGGTCAGTTTGTGTAAGGTTTCGCCGGTCGAGCCCAGTGCTGCCACATAGCAGGTCACCATGGCCGTGTGGATGTCCTGCCAGTCCAGCGCGGTATAGGTGATGTAGGCCAGGCTCGCCGCCAGGGTGGTTTTCAGGGCAAACCGGTAGTGTTCGGGATTGCTGAGCGCATCGGCGCGAAAAAAACCTGAATGCGGCTCTGGCGGGCCCTGGGGCACAGGGGCATCCAGTTGGTTCAGGCCTGTCTGAATCTCACGCCGCACTGCCGCCGCCTGCGTTGTATCGGAAAGCGCCGTTGCGTCGTCTGTCGGGTCGGGGAGTCGCGTGGCCAGCATTAATAGCTGCAGCGTATGCTCATGGCGCGTTCGAAGACGATGTATTTCGGTGGTTGGTAGTAAATGAAAAATGCTGATGAACTGCAGGTAACTGGCAACCGGCGCGCCGCCTTCGTGCAGGGCTTGCCGTGCCGATGCAGGCGGCTGGGTACCTGCAAGAATATCTTCTACCAGGTGAACGCGGCGTGCCAGTTCGGCAGTTAGCAGCGACGGTGCCGATCTGCCAAAAGCCATGTTGCAGGCAATCAGCAGCCCCATAGGAATCAGCGTCATCAGCCAGGCGTACAAAATACCGCGTGTGGCGACTTCACCAAACGGCGCACTGCCCAGCAGCGTCATGATGAAAGCAATGACCAGGGCAATAATGTTGCCGGCCGGACCCAGCTTTGACGCGGAGGCCAGGTACATAAAAATGAATGAGGCGCTGGCCAGTACAAATAGTCGTAAGGCTGGGATATCGATGGACAGCCGGGTGAGCCAAACCAGCAGGGCAACGACCGTTGATACGAGGATGCAGATGCCGATGGCCATCAAGGTGCTTTCACCTGGATCGGGCTTCATGACAAACAGCACCAAGTAGCATCCAATGGCGGCTAACGGGATTTGCCATGTCATAAAGGCCAGCGTCGCTAGCGAACAAATTACGCTGATGCGCCAGGCCGTCCCTAAACGCCCATCGAAGGGCGCCAGCTCACGGCCGACCTCGTGCCACAAAGCTCGATTCATTGACTTTGCGCCCTTAGCATTGCGCGTCGGTGCGAATCACAACAGAGGCCGACGCACCCGCGCGCATCAGTTCTGGTGGAGGATTTTCGAGCAAAAGCCTGACCGGGAAGCGTTGTGCGACGCGAACCCAGTTCAATGATTTCTGCACGTAGGGCAGGGCGCGCGGCAGACTAATTAAGTCTTCGGTAGCAACCCCCCAGCCAATGGAAACGATGCGGCCTGGAATATGACGTGAAGGGTCGGCCAGTGCGAACGCCTGACCGCATTGCCCGACGCGCAAACTCGCCAAGTCCGTTTCCCGGAATAAGGCGGTGGCATACCATTGATCGGTGTTGATCAGGGTAAAGACGCTTTGGTCCGGCCCCAGGTGTTCGCCGCTGGATACCCTGAGCCCGACGACCAGACCGTTGTGGGGCGCGGTGACGGTAGTATCGGCAAGTGCTTTTTGTGCCAGGCCTAGGCCGGCGGTTGCAGCCAACACGGCAGCCTGGGCGGCTTCGATCTCGCCAATCAGTTCTTTGGCGGCCTCGGATTGTGCCTGTGCCTGCGTCAGGGATACCTGAGCGTCGCGCATTGCGGTTCGGGCAGTGTCAAGCTCTTGTTGGGGGACATACCCTTTGCGTGCCAGGGGTTCGAGGCGATGCACCGTACTGCGCGCCAATTCAAGATTGGCTTCGGCGCGTTTGATTTGCTGATTGGCAATGGATGCGTTGGCCGTTTCGGCGCGAATTTGTCGTTCGCGCGAGGCTAATGTTGCTTTAGTCATGGCAACTTCTGCCTGGGCCTGGGCGACTCGCAACTCGTAGGCTTGCGGATCAAGCCTGAACAGAAGGTCGCCACGTGCGACGCGGTCGCCTTCGCGTACAGCGAGTTCGATGATCTTTCCCGGCACTGGCGTGCTGATATGGACAACGTCTGCTTCCAGGATGGCGTCTTCAGATAGCAGGTTAACGTCGATGTATCGCCACCAGGCTAATGCCGCCAGTACCGTAGCGGCAATAATGCCAAAAGCAAGCCATCGGGCGTAGCGACCATGCGCTGCATTTTGTTCGTGTGACATGAGTCTTATTGGGGCGAAAATATGTAAGTGAAGGCCAGCGTCAGCAGTACGCAAAGGCAGACATAGACCAGCAGCCGCACAGGCAGCGCATCGTCAAGACCGCTACGGATCAAGCCCTGACGGATAACAACGGTTAGCGGAATACTGATTGCGAGACCCACCAGCCAGGCTGGGAAATAGCTGCCCATGATCATGAACGAGGGGGCTCGCCCCTGACTGCAGCCCGACAGGGCAAGCAGGCACGTGAGCAGGCCAAGCCTGGCGGCGATGGCCAAAGCGAGTCTAAAGATGTGCAGGGCGCGCATTACAGTTGATCTTTATAGATACGACCGTCTTTCATGATGAGTTTCAAGTTCGTGTCGGGGTCGCCAAGGAAGTCGAGATTGACGGTCGGGTCGCCATCGGCAATAAGCAGGTCGGCAAAGGCGCCCGGCTCGATCACCCCCAATTTGCCCTGGTAAGGGCTGCGGTTGCCGGCCAGGCCAAGCAGTTCGCCGTTGCTGGCTGTGGCTATCTTTAATAGTGCCATGGGGTCGTAAAAGCGGGTAAGTTTAGCCAATTGCCGGCCATGAGATTTCAGGTTCTGGGGTGTAAACAGAATATCTGTGCCCCAGGCTGTTTTAATTTTCATGTCTATGGCCATTTGGTAGGCTCGTACGGTGCCTTCAGCCACCTCGAGTTGCTTGGCTTTTGCTCCCGGGTCGGCTTTGATGTTGGCGTCGTCGTCGGCCAAAAATGGTTGCAGGCTCCACCATACGCCTTCGTCGGCCATCAGGCGGGCGGCTTGTTCATCGGCCAACTGGCCATGCTCGATAGACCGAACCCCAGCCCGAATGGCGCGCTGTATGCCGCGCGACGTATAGACGTGCACCATGACGTAGGTGCCCCAGTCTTCGGCGGCCCCAACGGCAGCACGTAACTCTGCCTCGGAATATTGTGTGGTGTCGAGCGGGTCGTATAACGACGTGACCCCGCCACCGGCCATCAGTTTGATCTGGCTGGCTCCCAGCATAAGCTGCTCGCGCACGCGCCGCAGTACGTTGTCGGCGCCGTCGGCAATCATGGCCGCGCCCATACGCTCGGCTATGCTGAGCGGGTCGCTGTCGTTGCGTGGCACTTCGTGACGCATGCGAAAGTCACCGTGACCTGAGGTCTGCGAAATCATTGCGCCAGACGGGAAAATACGGGGGCCAACCACAATACCTTCATCGATGGCCCGTTTGAGTGCAAAACTTGGGCCACCCGCGTCGCGTACACTGGTAAAGCCGCGCAGTAAGGTGTGTTCGGCTTCGCGGGCCGCGACCAAATACACGTAGCCTATGTCGGCGGTCATGGCGGCCATTTCGGTAATGCCGCAGAACATTGAGTGCCAGTGCGCATCGATCAGGCCCGGCATGGCCAGCCGCCCGCCGCAGTCGACGATCTTGGCGTTTTCGACAGGCTCACCGACAGGGGGCAGCGCTGCGACTCGATTGCCCTCGACAAGGATGTTGACCCCGGTTCGCACGGTGTTGCTGATGCCGTCAAACAAGCGTAAGTTGGTAAACAGAACGGGGCGGTCGGGTGGCGCGGGTTGCTGCGCAATTGCTTTGCTGGTTTGAAACCCGATGAACGGGACGATGGCCGCAGCAGCACCCCCCAAAAACATTCTGCGCGTCATGGCGGCGGTTGCGCGGTTGTGCAGTGCAAGGGCGGCTTTACCGCCGCAGGTACACACATGGGGTTGGCTTTGGCCTAGGTATGCGCCATTAGCCGCAGTGTTGTCGCTATGCGTTGTAGGAACGCAGGGAGCGTTGGCCAAGGTCGAGAATTTTGGGGAGGCAGCAATGCGCATAGTAAAAGTTTCCTGCAACGCGATAATGGTTTTTAACAGCAATTGGCAAAAGACGGTGTGACCCGGGCTGGGCCCGCTACGCAATCTTATGGCGCTGTTTATAGCCTATTCAGTGGTCAAAATGGCTATTTTGGTTCGCTTTGATTAAGTTTGTTTTATTTTTTTGGTTGCCATGGCCTGCTGGCCGTTGAACGCAAAGAATCTCGGTTCAATATGATCACTTCCCGATTTCCCGTCTTGCAAGACGAAATGATTTTTAGCGCTATCCGTGCGCAGGGTGCGGGTGGCCAAAACGTCAACAAAGTCTCAAGCGCAATCCATTTGCGCTATTCCATACCGCAATCCTCTTTGCCCGACGACGTAAAGGCGCGTTTGCTTGCCTTGCGCGATTCGCGCATTACCGACGAAGGCGTGATCGTCATTAAAGCGCAGGGTAGTCGCAGTCAAGAGCAGAACAAACTAGAAGCTATTGCACGTTTGCAGGCCTTGGTCGATAGCGCGTCCAAACCACCCTTGGCGCGTAAAGCGACCCGGCCCACGTTGGCCTCAAAACGGCGAAGGCTGGAAGGAAAGCTGGTTCGTGGGCAAGTTAAGCGCGGCCGAGGACGAGTGTTTGTCGAGGGCTAGCGATTTAGTCCGGATTCAGGGGCTGGGCGAGGGTAAATCAAAAATAAGATTTCTTAGCCACTGATTGGCCCCGTCGCGGTTATAGCGCGCATGCCAGAAAACATTTACCGAAAATGTGGGTAAGTCCAGTGGGTGTGGCTGGAAGTCCAGATCAAATTGCGCCTGGTGCGCCAGCGCGATAATTCGGGGGACGGTCGCGATAAGGTCGGTAGAACGCAAGATATACGGTATGGCCCCGAAGTGCGAGACGACGGCTTTTATTTTGCGCTGAACAGCCATTTTTTTTAGTACCGTTTCAATCATGTAGTGTCCCGGGTCGGGGGACTCGACCACCAAATGATCGGCCTCCTGGAACTTGTCGGCGTCAAGTTTCATACCGGCCCAGGGGTGAGACCGTCTGTATAGGCAAACGTAGTCATGCTGAAACAGGCGGCGCTGATAGTAGCCGGCCTCAAGGTTAGGCAGTAGTCCTATGGCCAGATCGATTTCGCCTTTTTCCATTTGGGCTTTCAGCGTATCTGGCATGTAACGTACCGAACGTACGCAAATTCCAGGAGCGACACCTTTTATTTTTTCCAAGATGCGGGGCAGCAGATACGCCTCGCCAAAGTCAGTCGTCGCCAGGGTAAACGAGCCCGTCCAACTGGCGCTATCGAATGAACCCCGTTGATTCAATGCTTCCTTCAGGCTGCGTAAGGCGTATGCCACCGGATCGGCCAGTTGTTCTGCAAATGGCGTCGGTTCCATACCTGTGGACGTTCGCTGAAACAGGTCGTCGTTGAGGGTGGCCCTTAAGCGGCTGAGGGCCTGACTGACGGTGGGTTGAGCCAAGGCGAGGTTTTCGGCAGCTTTGGATACGCTGCGTTCCCGCATGATTTCGTGAAAGGTCAGCAGAAGGTTGAGGTCCAGCTCGTTCAGTTCCATTTTCGACCTTTATTCATAAACCCAATACTGGGTATTGGTGCTGGGTTCTTGCGCGCCAACGGCAATATCTTGATTATATAAACATCCGAAAAAACGGTTTTAGGTATTTTAAATAGGCCGACTGATTGACGAATGTTTATCAGAGCGGTGATGTCAAGAGAGGAGAAGTGTGATGCAAGACCAAATGCAAGAACGCCATTGGCCCACAGACGACTACACGCGCACGCCGTACTGGGTATTTACCGAGCAGGACGTTTTCGATCGCGAGATGGAGGTGTTGTTTCGTGGTCCTAATTGGAACTACCTGGCCTTAGAGTGCGAAATCGCGACGCCAGGTGATTTTGTGACGCGTTTCGTCGGCACAACGCCGGTTGTTGTGCAGCGTGCTCCCGATGGGTCGATCAGTGCGTTCGTAAATCGCTGCTCGCATAAGGGCATGCAGGTTGTGCGAGAACTGAGCGGGAATCGGCGCAGCCATATTTGTCCTTATCACCAGTGGTGTTATACGTCCGAAGGTCGGCTGGCAAGCGTCCCTTTGCAGAAGGGGGATAGTGGGCATGGGGGCATGCCTGACGACTTCGACAAGGCACAGCATGGTATGCGTCCACTCAAAGTGGACACGATTAATGGCGTCATATTTGGAACCTTGGACCCGCAGGCGCCAGCCTTACGTGACTACCTTGGCGAAAAAGTCGTGACACGTTTGCAGCACACCTTGCGCAAGCCTTTACGAGTCAGCGGGTACCACCGTCACACTTTGAAAGCGAACTGGAAACTGTTTGCTGAGAACTCTCGGGATGCCTATCACGCGCCAATGTTGCACCCCTTCTTGCCGACTTTCGGATTCATGAACCCTTCTGATCGTGGTGCGTGCGAAATCAGCGAAAGCGGTGTCCATTCAATTATCAGCGTTTTCAACGACGCAGAAGATTCGAAAACGGTTCGCGGGCAGCAGTCGCATCGTGGACCGCAATTGGACGATCCGACGCTGATGAACGGTTTTAAAGAGAACGATCTGGGTTTGAGTTTGAACATTGTGTCTATTTTTCCGAGCACGTTGTTCACCTGTGTTGGTAATACGCTGTCTGTTCGACAAATCCGCCCCAAAGCCGTGGGCGTGGTTGAGTTGCTGTATACGCATTTCGGCTTCGAGGACGATACGCCAGAGCAGCGGTCGATGCGTCGCAAGCAATCTAATTTGTTTGGGCCTGCAGGCTATGTCGCCATCGAGGACGTCGAGGCACTGGAGCTGACACAGTCGGCCATCGCCAAGGGCGAAGATCGGGGGCACTCGATTATTGAAATGGGGGGGCGTGGTGTTGATGACCAGTCGCATGTGGTCACCGAACTGCCGATTCGAGGGTTCTGGAAAGGTTACAGCACCCTGATGGGATACACCCCAAAACTCAATAGCCAGCCAGCTTAAGGAGCGCGTCATGCCAATGTCAGATATTGCGATTGATCAGATTGAGCAAGAAATTACCCGGTTGAACTATCGGTGTGCACGAATACTCGATGACGATCGGCTGGAGGAGTGGCCGGGCCTGTTTGTCGACGACTGCAAGTACGCCATTCACCCCAGAGATAACTATGTTGCGGGCCTTGAGGGGTATTGGCTGTACCTCGACAACCATGCCATGTTGCGCGATCGGGTCAAGTCGCTGCGCGAGGCCAACCTTTACAACATTCATCAAGATCGTCGCATTGTGACGGGGGTGATGTTCGATGGTGAGCAAGACGGGGTATTTCATGCTCGGTCTTCATTCCTGATTTTGCAGTCCGATGTAGAGGGGAGGGGGCGATTCTTTTGCACAGGGGAGTATCTGGACAAGATGGTTTTCTCTGGCGGCATCCTCAAGTTCAAAGAGCGCATTGTTGTTCCCGATAGTTTCAACATGCACGGGCTGGTGGCTGTTCCTCTGTAGACATTGCGTCGGTATTGGTCATCGCGTTGCAGATGGATGGAGTGTTGTACAGATGTAAAACCATATATGCGCGATTATTCGCGCCAGGAGAAATCATGTTGTCATGTGCAAAATTGTTCCGTAAAGGGTTGGCTGCTTTGGTGATGGTGTCGGGGTTGCTATCGGTTGCCGGGGCGGCAACGGCAGCACCGCTTCGGGTGCAGATCATGCCCGGGAATATCGCCAGCTTGTACGTTTATTTGGGGACCAGTCTCGGCTTTTATGAGCGAGAGGGGCTGGATGTTGAGGTGGTTCATATTGCCAATGGCCCGCAAGCCAATTCGGCACTCGTGTCCAAGAGTGTCGATGTCATCATGAACATGCCAGACAACATGATTCTCTTGAAGCATCGAGGTATCGATACTGTCGCGGTGGTGGGCAACGCCGTGCAGTACCCGTTCTTTTTAATTCAACGCAAAGGGTTGGGCTTGCCTACGGGCCAAGATTACCGGTCGGTCATGAGCCGTATCAAAGGAAAGACAATTGGTGTCTACGGTTTGGGCTCCTCGACCGACCGGTTTGTGCGTCAGTTGGCTAAAAGCGCAAACGTGAACGATGCCGATTTGAAGCGGGCAGCTATGGGCGGTCCTGCCGCCTCTGTGTCGGGTTTGGTCGCAGGCAACCTGGATGTTTCCGTCGATGTCTTGTCCAGCGGGATTTTGGTCGAGCACATGGGGATTGGGGAGTTCGTGCTCGACTGTTCAGATCCGGTGGCACAGTGTCCGCCGCTGATTACCGAAGGCGGTAAAACCTCGCTCGCCTACTTTACGACAAGCGATTTTCTGGCGGCTAACCCCGAAGCGATGAAAAAGTTCGTACGCACGCATCGCAAGATCGATGCCTGGATTAAAGACCCTTCAAATCGCGTCGCTTTCGTTAACGAGTTAAAGAAAATTTTGCCTGCACCTGCCTTGGATAATCCCGACGCTTACTACGCCGATGTGGCCGATCGAGCTGCTGCATTTTTTGGCACACGGGTCAGGTTGTCGGCGCTGGACGCGATTCAACAGAGTTTGGTCGAGAGCGGAGAGATCAAGTCAGCGAAACCTTTGGATGACATGGTTTGGTCGGCTGTCATCGATTGACGAGCCGGCATCTGGGGTGAGTGCGTGGTTTAACGATACGCTGCAGGACAACGTTGCTGTTGTCCTGCAGCGAACTTTTTAGGTAGTGGATATGGATCAGTTGCAGGAAGCACACATTAAATCTTGTTGTGAATCAGTCATCTTGAAATTTGCGCTGTTAAATGACTCACGACAGTACGAAGCCTTGTCGAAACTGTTTGCTGCCGATGGGGTGTTTTTGCGCCCGCTGTCGCCAGACACCCCAATTCGGGGGCGCGATGCCATCACGGCCGATTTAAGTCGTAAGCCGCCAGAAATGCGCTCAGTACATGTGTGTACAAATATTCTTGTCGATGTCATCGACTCAAGATCGGCAAAGGCAAGTAGCTATTTCACCGTCTATTTGCAGCACGAGGGCGCTGCAGGCAACGCCGTTGTCCGATTCAACGGGACTATTTATGTGGGCTGCTACGAAGATACGTTTGTGCTAGAAAACGGTGCTTGGCTGATTGAGCGTCGGCAGGGGCGAAATTGGTTTGAATTGCCCATGGGGTGATCAAACCAGTTCGGGGTTTTTAGCCTTGGTTTTGACGTCATGGGCGAGACTTTACGTCAGAGGGGCGCTGATGTCCGGGGACGAAGTATCATAGCGTCGTCTTCCCTGGTGTCTCAAGAGCCCTTCCGTGATGGAAAATAAAATAAAACTCGCGCTGAAACAGCAGTCTCGCCTGCCATTGTCGTTGAAAATGAAATACATGCTCAGAGCCCGTCTGGAGCGTGGGGAATGGCCCGTAGGAACGCAGATACCTACGCTACTCGAGTTGGTTAGCGAGTACGGGGTATCGCGCGCGACGATTCGCGCGGCGCTCGACGAGCTTGAACAAGAGGGACTGATCGAGCGTACCCGAGGAAAGGGCACTTACGTTATTGGCGACGTATTGAAAGAGCACTGGATGATGTTGCCGACAGATTGGGTCACCCTGATCGGCCACATCGATCGCTTGAACGTTGACTTTATTGTTCTCGAGAACAGGGTCGGGCGCTTGCCGGCCGATCTGGTCGGCGGTGATGAAGTGGTGTCGGATGATTACTGGCACACCACACGTGTGAACCTGATCAAAGGGGTGCCCTACAGCATGAGTTCGGCTTATGTGGCGCACTCTCTTTATACCCAACAGAAAAAAGCGTTCGAGCAAGAGCCTGTGCTGCTGGTTCTTGATCGCGCCTATAAGCCGTTGTTGGTTTCAGCCCGGCAGACGTTGACGGTGCGTGCCGCCGACGCCACGGTATCCCGCCACCTGAAAGTTGAAATAGGTAGCCCGGTGGTTCGCGTCGTCCGTGTTGTGCGTGATGCGCAAGACAATGTTGTCTATTGTGCCGAGGTGCTTTACCCGGCGCGACACCTGTACATCGAGAACGACCTGCGCCCCTGATTTTCCCTTGTGCGCACTGTGGCTACCTAGTTGTCAAAGGTAAGTTCGGGTGCCTGATTCAGGGTAATTACTAGCCTCAGATTCGTTGACACGATCGCCTCTATTTTATAAAGTACTTAAAACCGTACTTTCGAATATTAGGAAGTGCGCAGGGTCTTCATCAAATCTTGAGGTTGAATATGTCGATTGGAACTGCCCTCAAGGGCAAGGTATGTGTTGTCACAGGGGGCGCCAATGGCTTAGGTGCCGCGATAGCCAAGGGGTTTGTTTCAGAAGGCGCCTGCGTTGTCATCGCTGACCTTGATGCGGCGGGACTTGAACGGGTTGTTCAGTCGGTGGATACCTTGCTGCCCGGGCATATTGCAGCCTGCCTTGCAGACATCACAAAAGATCAAGACGCAGAGCAGATCGTCGCAACGGCAATGAAAGTATTCGGCGGGCTTGATGTTGTCGTCAACAATGCCGGCACCGGGGCGCAGATCATCCGGCCCGATTTTATCTCCAGGCCTTTGAACGTATGGGAAATCCCCCCTGAAAAATGGCGCCGGATCATGGACGTGAACGCGATTGGGCCCTTTTTGCTGTCGCGGGCGGCCATTCCCCTGATGTTGCAGCGTGGCGGCGGGCGCTTGATCAATGTCTCCACAACATGGGAAACCATGCTGCGTCCGGGGTTTGCTTCTTATGGGCCTTCGAAAGCGGCCTTGGAATCAATGTCGGCCGCGATGGCAACCGAACTCAAGTCGCACGGTATTACCGTAAACACTGTCATTCCTGGCGGGCCCGTAGATACCGCTCAGGTACCCGAGGATATCGGCGTCCCGCGCGAAAAACTGCTGCAGCCCGACGTGATGGTGCCTGTCATGAACTGGCTAGCCAGCGATGACTCATCGCATGTCACCTCGACGCGCTTGACCGCCGCCTATTGGCACGCCAATCGCTCCGTTCAAGAAAACATGGACGAGGCCTCAGAGCCCGTGGCCTGGCCCCAGTTGGTGAAGACGATCGTGATGTCGGAGCGAGGGAACCTGTCCTAGTCAGGACGAGCCCCTGTCTCGAATTCAAACATTAAATCAGCTTAGCAGGAAGGAAATACCGTGAGTCACTCAGTTTTGATCAATGCCCATGATGCGGGCGCGTTTTCGGCTTATGTGGCCGTACCCCCTAAAGGCGTTGGCCCCGGTTTGGTGCTTTTGCAATACATCTTCGGCGTCAACAAAGTAATGCGAGATCTGGCCGACCACTATGCCAGTCTCGGCTACTTCGTCGTTGTCCCTGACTTGTTCTGGCGCCAAGAGGCCGATGTGCGTTTGGCCGACGATCCGGCAACGGCCACGCCCGAAGAAGTAAGCAAGGCGATGGCGTTGAATGACGCGTTCAATGATGACAAGGCGTTGTCCGATTTGTCTGCAACGTATGACTTCGTGAAAAGCCATCCGGGCTGCAATGGCAAGGTCGGCGTTCTTGGGTTCTGTCTTGGTGGCCGGCTGAGCTATCGCATGGCTGCTCACGTACCGGTTGACTGCGCAGTGGCTTACTACGGCGTTCATCTAGAGCGTCATCTCGACGAGGCCGCTCGCATTGCCACGCCGATTCTGATGCATATGGCCGGCAGTGATTTTCTTGTCCCCGAGCCCTTGCGGCAACAGATTGTGCAGGCGCTCAGCCCAAACCCTAACGTGCGTATAGAAACTTACGAAGGGGTCAATCATGCGTTTGCCTTGAAAGGCGGCGCGAACTACAACGCTGCGGCGGCCGACCTGGCCAACGCGCGCTCAGAGCAATTTTTGCGGCAGCATCTGATCGGCGACCGCGCTGATGTGTGAGTGATCGCTTTTTGCTACGAACGATTAAATGAACTAGAGGAGATAACAGTGGCGCAAGAAGGGATCAGTTTCAAGCATGTCAGGCAGTACTTCATGCTCAAAGATCGTGGCAAGGTGCAGGCGGTTGAAGCGCTGGGTGGTGTTTCACTTGAAATAAAGAAAACACAATTCATCGCTTTGGTGGGCCCCAGCGGCTGCGGAAAAACGACGCTATTGAATATTGCAGCGGGTTTGGTAACGCCCCAGTCTGGGGTCGCGCTGCTCAATGGCAAACCTCCGGCGGCGGGCCGTCCCGATGTGGCCTACATGTTGGCACGCGATGCCATGTTGCCCTGGAGAACCGCGATTGGCAATGTCGAGTACGGCCTGGAGTTACGCGGAGAAGGGCGGGCTGCCCGGCGCGAGCGTGCACGTGAGCTGCTCAATGCCGTGGGTTTGGGGCGCTACGAGAATGCGTACCGGTCCGAGCTGTCGCATGGCATGCGGCAACGGGTGGCGCTTGCCCGAACCTTCGCGCTCAAGTCTGAAATCTTGCTGATGGATGAGCCCTATGGGGCGTTGGATATTCACCTGAAGATTCAGTTGGGTGAGCTGTTGCTGCAACTTTGGGACAAAGACCGTCGCACCATTATGTTTGTGACGCACGATCTGCATGAGGCCATTTCCCTGGCCGATCGGGTCATTGTCATGTGTCCTAATCCTGGTCGAGTTATTGCTGACGTTGAAGTCCCGCTTGAGCGGCCACGGTCGCTAAGCGAGTTGCAGACAGATAACCGATATCACGAACTGTATAGCCGCATCTGGAGCTTGATGAGTCATGAATACAAACACTAGTCACGGGGCGGCCCAATTGGCCCCCGAAATTGATAAGCAAAGCTGGGCCGAACAAGAGGCGGCGCGCATGGTTGCCGCTAAGCAGCGCTACCTGGTCTCGTTGTGGTTCTGGCGATTGGTTGTGATTGCCGCGTTGCTTGGCATTTGGCAGGTTGCTGCAGATACGGGCCTGGTGAACAAGTTTTTTATTAGCAGCCCCCAGGACATCGGGCGGTTTTTGGTTGAAAACCTGGGCGAAACCAAGTTCTGGGAAGACGCCTGGATCACCGTTCAAGAAACACTGTGGGGCTTTGGCATTGCGGGCATTTTGGGTGTGGTCGTTGCGTTTGTACTGGTGCAAAGCAGGATGCTGCGCGAAGTGCTGGACCCCATTCTAAGTTTTCTGAATAGTCTGCCGCGCGTTGCGTTCGCTCCTTTGTTCGTCGCGTTCTTCGGGCTGGGGATGATGTCAAAAATCGTTCTGGCGTTCAGCCTTTGCTTTTTTATTGTGCTTAATGGCGCCTTGACCGGCCTGGGCAGTATCGATCCTGACCTTCGCCTGCTGACGCGTCAGTTGGGTGCAAGCCGCCTCGAGTACTTCACGAAGTTGGTGATCCCGAACGCCTTACCCAGTATTTTCGCTGCGCTGCGTCTGTCATTGATTTACGGCTTCCTGGCAGTGGTCGTAGGGGAAATGATCGGGTCCAACCGTGGGCTCGGCCAGCAAATTGCTTACTACTCGGGCGTGTTGCGCACTGATGCCGTGTTTGCGTTGTTGTTCGTGCTGGGTTTGATTGCGACATTTGCAGTCGAGTTGTTGAGAAAAATTGAAAACTATTTGCTGCGCTGGCAGTAGTGTGTCGATGGCGTAGCGTCAAGGAGATCAGGAATGAAAGGGCTATTCAAGAAACTCGGTACAGGTATGGTGATGGGGCTGGCCTTATTGGCGAGTCAGGGCGCATCAGCGCAAACAGCGTTCAAAGTGCAGGTTTATCCAGGCAATATCACCAGCCTGTTTGCCTACATGGGCGTTGAGTTGGGCTACTACAAAAAGCACGGTCTTGATGTTGAACTCGTCAATATCAGTACGGGGCCTCAGGCTAACGCGGCGCTGGCTGGCGGCAGCGTCGATGTCATCATGACCACGCCCGACAATATGTTGTTGTTCAAGTCCAGGGGCTTTGATCCCGTCGCGGTAATGGGCAATGCCAAAGAGCCCGTCATGCGTTTGGTGGGCCACCCCGCTAAAACTTCGGTCGCACCCGGTGCCGATTACAAAACGGCCATGCAGTCGCTCAAGGGCAAAACGGTGGGTGTGTATGGGCTGGGTTCGGCAGCGCACCGTTACGTGCAATTGCTGGCACGTGATGCCGGTCTGAAACCCGATGAGCTGAAGTACACCGGTGTCAGTGGCGGCGGGCAGTCATTGGCGGGCTTGCAGACGGGCAGCATGGATGCCGTCACCGAAGTATTTGCTTCGGTCATCATGATTGAGCAACTGGGGCAGGGCAAGCTTTTGCTTGACTGCGCTACCCAGGAATGCCCCGCCTGGGCGACAGAAACGGGTCGCATGAGCCAGGCCTGGTGGACCACACGTTCGTTCCTCGAGAAGAACCCGGCAGCCATGCAAGCGTACATCAAGGCGCATCGCGAGATTGATCAATGGATTCGCGATCCTGCGAACCGGGATGCGCTGGTCGCCGCCCTGAAGAAAATTTACCCCGTACCCCAAGGGCTAGAAGCCGACACATACTTCAAGGCCGTTGCCGAGAAAGTACCCGGCTACTTCACCGTCGCGACTTATCCGAAGGCTATCGCCGATACCCAAGCCATCATGCTGGAGACCGGTGAGCTGAAAACGCCTGTAGATACGGCGGCAATGGTGTGGGATCAGGCCGCAGCGGATTGAGGCGAAAAATGAAACGAATTGAAGTTCCTGTTCTGATCGTTGGCGGTGGCGTTGCGGGTTTGACGTGTTCGATGCTGCTGGCGCGGTTGGGTGTAAAGGCTCGCTTGGTGACTTACTTTCCCGGTACGTCGCCACAGCCCAAGGCCCATATCATCAATCAACGGACCATGGAAATTTTCACCGAGCTTGGGGTGGCAGACGCAATCTATAAAGTGTCGACGCCGCCGCAGGCCATGAAATACGCAGGCTGGTATGCCGGTGTCGGGGGCAGTAGCCCTTATCATGGTCGCGAAATTGGTCGGGTAGAAGCCTGGGGCGCCGGTGGCGAGGATCCTGATTACCTGGCCGCCAGCCCGTGCTTGCCTGCCAATTACCCCCAGATGTATCTCGAACCTATTCTCAAGGCCCATGCCGAAACGCTGGCGCCTGACGGTTTGTTTTTTTACCAGGAACTGGTCGAGTTCTCGCAAGATGAAGACGGCGTCACCGCCGTAATACGCAACCGCGCTGACGACGAGTGCTACGAAGTGCGTTGTCGCTATTTACTGGCCGCCGATGCAGGTAAGACGGTTGGGCCGCGTCTGGGTATC
Organism: Pusillimonas sp. NJUB218; assembly: GCF_003788685.1. NCBI lineage: Bacteria > Pseudomonadati > Pseudomonadota > Betaproteobacteria > Burkholderiales > Alcaligenaceae > Pusillimonas > Pusillimonas sp. NJUB218. Next base: position 429,283 of record NZ_NQMK01000001.1, read on the forward strand.
GAGATGCAGTCCAGTGGTCAGTCTATGCGGATGAGTTCCGTGCATTTCTCTGCCGACCTGAGCACGCGTATGGGTGGCTCTGATGTGTTGACCCGTTTCTTGATCAACCCGGATTTTGGCGGGTCGTGGGCCAGTGGTGTCCTTTTGCCCGAAGGGCCGACCCGTTGGGGTAACACGGCTGAAGAATGGGTTTATCACTCGCGTTATTTGTTCGGAGATGATGCGCCGTTAGATGCAGAGCGGGTGTTGGCCCGTATGTACGAGGTCCTTGGTATCTCGCCCGATGAGGTTCATGTCCATCATGTCAGCGAGTGGGTGATGGGCGGCTTCCTTGCAAGTCGCTACCAAGACGGCCGTATTTTCTTGGTAGGTGATGCGTGCAAGAAGCATCCGCCCACGGGTGGCCTTGGCCTGAATAGCGCCGTACAAGACGCCTATAACCTGTGCTGGAAGGTTGCACATGTGCTTCAAGGGCGCGCCGCTGAAGCCTTGTTGGATTCTTACGAGCTTGAGCGCCGGCCCGTAGCGCAACGCAATGTATCGGTTGCCTTGGGCAATGCCATGCAGCATTTTCTGATCGACGCCGCCATAGGGTTGTCGGAAGAGAACAGCAAAGAAGAGAATTGGCGACGTCTGAAGCAGGTATGGGACACCTCGCCTGAGACCGAACCCGTTCGTGTCGCTGTTGCCAATGCCATTGCCAAGCAGCGCATCGGTTTTCGTCATCACAATATCGAGTTCGGCTACACCTATGACCAAGGGGCGCTCGTCAGCGATGCGAGCCCCGCCGTGCAAAGCCCTGATCCAGTCTTGCTTTACCAGCCTAGCACCCGGCCAGGTCATCCGCTGCCTCATGCGTGGCTAAGTCGCTTGGGGCAGGTTGTTCCCATTGCGTCGTTCGTCGAGGGCGGGCATTTTGTGGTGTTGGCCGGAGAGGAAGGGCAGCCGTGGGTTCGGGCCGCAGAGGCCGTTGGCGCCCGGTTGGGGCTTTCCATTCGTGCCGTTCGCGTCGGGCTTTACGACGGAGACTATCTGGACTTGCGCGGCTCGTGGGCGCGGCATCGCGGTATCGGGCCTGAAGGGGTCATTTTGGTCAGGCCCGATCGTTACGTCGCGTATCGGCAACCGGTTGCGGTTGATGATCCAGAACAGTGTCTAGAACACGTTCTGCGACAAATTTTGTCCACACATTAATCTGGCAACAGGAGTCATCCCAGTGGATCATGTGACATGTATTGTTGTTGGTGCCGGCGTTGTTGGGCTGGCCATTGCGCGCGAACTGGCAATGACCGGGCGCGAGGTTGTGATTGTTGAAGTGAATAATCGCATGGGCGAGGAGACCAGCTCGCGAAGCAACGAAGTGATTCACGCGGGCTTTTTATATCCCCCAGACTCAATCAAAGAACGGTTGTGCATCCGCGGTCGGGACTTGATGTATCGGTATTGCGAGACACATGGCGTGGGTCACCGTCAGGTCGGCAAGTTGCTGCCGGCGCTTGATGATAACGAGGTCGGCATACTCGAGCGTCTGACCGAGCGCGCAAATGTCTTGCAAGTACCTGGCGTAGAGCTGCTAAGTGCAGCCGAGGCCCGTCGCCTCGAACCAAACCTTAATTGCCAGGCGGCGATTTACTCTCCGGTATCCGGCATTGTCGATTCCCATGGGCTGATGATTTCATTATTGGCCGATGCGGAAGCGCACGGGGCAATGCTGGCGTTGGGGACATCTGTCGATGCCGTACATATTGAACCGTCCGGACGGTTTCGCGTCGACTTCACCGCCGACAATGTACCGGGCACCATGACGGCCGATTATCTGGTCAACGCGTCTGGGCTGGGCGCGCGTCCGTTGGCGCAACGCATCGAGGGTTACCCGCAGGCGCTGGTGCCCAATGTGCACTTTGCCAAAGGTTCATTCTTTAGCTGCCAGGGGAAAACACCTTTCTCTCGTCTGATTATGCCGGTTGGGGACACCCTATGGCGTGGTGGCGCATTTACGCTTGATATGGCGGGGCAAGGGCGTTTCGGTCCGAATCTCGAATGGGTGACCACCAGAGACTACTCGGTCAACCCCGATAACGTTGGTGCGTTTGTCGAAAACATCAGCCGCTACTGGCCCGACGTCACTGCGGAACGTTTGCAAGTCAGCTACGCGGGTATTCGCCCTCGCTTAACGGGCCCAGGCGAGCCGGTCAGCGATTGGGCAATTCATGGGCCCCAGGTTCACGGCATTGCCAATTTGGTGAACTTGTACGCCGTTGAAACCCCGGGTCTGACGGCATGTCTGGCGACGGCCGAGCATGTTGTTCATGAAAGTGGACTGTTGTCATGAGCTTCCATCTTTCGGGTCTCACGACAGAAATGACCGAGGGCGTTAACTCGACCCTGCGAGAGCAGTCGCGTTTGCCCTTGTCTTTGAAAGTGAAATACACCTTGCGCGGGCGCCTCGAACGAGGCGAATGGCCGGTTGGAACCTGTATCCCCCGCCTGGAAGACCTCGCGACCGAATATGGCGTTTCTCGCGCTACCGTTCGTGCTGCGTTAGACGAGCTTGAACGCGAAGGGTTGATTGAGCGCATTCGAGGCAAAGGTACATTCGTGATCGGTGATGCGGCCAAAGGGCATTGGCTGATGTTGCCGACCGACTGGGATACCTGGATCAACCACATCGAAACGTTGAATGCCGTATTTACCTCCCTGGGTTCGGGCGTTGCGTCCCTGCCTGCCGGACTCGTTCCCAACGAGACGACGACGGGCAATTACTGGTGGACCACCCGAGTCAACTGGTCTGATGGGCGCCCCTACAGCATCAGTACGGTTCATGTGTGCGAACGGTTCTGGCAGCAGCAACGCGATGATTTCGAATCATCCCCGGTGTTGTTGGTACTGAAACGCCAGTTTTCTAACGAGCTGGACCACGCAGAGCAGATGTTGACCGTACGCATTGCCGACGCGGTGATGGCGCGGCAACTGCAAATTGAAATCGGCATGCCTGTCGCGCGGGTTGTGCGCCTGATTCGCAATCAGGCGGGTGAAATTGTTTATGCCGCAAGGGTCTTGTACCCGGCAAATTACTTATACATACGCAATGACTTTGGCTTGAGGTCAAGGTAAACGTCGATTTGATCTGGAGGAAATATCTTTCAAAAAACCGGCCTTAAAAGTATTTAAAAACGAATTTAATGATTTTTTAGAAAACCTTTACTACCTTCAAATTTATTACAGAGAGCTGCCATGAAAATCACTTTGCTTGGAACCGCCGCCGCACTGCCGGACCCAGACCGTAACCAGTCCGCCATTCTTGTGACCCTCGATAACGGGAAAAACTATTTATTCGATTGCGGCGAAGGCGCCACGCGTCAGATGGTCAAAGCCAATATCAACCCGGCCGATGTGCCTTGGGTGTTTGTCAGCCATCTGCATTACGACCACGTATGCGGCTTGCCCTTCTTTGTGCTGTCGAGCTGGGTGTTCAACCGCGAGGGTGATCTGCAAGTATTTGGGCCGCGCGGCATTCAAGAATTTGTCGATCACTCATTCGAAAAAGGCGCATTCAAAATCGATATTCAGGCGCGCGCCAGCTACCCTGCACGCCAAAAGAACATCCGCGCCGTCCGACCCGTTGTCACAGAAGTGGCACCCGGCCTGATGTACGAAGATGAAGACGTCAAAGTCTATATTGACCTGGTAGAGCATATTCCAACGGAAATTACCGACTGCTTCGGCATCCGCTTCGAAGCAGAAGGCAAAGTGGTTGCGTTCAGCGGCGACACCGCACCGTGCGAAGCCATGATCCGTTTGGCCAAAGACGCCGACTTGCTTATCCACGAGTGCACCTTCCCCGAATCGTTCCTCGAACATCGTGCCCGCTCGGGTGTAGGTACCTATGCGCACACCAGCCCGCTGCAACTTGGCGAATTGGCAGTCAAGGCCAACGTCAAGAGCCTGGTGGCCACCCACTTCGGGCACTTTGACTCGCTGAGCCCCGTCATCAAGCGCGCCGCCGGTAACCATTTGCCGGTTGACTTGATGGGCCCCGAACGCCTGGACGAAGTCGCCCGCGACATTCGCAAGAGCTACCGTGGCGAGCTTCGCCTGGCACAAGACTTGATGCGCATTGATTTGTAAGAGGTAGGTTAACGAGTCAAGGTGCTAAAAGCAGACTAGTTAAGCGTCAGGTAAACAAAAGGCCGTCTTTGGAAAACAGAGACGGCCTTTTAAATTTTGGTGTTGGGTACGGGTGGGCTGGTGCGTCTTGTGATGTGTGTACCTGTACTGCAATGAAATTTCGGTACAGTTTGAATGCAGCCTATTGGCGCAGAAGTATTGTTACCCTCGCGCGAATGCTCTGCTTAGGACCAATTAGGTTTGCTCAAAGCCCTTCCTTACTCCTTCCAGCAACTGAATGGCTAATTGCTTATCAGTGTCATCGTATTTCAATTGCCTGATGAGGTACGTGTAGGCAACTGCAAGTCGTTCACGTTTACTGGTTGCCCGAGCGTCAGCCCATCGGCGACATTCCTTAACAAAGCCCGCAGCTGGGCAGTCTCGCAGGTACGCGTCGACGTCCACAAACATGGTGCTTGCCGCATCTCCTGGCCACCCTGATTCGCGCAACGGGCCATCAGAGTGAAAAAGGGCACTAAGCTCCAGTGTGATTGGATCACTCGAAGACGGGCCATCAGACATGTCACCGAAGTCGATCAAAATGGGGCGCGAATCTTCATTGACGAGAATGTTGGCGCCATGCATATCGCCATGCGTGCAGGCCCAACTGGTCCGAACGGAGTTTCGCTCAATTTCTTTGGTCCATTGGAGACCGAAGGTTTCAACAATCTGTGTATATCTCTCGTCAGATATCTGCGCGCGACGGATCTCGCACACTTGCTTTAGCTCCGTGCGCCTTACCCAGTCCGCAGTTAGTCGCTCTAGTTCTTGTATTGTATGAACGATACGGCCGTTGTCCGAAATAATGGAGAAAACGGTCTGCTCATATCCCTTTGCAAGCTGATAAAAGAGGGCTGCTTCACTTCCTCCTCCCCATCTCTGCACACGAATCTTTCGTGGCGTGGCTTCGGGTGGTAGCCGGTTTGCGAACTTATCATAACGATTTGCCTCGTCCATAATTTTGATAATGGGCCCGAGCTTCCCAATAACCCCTTGTGTTACATTACCTTGAACATCAGCAACCTCAAGCCGGAACACAGGCGTTCCAGAAAGTCCTCCAGTGATTTGCGAGACCGAACATGAAACATTATCTAGTGAACGCGCGAATACTCGTATAAGACGGTCAAATCCTTCCCGAATGTGTAAAGAGCCTTTGTCCAACTCGACGCTGCGGATTGCCCTATATGCCCCAATGTAATCCGCTAAAACATCCTCGAAACGCCGCAAATCACGTTTCAAATTGAAGTTCATGACCGCTCGCTCGACGCCGTCACCCCAAATATCCGCTTTCGCGCCTCCTTGCACTAGGTCTCCGACGTGTTCACCATATGCCCGTGCCGGCGAACCAGTAAGCACGAAGATCGGCGTGCCCGCCACTCGGGCCTGAGCTTCGGTTAAAACACGCATGCCGTGATCGGGACTATCCGCCGTTTCGGTTGCATTCCATGGAATGCTCATGTCGAGCACGATGAAATCAAAAAAGTGGGTATTTAGGAGCTCGATTGCGTGCTCGGCGTTGTCCGTTTCGACGATAGATACGCCACTCTCAAGCTTTTTCACGATCTCATGTAGCGTAGCAAGGTAGTTTGGATCGTCGTCAATAAGAAGAACGTTCATAGGTTTAGCTGCCAAGTGATAAGAAACTTCGCACCGCCGCCATTCGACGGACCAAGTTCAACTGCGCCATCCATAGTCTCCATTGCTTGGCGGGCGATAGCCAGGCCAAACCCAGAATGCCCCCGCTTGGTTGTGGCTCCTAGATCGAACCACGATCCGCCTGTTTTTGGAATTCCGACTCCTGAATCGAGCACAGATAGATAGCATTCAGTGTCTGTAACCCCCCAGTTAACAACGACTTTTCTACGTTCTCGCTCCTCAGGGTTGATGTCGCGGATTTGATAGACCGCTTCCACCTGTCTAGATGCTTCCACGGCATTTCTCAGGCCATTGCGTAGCGCCAGCTTCAATAGACGAGGTACACCAAACACCAGCATCGGGCGGGGGCCCACCGCAAGCAACTCAACAACTCCGTCAAACTGCTCGTCGAAAATCGTTTGGTCAACGAACCCAGCAAGGTCAAACTCTTCCTGTGCCGTCGACTGGGTTGCAAGCTGGAGATCTTCGATCGCTGCCAACGTTGTAGAGAGATCCAACATTCGGCTTCGAGTTTTAGAGTTGACATAATCAGCTATTTCTTCGCCGGCGCAATATTCCGCGAGCCCAAATTTATTGCCAATCTCGTGCACGAAAACACCAGTTACCCATTCCACCGCTTTGCGGTAGGCAATTGGATCAACCATCGTTATCGGATGGTTGGCCTCAAGCGGCTCTCTTTCACGACAACGCAAAATAGCTTGATCCAGCCAACCTAAGACAAAGGCCTCAGCTTCCAGGCTCTTCGCAACTAGAAGCTCAGCGACATCCTCAGCCCTTCCTTTTTCCGCAAGTGTCCGAGCTGCTGCGAAGCGCCGGAGAGGAGCGTCTTCTTTTAACCCCCGCAAAGCCTCGTCTCTTTCCATCGGCTAACTCGCAGTACCACCATAAAATTTTGCGCGATATGCAAAAGCTTCCGCTCCGCCCTCCATCACCGAAGAAATCGCAGAGACAATCTGCGGTGCATGTAGTGGTCCTTTGGTTAGTGCATACCCTCTTTTGCCGTCAGACCCCATATGCACAACTGTCTGAGCACTTCCCAGTACGGGAATATTCGGGTTATGTGTCGAGAAAAGCACCTGTCCTGAACCCGCGCTATCGAGAATTGAGCGGATTAGGGTAGCCGCGATGAAGGCGTTATCAATATGGTCTTCCGGCTGGTCCACAATCAACATCCGATTCCGGTGCGAGAGTAGTATTGGCAATATTACGGTGCATCGTTGACCTGTCGATAATTCGGCAAAGTCTTTGTAGTCCTGCCCATCAAGCAATTGAAGCTGCACGTCGTCATCGACATTCAACGTCGCAATAGAGCCTAGATCCGCTGAACGCAAGAATCCGAGGAGTTTTGCTGCTCGTTCCTCACTGATATTTGCAATCTGCGCGATAAGCCTGAAGTCGAAATCGTCGACAGCCTTCACTAAGGCTCGGGGACTTAACTGTCTAGCAAGCGGGCCAACCACCTCTCCATATTTCAAACCGCTTCCACGCAGAAGGTCCGAGATCGTTGCCGCAAATGCAGGTGCTTGGCCGTTGCGAAGGATTCTGACCTTGATGTTTGGGCCCAACCTCTGATTCAAATCTGCGGCGACGGCTTCGCGACGCCTCGCCCGGTCAGTGCGAATTGCCTCTAGGCTGTCCAACGCGGTGTCTCGTGCTTGCAGAAGCTTTGTCAGGTGCGCTTGCAAAGCCTCGGCCCGTTCGGCAGAAGCGGTCATGACCGAATACTTCTCCCGCAGTTCTTGTCCCCTCCGCATTACCGCGCCAGCACCGGCTTGCAGGGTGTCCACCTCCGTGCGCAGTTGACGTGCGCTTGCCTCCAACTGCAACTTCGAGGCATTGATGCTTTCAGACTTGGCTTTCAGTTTGTGATAAGCGTCAGCTACCACGGTGAGTGCCTCCTGCATCTTGCCTCTTGCCACTTCGATTGCACTCTTGGCAAGCTCGACCTCATTTGCAGACAAACCGGTAAACTGAATCTCGACTTTCTGGGCCTTCTCGATTTGCTGGTACCAAGCGGCAAGAGAATTTTCGATTGCCTGATGCCCAGCGAGTGACGAAGAAAAGCCCGATAGGGATGTGGAGATCTGCTGTAAAACGGCAGTCTTCTCACTAATATGTGAAGAGCCAGCCGTGAGGTTTTTTTCTGCCTCCAGCGCGGCAGCCAAGGCTGCCTCAATCTCGGGGCGCTCAGTTAGACGCTTTGCTGCCTCTTCTAGCTCACGCCTCACCTTCTCGATTTGGGAGGAAACTGAGCGGATTTCACTGGCGGGCAACGCTTCAGGGTCATCCTCTGTGACCGGTAAAAAACTGTCAATCAGCCCAATGCGTCCGCTCGGAGTCAGACCTACTGTCTCAATTTCAGTTTGAGAGAAAACAAGGGGCTTTATAAAAGGTGCACTAGCTCGCGGACCGTTCTCGCTGGCTGTCCGCGTCACGAGAATTCTCTGCCCGTCCGCCATTAACGAGACGGTGACTTGACCACTCCCCAAAATCGACATCGCATGTTCGCGACTTCGCCGCGAAGTGTCTGACGAAGTACCAGCTGCATCGAGGCAAAACCGGATCAACTCGATGAGGGACGTTTTACCGGTTCCGCGTGCGCCAATAATCGTGTTGAGTCCTAGCGTAAAAGAGACATCCAACCCCGAAAGAAAGCCTTCTTCTACCTGAATGCGTTCTATATACATGCTTCCCCTTTACTGGGACAGTTAATGTGCCGATGTCGCTTGCATCATGAGCACGGACCGATCGCACATAAATTCCTCGGTGGTGCTTTACTACGTCCATCCTTTCGTCGATGGACGGTAATTCTCAAGGGGCATTGGGTGCCCGATCAAATGTAAAAAAACCGTGTCCTCACATTAATGCGAGGATGCGCACCCGTATTACAGATCCCGGCGACAGCCTATCCTGCACTAGTCCCCAAATCCCAAAGTCTTTGTCATGACGAAGACTTTGGGAGTGCTAATGCGTCAGCGCGCGGCTGCACAAACTCTTGCAGGCTTATCTGACCATCGACGAAACGCTGAGCGTGGGCCTCATCTGCTTCACTGAGCGAGAAACCTTCTAGACCGACGGAGGCCCGCGCATAGTTAACTGTCGATTGCCGGCGGCTGCGTTCGGTATCCGATATGGTTTTGTGAGGCTGCAGCCTGCATTTACCCTTGCCAGCCATGGTGTCTCTTTGCCGTAGGTAACTCGATTTTACAAGAAGTATGGGTAATTTGGTCCAGGTATGAGCAGCCGCAGAGGTGGTGCGCTGAAACTGTCTTGTTTTACCTGCTATGGACAGCAATATCGGCTGCGTACTAGCCGTAGTTTCCAAAGAGGCTTTGCCTCTCTGGACTCTCCACCCTTGCCCCCGGGCATAGCGTGGGGCGCTCCTGCCGCGCCAAGGGGCCGTGTCCTCGCCCTGTGGGCTGCGGGCCGCACCAACCCCTTGACCCGTCATCCGCTTCATAGCACCGCTACTGACGCCGTTTTGGCCGGAAGAGGCGTCAAGGGCGGGACCGGAAGCCGCAGCCCGAAGCGTAGCGCAAGGAACGAGTGAGGATCCCGGGCGAAGCCTTCACCCTTGATGCCTCTGGAAGCCATACAGCCTGTCGGCGGGGGGGAGGACAAGGCGAAGCCGCTGGACCTGCCCCCGCGGCCAGTCCGGCAAGAACGGACGCGGGATGCAACCGAAGGGGTTGCCCAAGCGTAGTGCGGAGATATGTGCGGTCATAAATGAAAAGGCCTCGCTGATGGCGAGGCCGATGCGGACGCAACATGCACATCACTTACCGTCGACGGAGCCGCCCGTTGCCGGTCCCCAGTTCTTGCCCATGTTCTGCAAGACATGTTGCCGATAGGCTGGGTTCCACATGGTGTTGCCTGCAATCATGTGGTTGGTTCGGCCAGCAGTAACCATCATGCCTGACTGCACATCGCGGTGAGTCGTCTTAGGATTCACCACGTTGCCAATACCCTGCGCCATGCTCCTGAATGTCACAGCGTCAAAGGCGATGCCGCCAGCCAGTCTCGCCCCTAAGCCACTCGTTTTTCTCTGCGCGAAGAAGATGATCAAGGCAAGGGCGATTATCTGCACAAACGAACTGATGGGATTGTCCGTGGTCGTACTTATTACCCTGTCGAACAGCGCCTTGAATAGCTCCACACCTACAGACACGACAACCATTGTGATGGCAATTTCAAGGATGTAGGCCAGTGCCTGCTCAAACCATTTGTCGAACCATTTCGCGGTGACTGGAAACATTAGCGCCGCGATAAATAGAGGCCCAAGACCAAGCATTATTCCGAGACCGAGCTTTGCCATGATGATGGTCGCGGCCATAGGCAAATGAATAAGAAACGCGGCATGCCCATGGACCCCAAAAACAAAAGGCCGTCTCTGCAAAACAGAGACGGCCTTTAAAATTTGGTGCCCGGGGCCGGAATCAAAAGCCGCATGAATAAAGGGTTTGCGGGTGTTTGGGGAAATTTTTGCGTATCCCCATAAAAACAACAGTCTGGTGTTAGACGGGTTTGGAAGGGGCGGTCGGGAAAGGTGGGTTGTCTTGTGGCGCCGATGCATCGCCAGAGGCGATGGGATGAATTCGCTGTTTCGGCCTCTGGCTACGAGAATAGTTCTGAATGGGTGCGCTTACTTGCGGCTGGCTTTTTCGAGGTCATCAATCAAGGATTCTGGGTTATTGAAGCGGGCACGACGGTTCTTGATGATTTCCCCTGCTTCGGCCATTGCCGTACGGCTACGGGCATTTGGGGCCTTGACCGCGAACGGTAGCTCTTTGTCGGCAACAACCCGTGTCAGGAAGAGGCGAACAGCATCAGACACGGTCAAGCCCATTGAAGCCAGCGTTTTCGTGGCCTGTGCTTTGATCTTTTCGTCTACATGCACATGCACCATGGTGGTTGCCATAAGAGTCTCCAGCTGAGTGTGATTGAGATACATTGCATCGCAAATTGGTGGTGCGCCGGAAGCTCACCCGACACCCCAGCGAGGTGATTGCATCAAGGTGGTAATTCTTGATGCATCGTCGAACTGGGCGCTGACCTTCCTGTCGAACAACTAAGAAATCCTCAGTAGTTGCCTCTTCAGTCAGAGGGTGGCAACATCCGATCGCTGGCGGCAGCCTGATGCCGTAGCCGTTGGCCGTTTCTCGGGCTTCAGGCTATCATGACCAGAGTTGGTTTGTAATATCCTGGCGGAAAAAGTCAGGGTGGCAGTTTGCTAGTCGTTTGGAGAAAATGATGCAAGCAGGAACGAAAAAAATAGCCATTCAGGAAGGCGACATCCCAAGCCTTGCCAAGGATGCTGTTCGAAAGGCTTATGATCGGGCACTGAAGTCGGGCAGCAGTGTGCTTGAGGTCGTGGACGGGCAACTGGTTAAGTCGAATCCTGATGGTTCCAGGACCATTCTGAAGGCTTTGCACCCAGGCAGGGTAGTCACTCCTGGCACAAAAATTCGTCTCAGGAAGTAGAGATCGTGCCACGACTGCGGATGTTTGCCGGTCCGAATGGGTCTGGTAAAAGCACGATGAAGGAAGTTATCCCGGAGGCGCTGCTCGGCGTGTATATCAATCCGGACGACATAGAGAAAGCATGGCGACAATCTGGTTGCATTGATTTTGCCGCGTTCAAGTTGTGCGTCGATGCTGAAGACGTATTGGCCTTTTTCTGACAGTCCACCTTTCTGGCGAACGCAGGGCTCTCCTTGGAGGTTTCTCATCTTCGTCTTGACAAGGGCCGGCTATGTCTTGACCCTGCTCTGGTCAATTCTTATTTCGCCTCTGTCGTATCCGACTTCATTCGCCAAAAGTTGCTAGAGCAGAACATCGACTTCACTTTCGAGACGGTAATGTCGTCGTCAGATAAGGTCGATTTTTTGCATCGGGCCAAGGCTGCTGGGTTTCGGATTTATCTTTACTACGTAGCCACTGAAGATCCGGACATTAATATTTCGCGGGTACGGCATCGCGTTAAGATGCATGGTCATGATGTGCCTGAAGACAAGATCATTGAGCGCTACTTCAGATCTCTTGATCTATTGGTTGATGCAATTCGTCTTTCAGATAGGGCGTATATTTTCGACAACTCCAGCCAGAATAGGATCTGGCTGGCGGAAGTGACTGATGGGACTGAATTGGAGTTCAAAACTGATTTGGTGCCTCATTGGTTTGAGACGTACGTTCTCGAAAGGTTGAGCTGATTAGGGAAAGACTCTCGTGCCGAGCTATCCGGAAATTCCGGATAGTTGGATCTTTCTGCACTTTTTCTCGGCGTAGATATTCTTGATGAGCTCTCCGACGGTTCTTACATCCTTGTCGAATAGTTTGACCATCTGCGCCTGCCTGAGCCAGATAGTGTCGTTGTCAAGCGCCACCTCCAGACGGGCAAGCCCATCGGCAGAGACAAAAAGGTGGACGTCGGATGGGGTCATCGTTTGCTTTTCCGTCTGGTGAACACAATCAATCAGACCCATTGATACTACATCACTGTTTGATTACGCGGGCGGCCAGAGCGTGCGCGGCGCTGTGCGAGATGAGTGGTCACCCACTCCTCCACGTCAGTACGTCGCCATCTGGGGTTGCTGCGTTTGCCATCGTCATTGAGGCGCAGGCGGATGGCCACCGGAAATCCCGGAGCCAGGGCAATGGTTTCCCGGATATACCGGGCGGGGTAGCCCAGCATCGCGCCGACATCTTCGGCACTGAGCAGGGCTTCGGGTGACATTCTCGCCGCAATCTGTCGGGCGAGCTCGGAGTAATTGAATTCGGTTGCAACAGTAGTCATGGTTTGCATCTTCTTTGCGGCGGGCTCTGCAGACATTGGCGGCAAGGCACGGCAGCGAGTTGGTCAATAAGAACAGCTGGCCAGGCGCAAGAGGGGCTGCGCCTGGCTGTAAAGCGATGTGCGGTCTTCTCCCGCTGTCTTCAGCCCGATTACGACGCCATCGGCTGATTACAGGCGCGACACTCATCCCTGAGTGCCGACCCCCGGGCTCGTTCCCGTACAGCACCTCGCGCAAGAGGTCGGTGTTGAGCCCATGGATTTCACCTGTTTTGCTTCTACCCAGGTGCCTTGCAGGTAGTCACGCAGTCGCGTGCCGCAAGCGGCAGGGCGTGATGTTCATCGATTGCTTGTTGTTAAAGAGCGTGAATTAATAGTAGCAAATGCTTTTTAATTGAGCAATAGATAACGTAGCAATGCGATGCAATTGCCACGTTTCGAAGGTGATGTGGAGATTGGGCGGACGAATTGCCCGAAAGACGGGAGGGGAAGCCAGGGTAAGAGGGTAGCGTTGCTACTGTTGCTTTGTGTCGAGCTCTTGCGCCAGCACCAGGCCGGCCGTTACTACCGACAGCAAGGCCGGTGTGGCCCATTCGGGCACGGGCTCACTTGGCTGGCGTAGCACCAGTTCGACAATCCGCTGTACGGGAACCGACGACGCGCGGTAGCGAGCCGCGATGTCGTCGGGGCTTACATTTGCTACATGCATAGGCGGCAGGGCAGGGGGCTCGTTGCCTTCAGCCTGGGTAAACCATCCACGCATTCCGGGAATGCTCTCGATGTGGCGTATGGTTTTTTCGGAAACGGCGCGTGAACCATTGAGCATCTGCCGGATGAACGCACCATCTTTGAAGCCCAGGCGGCGGCCAAAGGCACTGCGATCACCGAGGGTGAGGTGATCAATGGCCTTGGAAAGTAGCTCGCGGCGCTGCTGGGCGATATGTGCTTCGTTCATGCGTGTAAAGGTAGCACAAGCTCTGGTAGCAGAGGTAGCGTTTTCGAGGAAAAATACCCTTTTGATACCGCTTGAGGCCGTTTTGTACCTCTGATCCACAGATAGAACGTTTTGTCCGCGAGAGTTATGGACTTTAGGTTCGCTCCGTTGGTTACGGCCGTTGGGTATGTTTCAAAAAAACCTCAAAGTGCGTCACCCCATTATCAGATGAGGCTCCAACCTGGCCGCCATGCGCCTGAACAATCGATTTCACGATGGCCAGCCCAAGCCCGGCGCCTTCGCCATTGCGGTGCCGCGACGCATCCGGTCGGTAAAAGCGCTCAAAGATGTGTGGAAGGTGCTCGGCCGCGATGGTCGGCCCTGGGTTGGTAATGCAGATCCGCACGGTATCGCTCTCGCCGCGAACGTTCACCCGCACGGTGCCGCCTTCCGGCGTGTAACGAATGGCGTTCGAGAGCAGATTGGAAAATGCTCTGCGCACCATGGCCCTGTCAGCGTGGGCCGCCAGTGTTTCGTCGCCGGTGACGACGATAGCGACTTTACGTTCCTCACACCATGCTTCGAAGAAGTCGGCCAGCTCGCGCAGTTCGGCTACCAATGGCACGGCTGCGCGCTCCGGCTCGATCAGGCCGTTATCGGCCTTGGCCAGAAAAAGCATGTCGCCAATCATCTTGGCCATGCGCTCGTATTCCTCGAGGTTTGAATACAGTATTTCGCGGTATTCCTGAGCGGTTCGTGCCCGGGACAACGCCACTTGAGTCTGGGTGGTCAGGTTCGTAATGGGGGTGCGCAGCTCGTGGGCGATATCGCCTGAAAAATTCGACAGTCGCCTGAAGCCGTCCTCCAGTCGGTCGATCATCTCGTTGAAGGCGGTGGCCATGGGGGCCAGTTCCGCAGGAACACCCGTGGAGTCCAGCCGAAGATGCAACTGCTCTGAGTTGATGCGATTGATCTGCTGGCTGATGCGACGTATGGGTGCGTGGCCCTGGTGAACGGCCAGCCAGGTGGCGGCAATCGCAATCAGGCAGGCCACGGCCGTCAGCCACCACAGGTAGCGGTGAAAGCTGTTCAGAAAATGCAGGTGAAAATCGATGTCGGTGGCCAGAACGACAGAAAACGGTTCGACCTTTTGGCCCGTGCCTGCGGCCAACCGCACCAGCACGCTGCGGAAGGTCTTGCCTTCATGCTGCCAGGGCGACACGGTTTTGTTGTTGATCTCATCCACCGGAGTCAGTTGTCCGAGTGCGGCTTCCAGGTTGGCGCCCGGGGTGGCGTAGAGCACCTGGCCATTGCTGTCAGCGACCAGGAATTCTGCGTTGTGGTGGCCGGACAGCGTGCTGTCGAAGTGAGCTTTCAGCGCGTTGGCGGCGGTTTCGTCGTCAAATTGCCGCAAGGTGGCCTGAATCGAGGTTTTGGCGGCGTTCAGTTCATGGATGTCCTGTTCCACGAAGTGGGCATTGATCGAGCGTTCCACCAGCCAGCCAAAACACAACAGCAAGGCGGTAATGCCCGCGCCGATGGAAATGGTCAGGCGCAGGGCCAGCGAGGGCGGGGATGTCAGGAGCCTGCGCATATGCCTGCCTACCTGGCTTCGGGAATGTCGAGCATGTAGCCCATGCCACGTACTGTGTGTATCAATTTGGGTTCAAAGGCATCGTCGATCTTGGCGCGCAGCCTGCGCACGGCCACATCGATCACGTTGGTATCGCTGTCGAAGTTCATGTCCCACACCTGGGATGCAATCAGTGAACGGGGAAGGACTTCGCCTTGCCGGCGAACGAGCAGTTCGAGCAGGGCGAATTCCTTGTTGGTCAGGTGAATGCGCACGTCGCCTCGCATGGCGCGGCGACGGGGAATGTCCAGCACCAGATTGGCCACCTGTATCTGTTCGCTGAGAACGGCCATGGCGCCACGTCGCAGCAGGGTGCGTACCCGCGCCAGCAATTCGGAAAAGGCAAAGGGTTTGACCAGGTAGTCGTCGGCGCCGAGTTCCAGCCCCTTTACGCGGTCTTCAACACTGTCGCGTGCGGTAAGAAACAGCACGGGCGTGGCAGATTGCGCGTCGCGCAGCGCCTGCACAATGCGCCACCCATCTACGTCGGGAAGCATGACGTCCAGAATGATCAGGTCGTAAGGCTCGGTCAGGGCCCGGTGGTGGCCGTCAAGGCCGGTTTGCACCCAGTCCACCTGAAAGCCGGCTTCGGCAAGCCCTTGCCGAAGGTAGTCTCCGGTTTTCACCTCGTCTTCCACAATCAGCAGTTTCATTGGCGTGTGATTTAGCCCTATTGTTGGTGGGCAATAAATAGAGTGATTAAATGGTTTTCCAATGTAACGCAGTCGACATGACGAAACCATGGCCAGTGCATGACAAAAATGTAATGAAATGAGCGTGCGGGTTAGATGACGCAAATGTAATGCCAACGTCATCGTGGCGAAAGACACACCTCTATAGAGTGTCAATATGTCTATAAAGTTTTTATCGAAAACCTAGGGCAATACTATTGGAGATGATTATGAAGTGCTCAATGAAGACGATGATGAAGGTTGGCGTCACGTTGGTTGCAGCAGTGGCGGTCGGATATGCGGCCGTTCCCGCATTACGCGAGTGGCTCGTGGCGTTTTCACCGTTTTTGTTCTTGTTGGTTTGCCCCTTAGCCATGGTTCTAATGATGAGAGGCATGAGCTCTCATGATCCGCATACTGCTATTTTGCCGCGTTCCGTTGAGACACCTGCGCAGACAGAGGCAGCAAATACTGATCGATCTGACCGCACTGCTGTTCATGGTTAATTTAGGGGTGGCTCTTTATCGGAGATAGGTCATGAAGCAGGTTATCTTGGTGGTGTTGGCTGTTATTGGTGCTCTTGCTTTGCTTTGGTGGCTCGGCATGGGGGCCATGATGTTATGGATGATGAATCCGTAAAGGGTTTTAGGGGTTTTCTACTCAAAAAAATTGTCGACAGTGGTTTATCGCAGTTGTATGACCCACTGTCGGAAAAACAGTAAGAATTTTAAGAGTCTGGATTTTCCACTGAGTTTATCCTAGCCAAGGCCATTTCTCACGCCCTTGGTGCGTTTCGTGTTTACCGGCATCCCCGTAATCCGAGTCATCCAGGACCAGTTCCGCATCGCAGCTCGGCAGAGCATGGATCAGCATCGCATCGGCCAGAATAGTCGTTGTGTCCACCTCCGAATGTACTAGGCTCGTATTCAGTTCTATCCCAATGTTCCCCTTTGGGACAAAACTCCTTCTCTCACTGGGTCCTTTAGTTTGAGCTTGCTGATTGCATTGAGTCTGTAGTGCCGACTTGGTGGACTGCTGCTAGTGGCAGTCCTTGCCTTCGTG
The DNA here is from genome assembly GCF_003788685.1 of Pusillimonas sp. NJUB218. Taxonomy (NCBI): domain Bacteria; kingdom Pseudomonadati; phylum Pseudomonadota; class Betaproteobacteria; order Burkholderiales; family Alcaligenaceae; genus Pusillimonas; species Pusillimonas sp. NJUB218. The sequence goes on from NZ_NQMK01000001.1 coordinate 446,196, forward strand.
CGGGAGAGTTTGGCAATTTCGTCCTTGTCATTTCACGTCGCTGTGGGTTTACCCTTCTTTGTAACTTCTCGCGGGGTGTTGTTTGCGCATGCCAGAAAATTCTGCATCAGAAAACTCAGTCAACTCATGATAAGCCGATAAGAGATGTCCGCGACATTTATCTCTTGGAGAGTGGCTGTTCACGGAGCTCTCGACGGTAAGTACGGAGGCAATTGAGCGACATGACAAAAATGTAATTCGGGCGTCATGCCAGCGACAGCTGCTGCTAGCTACAGTGTTGTTCTATCAAAAGGCACTGAGTTTTTTGTCTTTACGCAATGCTTCAGATCAATTTTTAAAGGATTAATTTCACGTGAGACTTACAGGCACTGGTTTTTCCCCCTATATGCCGCGTCGCCGTTTCGTTCAGGGCCTGGCCGCCGGCGGCGTGATGCTGGGTTTGTCGCCGTTTGCCCATGCGGCGGGAATCGTGTCTTCCCAGGCACGTACCGGCACGGCCCCCGTGCTGACGGGTACCGAATTCAATCTGGAAGTGGGGCAGTCGCCGGTGAACTTCACCGGCAGCCCGCGTATGGCGTTCACCATCAATGGCTCAATACCTGCGCCCACGCTGCGCTGGCGCGAGGGCGACACGGTAACGATACGGGTGAAGAACACCCTGAAGGAAGACACATCCATTCACTGGCACGGCATCATTCTGCCGTATCAGATGGACGGTGTGCCGGGCATCAGTTTTCCGGGCATACCCCCCGGCGAAACCTTTGTGTACCAGTTCAAGCTGGAGCAAAGCGGCACGTACTGGTACCACTCGCATTCGGGCATGCAGGAAGCGCAGGGCATGTACGGGGCGATCATTGTCGAGCCGCGCGATGCCGACCCCATTCGTGTGGACCGCGACCACATCATCCAGCTTTCCGACTGGACAGACGAGCATCCGATGCGGGTGTTGTCCAAGCTTAAGGCTCAGGGCGACTACTACAACTACAACAAGCCGACGGCCGTAGATTTCTTCCGCGACGTGTCGCAGATGGGCATGAGTGCGGCCTTGGAAAAGCGCCAGATGTGGAACGAGATGCGCATGAGCCCGACGGATCTGGCCGATCTGTCCGCCGATGTGCTGACTTATTTAATGAATGGAACGACGCCGGCCGGTAACTGGACGGGCTTGTTCCGCCCGGGCGAACGTGTCCGCCTGCGGTTCGTGAACGGCGCGGCTAACACCTTCTACGACGTGCGCATTCCTGGCCTGAAGATGACGGTGGTGCAGGCCGACGGCCAGAATGTGGAGCCGGTGACGGTTGATGAATTCCGCTTTGGACCCGGGCAAACCTACGACGTGGTGGTGCAGCCCAAGGACGATGCCTACACCGTGTTCGCGCAGTCGATGGACCGCACGGGCTACGCACGTGGCACCCTGGCAGTGCGCGAGGGCCTGACGGCACCGGTGCCCGCCCTGGATCCGGTGCAATGGCTGACCATGACCGACATGATGGGTGACATGGGGGGCATGGACCATGGTGCGATGGGGCATGGGGCGATGAACCACGGCGCTGCCGGTTCGGCCGCCATGAATCACGGCGGCATGAATCATGGCGGCATGAATCATGGTGGTATGAATCATGCGGCCATGGGGCACGGCTCGGCGGCCTCCGCCGGGGCGAGCAAAACCGTGCGTCATGCGCGAACCGAGTATGGCCCCAGCGTGGACATGCGCGTGGATACCCCGCGCACAAACCTGGATGACCCCGGCATTGGCCTGCGCGACAACGGCCGCCGGGTGCTGACTCTGGCCGATCTGCACACCGTGGGTGGCGCGATGGACCCGCGCGGGGCCGAGCGCGAGATCGAGCTGCACCTGACAGGCCACATGGAACGCTACAGCTGGTCGTTTGACGGCGTGGAGTTCGGGCAATCGACGCCGGTGCATTTGCGCTACGGCGAGCGTGTTCGGGTGATTCTGCACAACGACACCATGATGACGCACCCCATGCACCTGCACGGCGTCTGGAGCGAACTGGAAACCCCCGATGGCGCCTTCCAGGCGCGATTGCACACGATTCCGGTACAGCCGGCCCAGCGCATCAGTTTTCTGGTCACAGCCGACGCCCTGGGGCGCTGGGCCTGGCACTGCCACCTGATGTTTCACATGGATATGGGCATGTTCCGTGAAGTGGTGATTGCATGAGAACAATTGAATTTTCAAAGGATTTCAGAATCATGACTACTCAAGTAAAACTCACGGCGCTTGCTCTTTTCGTCGCGGGGATGCTGCCGTTGGGCCTACAGGCCCAGTCTCACGATGCGCATGCTGGCCATGGCGCTCAACCAGCCAGAGAGTCGGCCACACCCTCGCCCGCAGCTCAGGTGCCGATGGATCACGGTGATATGCAGATGCAGGGCGGCTCCGCTCCTGCCGATGCACGCGATCCTGATGCCTATTCCGGAGGCTTCACGCGCAACGAAGGGCAGTTCGCGCTTGACCCGCGCTATCGCTTGCGCATGTCCGACGAACATATGTTTGCCAGTTTCCGCATGGACAAGCTGGAATACGTACGGGCCAAGGGTGAGGAATGGGGTGCCTATGAAGGCCAGGCCTGGTTTGGCAGCACGTTCAACCGGCTGGTGCTCAAGGGGGAAGGGGAGTTCGCCGATGGCAAGATGCAAGAGTCACGCACGGAAGTTCTATGGGGGCATGCAGTCAGCCCGTTTTGGGATACGCAGTTAGGTGCACGCTTCGATTACGGTCGCGGGGAACCCTCGCGTCAATGGCTGGCGTTTGGGGTGCAAGGGCTGGCCCCCTACTGGTTCGAACTTGACGCTACGGCGTATGTGGGCTCGAGCGGCCGTACGGCCTTGCGGTTCAGCGCCGAATACGACTTGCTGTTGACCCAGAAGCTGTATTTGCAGCCGGCCATGGAGGTGAATTTCTACGGCAAGGACGACCCCGAGCGTGACATTGGCAAGGGTTTGTCGGATGGCAAGGTTGGCCTGCGGCTGAAGTACGAGGTCAACCGTCAGTTGGTGCCTTACGTTGGCGTGGAGTGGTCAAGCAAGTTCGGCAAGACGGCTGACATCGCGCGCGAAGCTGGTTCTGCGAGGCAAGAGACCCGTTTCGTGGCGGGTGTGAGTTTCTGGTTCTAAGTTCAATTACTAAAACTTAAAGGGTAAGTAGCATGAAGAAATTTGTACCTATTTTGATGTTGGCTTGTGCTCCTGCGCTGACTTTTGCAGCTGGCGAGCACTCTGGTGGTCATAGCATGGGCGGGCATTCCATGGGTGGACACAGTATGGGTGGGCACAGTATGTCCAGTGTGGGCAAACCGGGTGATCCGGCCAAGGTGGGCCGAACTATCGAGGTGGTGATGGATGACACGATGCGGTTCACCCCCGCTCAGATCGACGTCAAAGCGGGTGAAACCATTCGATTTTTTGTCAAAAACTCAGGAAAAATCCCTCACGAAATGGTGATTGGATCACTTGCGGATTTGAAGGCTCACGCCGAGGAAATGAGAAAAATGCCTGGAATGCAGCACGTCGAGCCCAACATGATTACGCTTAATGCCGGCCAGCGTGGCGGACTGGTGTGGACGTTCGACCAAGCGGGTACGGTGGATTTTGCGTGCCTGATTCCCGGCCACATGGAGGCGGGCATGGCGGGCAAGGTCAGAGTCAACTGATACCGGAAAAGCTGATATGTCGAGTATCCGATGGGTTGCGGTGGTGGGTGCGCTAGTGCTGGCCGCTCTGGCTGCCTCTATATATCTGACATCGTTGGAGAAAAACGCTGGCTTCATTGATCCATCGGCTGATGACGGGCGTATCACTCTGGGCAAGACGGTGTACGCAGCAAACTGTGCTGCTTGTCACGGCGCTAGTTTGGAAGGACAGGCAAACTGGCGCGAGCGACTTGCAAGTGGCCGTTTGCCTGCACCACCTCACGACAAGACAGGCCATACCTGGCACCACCCCGACAGGTTGTTGATAGACATGGTCAAGAACGGCCTGGTACCCGGTCGCACGGCGCCACCGGGCTACGAAAGCGACATGCCTGCCTACGCCGGGATACTGACTGACGAGGAAATTGTCGCAGTGATTGCCTACATAAAAAGCACCTGGCCACCCAAGGTGTTGCAGGCCCAAAAAGAAGTGACGATGCGTAATAACGAGTGATATTGATGGGGTAGTGGAATGAAGGCTATGAAAAGTATTTTGATGCTGTTAGCCGGCGCGATGGCTGCCGGCTCTGTCGCGGCTGCTCAGGCAGCAACGCACCTTACTGTGTATCAGGATCCCAACTGTGGGTGTTGTACGGGCTGGGCGAAATACATGGAGTCAGCAGGCTTTACTTTCACGTCAATCAAGACGTCGGATGTGGCTCAGCATAAGACTAGGTTGGGTGTGCCCCCCCAATTAAGCTCGTGCCATACAGCGATTGTCTCCGCGTCTGGCCAGATTGTTGAGGGGCATGTGCCGGCTAACGTTGTACACAAACTTTTGGCACAGTCGGCAACTAAGGGCGTCGCTGCGCCGGGGATGCCCGCCAACGCACCGGGTATGGGTGATCTCGATGGGAACCTTGTCACGGTCGACTTTCAAGGCAGGCCATTCTCTCGTGATTAGAGCCGTCCAAGCCGCATATTTCTTGTTTGGAGAGCATTCTTGAATGATCTCGTGAGCGTCATTGTCCCTGTCTACAACGAAGCTGAAGTGCTTGAGGCATTTCACTTGCGGCTTCGTGAAGCCCTGGATTTGATAGCAGGCATAGATAGCGAAATTGTGTACATTGATGACGGCAGTACAGACGCGTCGCGTGCGGTACTGCATGTCATACAGTCAAAAGATCCTTGTGTGGTGATCGCGCAGCTGAGTCGAAATTTTGGCAAAGAAAGTGCGCTTAGTGCAGGTTTTGATGTTGCCACTGGGGATGTGCTGATTGTGATTGATGCCGATCTGCAGGACCCACCAGAGCTGATTGACAACATGATTCAGGAATGGCGCAAAGGCTCTGATGTAGTCAACATGAGGCGAAAGAGTCGTGAAGGAGAGTCGGCCTTTAAAAAACTGACGGCACATCTTTTCTATCGGGTTATTAATCGGTTAAGCGATGTTCCAATTCTTCAGGACGTTGGGGATTTCCGTTTGTTGAGTCGTCGGGCAGCAGACGCATTGCGGTCAATGCCGGAGCGTTGTCGGTTCATGAAGGGGTTATATGCATGGATAGGTTTCCGGCAAATTACTCTAGATTATCACCGGGAGGCCAGGTATGCAGGTGCTACAAAATGGAAATATTGGGGCTTGTGGAATTATGCGCTGGACGGTATTACATCCTTCTCTACGGGGCCGTTGAAGGTGGCAATGTACGTAGGCTTGATCAGTGCCGCCACAGCATTCTTTAGCGGCATTTATTTTCTTGTGAAAGCTATTTTATTCGGCGACCCTGTTCCAGGATTTCCTACGTTGATCGCAGCCATCCTCTTTCTTGGAGGCTTGCAGTTGGTCGCTGTCGGCATAGTTGGTGAGTATGTTGGCCGGCTATATCATGAGGTCAAGGCCCGTCCTAAATACGTTCTGGATAAGGTCAGTTCTTCGGGCAGATGCAGGACAGGAGCGTGACCATAAATACATATGACATCATATTTTGCCGACATCCATTTTTTAACGTCCCATAAAGTATCGTCAATTCAAACCTGCTTGCGTAAGCGCAGAGCATTGAAGACCACCGAGGCCGAGCTTAGGCTCATAGCCAGCGCGGCGATCATTGGTGACAGCAACAATCCGCTCACCGGGTAAAGTAGCCCAGCCGCGACAGGCACCCCCAGACCGTTGTAAATGAAGGCAAAGCCAAGATTTTGCTTCATGTTGATAATGGTCTTGGTAGACAGCCTGCGGGCGATAGCTATGCCTCGAAGGTCGCCCTTTACCAACGTTACCTGGGCAGAGCTCATGGCAACGTCAGTACCCGTACCCATGGCTATACCAACATCGGCCTTGGCCAAGGCAGGCGCATCATTAATACCGTCACCCGCCATTGCGACAATATGCCCCTGGCTTTGGAGCTTTGCCACGAGATCGAGCTTGTCCTGTGGCGTGACCTCGCCATGAACCTCGCTGATATCCAGTTGTTTTGCCACAGATTTTGCGGTGGCCAAGCCATCGCCGGTTGCCATGATGATTTCGATACCCATGTCTTGAAGGCTTTTTACGGCCTCAGGTGTGCTCGTTTTCACGGGATCTGTAACGCTCAGAATTCCGGCAAGGCGCTCACCGACGGCCAGGTACATGACACTGGCTCCACTGGCCCGGGCGTCGTTGGCTTGTGCATCAAGGACAGTGGTGCCAACACCCCGGGCTTGCATCAGTGCTGTGTTCCCCAGTGTCAGGCGCTTGCCCTCGACGATGCCACTTACGCCGATACCGCTATCAGAACTGAAGTCGGTCACTTCGGCCAATGTTATGCCAGCTTCGTGTGCGGCAGCGACGATGGCCGCGGCAAGCGGGTGTTCGCTGCCTTGATCCAGGCTGGCCGCCAGCCGCAAGACCTCGCGAGAATCGTAATCCTGTACGCCAATGGCTCGATCGAAAGTTGGTCTGCCCTCAGTCAAGGTTCCTGTTTTATCAACAATCAGTGTGGTTACCTTGCGCATGTGCTCAATGGCGGCAGCATCGCGAAAAAGCACCCCTTGGGTTGCCCCACGGCCAGTGGCCACCATGATGGACATGGGGGTTGCCAGCCCGAGCGCGCAGGGGCAGGCAATAATCAACACTGCCACGGCATTAACCAAGCCGTACACCCAGCCGGGATCCGGGCCCCAGAGGCCCCAAACGAAAAAGGTAACGATAGAGACAAGGATCACAGCGACGACAAAATACCCGGCCACGACATCAGCCATGCGCTGCATGGGAGCGCGCGAGCGTTGAGCTTGCGCTACTAACTGCACAATCTGTGATAGAACGGTGGCGGCGCCGACTTTTTCCGCCTGAATCACCAAGGCTCCGGAGGTGTTCATTGTTGCGCCAATGACGTGGTCACCCACTTTTTTTCTGACTGGCAAGGGTTCGCCGGTGAGCATTGATTCGTCGATCAGGCTCGTTCCCTCGAGAACCACCCCGTCCACGGGGACTTTCTCGCCTGGGCGAACACGTAGACTGTCTCCCTCGTGTACGTGGCTAAGTGGAATATCTGATTCGGTACCGTCTTTGTCGATGCGTCGGGCAGTCTTTGGGGCCAGTCCAAGCAGGGCCTTGATGGCCGCCGACGTTTGTGAGCGGGCCCGCAGTTCAAGCATCTGGCCGAAGAGCGTAAGTGAAATGATGACAACGGCAGCCTCAAAATAGACTGCTACCCTTCCCATGCTCAGAAAGGCATCTGGAAAGGTTTGGGGTGCGATGGTTGCGGCAACGCTGTATACATAGGCTGCCGCTGTGCCCAGGCCAATCAGTGTCCACATGTTTGGGCTGCGGTTGCGGAACGACTGCCAGCACCGGATGAAAAATGGTAGGCCAGCCCATAGAACAACAGGAGTGGATAGAACGAGTTCCACCCAGGACTGTGCTTGCATCGATAACCAGTTCAGTTGATGGCCGAACATGGCGAGAACGGTAACAATTACTGTAAGAGGCAGTGTTCTCCAGAAACGACGTGAAAAGTCGTCCAGCTCCGGATTGTCCTCTTCCAGTGTCGGCATCACTGGTTCAAGGCTCATGCCGCAAATCGGGCAGTTTCCAGGCGTTGCTTGTCGAATTTGCGGGTGCATTGGGCAGGTGTAAAGAGTGCCGCTTTCTGCTGGTGGCTGCGAAGCATGACGGGGGCTCTGGGCATCATCATTACCCGTACCGACAAGTTCGCGAGGCTGGTGGTTACCTGCGTGATGATGCGCCGAATGGTGTTGATGGTTTGCCATGTCCAAATTATTTCGAGTGAGTAAGCGGATGAACGGGAGCTTTGTGGTGAAGATTTCTTTCTTGCCCCGGCCGCCGTGCTGGTTAAAGACAACAGTTTGATCATGACACAAGCTAAGTTGTTTTTTCTGACAATTCAATTTCATTATCATTACATTTGCGTAATATATGATGAATGTCTCTGTCGCTCCGGCCTATTCTGGACTAGGCTAAGGTGTGCTGCCAAACAGCATCGTTGGTCAAGCAAGAAATAGGGCGGGCGTTCGGTCGCCTAAAGCGTCCATCCTCGTTGCCCGACACTTTTCATGATTTTTCGGAGAGTCTTATGAAGAACAAACACGTATTAGCAGCTTCTTTGCTGGCATCCTTGATGACCCTGGCCGGCGCGAGTTTAGCGGCCCAGCCTGGCACACCGATGGACAACAGGCAAGTGCAGGGTGGTCCCCCTTCCAGTATGCCAGGGGCGGTGGGTGGGCAAATGCCAGGCATGATGGGCGGCTCTATGGCGGATCAAATGCCCGGCATGATGATGGGTGGCCGGCAAGGGATGGGCGGCATGATGGCAGGATGCCCAATGATGGGCGGAATGACGGGAGTGTTGACCCCACAGCAGCAAATGCAGATGCATGCCGAGATGATGCAGGCTATGGGACAAATTATGGAAAAGTACGCTGGGGAGGCGGGAAAAAAGCCTAATTGATTTAGTTGATTTTTAGATAAAATTTTTACGAAAATTTTTTCGTAATGGCAACTGAAAAATATTTAGTCGGCCTTGAATAATCCCCGCAACCCGCATAAACACTGATGATTGGGGCAATTTCCGATACCCGGAACTCCCGGTTTGTTGTCCAATGGAGGTTGCTTTCTGGGAGTTTTACCGTCATGTTTGCCTGCCCCGCCACCGATGACTTTTTTCGTGCCCGTATCGACCAGATGATCGACCTGCGCCATCCGCAGGCAGTGCTGGCCTCGCGCATGTCGTGGCAGGAGATTGAGGCGGCGGTGGCGCACCGGCTCGTGCGCAAGGCGCACGACGGCGTGGCCATGCCGGACCTGGACTTGTTTGGCGAGAAGGTGCAGCGCCAGGTGTCGCGCAGCAATGCCGGGCGCCCACGCGTGCCGCTGCGGATCATGATTTCGCTGCTGTATCTGAAGCATGCCTTCAACGAGTCGGACGAGGGTGTGGTTGAGCGCTGGGGCGAGACGCCAACATGGCAGTTCTTCGCAGGTCAGGCGTACTTTGAACACCGCCCGCCGTGTGACGCCACCACGCTGGTGAAGTTTCGCAAACTGCTGGGCGAGGACGGTGTAGAAGAGTTGCTGGCCCAGACCATCAATGTGGCCGTCGAGCTCAAGCTCATCAAGCCGCAGGAGCTCAGTCGAGTCATCGTGGACAGCACGGTGCAGGAGAAGGCCATCGCCCACCCGACGGACAGCCGGCTGCTGGAGACGGCACGCATCAAGCTGGTGGAAGCGGCCAAGGGTGCCGGCATTGCGCTCAAGCAGACCTTTGCCAAGGAAGGTGCGCAACTGAGCCGCCAGGCCGGGCGCTTCGCTCATGCACGCCAGTTCAAGCGGATGCGCCGGGCGATCAAACGTCAGCGAACCATCGTCGGGCGGCTGGCCCGCGAGATCGACCGCAAAGCCAGTGCGATGGGGCAGGCCGTGCGCGAAGCACTGGACGAGGTGTTGGGCAAGGCCCAGCGTATTGGGGCTCAGATTGCCCAGCGCACGACTGTCGACGGCCAGCCCAAGCTGTACGCCTGGCACGCCCCGGAGGTCAGCTGTATCAGCAAGGGCAAGGCGCGCCGGCCTTACGAGTTTGGCGTGAAGGTGGGCATTGCCAGCACCTTCAAAGGCAACCTGATTGTGGGGGCTCGGGCGTTTCATCGTAATCCGTATGATGGCCACACGCTGAGTTCCCAACTGGAGCAGGCCAGTATTCTCATGCAGGACTGTGCCGCAGTGCCGGAAACGGTCTTTGTTGATCTGGGCTACCGGGGCGTCGATGCCGACAATCCCGGCGTACGCGTGGTGCACCGGGGCAAGCCGAAACGGTTGACGGCACAGGAAAGACGGCAGCTCAAGCGACGCCAGGCCATCGAGCCGATCATCGGACACCTGAAGGCGGATCACCGGATGGACCGCTGTCACTTGAAGGGCGAATACGGCGACCGGCTGCACGCGGTGCTGTGCGCGGCGGGCTACAACATCAAGTGGCTGCTGCGCATGATCGCCAAGAAGGGCGTGCCCTTCCTGAGGGCGCTTTTTTTGCGCCTCGTGAAAGGCACGATGCCACGCTGGTTCTGGCTAGCCTTCGCCGCGAGTCGGCCTGTCGAGCGCTTGAATGACAGTCTCGGCGTTCGAAAGAAGTGGCTATTGGCGGCGTGAAAAGGGGCGCTGAGCGCTCAAATGAATATTTCAGGGACGACGAGTTAGGGGCTCCCTTCGAGATAGCCTTGCAGTGCTATTGTCTTTCTCTGACCAGTTGAATGAAGTCATGAAGACTGAGAAGCCATGGCCGCTGGTGCGTTGTGTACGAGGTATGCACTGCCTCCGGAAGCACGAGCGTCAGCCTCTTGTCGCGCATCTCGCTTGTCTGCGCGACTGAAATGCTGGGCTCAAGCGTCAACAGGTGCTTGTCCTCTATGCGGTCGGCTTCGGCGAGTACCTGACGCCATCGGTCTTTGCAAGTGGATTTCACCCCGAGCATCGTCAAGCGTCTGGTGTCGAAGTGCGGATTCAGGTACTGCTCGATTCCGGGAAAGACAAAATCGGGTTTCGACTTGTTTTCGGTGATTTTTGTGCGGTCATGGCGGATGTCATGACGGATGAAAACTTCTTCCAGGTGGTTCTCAAGTGCGTGCCCGACCCGGCTCTTGCGTCTGTTCTGTACTGACAGTGAAAAGGCGAGGAATCCGTCGACGTCGTTTTCAAAACCCTCGGTCAGGCGATCCGCAACGATGTGCCGCTCAAGTGTGCGAAAAAGTTGCTCTTCACGGACCATCCACGCCATCAGAACGCCATCAGGGTCGTCGCGTGGATCCAGCTGCGAAACAGTGCTGCGTGCGAACGTCGAGAATACTCGCGTTGTCGGAAACTTGCCGCCAAACTGTTCAAGCATTATGTCAAGGAAGTCATCGGTCTCCTCGTCCTGAACGACTCCGATTTGTTCAAGAATGAGCCTGGATGCGAACTCAAGCTTGATATGGTCTGATTCTGTTTCTGCCTTTATCGAAAACCCGGGACGTTCAGTATCGGCAAATCCGAACAACCATTTGATCTGGTTTGCTACCGTCGAGCCGGCCTCCGCCACTACCACCAGTACCGAACCGTCCTGCTTCAGGCCAATCACCATCAGGTCGCCAGGGCTGGCCCTTGTGGACACCTCTGTGGTTGGAAAGTAGAGCCGGTGCTCGGAACGGGTTGGATGCGCTGCGCGCGCGTCGTACCAGGTAAGCAACCCCTCTGAAATGACGGGCGCGTCGGTATCTTCATCCGTCAGATAGATGAACCTAGAGTAATACTTTCGCTTCTCGGAAGCCGTACCGAACAGTTTCTTCAGGGCTTCTACACCGTTGAGTTCGTGCTGGTTCGAGCTCACCAGGTCAGCTTCGACAGCGCTGAGGGTTTTTATTGCGACACCCGAGAAAAACTCTGATAAATAGCCTTTTTTCATGAGCCTTAAAAGTTTGTACGAGTCAGTTACTTTCTTGCCATCGTACACGACGACAAGGCATCAGGCTATGCGCGGCATGAAAGCATGCGTTTCCTTGAAGGCTGCCCGCCTGTCAAGGCTGACACCCACGGATTTCCAGTTCGGGGACGTCGCTACGTATCCATTTCGTAATCGCATCGGTCAAGGTGAGAAGCTCCCACTTACCTCGCCCTTTGAGAGCGCATTCCCACACGATGGCTACGCGCCATTCAGACTTCAGCAGGATGGAAATCGCCCGCTCGTCGTTATGCCTGTTGCGGTCAATCTTGGTTTTCCAGAAGTCGGTACGGGTTGATGGCAACCTGAAAAGGTTGCAGGTGTGACCATGCCAGAAACAGCCGTGAACGAAGACGGCAGCCCGGTAGCGCGGAAGAACGATATCAGGTTTGCCTGCCAGCTTCTTTTCGTGGAGTCTGTACCGGAACCCTTGTCTGAAGAGTTCTTTTCTGATGATGATCTCGGGACGCGTGTCTTTCCCCCGGATTCCCGCCATCATCTTGCTGCGGGTTCCGGGGGTAACGACATCTGTCATATCAGGTGAACAGCCGTTTCTGTGGAACCCCGGTTTGCTTCTCGATCAGGACCTGAATGTGCGGCTTCATGATCCGGGCGACCTCGGCGATAACCGGAACTGCAACTGCATTTCCGAACTGCCGGTATGCCTGGGTATCGGAAACGGGGATCTTCCAGCCTTCGGGAAAGCCCATCAGCCGGGCGCATTCGCGCGGGGTAAGACGTCGGGGGTTCTTGCCGGGGCCTTGATCCACGAGAATTTCCGAACCGTCCTTGTAGTATCGGGCCGACAGGGTGCGAGATGTCATTTCCCTGTTGACCAGCCCGAAGCCGAAACCGTTGCCAGCCGCCTTGTGCTTCTGCGCGTAATTTTGCAGATAGGCCCAAAGTTTGTCTGAAAGGGTGTACTTCGGAAGCACCTTGCCATCCGGTGTTGTGTACAGCCCATCGCCTGTCTCTGATCCATCCTCCGGGTGGAGAACAGTGTCCAGCTTTGGGCCCTGCCCGGGCAAGAGCAGGTCATCGAACGAGAATCCGGTGTTCTCCCGAAAGCCAACAATGATGATGCGCTCACGGTGCTGCGGCACAAAGTGCTTCGCATCGATGACTTTCGCTTCTACGGTGTAGCCAAGCTCGTCACGAAGGGTTTCCATGATGATGCGGAATGTATTGCCCTTGTCGTGGGAGACAAGGTTCTTCACGTTCTCCAGCAGGAACGCCTTCGGGCGCTTTGCGGCAATAATTCGTGCGACATCAAAAAACAGCGTGCCCTGGGTTGTACATTCAAAGCCATGGGGACGGCCAAGTGCGTTCTTCTTGGACACTCCGGCGATGGAGAAGGGCTGGCAGGGGAAGCCGGCCAGAAGCACGTCATGGTCTGGCACATCGTGCTCGTTGATTTCGGTAATATCCCCGTTTACCGTGTGATCGTCCCCGAAATTTGCCGAATAGGTCTTCTGCGACCATGTATTCCATTCGGATGTAAATACACATTTTCCGCCGTGCTGCTGAAAGCCCAGCCTGATGCCACCGATGCCTGCGAAAAGATCGATAAATGTAAAGTCGTGGCCATCCGGGGAGATCGCAGGAGCGTCTTTGACGACGATCTTCTCAAGCGCAAGACCAGCTATTGTCGAGGGGGGAACCTTGCCGGATTTCCAGCGTGAAACCGTCTTTGCATCGACGCCGAGCAATGCTGCTACTTCTTTCTGGGTGTTGTGCTTCAACGCTTCTTGAAGCAGGGCGAGTGCTTCGGTGGGGTCACCCATGATGTTCTCCGGTTCGCTGGGAATAATGGCGGACATTTTGCCATTTTTTATGCCTAGCGGCAAACTCTACCGATCCCTTCATTGTGGTACAAGCTGACACTGAGGTGGGCATTTTGACCATTGTTGCATATAACTGTATTTTTATACAGTTATATGTCGGTCATCTCAACATGCATAGTCCCTGTCCTTGTGATGGCTAGAATGGTGAATGGATGTCTTGTCGTCTCGTGCTTTATGGGGCCAGTTCCTCAACGATCCGTGTGCCCGGTCGTCAAAATGCCTTTCTCCCTTGGTCGGTTATCCCGGTCGGCCGCCACATCCACAACCGTTCGGGCTTGGCATCGGTGGCTGAAACATAGCCACCACACGTTTCCCCAGAAAAACAAAGTCAGATCGCCCCACGGGCGATAGTGGCGCTCGCCGCGCGGCCGGTGGTCGCAGTCAGGTGCTGGTGGGCCTGGTGTGCGTTGCCATGAGTACGCCGCCCAAACCGCCGACTGTACTGCAGTCCATTCCCGCTGCTCTGGCTTTCGCGGCATAAACGGCCCGCTCCCCGCGTGGCGGGTCCCCTCCATTTATTCCACGGTCCTGTTCATCGTGCCCGTACGGCAGTTCAGCACGGCAAGGCGACGAACTCACAGCAACGGCGGCAAACCGGGCCCAGCGTAGTACTGCGACAACCGCAAACCCTACAACAGGCTCGGAATCTTCAGCCCCGGTCAGCAGTGAACAGCCTTGACACCCTGAACTGATTCCACCCTGGAGGGAATACACCATGAAAGAGTACCAATCGCTTGCGCTTGCCTTGGACAACATGAACGACAGCCTGCCGCTGTATGTGAAAAGCCCGCGCGGTCGCTACCAGCCCGCACGTGACGACCAGATTCTGGCCGCAGCACGTCATGCGGCAGACAGCCTGATCAGCAAAGAGCAGGCACTGAACCAGCCCCCGGTTGTTGAGGCGTTTTTCAAGGCGAAGCTGGCCGGCCTGGGCCACGAATGCGCCGCCGTAGCGTATCTGGACCACCAGTTCAGACTGATTCGCTACATGGAAATATCGCAGGGCACCATCAGCCAGGCATCGGTTTACCCGCGTGAGGTCGTGAAGACGGGGCTTCGTTTGAATGCTTCGGCAGTGATTATGGCCCATAACCACCCGAGCGGATCGCCGACCCCAAGCCACGCCGACATCACCTTGACGACGCACCTGAGGAAGGCTCTGGCGCTAATTGATCTTCGCTTGCTGGATCACATCATTGTGACCGGCAAAGGCACGTCGTCGATGGCGTCTATGGGGCTGATTTGATCTAAGCGGGCCGGCTTATCACCGGCCCGCGTTATGAAAAGAAAAACTGTTCGGAACTTTTATGTTGCGGTGTGTCAAAACTAGTAACTCCGGAGTAAGAAGCAATCGCAACAAGACTAATAAGGGAGTTTGCAATGGAATTTTTCGCCATTGAAGATCACCTGGTTCACTGCTACACGCGGAGACAGGCGATGACCGACGGGATGCTTGTCGATATCAGCGAGGCAGCCGTCGAAGCAGGGTTCAGGGCTCCGGTCGCCATGACCAGAACCGCATGGGCCGATTGCGTGGAGTGGTCACAAGCCACGGCCGACCGCAAGGCGATATTGCAGGATGAGGAGGGCAGGCTGTGGGATGTGGTGTACATGGCCATGCTGGCTGCACGACGCAGCGAAGGCATGTCCCGCACGGTGTTCGACGTGTACCGCGTGCCGGTCACCGGGAAGGGCGTGAAGCCGCGCCGCACTACGCTGGTGATGCAGATTGGCCCCGGTGATGCCGGGGAACCCGTGATCACGATTTCGCTTCCCGGCGAAGACTGAAACGAGATACCCCGATCCGGCAGGCCCGCGAAAGCTGGGCGCCGGATCATCGAAATCATTCATAGGAACGCGACATCATGACGCATGATCTGGATAGCCTGGCGCAAGCCGTTTGGCGGTCTCATTTTCTGGGTATCTCGTACCGGCTACCGCCCATGACGGCCAAAGAGCTGGGCATACTTTGCCGCTTGCTGGAGTTTCCGGCGACACAGGACGTGGCAAACGCCAGCGGTGGTGTACTGCAATAACAACGGAAAGCGGAAAAAAGCAGGCTGTACTGGCTGGGTGCCAGCGCAGCCTTTTTTCATACATCAAGCTGAATTGTGCGCTTCGGCTGCTGGTGGTGGTATGCGTCAGTTGAATGCCTGAGTGATGCGGGGGAGGGGATGCGTTCCCTTTCTTGGCATGATGGTGACGGTGAGTGTTCCCCGGAGTTTCCGGGTCCCAGGGCATAGACCTTGCAGTCACTGACGTGCCTGCAGACGCCTTGACGTGCTGAAACGTGAAGCGTGTTTCATCCCTTAAAGGCGTCACACATGACGCACCCGGGTTGGGTGGGGGGAATGCAGGTATGGGTTGGTTCCGGGCGGTTTGCGAGCGAAATTGTTTGTGGCCGCAGCAGAGCTGGGTTATTGTTTATCCTGTTGATTTTTATAACCTATCGTGTAGGCCGGTTGTAGTTTCCAGTTCGGGCGAACCGCCGTAGTTAGGCTGCATGATTGGGCGGGTGATGAGTCCGATACGGCATAGGTATCCGCTGGATACTTGGTTGAGACAGTTTGAGACTTTCGTTGCACTCCTTGGGGATCATCCGATGAGCGAATGGATAGGGGTTGAGGACGTAGGTGCCTCTGGCGTCATGCTTGAGGTGGAATCTCTTTCGAGAGAGCAGGGCTGACTGCCTGAAAACGGCCAAAACCGGACTGTCAGATATTCAGAGGGGAAAACGTTTAAAGGGCTGCTCAAATCGTAAATCGGCTAAAAATGACACACACGTGCTCCTCAGCCGTTGAATTCGTTGATGCCAGCGAGCTGGAATGACTCCTCTCCTTTAGTTACAGAACAACGGTCTATTGGTCATCTAAGACTGGGGAACCTACTATCCGTACCCAACTTCTTGGAGCAACAGGAACAAGCTCAATGTCACTTTCTTCTTACAACTTACCCGCGCCATCCGATTGGCAGGCATTCGAGCGCTTCACTCGCGATCTATTCAGCGCCGTCTGGAACGACCCGCGTGCCCAGATGAATGGCCGTAACGGTCAGCCGCAATCAGGCGTTGACGTGTTCGGCATCAATGTGCGAACCGACTCCCTCGAAGGGGTTCAGTGCAAAGGCAAGGACGCCCGCTATGGGCACAGCGTCACTATCGATGAGCTCAAGAGCGAGGTGAGTAAAGCGCTGACATTTTCCCCGGCGCTATCTCACTACTACTTGGTGACCAGCGGCGTTGCAGACGTAAAAGTGCAGGAGGAGGCGCGCCGCATCAACGACACGCATAAGAAGGCAGGGCTGTTTGGCGTTGACGTCTATAGCTGGGACCAGTTGCTGGCGCATCTGCAAGACTACCCTAAAGTTGCCCGTAACCACTACCGAGCGCTGCAGGTGGCCCTATCCGAAATACATGAGCCGGCGGAGCTTATTGCCATTTGCCATCAATCCTTCCAGAACGCGAACGCGCAGTTCCAAACCGTGGATGCAGTCGCCGCAGCGGAGGGTTTTTACCCAATCCAGATGGACGCCTCAATGCACTACGAATCCGGCGTGCTAGACGTGAAAGCTGCGCTCGCCGGTCAGCGCAACTTGTTCCGCGACATCACAGGCCAAATTAGAGCCCACCCGGATGCGATGGTGGCCTATTTCGGCATCGCGCACATTCCGCTGACGATGCACGCTGGAACTGCCGCGTCGACCAAAAAGGCGATTCGGCTGTACGAGCTAGATGCAACCACAGGGCAGTGGGAGGTGCTACGGGAAGAGCCTGGGCCAGATCTCGGTGTGGAGTTGGTGGACATGGGCGGCCCGGTAGGCGGACCTCACGCCGTCATCCAAGTCGAGGTGAGCGCGCGAGTTGCCAAGAGTGACATCGACCAGACCATCACGCAGCCGTATCGGCACCTCGTCGTTCGCATTGCGGAGCCAAAGCGTGGAGTCGTAATGCACCACGATCAGGCGCGCGCCGTGGCAAACAAGTTTCGGGAGGCGGTCGACCAAATCCACAACGAGAACCCCGGCAGTACGCAACACATCTTCGCTGCCACCCCAGTGTCCGTTTCGTTCCGCCTCGGCCAAATGGTAAGTCAGACAATGCACCGCTCGGTGCTTGTCTACAACTACTCACAACGAAGCATCCCGCCCTACCAGTGGGCTGTCGATTTGGTTGCCGCGGACGGAGCTCCCGACCAACTCTGGATTTCAGAAGGAAAACCTCGTGTTTGATGTATCCAAAGAACTGAACGTCTTTTACGAGAGCCATGTCCGCTTGAGTACCGACCTACGCAATGACTTGGGGCGCTACCGAGAATTGAACCTGCAGAGGCTTACGGACGGCTTAAAGGTGCTAGGCGACAAGAAAGGTGTGATCTTCAACAGATTTGTCGATAACAAGAATCAGGGCAGCTACGCAATGCATACCCTGAATCAGTGCGTGCACACTGATTACGACATCGACGTGGCCGTCATTTTTGAGAATGACGACTTGCCAGAAGACGCTGCGGACGCTCGTAAGCGGGTGCGTGATGCTCTGGCTGAGAAATGCAGTAACTTCACAAAGGAGCCAGAAGCGCGCAAAAACGCGGTAACCATCTGGTACGCAGAGGGCTACCACATCGACTTCGCGGTCTACCGGCGCAGAACAAATTGGCTGGGCGACACCGTCATTGAACACGCCGGTGGCGATGGTTGGACTGAGCGCGATCCCTTGTCTTACACGAACTGGTTCACCGATAAGGTGACCACAATGAGCCCGCACACGACGCTTGAAAGCCTACTCGGTACGAAGGTCACCGTGTCTAAGCAGCAGCTGCGGCGTATAGTTCGCTTCGTAAAGGCCTTCGCTAGGTCGCGCTCATCCTGGGCGCTGCCCGGCGGCATCATCATCTCGACTCTGGTCTGCGAGGTTTACAAATCCCATCCAACGCGGGATGACGTTGCATTGCATGACACGCTGAAGGCGCTGCTGACCCGGCTGAAGGCCAACGTGCATGTCGACAACCCTGTGCAACCCGGCATGAGATTTACAGCTTACGAGCGCCGGTGCAAGGAGGTCGAGCGCCTGCGAGACTGCCTTGAGGAGAAGCTTCCAAGCCTAGATGTTCTACACCGTTCGGACTGCACGGCACTCCAGGCCTCCGCCGCATGGGATGCCATTTTCTGGCACGACTTTTGGGCAGAGCAAAAGCACGCGGCCTACTGCGCCCCTGCTACTGAAGGAATCTCCGTCGAGTGCTGGCTGGCTAGGAATGAAGGGGGGGCTGTATTCAAAAAGCATCGCAGCGATTCCACGCCGTTACCCAAGGGCTTGCATCTACGGTTCACGGCAAAGCCGGAAGGCATCGTACCGCCATATACCATTCGCTGGTCCGTCCAAAATGAGGGTCATGAAGCCCAGGACGCTGGGCAACTGGCTCACAACTCGGTGAAGTCGGCGAACGAGCCGTACTGGACGTCAACGGCATTTAAGGGTCGACAGAAGATGATTTGCGAAGTGCTGAAGGACGGAGTCACCGTGCGTAGAACCGAACACTACGTGCGCATCGGTACTAGCCGATAGCCTAGATGTTCCCTGGGGTCATAGTAGTGAGGTGTCTAAATCTAGACTTGATCTGACTAATACTGTCAGGCAGGAAACGACCTAAAGCGGAAGTTCCAATATTTGCCGTGAGCGTCTGGTAAAAGCAGCTTTTAGTCATCCGAGATCTGCGACGCAACAGCCGTTGTCAGACTGAATCAAGCATGCGAAATACGAAGAATTTTGAAACAGCATCATAGCCTGGTGGGGCCCAGACAGGCTGGTCTACCTATCAATTCAGGACTTCATTGATCTCAATTTCAAGTGCTGCACGGACTTTCCCAACACAGGTCGTCGGGTATCAGTTGAATGACATGGATGTTGTTATGCAATCATGCCCGTCAACCGAGCCCGGCAGAGGGGCGATTATGTTGTGATTTGACCGACTTAATCCCTGCTTAAAGCGCCTTAAGCGTCAGTTCGTGGACTATGGAGGTTTATTCGGTTACATTTGCTTTCGTTGCCCGTCTGTAGGAGACGGGTAGACGATATGGAGGCCGTTTGTCGACCATCACTGCCACTGATCTCGAATCTGCCCTAACGGGAAATCCAGAAGCACTAGAGGTTCATCTTACGCTAGTGGAGCGAGACGTCCCCATTGAGGGACATTCAGTCAAGATTCACTGTCACTGTCTTTCGGTGGATGGGAATGGTCGTGTTCAACCGCATCGACTGGCGGAGTTCATGCGGAACGCCGTCGTTGACTATGCGATCCCGCGCTCGAAACTCGCCGATGCGAAGGCGCGCGATCATAGGTTCAATAGCACTGAGGCAGTCGCCGAACTCGTCGAGCGGGCCAAACGCTCATTTACCGATTTGGCGAACACCGGCGAGGGTGGCGAGATGTTGCTGTTCCTACTGGCGGAGCGCTTCCTCAAGTTGCCACAAATTCTTTGCAAGATGGATCTCAAGACGGACACGCGAATGCACTATCACGGCGCGGACGGAGTGTATGCCGGGGTGACACCAGAAGGAGTATTAAAGCTCTACTGGGGTGAATCAAAAATCTACGGTGATGCGAGCGCTGCGATTCGTGCCTGCCTTAATTCCCTCGGCCCCTTCCTGATCGAACTCGAACACGAGGAGGCAGAGCGGGAGCGCGACCTGATGCTCCTGAGCGACAAGGCCGACCTTAGTAACCCAGCTCTCACCGATGCGCTCAAGAACTATTTTGACAAGTCGTCGGTCATGTCGAAGCGGGTCCAATATTGCGGCGTGGCCCTTGTAGGCTTCGACGCACCATTCTACCCAGAAGCCGATGCGAAGGCTGTTGCTGAGGAGATAGTCAAGGCATCCCGCACGGCACTTACTGGTTGGAGCAATAGCATTGGGGAACGGCTCAAATTGGAGAATCTTGACCAGATGGAAATCGAGATGTTCTGTATCCCTCTGCCTTCAGCCGAAGGTTTCCGCGCCGCATTCCTCAAGGCGATGGGGATCAAGGAACAATGAGCCTCGCTGACCTCCAATCCTGGCTGCTCCAAGAAGGCGTCCGAGACGATCTCGATGCAATTACCCGACTCACAGTACGCCACGAACTAGATAATCTGGCGCCAGACCCGTCCGCACCGTCCGCCACGGCGATTGATTGGCCCAGATTGTTGCTCGCTGGCAGCATTCTGGCGCGATCCGATCAAAGGCACGATCAAGAAGCCGCGCTCCGGATCGCAACCGCTGCAATTTCTCTGACGGACGGTCAAGCACTCAACGACGCAGGTGCCGTCCTCTTGGGTAAGCTTTCCAACTTCCGGGCCATCGCGTTAGCCACGAATCGGGGCCTGCTGACAGCTGACCTTGACGGGCGGCTGGGCGTCGGGTTGCGTCTCGAAGCTCAGCGCCGCGAGATGGACCGTTCCATCTTGGTGCAATCGAGTGGTGCTTGGCTACAAGTAAACGATTTTCAGCAACGCTTCTGGAGCAATGCGGGAGGGGAACGCTGGCTCTCGGCATCCGCGCCTACCGCCTCTGGCAAGACGTTTCTCGTGCTTCAGTGGCTGATCGACCAAGTGATTGCGCGTGAGGCGCGGGTGGCCGTCTACCTCGCGCCGACCCGCGCGCTGGTCTCCGAGATAGAGACCAGTCTCAAGAGACTCCTAGGTAATACCGAGGAAATTGAGGTGTCGTCTCTTCCCCTTCCCGATAAGTATAGAGTCGCTCGCGCTGGCGGCGCGCGAGTGATTCTCGTATTCACACAGGAACGGTTGCACTTTCTCGCCAACGTCCTCAGTGACGTGCTTTCGATCGATCTGCTCATCGTGGACGAAGCGCACAAGATCGGTGACAACCAGCGCGGCGTGATTTTGCAGGATGCAATAGAGCGGGCCACCCGTGCTAACCCAAAGTTGAAGGCTGTATTTATCAGTCCGGCGACCCAGAACCCAGAAGAGCTACTCACGGATGCCCCCGATGGTGTACAGACCGTCGCCGTCGATAGCGACTTCTCCACCGTCCTTCAGAACCTCATGGTTGCGACCCAGGTACCGCGAAAATCGAAGCTCTGGACGCTTACTCTTCGACAGGAGGGAGCAACACTTCCGGTAGGGACTCTACAGCTCGCGAGCACGCCGGATGGACTCAAGAAGCGCCTTGCGTTCATCGCCGCGGCTGTCGGTGAGAGGGGTGGTACGCTCGTCTACACGAATGGCGCCGGAGAGGCGGAAGAGGTCGCCGATCTGATCAGTCAGCTCGTCCCCAAGCTTAGACCCGTCGATTCGGAGCTCTTAGAACTCGCTGAACTTGCTCGGAAGGGCGTGCACCAGGACTTTCGGCTTGCACCGTTAGTTGAGCGAGGGGTGGCGTTTCACTACGGCAACATGCCATCGCTGCTCCGGCTAGAGATAGAACGGCTGTTCCGTTCAGGAAAAATTCGCTTCCTTGTATGTACCTCAACTCTGATCGAGGGCGTGAACCTGTCGTGTCGCACAATAGTTGTGCGTGGACCGCGAAAAGGGAAAGGCCATCCGATGGAGCCGCACGACTTCTGGAACTTGGCTGGCCGCGCAGGCAGATGGGGAGATGAGTTCCAAGGAAACATCATCTGTATCGATCCGGAGGATACGCAGGCTTGGCCCAGCGGTGTGCCCAGCCGCGCGCGCTACCCCATTAAGCGCGAAAGCGACGCTGTTCTCGACCTTGGCGACGGTATGGCGGACTATCTATCCGAGCGTGGATTATCGGATATTTCCAGCATTGAGGATACGGATAAATTCGAACAGGTTGGCGCCTATCTGCTCACCACGTTCATGCGGCTTGGCTCTATATCAGCAGCTAGCCTCTCGAAGCGCCATGACGCTGCGTCGATTGCGAAGCTCGACCAGGCTCTCGGTGCCTTGGCAGCGCAGATCGAAATCGACGTTGATCTGGCGGCTCGGCATCCAGGGGTTAGCGCGGTTGGCCTTCAGCGCCTTCTTGAAGCTTTCCGTTCATATGGCGGTGATGTCGAAAACCTGCTCCTGGCCGAGGTGGCGAGCAATGACAGTTACGACCGGTTCATAACGATTATGGGAAGGATTAACAAGCACATGTTTCTAGCCTTCACCCCCGAAAGCCGTATTAGGCTATATGCGTTGATCATCTTCAAATGGTTAAAGGGGTATTCGTTGGCTAAGATCATCCGAGATAGCATCGAATGGCACCAAAACACCGCGAGATCTTTCAAGCTCCCGGACTTGATCCGCGGCACGATGGAATTGGTGGAACAGATCGCCCGCTTCAGGGCGCCAAAGTACCTTTCAGCCTATATGGATGTACTGCACCTGCACCTGCGTGAGATTGGCCGTGAAGATTTAATCGACGACGGTTTGGATATCGGAACGCAGCTTGAGTTCGGCGTTTCGTCGACGACACTTCTCTCGCTCATGGAGCTTGGCCTTTCCCGCATGAGCGCTGTTGTTTTGTACGAAAAAATTGCCCGCGACGACCTCAGCAGAGAGGAATGCGTGGCGTGGATCGCCGAGCGTGTGGGGCAACTCCAAACAATGGATGTCCCAGCCATCATCATCCGCGAGGTGCGCGAACGTCTCACGCTGCCTGGCGACATAGCCTCGTAATACCACCACTGAATTGGAGGTTACGCATGCCCGCAAAGCCCATTGCCCTCGGCCCATTGCAGTTCGACAGGAGGGGGGATGCCGTCAAATACTTGAAGGCGATGCTCCACCGGTATGACGTGGGCGATCGAGTCAGCGCCGACGACGCAGTGATTCTACGAGCGGCGCTGGAGCGCCATCCAAATGCCGCCGCAAAAATTGGTTGCGGCATTACCGACTTCAGTGTTCGAACTGCTGACTTCGGCACAAAGTGCTTCTGGGTGAATCGTACTGATGGAACGACCGAAAAATTTTCCATTACCGGCTCCATCCACGGTAGTTAAGCAAGATAGCGTTATCCGCACTCGTCCAGGGCACTAAAAGTGATAGATCATATGCCTAATCAGCTGTCATCTTGCACTTGCTTGCAGACTGCGGGAAATTCGGTAATGCGTGCGGGGAATCGAACGCAAAACTGAACCCTAAAACAGGTCGGGGAAAGTCGCGCACGTTGGAGCTAGGCGGCGAGTGACAAACGTGCGTTCGACACTTAGCCGGACGCGATTTGCCGGACCACCGTCGGCTCCCGCAGCAAAGTAGACAGTGAGCGGCGTCTATCGAATTTACGGTTCTGGCCAATTGTAGCCAAACAGACAGCCGGCTCCGACCCTAAGCAGACGTTGAAGCAACTGAGCAGCTCGCTGGAGGATCTACCTCCGAACCGGCCTCAGCGAAGCTCTTGCCCGAGACCTAGAACCAACCGATACCAGTTCTCCCTACATCAACTCAGGGCTTGCCCATGGCGCGCTGGCTCAGAGAACATAGAGCCCGTGTAAGAGACTTCTTCGCAGCAGAACCGGCCTTCGGTATCGGCAAAAATGTCCAGCATACTGCGTCGCTTGGAAAGCGGCTTGACGTCGAAGAACATCTGCATTCCAACGAGATACCGCTTTGAAAATTCCTCCAACGAATAACTCAGGAGGTGAATGTTCTCGACATAGCTGCCCTCGTGGATGTTGAAGGAACCCACAAGGATCTCCACGGTGTCGGCGCTAATACCGCAATAGAACTTGGCGTGAAAGTCCGTTTTGAAGAACGCCTTCTTCTCATCTAGTGTGGCAAGTGTTGGGTTCAACAGACCCCAACTCTTCAGGAATTCAACGTCCATCTCCGTATCCTTTGCCGCTTCCTTCAGGAGATTAAAGGTTGCCTTACGAGTGATGAGCAGGGTCTTCGCAGGATCGGTGTACTTCAGAACCCAGTTCCAGAGGTTGGGAACCTTTTTCTTCGCACCCGGAAAGTTGAATCCGATGAAGGGCGCAGCCAGCAGAACTGCGCTGTGGCTGGCCCGCCATCGAAGGAGAAGCTTTTCCAGGATCGCGATGCAGTCGTCGCGCGAGAAGATGCCATCAACATCTAAAGTCTTATTGCCTTCCGAAAAAGGTGCGGTGGGGGCAATGTCGATTAGCCAGTAGTCTGCCGCCCGTTCAGCGACGGACTCCGCGAAATATCGATAGAAGCGAGCTTCATGGGTTCGACCACAAGTGCATGGAGTTGCAACGCGGGCGCTGATGCCTTCTGGAGCCCCTCCGCGGCTGTTAGCTAGGTACCAGTTCAGGTAGGTTGCGAATGCAGAGTTGATCGATTCCAGATGGTCGTTCAGCGCCTCATAGGCTTTTGCGTCCAGTTCCGTCCCGCATGCAGTGCATCGATACAACGCTCGAGATGCGAGGTCGTAGAAGTCTTCGAGCTCTCCATGGGTTATCAGCAGCATTCGTTCCGCGGCCTGGCCTATGTCGGCCACTCCATGCTTGGCAAGGGTATGCGCTCGGTTGTTAATCTCGTCGTCCCAACTATCAATAATGGTTGCGCCAGCCCCGACGCTGGACGCGTCGTCAGGATTCTTCACTTCTAACGGAAAGAGCGAAGCGCACGCATTGCACTTCAATACCCACCCACCGGAATCATTGACTCCGCCCGGGTAGCGCCCGACCCTCAGATTAATGTTCGCCCCGCAGCTTGGGCACTTCGCAATCTCGTCTCTATGCACGGCGTTCATTAGATTCTCACGATTGTTTTTTCACTCTTGCACGCGTAACCCACCCAAGTTGAGCAGCGAAAGATCGCTCCGGGGGCCGATCGCTACCCAGGCGAAGGCTTTCAACGGCTGCTTCTGGTCTATTGTGTTGAAAAACTCTATTCGGCACGCTCGAATTTGGACTGAGAAAGAATCGACCTTCCAGAATCGCGCATATGCCGCGATCTAACGTCAGGTAAGGGGTCAAGCACTCCTTCGGATAGTTAAAAAACTGTTGGTTTGGAGTTTTTCAACACAATAGGCCGAAACCTGTCACACCAATCATTCGGCGGTCACGTGCCGAGGAGCATTGGATTCCCTATAAAATCGCATCAAAAAATGAATCAATGTTTCCTCTTTTTACTTCATCCCTCCCGGCCAGATCAATAGCCAGACCCTTCGTTCTTTCCGTCGCCACTGCTTCCGGCAACTTCGCCACATCATTCGTAAACACCTTCACACTGTGCCTCTCCCGCGAAATGCTCACGTAGTAGGTATCCTGGGCCGTGGTCCGGCTATGGCTTTCAGCGTTGTACAGCACACGGTCACAGGTCAATCCTTGCGCACTGTGGGCCGTGGTGGCATAGGCGTGATCCAGGTGTAGTGGTTGGCCAGCTGGCAGATCAACCCGGCGATTTCCGGTCTGAACGGTCACATGCGTGTCTGACACGTGCACCACCTGGAGCCTTTGCCCGTTCACCAGATCCAGCTCGGCGCTGTTGCGCGTGATGCGTACCCAGTCGCCGGGTGAGAGCTCGGCCCGGTGTTCGCGGTACACCGACAGCTTCGACAGGCTACGCAGGTTGATATCAATGGCTTGGGATGCATCCTTGCCGTAAGGCACCACACTGATCCGGTCAGCATGCTCGTCGCAGCGCTTAACCTGATACAACCGTCCGCGCTGCAGGCCGCAGCGGTAGTCGCGTTCGGGCTGGATGATGTCGCCCACGGTGTAATACTTTGCGCAGCGCCGCTCGGCGCGGGTGGTGTCGTGGCGGGTCAGCAGGGTGAACATCTTGCCTTGGCCTTTCAGGCCCAGCAATTCATGCACGCGCTCGTTGATGGCCTGGCGTGACGCATTGGTGCCGGTCACGATCAGGGTTTTACCCTGCTCCAACGCACTCAGAGCGGTGTATTCCTGAGCAATCGCGTT
Source organism: Pusillimonas sp. NJUB218 (assembly GCF_003788685.1). Taxonomy (NCBI): domain Bacteria; kingdom Pseudomonadati; phylum Pseudomonadota; class Betaproteobacteria; order Burkholderiales; family Alcaligenaceae; genus Pusillimonas; species Pusillimonas sp. NJUB218. Next base: position 472,490 of record NZ_NQMK01000001.1, read on the forward strand.
GTATCTGTCCTTTCCATCACGGGTTTTTCCGCCATGTTCATCAGTGGTTATGGCATCCGGAATGCACATCACGTCATCAAGCAGTTTCAGCGATTCGCTCGCCCGGCCGGTGGCGGCCAGCGTCACGGCCTGGCGCAGCCGTTCGCTTTGCTGGCGTTTTATGTCGCTCATCACCACGGTTTTCATGCCCTGTTCCTGCAGCAGGGCAAAGGCGCGGCCGGCTTCCACCGCTTTGGTTTGTGCGGTGTCGCCCAGCGTCACGATCTTGGCGCCGGTGGCTTGCACCTGGGCCAGCAGCTTGTCCATCTGGCGCACGGGAATTACCCCGGCTTCGTCAATCACCACCACGGTTTTCGGGCCCATGTCGTGTCTGGCCCGTCGCTTGTTGCGGGCGTTCAGGAAGGCCGACACGGTTTGGGCGGCAATGCCATCTTCGCGAAGATTGTTCACCTGGCTGCCATAAGGGGCCAGCGCCTCCATGCTCAACCCCTGGCGCTGCAGCAGTTCCTTGGCCGTCTGCAGGGCATACGACTTGCCTGTGCCCGCCATGCCCTGTATGCCGGTGATCTGGTTCGGGTGATTCAGGATCAGTTCTACGGCTTCGCGTTGGCCGGCGGTCAGGCCCTTGTCTTGCAGGGCATCTTGTAGAATTGCAGAGGGCATGACGGGTTGCACGGCGCCACGGCCTTGCCGCTCTGCCTGAACAATGCGTTGTTCTGCCTCCAGGGCTACACGGGTGGCATAGGTGGGCTCATCAAACACCAATCGGCCTTCACGTATGGCGTTGTCTATTGTCTCAAGGGCATCGCCATAGGTGCGACCATGTTCGGCCACCAGCAGTGTTGCCCAGCCTTCGCGGGTGCGAGGTGTGTCCTGCCTGTCTTGCGCGGGCCGGTAGTGCGGGGCATTGCTCAGCAGTGACCCCTCATCCAGCCGGCGTTGCACGGCTTTCTTCACATCCAGCGGGCTGATGCGCCCGCTGGCATGGCGCACGGCCATGGCCAGAAGGTCAGACTCTGGCATTAGGCTTTCGCGTTCGGACAGGTGTTTGATGGCCCAGACCAGCGCCGCATTGGCCACAAAATCTGCCGGTTCGCGTTTTGAATCGGCCGTGGCGGTCGATGCCGCTGCACCGTTCTCTGGAAGGGCGCCAAACGCCATGCCGGCTTCGCGTGCCTGGGTCACCCAGTGCTGGAACAGCTCGTTGCGGCTCAGCTCAGCCGTTTTCTGCTGGCGGGTGGCGAGCGTCAGCATCTGCCGCTGTGCATGGCTGGCTGATTCGCGCTCCTTGCCGCGCTGGGCTAAGGCCGATTCCACCTGGGCGCTGCGCTTGCTGAACACGTCAATTTGTTCGCGACTGATGTGGGCCAGTTCGATATGATTCTTTTCATACCGCACGCCATAGCCCAGTTCGCGCACGCGCTTGTCCAGTTCGGCCATGTACACGGCATCCTGCAGCTTGCGCAGTTTTACGATCTGTTCGTTCGACAAGGCCACCCAGGTACCATCCTTGCGCTGGGTAGCGTTCATGATCACGGCATGGGTATGCAGGTTCGGATCGGGCGGGGCGTTCGGGGTAGGGCGGGCTGTTTCATGGCGGAAGGTGGCCACAATCAGGTTGTCGGTCTGTTCCACCCGGGTTTTGCCGTGGTCTTTCTGGCGGGCCTGGGTCAGGTGGCTTTCGATGTAGTTCAGGGTGTGGGTAACCGCTGCATCGTGGGCCTGCACCAGCCGCGCATCGGTGCCCACCAGTGCCTGCAGGGTCAGGCTTTTGGGGGCACTGAAGGTCAGGTCGATGCCGGCACGGGCGCGGCTGTCCTTGCGGATGGAACGACCGGCGCGCACGCCTTCACCGAATTCCCCGCGCAGCATGGCGTGGAACTGCTTCACATCCACAGGCCCGCTCACGCCCAGGCGACGCGCGCCCTCGCCATGCCAGGCGGTGGCGCCGGCATCGCGGCTGTAGTAATCATCGGCTTGTTCGCCGTAGTAGTGGGTAGCCCGGTCGGCCTCGGCCCGGTAAAGAATGCTGTAGGTAATCATGCGCAAGGCTCGCAAGGGAATGACGTGAGAAAAAGACATGACACATGGCGGTCATGTGTTGACCAGTGAACCTTGCTCTCTAAGGGAAAACCCGGTTATAGGCAGGTTCTACACACAGTTATCCACGGTTTTTGTGGATAAGCCGGTTGGTGTTGACGATAACGCTGGCGGATGGATGCGCTGCAGCTGGGCCGATTCCTGGAACGGATCGGTGCGCTGTGCAAAACGGGTGAACTGCATGGCCACCTTGGCAATAGGGTGATTGCCGGCGAAGGCGACATACCCTGTCAGTTCAGGGAAAGACTGGATTTCCGACGGGGTGACCACGCGTTCAGTGCTGCGCACCAGGCGGTCTGACGTGTTGCGTGAGTCAACCGATCGGGACACGCTGTAATCCGGGCGAATCACTTCGTGCTCACCCAGGCTTTTGCTCATGTCCTCGGCGGTTTGCGGGTCGGTGCGTGAGCCGCCCAGCACCACCAGATTGCGAAACGAAGCGCGCAGCGTCTGGGCCATGGTGCGCCCGTAGATGTAGTCCAGCTGCGAGGTGCTTTGCAGGCCGGCCACAATGCGCAGCCCGTTCTTGCGGCCTTTGGTCAGGCCGGCTTCCAGCGAGGGCAGGGCTTCCAGGCTGGCCAGCTCGTCGATGAACAGCCACCAGCGCCGGGCCCGGTCTTCGGGCATGGACAGAATCGAGGTAATGAACACGTCAGCCCAAGCCGAGACCAGCGGCTTCATGGCGCTGGCCATGTCTTCGCGCCAGTTGATGTACAGATTGCCGCCTGCCGGGTCATCCAGCCAGTCGCGTATTGAGAACCGTCCGGGTTTCATGCTGGTGTGTTCCGACAGTTTGTTCGATAGCACGAAGCGGGCCGACGACAGCGCTTTGCTGGCCTCGCTGGAGCCCACAAAGAGCGATTCGGCCAGCGTGCCCTCCAGAAATTTCTTCAGCTCACCGGGGTCTTCAATGGTGCACAGGCGAAACAGGTCCATGACGTTGGCACGCACAGGGTCGGTCTGGTACAGCTTGCGGGCCGTTTCGCGCAGCAGCAAACGCCCGAAGTCGTTCCACTCCTCGGCGTTCTTGTCCTGGCTCATGGGCACCATGGAATGAGCGAGCCGCTTCCAGTCGTAGTCGGCCCGGATTTCGTTGAAAAAACTCCAGCCTTCGCTGCGGATATCGTAGGGGTTCAGGATCACGTCGCCGTCCTTCCAGAACTTGCTCATCAGATCGCCGTTCGGGTCGATGACAATCATGCGGTCGCCCCGCTGGCAGACTGATGCGGCCAGACCGCGCAGCAGCACCGACTTGCCCGATCCGGTGGCCCCGCCAATCATCAGGTGCAGGTTCTCCAGTTTGGTGGGCATGGGGATGCCGGCCACATCCACCTGGGCGGTGCCCGCTTCCCGGCACAGGCGCATCAGGCGCGGTGCGGTGACGGACTGCGTGCCGCGAATGAAGCGCTTGTAGCCATCACCCTCAAAGCCGTCGGTACGGGTGGCCCGGCCCAGGAACACAATGCCGGCCAGCGCCAGCGCGAGGCCCAGTGCCAGGGCGCCGTACAGCCATGGATTCACGGGCGTGGCCAGCATCAGCTGCCACACGAGGGGCCAGTTCCAGGCGGTCGGGCTCAACGGGTAATGCCAGCTGGCAGCCAGTGTCCACAGGCCGCAAGGGCCGGCCAGCAACAGAAGCGCCGCGATGCGGCGCCGGGTGATGGGAGACATGAAACGGTTTCCTTTGACGAAGCTCAGCGGTGATTGGCCCGGGGAATTCGGCCCTGCCAATTCAACCTAGATAGCGGGCCAGTGCCATGCCGGCCAGCAGCCCGCCCAGGGCGCCGGCAGCGCCGCCCGCGATGATTGCCACCAGCGCGATATGCCGCGCCGACTGATGAGCGATGCGGGCGTACTGGGCACTGTCATGCGCCAGTGATTGCAGCCGCGTGTGCGTGGGGGCCAGGGTCTGGTGCAGGCGGTGCTGCAGCTCGTCCTGTAACCTCTGGCTGCCTGCCTGCAGACTTTGCTGAACCTGCAGACCCAGCTCCGTGGGCAAACTTGTGAGGGATTGCGATACGGTTTCCAGACGGGCGGCGAGTTTCACGAGATCGCCCACGGTGTCTGCCTGACGGGCATTCACGCCTTCGATGCGCTGGGTCAGGTCGGCCACCTCACCCAGCACCTCGTGGTATAGAAAATCCAGCTTGCTGCGGTTGGGGTGGCGTTCCTGACTCATCGGTTTACTCCTCGAACAGGGCGGCAAAGGCGGTGTTCAGTTGCCTGTCCACGGGCTTTGCCAGGGCGCGCAGGGCGTGACGGTTGGTCAGGTGGGTGATGCGGGCCGTGTCGGCGTGATCAGCCTGACGCAGCAGGTTGCGGTAGTCGGTCTGGTCAGCCAGCACGTCGGCAATGCTGGTGCGCGCGTCGGCCAGCAGTTCAAACACCTCGTTCTCGTAGACCAGCGCCTGGGCATTGGCTACGAAATCGCCTGTCTTGCTGGCATAGGTCAGCACGGGCAAGAACTCTTCTTCCACGTCGCTTTGCACGCGGTTGAACAGCACCCGGATGCGTTCGGGCGCCACGCCCAGATTCACCAGGGCGGTGATGGTCTTGATGGTTTCGCGTTGCGCCTTGCCCGTGCCGATCACGGGCAGCACGAAAAAGTCGATTTCCTCGTAGGCACCTTCGTAACGCGTCATGGCCGACAGAAAATCCTCGATGTTGCTGGCACCCACATCGACGATGGCATCGTGCAGGCGCAGCAGGTCGCGAAACAGCTTGCCAAACTGCTCTCCGCGTAGCTGATCGATATCCAGTCCAAGGTCTGCGGCGGTTTCGTTGGTGGTTTCCACAGCAAAGATGGGCGCGTGGTTCATGCGCGGGGCCAGCAGGTGCGAGGCAACAATGGTCTTGCCTACGGATCCGCTGTAGTTCAGAACGGCAACTTTCATGGGGTTTACTCCTGGGGGGTTGAGCGGTTGGGAAATGCAGGGGATGGGGTGGGGTCGGTTCCTGCCTTGGCGTGCCGGGCCTGGCGTCGCATGGCTTCGCCTTCGCGGCGCAGTGCATCCAGGTCGACTTCCATGCTGCGAATCTTGCGAAGGTCTGCCGGGTTCTCGATGCGGTTCGGCTGGCCCCGCACAGCGGCGTCTGGCGCTGCCGGTGGCAGGCCCGGCGGTGAAGGCTGCACCGTGTTCACTTCGCCTGCCCGCCGGGCTTTGCGGTGCTGGTACAGCTGCTTGGCCAGATCGTGCAGGCTGATGTCAAGGCCCGCGCGGTTCAGCTGCTCGACGATCACCTTGCGCGGGGCGCCCGCAGCCAGGCGCTGGACGATGCGTGGCAGCAGCGGGCGTAGCCGGGCGGCTTTGGGCGCGAAGGGTTCGCCCTGGGCCAGCAGCAGGCGCAGTTCCTCAACGTAGGGTTCATCGTTCATGACGGCTCTCCGTGCAGGGCCAGCGCCGTCAGTCCTTTGGCTGCCAGCCGGCAGTGCTTGCGGTAGCGGTACAGGGCAGTGCGAAAGGTTTTCATGGGTACGGGAAAGCCGGCTTCGTGCAGGTCTTCCACGATGGCGCTGTGCGGCACGCCTTCGGCCAGTCGCGTTTCGATGTAGGGCATCAGGGCGCGCAGTCTGGCGGCGGTGCTGGCGCGCGGGTCGGTGGCGTTCAGGCGGGTGCGGATTTGCGACGCGTAAAAGCTGGGGGTCATGGGCGGCATCCTGAAAAGGCAGGGTGAAAAGCACACGCTGTGAAATCAGTTGTTCACAGGCCGTGCTGGTAGAAAGAAGGTAGAAATAAAGGTAGAGGTAGAAGAAATCGCTTGAAAGCCTTTATCCATGCGGGTTTCAAAAGTCGTCACGGCTTGTTCTGACGATCTGAAGGCTTGTTATGACGATTTCACGGCTTCTTCTGACGAAGGGCGCGGCTTGTTATGACGACGCGAAACGGCAGTTATCCACAGGCCTGGAACGCCCGGAAAACGGTTTGTTATGACGACGAAAATGGCTTCTTGTGACGACGAAAGGGCGCATTTCAGAAACCCGGAAGCGGCTTTTTATGACGAGATTTCGCTACTTCTCAACACGGTTCCAGATAGCCTGCTCATTGCCCCGGCTGGCCACATCGATGCGCGGGCTGGCGATGATGTTCAGTGCTTCCAGTTCCAGCAGCGAGCGCTCCAGCACGGCGCGAAACTTGTGCATGGGCCCGGCGTACACCGCCCGTTCCTTGAGAATCTGCAGGCTGTAGCGCTGTTCCTGGTCCGACGAGGTGCCGATGAGCCGCTGCAGGCTTTTGGACAGCTCATGGCGCATTTGCAGGCGCTTTTCCCAGTCCACCAGGGTGTATTCGCGGTTGGCAAAAATCTGTGACCAGCGCGGGTCGATGAACAGCTGGTACTCGCCGTTTTCGTAGTCAAAGCCGCCAATCATGGGCAACACCCGTGTGGCCGGGTGGTGGCCGCAGCTGTACTTGATCGAGCCGTCCGGGCGTTTGGCCTCGATGCGCAGGCAGAACTGCGCCAGATCGTGCATGCCTGTGTGCAGCCAGTCGTAGGCGCTGCCCCCGGTGGGGCGGCCCAGTGCGCGCAGAAAGTCGGCGCGGTTGATGCGCGGGGCCTGCCCGGTTTGCACGGTGGTTTGCAGGAACATCGCGTGCATCCAGATATCGGCATGGTCTTCGGTCAGTTGCTTGCCGGTGCCCTTCAGAAGGATGTTCTTGCCCGTCAGAAAGGTGGCGTCATCGTGGTAGGTGCGCCAGCCCCGACGTACTGGAGCAAACAGGCCCGAGCGGGCGATGTAGTTCGGAATTGCCCGCACTGCCTCGGTCAGGCCGGGCAGCACCAGTGCCGCGCCTGATGACGCGGCGGCTGCAGAGGGTTCCGGGGCCAGGGCGGCTTTGAGGGTCAGTCGCTCCATTACCTGATTCAGGCGCTGCAGGTTGGTCGGGCGTGGCGTGGTTTTCGGGTTGGGTGTGCGGTGTGGTGTCATCTTGGGCGTGGGCATGAACGCAGCGCGCAGGGGTGCACGCCGGTCTTACCGCCGCTCTGGCACGCCTGCTGCTGTGTGGGGTTAAGGGTGGCGCGGGCGTGTGTCGGGTGGCTTTACGCCGCCATGGCCGCGCGCCTTCGTGGCACGAACCACAGCTGTTTGAGCCTGAAATGCTCAAGAAACACCACGACATCCACGGTATGGGCCAGAAAATGCTGGATCGTGGCCAGATCCAGGCGGCCGCCCGACGGTGATTGCTTGATCAGCACAGCCAGCCTGTCGAACGCATCGGCGGCGCTGTTGGCGTGTGTGGTGGTTACCGACCCGGGGTGCCCGGTGTTCAGTGCTGCCAGGTAATCCCAGGTTTCCGGTCCGCGCAGCTCGGTCAGAAAGATGCGGTCAGGGGACAAGCGCATGCAGGCCCCGATGCAATCGGTGGCACTGACGCGGCCACTGCCCGATCCGTACATCAGGTGCACGCGGTTGGCGTGGTCGGGCAGCGCCAGTTCATGCACGTCCTCGATGGTGATCAGCCGTTCGTCGCTGGGCACGCGGGCAATCAGGGAGCGTGCGAAGGTGGTTTTGCCCGAACCCGTGGCGCCGGCCACGACGATGTTGCGCCGGCGTTGTACCGCCTCATGCAGGAAGCCGGTGATATCACCACTCTGTTTCAGTTTCAGCAAGAAGGCATCCTCGTGAGACAGCCCGTTGGCGTCATAGTCGTTTTCCGACAAGGTCACTTCGGCCAGCGCGCCCTGGGCGTGCAGTTCCTCCAGGCTCAGGGCTGCCACGGCATGCTTGCGGATGTTGATGGCCACGCTGCCATCCAGGCAGGCCGGTGGTTGCACGATCTGGCAGCGTTGGCCGTCGGGCAGAATGGCCGACACAATCGGGGCTGTTCCCAGGCCGTTGAAAACGATCAGCGCATTGATCAAGGCAGCCAGTGTTGCCGGGGTGAGTGCGGTGCAGGTGTGGGGTACCCAGTGCCCGGCGGTGCGAGCAAACAGGCTGTGCGGACGCACAATGGCCAGTTCGGTGATGGCCGGATCATCCAGATAGGGCTGCAGCGGGCCAAGAAAGGTGCGCACGGCCAGTGACCTATCGAAGGGAATGGGCGAGGTGTGTGGGTTTGAGGTCATAGACTTGGCTGAAATCCAGATCACGGGCGACCATGATGCCGATGCGTTCGCCCTGGTTTTTGTAAAGGGTGGGAGGAATGTCCAGTGAACGCTCCAGAATGGCGGTGATGACTTCCTGTCCGCCGTCCATCGTCGTGTCAAAGCGCACGTTGTTCTCGCCGCGCTGGCCCTGGTTCGACGCCCAGTTGCCCAGGTCGGCGATCAGGCTGAGCAGGATGGCGTTTCCGAACCTGTCCCAGAAGTGGTTGTCCACGTCGCCATCGATTCCGGCCTCGCCCAGGGGGCCTGTGCCGGGCGAGGCCAGATTCAGAATCACCCCGGTCGGTGTTTCCAGGCGGTTCCAGGTAATGAAGGCCCGCGCCTGGCCTTGGACTATGCCGCCCGACTGGTAGCCGGTGAACTTCGTGCCCCGGTCGATCAGCTTGACCTTGCCGTTGGCACTCATCACATCGTGGGTGGCCAGGCAGGTCAGCAGCCCGGGCTGGGTGCTGACCAGGCGGGTTTGCAAGGTGCAGTCGATCATGGTGCCCTGGGTGATCAGGAAATTGCGCTCGCCAAGCTGGCCGGCCACGGACGGCGCAAGTTCCAGCGGGCGCAGCTTGTCGGCCAGCGGGCCGGCGTCCTGCATGGGCGTGGCAACCGTTTGTGTTCTTGCCCCTGAACCGGCAGCGGTTTGTCCTGCGCCATCAGCCTGCAAGGGGCTGGCCAGGCGCCGTTCGGTCACGGGGTCGGCGCCTGGGGCGGTTACATGAGTGGCCTGAACGATGATCGGTAGCGGTGCAGGGGCTGGCGCGGGCGATGCCGCCGCCTCGCGCGCCGGGGGTGGCCGGCGAAGCTGGGGCGCTTCCAGTCGGTTCGTGATGCCGCTTGTCGTGGTGTTCAGGTCCGAGGCCGCCACCGCCTCATCACCGGGTGCATACCGGTGAAAGATGAATCCTAGCGTGATCGCCGTGGCGATCAGGGCGGTGAGCCACAGAAAGGCGCGCGCCCCGCGCGGGGCGCTTTTACGGGTATCGCCGAAGTCGGCCGGGCCGCGCTCCAGCTCCATCGCCTGGGCGGGGGGTGTCGCCTTTGCCGTACGTTCCTCGTCAGATGGGTGAGTATCTGTAGTCATCGGGCTTCCTTGGGTGGGGTGGCTGGTGGCAGGCGTTGGGGTTCGGCGCCGTTGACCACCCGCGTCACGTCAGGCGAGACCGTGCCGGTATGGGCCGGGGCCTCGGTTTTTCCATACGCCTCGTTGTGTATCGCCAGAACCTGCTTGCCCAGGCGCACATGCCAGCGCGCGGCGGTCCGGTGCAGCACCATCGTGCGCTCGTCGGCCATGTGGTAGTTGGTTATCACTTCCTGGCCTTCGGGGGTGACGCGGTACACGGCGGGGATGTCGGCCTGCCGGGCAAACTGCAGCCAGGTCTGACGCCCGTCATCCCAGGCATGCACCGGAGCCAGTGTCAGGTCGCCCGACTGGGTGTAGCCCTGCCAGTTCACGGGTGCACCTGCCTGCGCGAAGGCGGTGCGTATGGCGGTTTGCTCGCGGGCGGTTTGCGCCCGTTTCGCTGCGCTGTCCGGGTAGCGGATCACCAGCTTGTACAAGGCGCGTGCATCGGGCGAGTCCGAATAGGTCAACCGGAACGCGTAGCTTCGCCGGCTGGTTACCACGATCAGGTTGGTGTTGGCCTGCTCGGCAATGGGTTTGAAAAACAGGTGGTTGTCCTTGTGGGTGAAGGCATAGGCCGCGCTGTCGCCAAAGACGTGGTAGCTGTAGGTCTCGCCTTCTTCCAGCACGATGTGGGTGGCTACGCCGATCACGGCATCGAGCTGGATGACATCGGCCGGGTTGTAGGCGGCGTATCGCACGCGGTGATCGGCGCGCGAGGCTTTGGGGATGTCGAGTGCCAGGGCGGGAGCCCCGAGCAAGGCACCGGCAAGCAGCACGGGCAAGACAAACCAGCGTGCGGCGGGCTGGCGGCTTGTCAGGTCATTCAGTAAAGTCATGAGGGGTTTCCTTTCAGCGCGACAGGTCGCTGGCCAGGTCGTAGCGCACCACCTGAAAACCCAGCGGATTGCGCCGGGCAACGGCTTCAGTCAGCGGCACGTTGATGTATTCGTAGGCAATGGAGGCGATCAGATGGCGTTGCTGGCGCATCTGGCCGGTGCTCACGTCTTTTTCCGTGGTGGTAAAGCGCACTGTGGCCGCCGCGTTGGCCCCTAGCGTGATCGAATGCACCTGCACATCGATGGTGGCCAGGTCTGTCAGCCTGGCCGTCGGGGCGTTGGGCCCGTCAAAACGCTTGCCGTACTGGTTCTGGATGGCCGGGCTGCTCAGCAGGGCGCAGGTGTCAAACTGTTCCTGGATGGTCTGCCAGCTGTAGCCTTCGCAGTTCAGCACGTAGCTGTTCAGGAAATATTTGGCGATGCGGCTGCCGTAGTCTTGCAGCGGCTCGCCCAGGCGGCTTACATGGTCAATGGCGCCGGTGGCGTTGTCCACCCGCACCACATACATTTCAGGCGGTGATTTCAGGGGGGTGAGCCCGGCGACCGCGCCCACACCGGCCAGGGCCAGCAGGGCGGCGACGGTGGCGCAGCGCCAGGCCCGGTGGCGGCTGCGAACCAGCTCGCCCAGATAGTCGCGCTCCAGGCCGCGTGAGCGTTCCAGGTGGGCGGCCAGTTCGTCGGATCGAAGAGGGTGTGTGCTCATGGCTCAGCGTCCTTGCGTCAGTGGCGGTGTGGCGTTCACCGGAACGCGGGGTGTGTCGGGAGGCAGCGGGGCCTGCGGCGCGTGAAAGGCGCAGCCGGCTAGCAGCCAGCCCGCCGTCAGGGCGGCAATCAAGGGTTTCATGGGTCAAGATGTCCTTTGCGTCCGGGCGGGTGCGTCCGGATGCGGGGTAACAGGAAGATGGGATAGCGGCTGTTTACGGGGTGCCGGGAGGCTTGGGGCCTGGGCCCGGCAGACGGGGCTTGATCAGGCTGCGCAGGCGCAAGGCGGTGTAGGCGCCGCGACTGGCCGCACCGATACCGAACTGGGCACCAAAGCCAGATGACAGCCCAGCCGCCATGCCAGGCAGCATGGTCATGATGACGATGCTGGCAATGGCGACCAGCAGTTGCCCGGCAAACAGGGCCATGAGGTTCACGTCGCCGCCATCGAGCCACTGGGCCATGGCGCGCACGAACTGCAGGTTCAGTTGCAGCAGTACGGCGAAGATCAGGCCTGCCAGCAGGGCCAGAAAGACAAAGTTCAGGGCCTGCGCCACCCAGCTGTCAAACATTTTGCGGGTAGGCTCAAACAGCAGAAAGGCAATGAATACGGGGCCTGAAGCCACGATCAATGCCATGCCCACCTTCACGACGATGGTGATGACGGCAATGATTCCGCCCACCAGCGCCGAGCTGACGGTGACCGCGAAGGTGAGCAGGGTGATGATGATCTGGCGGGCGTCGGGCACAAAATCGAACCAGCCCGAGTCGCCCGCGTTGCCCATGTTCTGTGTGGCCACCGAGGTTTCCTGCTGCAGTTTGTCGACCTGGGCTGCAACGGTGGTATCGCCGATCACCACCGAGGTCAGGGCATCGGGCAGGCCCAGCATGGTCTGGGCAATTTCCGTCTGGTACAGCCCGCCCGCTGTGGCGATCATGGCGATGATTGCCACGCCCACTGCCTTCTTGAAGAACTCGGTGACGGTCATGTTGCCCTGGCCGTGCATGATGGCAAAGGCGTAGGCCATGAATTGCAGGGTCAGCCCCAGGGTGATCACCGGCATCAGGGCGCTGGTCAGCTCGGCAATGGGTTGGGCCACAGCCGATTGCAGAACGGCTTCGGTTTGTGCGGTGATCCATTGGGCAATGCTTTCAGGGTCTTGGGGCGCGGCGACCTGGGTGCTCGCAAATCCGGCTGGCATCGCGGTGCCCCTACGGGTTCTGCCGGGCGCCGAACCAGCCGCCGTACACCCGTTCGGCCCGGGCATCGAGCAGTGCGCGTTCGGCCTGCAGCTGTTGCTGGGCCAGCTGAATGCGGGTCTGGTCGGTCTGGATGTTCGCCTGTTCAATGGCAATGCGTGCCTGAAGTTCCGCAATTTCCTTGGGATTGGTGGTTTCGTTGATCTTCGCCTGCAGTCCGTCGATGACTTCCAGGCGCTTTGTCATGGCGTCGTAGGCCCGCTGGGCCATCGCCTTGGCGGTTGCCTCGATGTTCAGCTTGCGCTCGGCCAGGGATTCCCTGTCCTGCGTGAAATTGACCGGGGCTTTCACCTGGTTCACCACGTCGTTGACGGCACCGGACAGTGCACTGTCCGGGTTGCCCAGCCGGTCGAGCAGCGCCTGTGCCTGGGCGGGCAGGGCGCCGCGTAGCTGGTCTTTGACGTCGGGGTTGGCCAGCACATAGCCGAACCCGGAGGATTGGGTAAGCGCCGCCAGCTGGGCCTTGGCCTGATCCAGCTGGCTTTTGGCGGTTTCCACCTGTTCGATCAACTGGTTCAGCTGTTCGACCGAGTTGATGTCCAGCGTGGGAATGCCGCCCAGGGCATGGGCAGGCAGGGGAACGTGTACGGCCAGCGCAAGGCTGATCGCAAGAAGACGGGGGTGAGACATGATGAATACTCCGGCGGGATGTCAGGGATACGCAACGGATACAGCGGCCATACCTTGTGAATACCGGCCAGTGACCGTTGCGAGACGGTTCGGGGATTAGCGGCGTGGGGGCACCTGGGTGGCTTGCTCGTAGTGCGCCTGGGTGATGCGGGAAAAACGGATGGACGGGTGATCGACATCGCTCAGGGTGTCGCTGGCCGGATCAAGGCGCAGTTGCTTGCGCTGGTTGATCGTCAAGGTGTTGTCCGCCTTGAGCGCCGCCGGCTGGGCGGTAACGTCGTAGCTGCCGAAGTTCATACGCCCGACGTTCACGATGTAGTGCTCGCCATCTGGTTTGATGTGCAGTGACATGGGGCGCTTGTCAGTTTGCTGCAGCCAGTAGCCGGTTACCTGCGGTGCTTGGGTGGCTTGTTCGCAACCGGCCAGCAAGAGGGCAGCACTTGCCGCGAAAAATGAAATCAGGACACGTGTGTGCATGGTGGGCAGGTCTCGCTTCGGTTCAGAATTCGTGGTCATGTTCTGCAATGCCCAGATCAATGCGCGAGAGCGCTGGCGCCGGTTCGATCCGCACATCGATCAGCCTGGCAAGTTCCTGGTAGTCCTGCATCTGGGGCGTGCGCTCATCCACAGCATGCAGGTGCAGGCTGTAGTAGGTTTCAATGCCCTGCTCGAAGTAGGCGCGGTCTTCCCGTGGCGTTACCGAGTAAAACCAGAGCGGGTTCTGCCCGTGGCTCAGATGGCTGCTTGAGGCCTGGCTGATGCCGTAGTCCCGTCCGTAGCGTTGCAGCGTGTCGGCATCGACCGTTTCGCGGTCAACCTCGATCCGGGTGTGGCCGATGTCACCGGCCAGGTCATCCCGGGCCGTGCGCTCTTCGCTGTAGATGGAAATCAGGTAGCGGCGGGAGTCCTCTTCGAGGTGTTTTTCCCGGGTGGCCCAATGGCGGGCGATGGCTTTGGCGTCCATGACGGCTCCTTCAGAAAGCGTTGATAGCCTGGCGGCTCTGTTTGACGGTGTTCAGGTACACCGGCAGCCAGTCGGCGGGGTTCGCGCCTGCCTGGGCAACGGCATGCTCGGCGGCCTCGGCCATGTCGGGGCTGCCCGAGAACACCAGCAATTCGTCTTCGCACCCCGACAGGTCGAGAGATGCGACAGTGACGTTGCCGCCTTGCTTGATGACGAACTGGCGGCTGGCTTCGCCCAGCTGGCGGATCAGCTCGAATTCGGCATGGGTCAGACCAAAGCCTTCGATGTAGTCGCGGGCTTTGGCTTGCGGGTTGGGCAGAAAAATCAGGGTGGCGGCCTGCTGGATCAGTGAGGGCCCCACCGGGTTGCCCAGAATCGCGCCCGGCTCCTGGGTGGCAAAGGCCAAAACGCCGTTCTTCTTGCGAATGGTGCGGCTTGCATCCTGCATGTCCTCCTGAAAATGGGCATCTTTCAGCGGGTGCTGGCACTCATCGAACAGATTGATGATGCGCCGCCCGTCGTGCAGGGCGTTGATGCGGTGGCGCAGGTACAGGGTGGCTGCCCCGCGCACATCGCCATCGTCCAGAAGTTCGGTCAGATCAAAGCCCAGAATGGCGGCATCAACCGCGTCTGTATCCAGGGTCAGTGCGTCGCGCGGGTTGTCGAACACCCAGCCGTATTCCCCGCCCTGGCACCAGGGCAGAAGGCGCGCATGCACACTGCCGGTGTTGCCGGCGGTGTAGGGGTTGGGTAGCAGGGTGGTCAGCATCGAGAGACTGCGACTGTGCAGATCAATGCCGGTGGTCATCTGCTCGACTGCCCGGGTGATTTCACCGTGCTGGGCGGTGCTCAGCGGATCGCCGCGACGTTCGGCCAGATACACCACCAGGCGCCGCATGAAGGCGACGTTGCCTTTGGTAGGTGGCATCTGGAACGGATTCCAGCCGGTGGGCTCGCCCAGACGCAGCTTGAAGTAGCGACCGCCCAAGGCCATGACCAGTACCTGCATACCCTGGTCTTTGTCCCACACCACGCAGGTGGCATTGAATTTCTGGGCCTGGGTCAGCAACATACCCTGCAGCACGGTCTTGCCGGTGCCGGTCATGCCGATCAGCATGGTGTTGCCTGGCCGGCGCTTGCCCAGTTCATCCACATCGTCGGTGGAGGCGTGAAAATTGAAGAAAAACGGGCTTCCGGTACGGGTCTTGAGCATGGTCACCGCCGGCCCCCAGGGGTTGCCCGCCGGCTTGCCCGTCATCTGGTTATGCAGGCTGGACAGGCACAGCAGGTTGTACGAGGTGATGGGCACCGGGCGCGGGCGCCAGGCCCAGTTTCCGGGCAATTGCGCCCAGAACCCGGCCTCCAGGGCGCGTTCCAGTGGTTTGGCCACCAGGGCCACTTCAGCAAGCGCACTGATGGTGTTGGCCATGCTCTGGCGCACCGAGTTCGCGTCATGGCCGAACAACAGCAAGGTGGCATGGTGATCGCCCAGCCCCAGGCGCCCCGAGGTCAGGTCGTCCATGGCTTCATCCAGTTGTGCCAGCTGACTGTGGGCTGCGTCGTTGGAGTCGGCCAGCAGCTTGCGATGCTTGCGCACCAGCCCCTTGGCAGCGGCACCGGTGAAACTGCCCCAGGATTGGGTCAGCACAAACTCGCAGGGCTGGTCCAGCAATACGTCCAGATGGCCCGCCCTTGTTTGTTCCGGGTAGTCGCGCAGCTCGATCATGCCGAACAGGCGTGAGCCGGTGACACTGCGCAGTTCGCCCAGCTCGCCGTAGCGCGAGAACACCGGGCGGGCCATGCTCAGGCTGGTCCCCAGGCGGTCACGGGTAATCGGTACCGGGTGATGGCTGCCGTTGCACAGCAGGCCCAGAAACTCGGCGGTTTCGCTGAAGGCGTAGCCGTTGCGGTCCACGATGCCCAGCACCGTGGGGTCGTAACGGCTCAGGGCGGCTGTCATGGCCCGCAGCAGGTTCTGCAAACGGTCAATCGATTCGGCCTGCCATTGGGCCAGGCGGCTGGCGTCCGCCTTCTCCAGGCTGGCAAAGGTGCCCATGACAGGGTCGGCCACCGGGTGTACCAGCACGCTCAGGTACAAATCGTTCACCATCAGCCCGTTGGCATCGAAGGTGGCCCGGTAGGCGTGGTCGAACTGAGCTGCAAAGGGCTGGGCGAAGCGGCTTTGCGGGTATTCGGTGACGCGGCGCCGGACGATGTGTGAATACAGCCCTACCGTGCCCAGCGGCAAGCCACGCAGCACGTTGTGCAGGGCCTCGATCCATTCGTGGCGTTCCTGCGCGCTGTGGGCATCGGGAGAGCGCCCGGCCACACGGATGACGGCCAGGTATTCCAGGTTGTCGCAGGCAATGATCTGATGGGTGACGTGATGGGAATAGGGCAGGTAACGGGCAGCGAGCCGTTCCGGCCCCAAAGCGGGTGCGCAAGTCATCGGTCGTGGTCTCCGGTGCGGCGTTGCAGCCAGGGGCGTTGTGGCGGGTAGGCACTCGGGGCGTAGCTCGACCCGTTCCAGAACGCCTTGTTGCGGTTGCGTGTGCGGGTTTTTAGCTCCAGCCACAGCACATCGAACGCTTTGTCGTCGTGGCGGGTCAGTACGGCAATGGTGGGTAACACCACCACCAGCAGACCCCACCACGCAAGGCCTGCCAGCATGGCAATGAAGGCCACGGCAAGAAAGGCGCCGAATAGCAAAGTGGTGGGCACGCCCAGGAATGTCGGCTTGCGCCCCAGTCCCTTGAAGACGGGGTAAGCCGTGGGGGTGTGGGGTTCAGTGGACATGGCTTATTTCCAGAGCAGAACCACGATTTCGCCGATGGAGCCGGCGATGACCAGGCCAATCAGCCAGCGCACCATGTCGTCTTTGCGCATGATTTCGGCCATGTACAGCACCACAATGATCAAGCCAATGATGACGGCCGCGATCGGCAGAATCAGTTCCAGGTTATCTTTGATCAGCTGCAGGGTGGATTGCGCTTTGGCCAGCCCGCCGGAGGCCGCCATGGCTGGCGAGGAAAGCAGGGTCAGGGCAGCGGCGGTGCCCATGCGTTGGGTGTGTCGTTGGGCAAGGTTGGCAAGGCGTGTGTGAAGTGAGGGCATAGCAGGGCTCCAGGCGCCAGGGCACAAGGCCGGGCACCGCAGGGGTGGATATGGGAAAGTAGGTGAAACGTGAAAGGTGTGGCGACGGCACCAGCGTCAGGACGGCGGCACCGGCGATTTGGGCTCTGGCGGGCTGGATGGCTCGGCCGGCAGCGAAAAACCATCGGGTGCGGGGTTGCTGACGAAGCCATCCCGGTCGCCACGCGGTGCAGGTTCCGGTTTGCTGTCCGGTGTGGGCTGCGCATTGTTGGCAGGGGCCTTGCCTGCAGACGGTGCAGCGCGCAGGGCAGGAATCTTGATACCGGCCTGGGCCAGTACCTTGCCCACGTAGCCGTTGCGAAACCCACGTTCGAAATTGCCGGTGTTGTAGCAGGACAGCGCCGCCTGCAGCGCCAGTTGCTGCGCCTGATGGCGTTTGACGGCACGCGAATAACAGTCGGTCAGCACGGTTTGGGCCGCCTGCAGGTTGGCGCAGGGTTCAAACACTGTCTCGGCGGTTAGCTTCAGCCATCCCCAGTTGCGTACGTTGATCTGGCCGAGGCCGGCATCGAAATCCACGCCTTGGGCCATCAGGGTTCTGGCCAGTGCAACAGCCTCTTCGCGTGATCGAGGTTGGCGTGCAAGACGGGTGCCACTGTTTACGCCAATGGCGTAGGGCTGACGGCGCGATTCGTGTTTCACCAGTGCATCCAAGGTGACGGGATGAACGTTCGGCGCACAGACCATGGCCAGCGCGGCCAGTTCGCCGATCATGGCGGGTCTCCTGGCGGTTGTCGGGTATGGGCGTCAGTTGCCATGGTTCATTCCCAGCGGGCTGCGGGGGTCATTCCATGAATACGTCCAGCCGCTGGCCCACTGGCCGCCGTGTTCGGCCTGCCAGCGCGCTTGCGCGGTGTTGAAGTCTTTGGCTTTTACCCAATAGCCGCCTTTTAGCGGTTCGCCCACATACTTGACGCTCAGGTCGTAGGTCCAGGCGTGGTCGTTGTAGCTGACGCAGTAGCCGGGCAAGGTGTTCTGGTTCACGGTGGCAATCGGCTGGACATCATAGGTAGTGATTTCGCCTGCATCGCCGCCCGCGCTTGCCGTCTTGCGGTAACGGTAAGCGGTTGCGGCAAAGGCGCTGTTCAGGCTTTGCGGGTCGCACTTGCCGGCCCCGTGGGCGATGGCGTCGATGCGGGCAGGCATGCCCGGGGCATCGGCGGCCGGGCACATACCCAGGAAAACCCGGCGCGCTGCTACCGTGGCGCCCCAGTCCAGGCCGTACTTGTTGAATATCTGGATGCCGAAGTAATGGTTCAGCGAGGGTGCGCACTCTCCCGGCTGCAGGCTGCTGGACAGGCAGAGAATCGCCTGGCAGGCCAGGCCGGGCAGGCCGTCCAGCGTCTGGCTTGATGGGGTAACGGGCGATTTAGCCAGAGCGGTGCCGCACGCGCAGGCGAGCGCCACCGCACCGAGCATGAAAGATCGGTGAGTCATGGGGAAAACTCCGGGGGAATGGGATCAGGCGGGGAGGGATTCGATACCCAGGCGCTTCATGGCGGCATGGGCGATGGCGATCTGTTCGGGGCGGGCGTGGGCGCGAGCCAGCAGGGCTGATTCCACGGCGGCCGCATGGGCCTGGGAAATCTGGTCCAAACGGTTCACCGCCTGGCGCAGCAGGGTCAGTTCTTCGGCCAGGGCATCGGCAGCGGCCAGGCGGCGCCGGATGTAATTCGACAGGTTCTGGCCGGATACCGCCGCGGCCTCGGACAGCGTGCGGTATTGGTTGCGTGAAAGCCGAACCCGTACGAGTTCGGAAAGGGGCTCATCCATGCGGGATTCCTTCGGGGGTCAGGCAGGAAGGCCTGGCCGTTGTCCCCGAGGCGTGCCAGACCGGGAATATCCGGAGTCGATTCCGCCTGTATCTAGGCGTTGCGTTCCGGAGGGATCGCGTGGCTGATGTTCAGCCAGTGAGTTGGGCAGTGAATGGGCGATGCGGCTGGCATCGTTGTTGTAATAGGTGTCCCTGAGCAGCTTCAGGTCTTTGGTGCCGATGGCATGCGACAGCGCAATCACGTCGATGAACCTGGCAAGCCGGGTGGCGGCCTCGTGTTTCAGATCATGAAAATGCAGATCGTCAACACCGGAACGGTCGCGGGCTTTACGCCAGAGGGCATCACGCTGGCTGTCTGTCATCCCTACTATGTAGGGTGGCATTGAGAAGTTTTCCTGTGGCTGTTGGTCCTTGGGCATGCTTTCCAGCAACTGGTCCAGCAATTCGATGGCGCGGTTGGTCAGGGGCACCCAACGTGATGCCTGGAGGGTGCCGCTCTTTGATCCTTTGCGGCCTCCGCGTTCAAGGGCGTGAACGTAGAGTGTGCGTGCGTGCCGGTCGTAGTCTTTGGGCCGGATCCGCAGAATCTCGCCAGATCGCAGCGCGGTTTCCATGGCAAGAAAGAAGCAGGCTCCAACGCGGGCCGATTTGGTCACCAGCTCGGGGTCCTCGTTGTAACCGGTGGCGATGGAAATGGCCTCGATTTCCTTGGGTGTCAGCAGGGGTCGGTTTCGGCGAACGCCTGCAGGCGGCTTCATGGCTTCTTTGCAAGGGCTGGCTTGCAGCCATTTGCGTACCTGTACGCCGTGTGTAAACACACTGCGCCACAGATTCATTTCGCGGTTGACGGTGCCGGGCACAACTTGCTTCAGGCGTGCGGTGATCCATTCGTTGATGTGGTGGGGCGTAACCTCGTGTAGATTGACTTTGGCCAGGGGGTAGGTGCAGAAGCTCATCAGCCGCAATTTGTTCCACTTGCCCGAGTCGGTCATTTCGGCCCGAGGCAGGTAGTCCAGGATAAGGTCTTCAACAGTACGTACTTTTGCATTGCTGACCGTTCCCAACTGCTTTTGACGTTCAACATTGGTCGCCCAGGCGCGAGCTTCAGTCATGGTATCGAAGGTGGCCGAGCGCTTGCCATCCGGGAACTTGACGATTGCCCGGATCGAATTTCCACGTTTTTCAAAAGATGCCATCAGTGTTCTCCGTAATTGGGGAAAATTATGGGGAACAACTTGGGGAATGGATAGCGGCGCAGCCAGGGAAAAGTGGGGAAAACCGGTGTAAATGTTCCCCGTGGTTATAGGTTCAGAACCAACAAAAAACCCCTGAAAATCAATGATTTACAGGGGTTTCATGCGTGTGGTTCTGGTGCCCGGGGCCGGAATCGAACCGGCACGCCTTGCGGCGGGGGATTTTGAGTCCCCTGCGTCTACCAATTTCACCACCCGGGCATTCGGACTGGGTCGGTGGCTAAAACGGCCACCGGGCAGAAGGGCACGATTATACGCTGAATTTAAATGTTTTGCAGCAGCCCGTTTAGTACCGCAAATTCAAATACAGCGAAGCCGTGTTTTGGGTGTTGCCGCCGCCGAACTGGCCGCTGTAGTTCAAGCCAATTTGGGTGGATTTGTTTACGTCTACTTCGCCGTTCAAGGCCAGTTGCAGCGCGTTGCGCGCTACTGGGGCGCCCTTAACGCTAAAGCCCACATCAGATGCATTGGCAAAAGCCATATGGCGTGTGGCGGTGGTGTCGCCACGGGTGTGTTGCCAACTTAGCTCGCCGTTAATGCGTGCGGTGGTGGTTGGCGTTAGCGCCAATTCACTATAGGCACGCAGGCCCAGGTTCAGGGTGCCTTGTTGGTCTGTCGCAGCGCCCGATCGCAGCGCGGCCTGGCCGCCGTTTTCACGCATCGACGACGTTTGCAGTTGGGTCCATCCTAAGCGCGCGTAGGGTTCTAGCACCAGGTTTTGGTTTGCCGAAAAGGCATACCCGAGTTCGGTAAACGACTGAATCTGGTGGGCATGATAGTCGGCCTTTAGGGTCTGGCTACCGCCAACGTCCAGTTGGCGTCGGGTGTTCAGGTCGTGGTAGGTGTAGGCGGCTGAAGCACGCCAGTTCAGGGCGCTGTTCTCACGGGTTGGCCAGTGTTTTGCGCCGTATATGGCTGCCGTGTAGCTATGCGCATCGGCGCGGCTGCGTCGTTCGCCGACGTCGATGCGTGTGTCGTGAGCCCCTAGGGCCGCGCCGGCGTGCCACCCGTTGCGTAGCGCGGTGTCTGCGCCCAGGAAAAGGCCGTTGGCGTAGCTGCGGGTAGCGGCCGAGCCATTAGCGCCATTCAGGTCACTCCATTGGCGTTGTACCGTAACCCATAGGGGGCGGCGCTGGTCAATGTCGGGGCGCGTCAGCACTTGGTTGAGTCGTCGCGTTGCAGATGCCGTCCATAACTGACTTTGGCTGAATAAGCTAGACGTAACGCTGGCGTGAACTTCGCCGCTCAGGGCGTCCATGAGCCCAGGCAAGGTTCTGGCGGTGGCATTCAAGACGTCGTCGTACACGCCCGACAGCGCGGTTGGCGGGTTGGCCGAGAAAGGGTCGAGCGCGGCAGCAACGTTGCGCTGGTTGGCGGTGTGGGTATACGCGGCAAAGGCTTGCGCGTTGCGGGCCACCGACAGCGAAATGCCCGTTCCCGAAACACTAAGGCTTGGGCTTAGAAAGAGCAAAGAGGTATCGATTTGCGCAAAGTTGCCTGTTAAGCCACCGCCGCCGGTCACCGACAAAAAGTTGTAGTTCACGCCTTGGCGAAATGGCCCGCCGCGCAATGCCAGTGTGCCGTCCAGTGCGGCGTTGCCTTCTACAACCAGTTGGTCAAAGCCGTTATTGCCGTCAACTTCAATTTCTAGCACCGACGTTGCCGTCTGGGTGTAGTTGCCTTTTACGGTCAGTGTGCCGACCGAGTTGCCGGGGGCGACGGTGCCTTCGTTGACCAAGATGCCGACATTGCCGCGGCCACCCAAAATGCCGTTAAGTTTGACGGTCGTGGTGCTGGTGGTTGCTAGGTTACCGTTGACCACCATTTTGCCGCCATTGACGGTATTGGTGGTCGAGTTCAATTGGCCGCTGCGGTCTACGGTCAGGTTGCCCCCATTAACAATGGTGTCGCCCGTGTTGTTGGTGCCGGCAACAATAAGGGTGCCGCCTTCAACGGATGTTGTGCCCGTATAGTTGTTGGTGCCGGCCAAGGTCAGCGTACCGGCACCGCGTTTGATTAACGACCCGGCGCCCAGCCCTTCGCCCGACAGATCCCCAATATTGTTAGAAAACGTCGCGCTGTACCCTTTGGTGTCTACATCAAAAACCGATACAAACGCCGACGGGCCCAAAACGGCTTTGCCGACGTTTAACAAGCCCCAGCCGAAGATGTCGTCGTAGCGTTTGTTATCCGATGGTGTCAGGTCGGTTGCGGTGGTTAGCAGGGTCTGCTGCAATTGGTAGGCGTTAAAAAACGGGAAGGCCTCTTTGACCAGGGCCGCTGCGCCGGTGACGTGGGGTGCGGCCATCGAGGTGCCGGGCAGGGAGACGTAAAGTCCGTCCTTGTTAACAGACCAAATGCCTTGCCAGGTGCTCGAGTCGTTGGCGTCGGGGGTCGATCGGCTGCCCGGAGCGGCCAGACACCACGCTTTGGCATCACCACATTTGTTGGCGTAGGTGGCTACAACCGGGTTGTTGAAGTCGATATCCACGTTAACGGCGGTGACGGCCAGCCAGTTGGGGGCGAGTTCGGGGTACAGCACAGGCATGCCGGCCAGTATGTCGGGTTGCGGCTGGGACTCGTTGCCTGTGGCAAACACCATTAGTGTGCCGGCATCTTTTAACCGATGCATCGCCAAAATGGTCTCGCCAAACAGTTCGTCGACCTTGAAATTGCCGGTGTAGCCGGTGTCGGTGCTTAAACCAAAATCTTTAACGTTGCAGGGTTCGGTTGCGGTGCCAGATGCGCCAGGTGCGCAACTATTCAGTCCCAGGCTATTGTTTATGACCGTCAGCCCCTGGCGCGCCATGTAGTTCCAGGCGGAGCTCAAGACGGGGTCAAACGCCTGGGCTTTTTCAAGAAATGTGATGCCGCTACCGATGTCGAAATCGTCGATTCCGTTGTCGTCATCATCATCGTCGTCGTTATCGTCAGCCCCGTAACGGGTGGAAAATATCTTCGAGTTGAAAGCGACGCCATGCATGCCCACGCCGTCGCGTCGGGCCGCCATAATGCCGCTCACGTGCGAGCCGTGCCCATCGGTGTCGATGCCGCTGGATTGGCTGACTGCCTGACTCAATCTGAAGTCATAGCCGCCCACAATTTGTCCGGCAAACTCTGGGTGCCAGGCCGCAATGCCCGAGTCAACCACGCCGATAGTGACCCCCTGTCCGGTAAAGCCCAGGCGGTAAGCGTCCCCGGCCTTGATCAAGTCAAGGCCGGTTTGGTTACGATATTCTTCGGTGTTGTAGTCTTGGGTGTGCCCCGCAGAATGGAAAGCGGTGACGGCAGCGAGTAAAGAGATAGTGATTAAACGGCGCATGACATGACAGGAGGTGATGCAATCCGGCGAAACCTTAGCACTATTTAATGGCAATTGCCCAGCATTCATGCGGCATTGGTTCCGCTGTCCCGAGCGTTTTGTTGCATAGAAGCAAGCTGGGCCCTTGAAAACGGGCAGACAGCCCCCAAATATGCCCAGTTCGCCGCCTGTGGCGGCTGCTACCGTTTTTAACCGCATTTATGGAGTGCGCTGACATGAGCCAATCCGAAACCGCAATGGCCTCTGAAACCCTGGGTTTCCAGGCCGAAGTCAAACAGTTGCTGCACCTGATGATTCATTCGTTGTACAGCAATAAAGAAATTTTCTTGCGCGAACTGGTGTCGAATGCGTCAGACGCCTGCGACAAGTTGCGTTTCGAAGCCATCGACAAACCCGAGCTAATGCAGGGTGATGCCGATTTGCGCATCCGTGTTGAATACGATGCCGATAAGCGCACTATTACCATTTCAGACAACGGTATTGGTTTGTCGCGTGACGAAGCCGTTGCCAACTTGGGCACCATTGCCCGTTCTGGTACCAAAGAATTCTTTTCTCAACTGACAGGCGACAAGCAAAAAGACGCGCATCTTATCGGTCAGTTTGGTGTGGGCTTTTATTCGTCGTTTATCGTCGCTGACAAGGTTTCGGTGTTAAGCCGTCGTGCCGGCGCCGATGCAACCGAAGCCGTGCTTTGGGAATCTGACGGCCAGGGCGAGTTTTCCATCATGACGGTCGAGAAGGCGGACCGCGGCACCGCGGTAACCCTGCACTTGCGTGCCGACGAAGACGAATTTTTAAGCGGCTGGAAACTGCGCGAAATTTTGCGTCGCTATTCCGACCATATTTCGTTGCCCGTGCAGATGCTGAAAGAAGAGTGGGACAGCGAAGCATCGAAGCAGGTCAAGACGACTGAATGGGAAACCGTCAACCAGGCCAATGCCTTGTGGACACGCGCCAAGTCTGACGTGACCGACGAGCAGTACAAAGAATTCTACAAACACGTTTCACACGACTTCGAAGACCCGCTGGCCTGGACCCATAACCGGGTAGAAGGCCGCAGCGAGTACACCCAACTGCTCTACGTGCCCAAGCGGGCGCCGTTCGACCTGTGGGACCGCGATGCGCGCCGTGGGGTCAAGCTTTACGTCAAGCGTGTGTTCATCATGGACGACGCCGAACAGCTGCTGCCGGCTTACTTGCGGTTTGTACGTGGCGTGATTGATTCGGCCGATTTGCCGCTGAACGTTTCGCGCGAAATCTTGCAAGAAAGCCGTGATGTTCGCGCTATTCGCGAGGGTTCGACCAAGCGCATTTTGTCGGTGCTTGAAGACATGGCCGAGAACAATGCCGAGCAGTACGCCGAGTTTTGGGGGCAGTTTGGCCAGGTTCTGAAAGAAGGTATGGGCGAAGATGCGGCCAACAAAGAGCGCATTGCCAAGTTGCTGCGTTTTGCGTCGACCCAGGCCAACAGCGCTACCCAAAATGTGTCGCTGGCCGATTATGTGTCGCGCATGAAAGAGGGCCAGGACAAGATTTACTACGTTACGGGTGAATCTTATGCGGCAGCCAGCAATAGCCCGCACCTCGAGATCTTCCGCAAGAAGGGTCTTGAAGTGTTGTTGCTGTCCGATCGCGTTGACGAATGGATGCTGTCCTTCATGCAAGAATTTGAAGGCAAGTCGTTGGTGTCGATTGCCAAGGGTGGGCTCGACCTCGATGCTTTGGCCGACGAAGACGAGAAAAAGCGTCAGGAAGAAGTCGCCGAAAACTTCAAGCCGCTGGTCGAGCGCCTGAAAACGTCATTGGGCGACAAAGTAAAAGACGTGCGCGTGACCGTTCGTCTGGTCGATTCGCCGTCGTGCGTGGTGGTCGATGCTAATGAGCTGAGCCCGCACTTGCTGCGTATGTTGCAAGCAGCGGGCCAGGCGGCGCCCGAGGTCAAGCCTATTCTTGAAATCAACCCCGAGCACCCGCTGATTGGTCGTGTGCAAGACGCCAACGAAGCCGATTTTGCCGAGTGGGCGCTGTTGTTGCTGGACCAGGCTATGTTGGCTGAAGGCGCGCAACTGAAAGATTCAGCCTCTTTCGTGAAGCGGCTGAACAAGTTGTTGTTGCAAGGTGCATAGTCGTTAACGGCTATTGCGCATAAAACAAAGGCACGCATAAGCGTGCCTTTGTTTTATTGGGGGGGGGTGTGGCGCTTTAAGGCAATGGCTTATTCGTGCATTACGCCAGTGGCGGCAGTTGCCGCAAAAGCCAGCGGGCCTCGCGGCCGTAGCGACGCCAGTTAAAGTGAGGCCCCGGGTCGGTTTTCCGGCCTGGCGCAATGTGTTCGTGGCCGCGCACGGCCGTTAAGGTATGCCGCGCCTGCAGCGCGGTCGTCAGCCGTTTTAAGGCGTGGTATTGCTCGTCGGTAAATGGCTCGGTGTCAGTGCCTTCCAGCTCGATACCAATTGAAAAGTCGTTGCAGTTGTCGCGTTGGTTAAAGCGCGAAACCCCGGCATGCCAGGCGCGATGCAGGGTCGAAACAAACTGCACGACATCGCCGTCGCGACGAATTAAAAAATGGGCCGATACTTTTACCCCCCTGATGTTCTCAAACCAGGGGTGACTGTCGCAATCCAGCTTATTCTGAAAAAAATCGCAAATGGCGTTGCCGCTGAACTGCCCCGGGGGCAGGCTGATGTTATGCAGCACCAGCAGCGTGGGCTCGACCCCTTTGGGGCGTTTGTCGAAATTGGGGGAAGGCAGGCGTTGTACCTTGCCGTGCGGTTTAAGCCAGCCTTGTCTGTCGAGCATCAGCCCGATCATTGGCGGACCCCAAGCTTGGCGTGTTCGGCGCTGCACCAAGTGTCGCCGCCGGAAAGCACCGCTTCAGAGCGTGGCATATGTATGCCACAGTGGGCGCAGCGCACCATAGATTCGGCGTTTGCAGTGCTACCAGCAACCGATTTTTCGCCAGGCTTGTTGCGCGCTGTTGTGGTTGTTGTGCCGTTGTCGGCTGCGTTTTTATTGCGGTTGTGTATAGCCAGCAGGCGTACGGCCACCAGCGCTGCAATAACAACAATGATCCAGAAAAGCAGTTTTCCCACATTAGCCCCGTTGAAGAATGACGTCGATGACGAACCGGCTGCCTGTGTAGGCCAGCAGCACAAATGCAAAGCCGGTGAGTGTCCAGCGCAAGGCCAGCCGACCGCGCCAGCCGCGGACATAGCGCCCCGCCAGCAAGACGGCAAAGGTCAGCCATGACAGCAGCGTAAAAATGGTTTTGTGGTCTATCGGAAACGCTGGGCCGGCCAGGTTAAGCGACACCAGCGAGCCAGTAATAAGCGTGAGCGTCAGGGCAATGAAGCTGATCCAGATCAGCCGGAACAGCAAGCGCTCTTGTACCAGCAATGGCGGCATGACATCGAGCGCGTGGGTAAACCAGGGCGCGTGTTGTGATTGCTCGGCCGGGCGGTGCAGATAGCGATCGAGCGCAGCCATTAAAATGCTTTGTAGGGCAGCGACAGTGACCAGGCCATAGGCCATAAGCGCAATGAGCAGGTGAAGCCGCAGAAGTTCGTTGTGGGCGTGCGCAACCAGGTGCCCGGTGGGGAAGAGGGCGGCCAGTGCGCTGACCAGGGCGCTGCCGGGGAGTAAAATAAGCAGCAAGCCGTTAAGACTGAGCACCAGGCTTTCAAGCCAGAAAATTAGCATGCCCAGCCATATGGCGGCCGATAGCGCCAGCGCCCAGCCCAAGTAAAGCCCGGTGGCCGGTAATACGGCTTGGTAAAGCGCAACGCCGTGCAGTACCAGTGCGCCCAGCAGGCAACCTTTGGCGGCTGCGCTGGTGTTGGTAGGTATCCGGCCGTGCCGCAGGGGGCGCCAAACCAATAGGGCTAAAGCGGCGTAGGCCAGTGCGGCCAAGGTGTGAAATACAATGCCTTCAGAC
The DNA here is from genome assembly GCF_003788685.1 of Pusillimonas sp. NJUB218. Lineage (NCBI taxonomy): Bacteria > Pseudomonadati > Pseudomonadota > Betaproteobacteria > Burkholderiales > Alcaligenaceae > Pusillimonas > Pusillimonas sp. NJUB218. The sequence continues at coordinate 499,640 of NZ_NQMK01000001.1, forward strand.
ATACATCCTGCGTTGTTCGTTGATGGCCTGGGGCATAATGCCCTAAAGCCATCATTTTAGACGGTATCCCACGATACTAAACCAGTTTCAGCGAATCCATCGTCATGCTAGAAAATCTTACCCAGCGTCTTTCCCGTGTTGTTAAAACCATCAAGGGCGAAGCGCGTTTAACCGAAGCCAACACGCAAGATATGCTGCGCGAAGTGCGCATGGCCTTGCTCGAGGCCGACGTTGCTCTGCCTGTGGTGCGCGATTTCATCGCCCGCGTCAAAGAACAGGCGCTGGGCACCGAGGTAGCCGACAGCCTTAACCCAGGGCAGGCTCTGGTCGGGGTAGTGCATAAAGAACTCACCGGCTTGATGGGCGGGTCCGATGGCGAATTCGCCAGCGAGTTATCGCTGGCGACCCAGCCGCCCGCCGTCATTCTCATGGCTGGTTTGCAGGGTGCGGGTAAAACAACCACCACGGGTAAGTTGGCCAAGTGGCTGTCCGAAGGCGGGCATACGGCCAAGGGTAAAAAATCGGGTAAAAAGAAAACGCTGGTTGTCAGTGCCGACGTCTATCGTCCCGCGGCTATCGATCAGCTGAAAACCGTAGCCGCCCAGGTCGGGGTCGACTTTTTCCCGTCCGATGGTTCGCAAAAGCCCGAAGACATAGCGCGTGCTGCGCTCGATCACGCCAAGCGTCATCATTACGACATACTTATTGTTGATACTGCCGGTCGCCTGGGTATCGACGAAGACATGATGCGCGAAATCCGCGCGCTCTACGATTTGCTCAACCCCATCGAAACCCTGTTTGTGGTCGACGCCATGCAGGGTCAAGATGCGGTCAATGTGGCCAAGGCGTTTGGCGATGCCCTGCCGCTTACCGGGGTCGTGCTCACCAAGCTCGATGGCGATGCGCGCGGCGGTGCGGCATTGTCGGTACGTCATGTCACCGGTAAGTCGCTCAAGTTTGTCGGGGTGTCTGAAAAGCTTGACGGCCTTGAACCCTTCCACCCCGAACGCATGGCCCAACGCGTCCTGGGCATGGGCGATATCGTTTCTCTGGTAGAGCAAGCGCAAAAAAACATCGATATTGCCGAAGCCCAGAAGCTGGCCACCAAACTTAAGTCGGGCGACAAATTCGATCTGAACGATTTTCGCGACCAGTTGCAGCAGGTCAAGAAAATGGGCGATATGGGGTCGATGCTCGAAAAGTTGCCCGCCCAGTTTGCGCAGGCGGCCAGTCAGTTGCAAAGTGGTCAGGCCGAAAAGCAACTGCGTCGTACCGAGGGCATTCTTAATTCCATGACGCCGGCCGAACGCGCCAAGCCCGAATTGCTCAAGGCGTCGCGCAAGCGCCGCATTGCGGCGGGCTCGGGTGTGTCGGTGCAAGAGGTCAACAGGCTGCTGGCCCAGTTCGACCAAATGCAGGGCATGATGAAGCAAATGAAGAAGGGCGGCATGGCCAAAATGATGCGGGCCATGGGCGGCCTGAAGGGCCTGGGCAAGGGCGGTTTCCCGTTCCGTTAAGCCTTTGGCGTTCAGGGTGTGGGGCGGGGGGTTAGCCGCCGCCTACAGCCACCACAATTTCAATTTCATCACCCTCGGCCAGCGCTTGCTGGCCGTGTTGGCTTTTGGGCACGATGTCACCGTTGCGTTCTACGGCAATACGTTTGCCTTCGTAACCCAGATAACGAATCAGGTCGGCCACAGTCGCCACCTGGTCCAGCGCTTTGGGCTGGCCGTTCAGTGTGATGTTCATGACGGTTTGCGTGTAAAGATCAAGTCCCAGACGCCGTGGCCTAAACGCAGGCCTCGGGTTTCGAATTTGGTTTGCGGGCGGTAGTCGGGCCGGGGCGCGTAGTCTGTGCAGGTGTTTTGCAGCAAGGGCTCGCCGCTCAAGACCTCGAGCATTTGTTCGGCATAGTTTTCCCAGTCGGTAGCGCAGTGAAAATAGCCGCCCGGCGCAATGCGGCTGGCCAGCAGCTGTACAAATGGGGGCTGCAGCAAACGGCGTTTATGGTGCCGCTTTTTGGGCCAGGGGTCGGGAAAGTAAACATGCACGCCAGCCAGGCTGTCGGGAGCGATCATGTCGCGTACGACCTCGACGGCATCGTGCTGAATAATGCGAATATTTTGCAGCCCGTTTTCATCGATACGCTTTAACAGCGCGCCAACTCCGGCATTAAAAACTTCAACGCCCAGAAAGTTGTCATCGGGCCGTGCCGCTGCAATTCTTGCAGTGGTTTCGCCCATGCCAAAGCCAATTTCTAAAATAAGGGGACCCGAGCGCCCAAACGTCTGTTCGACATTTAACAGCGTGTTTTTATAGGGCAATGACCACTTGGGCATTAGCACATCGATAGCCGCCTGCTGGCTGGGCGTAATGTGGCTGCGGCGATGCACGAAGCTTCGGATATGGCCGGTGCGCAGCGCTTCGGTATCGGCGCTATCGGAGGCAGGGCTATTGGGGGTGTCGGACATGAGGTTGGAATTAGGCGTGCTGGTCATGCGCGCCATTATACTTGGCGCTATAATGCGTGCGCCGCGGGTGTAGTTTAATGGTAAAACTGAAGCTTCCCAAGCTTCCGTCGTGGGTTCGATTCCCATCACCCGCTCCAGAATTTTTCGAAGCCGTCTGTGGTTTCACGCAAAAAGCCAACCCTAAAACGGTTGGCTTTTTTGCTTTTACAGCCCACCCATCGCCATATATTTAAGTTCCAGGTATTCGTCCAGCCCGTGGCGCGAGCCTTCGCGGCCCAGGCCCGAGTGCTTGATGCCGCCAAACGGGGCAACTTCAGATGAAATGGCGCCGGTGTTGATGCCCACCATGCCGTATTCAAGTGCTTCGCCCACCCGCCAGGCCCGTCCGATGTCGCGCGTGTAAAAATACGCGGCCAGGCCGTATTCGGTATCGTGGGCCATGGCAATGGCTTGCTCTTCGGTATCGAAGCGGAATACGGCGGAGACCGGGCCAAAGATTTCTTGGCGGGCAATGTCCATGTCTGGCGTCAGGTTGGCAAGCACGGTGGGCTCGAACCATAGGGTGTCGGCACTGCGACGTTTGCCCCCGGTGTGGATTTGCGCGCCTTTATGGGCGGCGTCTGCAATAAGTCGCTCTACTTTTTGCACAGCGGCATCGTTGATTAGCGGGCCTTGAACGACGTCTTCTTCCAGACCGTTGCCCACTTTGAGCGTTTGGGTGGCTGAGGTCAGCTTTTCGACGAAGCGCTCGTAAACGCCCGACTGCACCAGAAAGCGATTGACGCAGATGCAGGTTTGGCCGGTATTACGGTATTTGGCGGCCATGGCGCCCTTGACGGCAGCGTCGATGTCGGCGTCGTCGAAGACAATGAATGGTGCATTGCCGCCCAACTCAAGCGACAATTTTTTAAGCGTCGGCGCGCACTGCTCCATCAGCAGCTTGCCTACCGGGGTAGAGCCTGTAAACGATAGTTTTCGCACAATCGGGTTGCGGCAGAGTTCTGCACCAATGGCTTTGGCATCGCCGGTCACAATATTGAACACCCCTGCCGGGATGCCGGCGCGTTCTGCCAGTTCGGCCAAAGCCAGGGCCGATAAAGGCGTAAGTTCGGCCGGTTTCAGTACCAGTGTGCATCCTGCGGCCAATGCCGGCGCGGCCTTGCGCGTAATCATGGCCGATGGAAAGTTCCAGGGGGTAATGGCGGCGCATACGCCGACCGGCTGCTTGACCACCACGTAACGTGCGTTGGGTGCCGGCGCTGGAATGACCTCGCCGTAGGCACGCTTGCCTTCCTCGGCAAACCATTCAATAAACGAGGCCGCATACCCGATTTCGCCGATGGCTTCGGCCAGCGGTTTGCCTTGTTCCAGCGTCATGATGCGCGCTAGATCGGCCTTGTGTTCTAGCATCAGTTCGTACCAGCGTCGCAGATATCGTGCGCGTTCGGCTGCCGTCAGGGCGCGCCAGGCAGGTAAGGCGCTCTGGGCGGCGTCTATCGCCTGCCGGGTTTCGTCGGTGCCGGCCTCAGGAACATGCGCAAGTACTTGGCCATTGGCAGGGTTAATGACAGCCAGCGTTTTGCCATTGTTTGCATCGCGCCACTGACCATCGACATAACATTGGGTGTGCAACAGGGTGGGGTCTTGCAACTGGAATGTGGCGGCAGTGGTCATGAGCAGCTCCGTTCAGGAAGGTGGGTTAGGGGTAGCCTGGGCGCGGGTGGTGATGTCGACCGGGTCGAAGTGTGTCATGACATCGAGTACGGGTTCGTTCTCGATGACTCGACGGCGCGCCTCGACAGCGATGTCGTGGCCTTGGGCGATAGTGAGTGTCGCATCCATTTCAAGGTCGACTTCGACCCAGATCATGTCACCCAATTTTCGGGTTTTCAGGTCGTGAACCCCTTGGACGCCGGGCGTGGACAACAGGTGTGCTCGGATACGGTCTTCGGTATCGTTGTCGACGGCGCGGTCCATCAGGTCGCTGAAGGCGTTATGAAAAAACCGCCAACCCATGCGCCCGACCATAAGCCCGACGATAAGCGCCGCAAGGGGGTCTGCCATAGGGAAGCCCAGCATGTTGGCGCCAATGCCCACGACAACCACGAGCGACGAGGCTGCATCGGAGCGGGCATGCCAGGCGTTGGCAATCAACATACTGGAGCGCACGCGTTCGCCCACCCTGAGCAAATAGCGGAACAGCCACTCTTTGCAGGCCAGCGTCAGAACGCCTGCCACTAGCGCAGCCCAATGAACTTGTGGGATGAGTGTCGGGTCTTGCAGCTTGCTAAATGCTGCCCAGAGCATACCAATGCCGACGATCAGGAGCAGTACGCCAAGTATTAAAGACGCTGCTGTCTCGAAGCGCAGATGGCCGTAGTGGTGGTCGGCGTCAGGCGCTTTTTGCCCCTGTTTGTTGGCTACCAGTACAACAAAGTCAGAGAGCAGGTCGGACAGCGAGTGCACGGCGTCGGCCACCAGCGCTTGTGACTGGGCAAAGACGCCGATGACGGCTTGCGCAACGGTTAAAACAACATTGACCACCACACTGACCCAGGTGCTGAATTGCCCCTGGGCATATCGTGACGTGTGTGGTGGGTCGTCTGTATGTTTATCCATTAACTGATGCGCATGCCGGGTTCTGCGCCGGCAACGGGTTCAAGAATATAAATACCGGGGTTTGTGCCTTCGTCGGCGTGACTGGCTGCCAGCACCATGCCTTCAGACACGCCAAACCGCATTTTGCGCGGGGCCAGGTTGGCCACGACAACGGTGAGCTTGCCGACCAGGTCTTCTGGCTTGTAGGCGGCCTTGATGCCAGAGAAAATCTGGCGGTGGCGGCCTTCGCCAACGTCGAGCATGAGCCGCAGTAGTTTGTCTGAGCCGTCGACTTCTGTGCATTCGACAATACGGGCAATACGCAGGTCGATTTTTGCGAAATCTTTGAAGTCGATGGTGTCTGCAATGGCTTCGCCGCCGGGTTTGGGAGCTTCTACTACCGGGGGCTCGAACAGGTCTTCGAGCATCTGGGGCTCGACGCGCTGCATGAGGTGTTTGAAGGCATTGATTTTGGACGGCAGCTGGGTAGCGTCGGCCCACTGGTAGTGGTCGGCATCGGCAAACAGCTCTTGGGCCACGCGCGCGGTAAGTACGGGCAAAATGGGGCTTAACATTACCGACAAGGCCTTGAAGCCGGCCAAAGCACGCGAGCAGATGTCCTGCAGTTGTGCTTTTTGTTCGTCGGACGCTTGGGCAATGCCCTTGGCCAGTACCCAAGGCTGCGCAGTATCGAAGGCCTGGTTCAGGCGATCGGCATAAGCCATGGCGGTACGCACAGCACGGCCGTACTCCCGGGCTTCAAGGTCGGCCTGAACGGCGGTGACCACTTCGGTGATGTCGTTGGTCAGGCCCGATGTATCGCCCACGTAGCCCAATTGGCCATCAAAATATTTGCTGATGAAATTGGCGGCGCGGCTGGCAATATTGACGTATTTGCCGACCAGGTCGCTGTTGACCCGTGCGATGAAGTCATCAGGGTTGAAGTCGAGGTCTTCGACTCGTGCGTTCAGTTTGGCCGCGATGTAATAGCGCATCCATTCGGCGTTCATACCCAATTCGAGGTAACGCAGGGGAGAAATGCCGGTGCCGCGGCTTTTCGACATTTTTTCGCCGCTGACGGTAATGAAACCGTGTACATGTAATTGGTCGGGCACCTTGCGCCCTGAAAACTGCAAGGTGGCGGGCCAGAACAGCGCGTGGAAGTAAACGATGTCTTTACCAATGAAGTGAACCTGCTCGGTAGCGCTGTCGGGTGCGACAAGCGCATCGTAGTCAAGGCCCTGCTTGGCGCAATAGGCTTTCAGCGACGCCAGGTAGCCAATGGGTGCGTCGAGCCAGACATAGAAGTACTTGCCCGGTGCGTCGGGAATTTCAATACCAAAATATGGCGCATCGCGGGAAATATCCCAGTCGGCCAGGTTGGCCTCGCTGTCGGCCTCGCCAGAACCCAACCATTCGCGGGTTTTGGCCAGAATTTCGCTTTGCAGGCGCTTTTGGCCGCGCGTGTTGGTGCCGGTCGTCCACTCTTGCAAAAACGCCACGCAACGTGGGTCGGACAAATTAAAGAAGTAGTGCTCGGAGCTTTTGAGTACGGGCGTAGCCTTAGTCAGCGTTGAATAGGGCTTGATCAGGTCGGTGGGTGCATACACCGCGCCGCACGATTCGCACGAGTCGCCATATTGGTCGGCGGCGTGACATTTGGGGCATTCGCCCTTGATGTAGCGGTCGGGCAGGAACATGCCCTTGACCGGGTCATAAAACTGTTCGATTTGGCGGGTACTGATCAGGCCCTGGGCTTTAAGCGCTTTATAAATACTTTGCGACAGTTCGACGTTTTCGGGCGAATCGGTTGAGTGCCAGTGGTCGAACTGGATATGAAAGCCATTCAGGTATTGAGGGCGTTCGTTCGCGTAGCGCTGTACCAGCGCCTGCGGCGTGATGCCTTCGGCCTGGGCCTTGAGCATGATGGGCGCGCCGTGGGCATCGTCGGCCCCGACAAAGTGTACGGTGTGGCCCGCCATTCGCATGGTGCGCACCCAAATGTCGGCCTGGATATACTCCATGATGTGGCCGATATGGAATGAGCCGTTGGCGTAGGGAAGTGCTGTGGTAACGAATAGGGTGCGCGACATGGGCAGGCGTATTTATCAACAATAGAAACGAAGTCTCTATTGTAATGAATCGTCTGCCGTGGTGTTCGGGGCGTAACCCCGCAGCGCCGGCACAAGCCGGCCTGGTTGGGGTAACTAGCGGATTTCGCGCATTTCAACGTCGACGACGTCGTTTTTGTTAAAGCGTGAAGCCTGTTTGGCTGCACCGGGTCGATACCGGCCGGCACTGGCGGCGGCCGCACGCTGGCGTGCCTCCCAGTAGGCGCGGGCGCCAAAGGGCCTGCCTTTGATTTTGGCCACAATGTACAAAATGCCAATGGCAATGGCGGTGGATACCATGAAAATAAACGCCATGGCCATGCCAAAAATGGCAAGTACAAAGAACAGCAGGCCGCGAAGAATTTGAGTGAATGTATTCATATGATCAAGTATGACATTTTTGCGGGGAAAAGTTCCAGTCCCCAAGAATCACGGCAATCCGCTATGCTTTGACTTTAGCTGAAAACAATACCTGCAAGGCCACACCATGAGCTTTACCGTAGAGCAAATCCAGACACTATTGTCTGACGTTGTTGACCCGAACACGCAAAAAAAACTGGGCCCAATCGTAAAAAAAAGTGAGATCGTCATCGACGGATCGGTTCTTAAGCTTAATCTGGCGTTAGGCTACCCGGTTTTCAATGGGGTCGATGCACTTCGGCAATCAATTGAAACCGTTTTGACCGAGGCCGGGTTGTCGCTCGATCGCCTCGATTGCTCGCTGGCGGTCGAAACCCACGCGGTGCAGCGCGGCCTTAAACCCTTGTCTAATGTGCGCAATATTATTGCCGTGGCTTCGGGTAAAGGGGGCGTGGGCAAAAGCACGACGTCGGTCAACCTGGCGTTGGCCTTGCGGGCGCAAGGGGCCAAGGTAGGCTTGCTCGACGCCGATATCTACGGCCCTAGTGTTCCCATCATGTTGGGCTTGTCGGGCAAGCCCGAAAGTCGCGACAACAAAACCATGGAGCCGCTGGTAGGGCACGGCATCGAGGCCAATTCCATCGGGTTTCTTATCGACCCTGACGCACCTGCTATTTGGCGCGGTCCAATGGTCAGTCAGGCCCTTGAGCAGTTGTTGCGTCAAACTAATTGGGGCGACCTCGATTACCTGATTATCGACATGCCGCCGGGTACCGGCGATATCGCGCTGACCTTGTCCCAAAAAGTGCCGCTCACCGCGGCGGTTATCGTCACTACGCCGCAAGACCTGGCACTGGCTGATGCTCGCAAAGGGTTACAAATGTTTCGTAAAGTCGACGTTCCCGTTTTGGGCATCGTCGAAAATATGGCTATGCATATTTGTTCAAACTGCGGTCACGCCGAACCGATTTTCGGCGAGCACGGCGGTCAGCATCTGGCGGCCGAGTTTAATTTGCCCTGGTTAGGGTCTTTGCCTTTGGCCATGAGTATCCGGTCTCAAACCGATGCGGGTACGCCTACCGTTGTGGCCGACCCGCAAAGCGACGCCGCGGCCGAGTATCAGCGTATTGCGCACAGGGTAGCGATGCTGGTGGCAGCGTTGCCCAAAGATATGGCGGCCAAGATGCCGTCTGTCGTCGTCCAGAACTAAGTTACCCATGTCGTTGCGGGTGTTTTACGCGGGTAATCGGGGTTCGAATCGGTCTGGCCTGGCTCGGGCAAAGTCTGGTGGGGTGGTTATGTCGGCCCGACGCCTGCTGCTTGCATTGGGCCTGGCTGGTACGCAACTGGCGTGGGCCGCCAAACCCGAAGTTATTATCGACCCTGGCGTGGTGCCGCCCGAAGCGTTGCAATCGATTATGGGGGCTATCGACGCCATCACGCGTCTGGCCGAAGACCAAGATGGCGGCGAGGTCTCGCGGTTGCGTCGTCGCGCACGAGACGCGACGCTGTCGGCACTCGAGACTCAGGGCTATTTTGCGTCTAAGGTCGATCTGGTTGTCGGGCAAGACTACGCCGGTGAAACCTGGGAAATCACAATAGACCCAGGGCCACGCGCCCAGGTTGGGCAGGTCGATATTCGCTTCTCCGGTAAAATCGCCGAGCCCGAGTTCGCGGGTCGTGTGCGTTTACTGGAAGAAGAGTGGCCGCTCGACGAGGGGATGCCGTTTATCAACGAGTCGTGGAGCAAGGCCAAGTCTGACCTGATTACCGAAGTAAGCCGCAAAGACTTTTTGCTGGCCCGCATGGTTCGGTCTCAAGCCACTGTTTTGGCGGAAGAGGCTCGGGCCGATCTCGATGTTGAGGTCGATAGCGGCCCGCGTGTGCGGATGGGCGAGTTGACGTTAATCGGCTTGAAGCGTGTGCCGCCCAAGCTTATCGACCGTTACGTCCGTTATGCCCCGGGTGACGCCTACGATCAGGACAAACTCGACGAGTGGCAGCAGGCCTTGCAGTCAACCGCTTTTTTTCGGGGCGCTTTTGTCGTCATGGACACCAGCGCAGACCAGCGTATCCAGCTTCCCGATGGCGACGTAGAAATGCCGGTAGTTGTTCGGGTGACCGAGGCGCCGCCGCGCGTGTATACGGCATCACTGGGTTTTGATACCGATAACGGTGCCCGTGTCGAAGGCCTTTATCGCCAGAATGTGGTGTTCGGTCAGCCGGTTTGGATTGAAACCGGGCTGGGCGTCGATAAAAACCGTCAGCGTTTATTTTTCGATGTGCATTTGCCACCCGACACGAGCGGTTATACCGACAGTTTTGGTGTGCTGGCGAGTCATTCCGACATCGAAGGCCTGGACACCTCCCGTTATGGTTTGGGGTGGCGGCGTAATCAAACGCGTAAAGCGGCCGGTAATAGTCGAGTCGAGTACGAAACGCAATGGAGCTTGGTGGCCGCCCAAGACGAAACCAAAATTGCGGGGGCCGAATCGTATCGCGTCCCAACAATGGTGGCAGGCTGGCAATGGCTGCGCCGCGACGTCAACGACAAGTACGACCCGCGCGACGGCAATCTGATTGATCTTAGCTTGGGTGCCGGCGTAACGCTCGATCGTGGCGAACCGTTCTATAAAACCAGTCTGCGCGGTCAGCAATGGTGGCCGGTTGGGCGTCGCGACGTGTTTACCGTGCGTGCCGAAGTGGGTAAGGTCTGGTCACAAACCGAACGTTTGCCTGAAGATTTCGGGTTTCGCACCGGCGGGGCGCGAACTATTCGTGGTTATGGGTACAACAGTATTGGTATCCCGCGGGGCGATGCCATTATTGGCGCGCCCGCCTTGGCTTGGGCCAGTATTGAGTACATGCATTTCTTTACCGAGCAGTGGGGTATGCGGGCATTTTTTGATGCGGGCGATGCAGCGCCATCGTTCCGCGACATGAATATGTACTATGGCTATGGTTTGGGTGCGGTATTGCGCACGCCTGCTGGGCCATTTGCGATCGACTTGGCCTATGGTCAGCGCGATCGTCGCCTGAAACTGCATTTTTCCCTGAGCGTGGCATTTTGAGCGGGCCAATGCGTCGACTTCGTCGTTTTCTGTTCTGGCTGGGGCCGGTTCTGGTTTTGCTTGTCGCCATTTTGGCGGGGTTCGTGTATTGGGTCGTGGCCTCATCGCCGGGGTCGCGTTGGGCGCTTGAAACAGGTGTCGGTCTGGCCGGTGGCCGGGTTGCGCAAATCGACGGCACCATTTGGGCAGGTCTTCGCGTCGGCGAACTCGAGGTCGATACGCCAGCGGTAAAAATCGGGCTGGCCGACGTCAACCTGGTTGTTGATTGGCCGGCATTGCGTGACCGCCGTCTGCATGCGCAAAATATCTCTGCCGGACGGTTGTCGCTCGATGTACTTGAAAGCGACGAGCCGCCGCCCGAAGATCAGCCGTTTGCGTTGCCGGCGATTCCCGTCACCCTGGCGCTTGACCGCATTGCGCTGGGCGAACTGAATGTATCGCTCAATGGTGAACCCGTGCTGGCCCGCGTTAAAAATCTCGAAGCCTCGCTGGCGTTGAACGCGCAAGATGCGCAGCTGGTGTTTCGTCGGGTGTTGCTGGGCCAGCAAGATATCGACGCCGATGTTACTGGCGAATTTAGGTTGTTGGCGCTGGCCGACCCGTGGCCTTTCTCGCTGGCCATAGAAACCAATGCTAAAAGCAGCGTGCCCGATTCCTTGTTGTGCGCGCGCCGTTTTTTGCCGGGGTTACCGCAGTCAACGGAAACGGAGGCGGCAGCGTCAGCGCCGTCCAGCGGCGAGCCGGCTACCGAACTTGACGCCATCAGCACCTTTTGTGCGGTAGATCTGAAAGCGACGGCAGAAGGTTCCCTTGACGCAGTGTCTGTCAAGCTGGAAGGCAGCGGTCAGGACATGACACTTGACGCAGCCGCGCAGTTGGCGCCGCGCGAGCCGTTCCCGCTGCGCACGGCCAGACTGCAGCTGGGTTTGAGCGACGGTGCATCGGTCAACGCCGACCTTGACTGGAAAAGCGGTGTCGATGCCGATCAGGTAAACGGGCAACTGACTGTCCGTCAATTGAACCTGACGGGTCTGGCAGGGGCAGGGTTGCCCGAGGCGCTGTTGTCATCCAGCCTGACGTTTGCGGCGACGCTTAAAGAGAAAACCCAGTTGCAGGCCGCCGACCTGACATGGAAGGTTGATGATGGTTCGCGGTGGAACGGTCAACCCTTAAAAGCCGACGTGGCTTTGGCAATAAGGCACACCGCACCCGTGGCGCCTGACGACCCGGGGTTTCGGGCCGACAATCTGCAACTCGATGTTCGGCTCGGGTCGCATCAGCTCAAGGGCAGTGGGCGCCTGGGGTGGTCAGACACCCAAATGCAGTTGGCACTCAGCGCGTCACGATTGGCCGATTTCTGGCCTGGGCTACCAGGCGGGCTTTCTGTCGAGACCCGTCTTTCGGGGGCGATGGCTGCTCACAATCTCACTGTTAAAGGGCAGTACGATTTAAACCAGCCCGGCGGCAATACCCTGGGAGAAGCGCCCGTTGTGCTCGATGCCCAGGTCGAGGGTGGCTATACCGCGAGGCCCGATTTGCCGTCAGCATGGTCGGGCCGTGTTACCCGGCTCGATATCGGGCACGCCGGCGTCAAGGTCGATGCGCGCTCACCGGTACCGCTGCAAGTTGTGCCGACGGCTCAGGCGCCGGCTTGGCTGCTCGACGTTGGCGCAACGAAAATCGAACTGGCCCTGCCGTCGCGTAATAGTGTGGTCATCGATCACGCGCGTACTTTGTTTTCGCCGGGCCGTTGGTCCACCCGGGGTGATATCAATCGCCTGACGCTCTCGAAGCGGATCATTGATGAGGTGACGGCAATGATCGACGCGGCAAGCCCCGCAGGCGGGGACGACCGCGGGCGCGTCATTCTCGATGTCGACGATCGTAATGACCTGGTCGAAATCACCTACGCGCTTAATTGGGATTTTGCTTTTGAAGGAGCGCTTTCGGGCGCCGCGCAGGTGCGACGTCTGGGCGGCGACATGATTGTGCCGGGCGACCCGCCGTTTCCGCTGGGTTTGCGTACTTTACAGGCCGACCTGCGTGCTCGGCCCAACGGAAATGGGTCCAGTCGTATCGACGTAGACATTAATGTTGATACCGTCAAAATGGGGCGTGCCCAGATTCAGGCCAATACGTTGCTGCGAACGACGCCCGAGGGCGGCTTTTATGTCAGTTCCAGCGATGCAACAACGGTCAATGTCAGCGCTGACGTAGCCGATTTGAGCTGGTTAAGCCTGTTTGTTGGCGATGCCACCGACATCGGCGGCCGTTTGACCGCCGATGTGCAGGCCCGCAGCCGCCCCGATGGCAGTTGGCAGACGAGTGGCACGGTAAGCGGCAGTGATATTCGTTTTGTGCGTATTGATGACGGTGTCAGGCTTGTCGAGGGCACATTGCAAGCCCATATGGAAGGCGACCGTTTTGTGCTCGACAGTCTTGAGTTCCCCGCACGGCGTCGTGCCATTCCCAAAGAGTGGCGGACCGAAGAGTGGACCCGCGCGAACCCGGATGCCCAGGGGGGCAAACTGACGTTGACGGGTTACTGGGACTTAAGCGACCAGGGCGGTAAAATCGAGGTCGACCTCTATCGTTATCCCATATTGCAGCGTTCGGATCGCTTTGCCATGGTGACGGGCAAGATCGGTGTCGATGCCCCCTCTGAGCGGCTGGATATCAATGGCGAGATTACGGTTGACGCGGGCTGGGTTGATCTGGACATGCTCAGTAGCGTGCCCACCCTTGATAGCGATGTTGTGGTTGTGCGGGCGGGGAAACCGCCGCCTAAGGCTGCGCCCATGAATATCGGGATGAATATTTCGGTAGATCTTGGGCCGCGTTTTTACATTACTGGTTATGGTGTCGACTCCGGTTTGGTCGGGGAAATGCGCATCATCATGGACGATGGCAGGCTTTCGGCCTATGGCGCCCTGCGCACGCGGGGCGGCGCCATAGAGGCTTATGGTCAACGGTTGCAGTTGCGTCGCGGTACCATCACATTCCAGGGTGATATCGCCAGCCCCGTCCTGAACATCGAAGCCTTGCGTACTGGCGTGGCCGTTGAGGCTGGCGTGCGGGTCAGCGGCACGGCGCGGCGCCCGCGCATCGATCTGATTTCTTATCCCGAAGTGGCCGATGTCCAGAAGCTGTCGTGGCTGTTGCTGGGGCGTGGCCCCGATGATTCGGGCGGCGATGCGGCACTGTTGTTCTCTGTCGGGACGTCGTTTCTGGGGGATGGCGAGCCGTTCTACAGAAAATTTGGCATAGACGAGGTCAGTATGCGTTCTGGCGAATTGGGGAGTGTGGGTAGCATCTTGCCTGCCGAGTCGGTGGTGCGCGGGCTCGATAGCGGCACTAGTGATATCGAACGTCAGTTCATGGTGGCCGCCAAGCATTTGGCCAGCGGCTTCACTGTCAGCCTCGAGCAGGCCTTGTCCGATACGGGTACAGTGGGTCGGGTCAGTTACCGTCTTGCGCGAGGGCTTTCTGCCCAATTAAGTGCCGGTACAGTCAACGGCTTGGCGCTTATTTACCGTTACGTCGCCCGTGATTGATTCATTTGTCTGTTTGCCCGCGCATTTGTCATGGGCTGGCTATAAAATAGACGCCCATTAAACAAGGGATCCCTATGTCGATTAAAAGTGACCGCTGGATTCGTCGTGTTGCGCAAGAGCACCACATGATCGAACCCTTTGAGCCCGGCCAGGTACGTAGTGTTAATGGCGGGAAAATCGTCAGCTATGGCACCAGCAGCTACGGCTACGATGTGCGCTGCGCCGACGAATTCAAGATATTTACCAATATCAACTCAACTATTGTCGACCCGAAAGCGTTCGACGAGAAGTCGTTCGTCGATTTCAAAGGCGATGTCTGCATTATTCCGCCCAATTCATTCGCATTGGCGCGCACGGTCGAATACTTTCGTATTCCCCGCAGCGTGCTGACGGTTTGCCTGGGCAAAAGCACGTATGCGCGTTGCGGCATTATCGTCAACGTGACCCCGCTCGAACCCGAGTGGGAGGGGCACGTTACACTCGAATTTTCTAACACAACACCTTTGCCGGCCAAAATTTACGCGGGCGAGGGTTGTGCACAAATGTTGTTTTTTGAAAGCGACGAGGTTTGCGAAACCTCGTACCGTGACCGTGGTGGCAAGTACCAGGGTCAGCAGGGCGTGACATTGCCACGCACATAGGAGCAGGCGCATGAAATTCCGTTTTCCCATCGTCATCATCGACGAGGATTACCGTTCCGAAAATGCTTCGGGTCTGGGTATTCGCGCGCTAGCCGCTGCAATCGAGGCTGAAGGGGTCGAAGTGCTTGGGGTGACCAGCTACGGCGACCTCAGCTCGTTCGCTCAGCAGCAAAGCCGGGCCAGCGCATTTATTTTGTCGATCGACGATGAGGAATTCGACGTTGATTCTCCGGAAGACGTCGCCAACGCCATCAAGAACTTGCGTTCTTTTATTGGCGAGCTGCGGTTTCGCAACGAAGATATCCCTATTTATTTGTACGGCGAAACCCGCACATCGCAGCATATTCCCAACGATATTCTGCGCGAATTGCATGGTTTCATTCACATGTTCGAAGACACGCCCGAATTCGTGGCGCGTCACATCATTCGCGAGGCGCGTGCCTACCTCGACGGCCTGGCGCCGCCGTTTTTCCGCGAGCTGGTCAAGTATGCATCTGACGGGTCGTATTCGTGGCACTGCCCGGGGCACTCGGGCGGGGTGGCGTTTCTGAAAAGCCCCGTCGGGCAAATGTTTCACCAGTTTTTTGGCGAGAACATGCTGCGTGCCGACGTGTGTAATGCCGTCGACGAACTGGGCCAGCTGCTCGACCATACCGGGCCGGTCGCCGAGTCCGAACGCAACGCGGCGCGTATTTTTAACGCCGACCACTGCTTTTTCGTGACCAACGGCACATCTACGTCGAACAAAATTGTGTGGCATGCCAACGTGGCCAACGACGACATCGTTGTGGTCGACCGCAATTGCCATAAATCAATTTTGCACGCCATCACCATGACGGGCGCCATCCCGGTGTTTTTGCGGCCAACCCGCAATCACCTGGGCATTATTGGCCCCATTCCACTCGAAGAATTCGAGCCCGAGTCCATCCGGGCCAAAATCGAAGCCAACCCTTTTGCGCGCGGCGTTAAAAACCAGCGTCCGCGCATCATGACCATCACGCAAAGTACTTACGACGGTGTCAGCTACAACGTCGAGATGATCAAAGAAAAGCTGGGTTCCGAAGTCGATACCCTGCACTTTGACGAGGCCTGGATCCCGCACGCGGCGTTCCACGAGTACTACAAAGACATGCACGCCATTGGTAAAGATCGGCCGCGCAGCAAAGATGCCATGGTGTTTGCCACGCACTCTATTCACAAGCTGCTGGCGGGTTTGTCGCAGGCTTCGCAAATTACAGTGCAAGAGCCCGAGAACCGTAAACTCGACCGCAACGTGTTCAACGAGGCGTACCTCATGCACACGTCGACCTCGCCGCAATACGCCATTATTGCGTCGTGCGACGTCGCCGCCGCCATGATGGAGCCCCCTGGCGGTACTGCCATGGTCGAAGAGTCCATCAAAGAGGCGCTCGATTTTCGTCGCGCCATGCGCAAGGTCGAATCCGAATTCGGCAAAAACGATTGGTGGTTCAAAGTGTGGGGCCCCAAACGCCTCGTGCCCGACGGCATTGGTAGCCGCGAAGACTGGATGCTTGAAGCCGACGACGAGTGGCATGGCTTTGGCCCGCTGGCCAAGGGCTTCAATATGCTTGACCCGATCAAGGCCACTATTGTTACGCCCGGCCTCGATATTTCAGGCACGTTCGCGCCAACGGGCATTCCGGCTGCGCTGGTGTCCAAGTACCTGGCCGAGCACGGCGTGGTCATCGAAAAGACCGGCCTTTATTCGTTCTTCATCATGTTTACCATCGGCATTACCAAAGGCCGCTGGAACACATTGCTGACTGCGCTGCAGCAGTTTAAAGATGACTACGACCGCAATCATCCGCTGTGGCGCATCTTGCCCGACTTCTGCAAAGAAAATCGCCGCTACGAGCGCATGGGCTTGCGCGATTTGTGTCAGCAAATTCATGAAGCCTATCGTGATCACGACGTCGCGCGCCTGACGACTGAAATGTATCTCAGCGACATGGTGCCGGCCATGAAGCCGTCTGACGCCTACGCCAAAATGGCCCACCGCGAGGTCGAGCGCGTTTCGATCGACGAGCTTGAAGGCCGCGTAACAGGCGTGTTGCTGACGCCTTATCCTCCCGGCATTCCATTGCTCATTCCGGGCGAACGGTTCAATTCGCGCATTGTTCATTATTTGCAGTTTGTCCGCGAATTTAACTCCCGTTTCCCGGGCTTCGAAACTTATGTGCATGGTTTGGCCGAAGATGTCGGCCCCGACGGTCAGCCTCGCTACTACGTTGACTGCTTGCGCGAAGACTAAGCGTGTCGCGCGCTGACTTCGACGTTGCCATTGTGGGGGCCGGTGCGGCCGGCATGATGGCAGCGTCTGTTGCCGGTCAAGGTGGTTTGCGCGTGGTGCTCATTGATCACGCGGCTCGCCTGGCCGAGAAAATCCGCATTTCGGGCGGGGGGCGGTGTAATTTCACCAATATTGGCACGACCCCTGCCAATTTCATTTCACAAAATCCGCACTTTTGCCGTTCGGCGCTTGCCGGTTATACCCCCGAAGACTTCCTCAAACTGGTCCGTAGCCACCGTATTGCCTGGCACGAAAAGCACCGGGGTCAGCTTTTTTGCGATGACTCCAGTGAGTCCATTATTGATATGTTGCGTGCCGAGTGCGACACGGGCCGAGTGGCCTGGCGCATGCCCTGCACGGTGCACGACATTGGTCAAGATACAGCCGGCTTTGTGTTGTCCACCGACAGTGGAACCATCCGGGCCGGGCAGTTGGTCATGGCCACCGGGGGCATGGCTATCCCGCAATTGGGGTCGACCGATTTTTCTTTGAAAATAGCGCGCCAGTTTGGGCTTAAAGTCGTTGAGCCCAGGCCTGCGCTGGTACCCCTGTTGTTCGACCCTGATCAATGGAAACCGTTTGCCGACCTTAGCGGCGTGGCGCTTGAAGTTAAAGTGAGCTGTGGCCAGACGGGGAGAAAAGGGGACGGCGGCCAGTTCGTCGAAGACTTGCTGTTCACCCATCGTGGTTTGTCGGGCCCCGCTATTTTGCAAATTTCCAGCTATTGGCAACCCGGCCAGTCCATTCATATCGATCTTGCCCCCGGTCAGTCAATCGAGCAGCTTTTGCTCGACGCACGGCCGGGGAACAAGCAGCAACTATCAACGGTGCTGGCCGGGTTGTGGCCCCGCCGCCTGGCTGAGCAGTGGTTGGCCGATATGCCAGGGTACGAAGGTCAGGCAGGCACCATACGTTTGGCCGATGCGTCAAACCGCTTTTTGCGCGACCTTTCCCAGCGCGTGCATCAATGGGTGCTTGCCCCCACGGGCACGGCTGGTTATAAAAAGGCAGAGGTCATGAAGGGCGGCGTCGACACGCAGGGCCTGAATCAAAAGTCCATGCAGGCCAAGGCGGTGCCCGGGCTTTATTTCGTTGGCGAGGCCGTCGATGTCACCGGCTGGCTTGGCGGCTATAACTTTCAATGGGCGTGGTCGTCGGCAGTGGCGTGCGCCAGGGCGCTTATTGCAACGGCGCGCCCGGTATAGGTTTGAGCGGGGTGGTATGACAAACGTTTTAAAACAAACGGCGCTGTACAACGCTCACCTGAGCGCGGGTGCGCGCATGGTCGATTTCGCAGGATGGTCGATGCCGCTGACTTATGGGTCGCAGCTTGAAGAGCATCACGCGGTACGTCGTGCTTGCGGTATGTTCGATGTCTCGCATATGCGGGCGGTCGACATTCAGGGTGATGGCAGTTTGCCGTTTTTTCGTCGGTTGTTGGCTAACGATGCCGCTCGGGTCCAGCGTCCGGGGCAGGCCATGTACAGCTGCATGCTGAACCCCGAGGGCGGCGTCATCGATGACCTGATCGTTTATCGCCATGCCGAGGGCTCGTGGCGCACGGTTTTAAACGCGGCCACCGCCGACGCCGATCTTGACTGGATGCATCGCGTTGCCCACGAAGAGCACTTCAACGTGCAGGTTATCCCGCGATCCGATTTGTCCATGCTGGCTTTGCAAGGTCCCGATGCGCGGTCGATGCTGCACCAGGCGTGGCCCCAATGGGCTGACGTTCTTTCGGCTGTGCCGTCTTTTGGCTCAACCGTTTTGCCCGATGACGTCCTGGTGGCGCGAACCGGCTATACCGGTGAAGACGGCTACGAGGTTACCGGCCCATCGGTCATGATTGTCCAGTTGTGGGCAACGCTACTCGACGCCGGGGTAAAGCCCTGTGGGTTGGGCGCGCGCGATACCTTGCGCCTAGAGGCCGCGCTTAATTTGTACGGGCAAGACATGGATGAAAGCATCAACCCCTACGAGTGCGGTCTGGGTTGGACGGTATCGTTGCTTGATCCGGACCGCGAATTCGTGGGTCGAGATGCGCTCGATATTGCCCCGAGAGATCGCGTTCGCGTCGGCCTTGAACTGCTCGAACGTGGCGTAATGCGGGCGGGGATGGCCGTTCAAACACCGCTGGGCGATGGCGAAATCACCAGCGGCACCATGTCGCCGACGCTGGGGCATTCGATCGCGTTGGCCCGGGTGCCGGCGGGCGTTTCTGTCGGTCAGGCCGTCAACGTCGAAATGCGCGATAAGTGGTTGTCTGCGCGGGTTGTCCAACTGCCGTTTGTCCGGTTGCGGGCGTAAAAACGCCAGCTACGCAGTTGGCCCTGCTTACGCTATGCTTGTTATTATTTTCCAGAACACAGTTTTCCAGAACAAAGAGGTTTGAATGAATTTGCCAAACGATCGTAAATACACCGCGTCGCACGAATGGGTTAAAGCCGATGGCGATGTTCTGGCGGTCGGTATTACCGACAATGCCCAAGACCAGTTGGGCGACCTGGTGTTCGTCGGCGACTTCAAGGTGGGCAATACACTGAAGGCCGGAGACACTGCAGGCGTGGTCGAATCCGTCAAAGCGGCGTCCGACATTTATGCGCCGGTAGCCGGTGAAATTGTCGAGTTCAATACTGCGCTTGAAGGGCAGCCCGAACTTATCAACGCGTCGGCCTACGAGGCCTGGATATTCAAGATTCGCCCCGCCAATCCGGCCGATCTCGACGGCCTTCTCGACGCCGAAGCTTATCGGCAGGCCCACGAGTAAATAGCCTATGCACCGCGGCGCCCAAAACCTCAACCCTTTTGCGGCCCGTCATATTGGGCCTTCTGCGCCCGAACAGGTGCATATGCTTTCGGTCGTTGGGGCAGAGAGCCTTAACGATCTCATCGAAAAAGTCGTACCCCAGGGCATTCGCGACTACGGTTTGTCGTTGCCCGAGCCGCTGACCGAAGCGGCTGCCTTGCGACAGGTAGCTGAACTGGCCAAGCAAAACACATTGTTTCGCAGCTATATCGGTCAGGGGTATTACGGTACGCATACGCCACCCGTCATACAACGCAACGTCCTCGAGAGCCCGGCATGGTACACGGCATACACGCCTTACCAGCCCGAAATTTCTCAGGGGCGCCTCGAAGCGCTGCTTAACTTTCAGACCATGGTGGCCGACCTTACCGCCATGGACATCGCCAATGCCTCGTTGCTTGATGAAGCAACAGCGGCAGCCGAAGCTATGGGTATGGCCCTGCGCAATGCCACCGGCCCTAGCCGTTGTTTCTTCGCGTCGGTGCATTGTCATCCGCAAACGCTGGCGGTGCTTCATACGCGAGCGCAGGCTATGGGTATCGAGCTCACTGTGGGTGACGAGGCCGAGGGCCTGCCCGAGTGCTTTGGTGTTTTATTGCAATACCCGCACTCTTTGGGCGGGGTCGTCGATTACGCCGGGTTGGTTAACCAGGCGCATCAGGCGGGCACCACGGTGGCGGTTGCCACCGACTTATTGGCGCTGGTGTTGTTGGCACCGCCAGGGCAGTGGGGCGCCGACATCGTTGTCGGCTCGGCGCAGCGCTTCGGTGTGCCTATGGCGTATGGCGGGCCGCACGCCGCCTTCATGGCCTGTCGCGAAGCCTTGCGCCGGCATTTGCCGGGGCGTCTGGTTGGGGTGTCTGTCGATTCGCAAGGCAATCCGGCATTGCGTCTGGCGCTTCAAACGCGCGAACAACACATCCGGCGCGAGAAGGCCACGTCAAATATTTGTACGGCCCAGGTGCTGTTGGCCGTGATGGCGGGCATGTATGCTTTGTGGCATGGCCCTGACGGCCTTCGGTCGATCGCCACGCACGTCGCGGCCAGTACGACATTATTGCGGCGCACACTCGAGGCCTTGGGGTGGCGCGTGGTTAATGCGAGCCAGTTCGATACGCTGCACATTGCCACAGGTCGCCAAACTTCGGCCTTAGTGCAGTCGGCGCAAGCCCGGCATATTAACTTCAGGCAACCGAGTCCCGACAGCCTTGCCATTTCGCTCGACGAAACTGTCGAGTTGACTGACGTACAAGATATTTTGGCGGTCTTTGCCGAGGTCTCGGCCGAACCCGCGCAGGCTCATGAAACGATCTCTGACTTTCTGGGGTCGTTCAAGCCTCAGACCGTCGGTGTGCTGTTGCCGCAGTTATTCCCAGCAACGTTGCAGCGTACCCGACCGGTGCTTGCCCATCCGGTGTTTTCGTCCATCAAGTCCGAAACCGACATGTTGCGCTACTTGCGCGCCTTGGCCGACAAAGACCTGGCGCTCGATCGCACGATGATCCCGCTGGGTTCGTGCACCATGAAGCTGAACGCGACGGCCGAAATGCTCCCCATTACCTGGACGGCCTTTTCACAGCTGCACCCGTTTGTACCGCTCGAGCAGGCTCAAGGTTATCAGCAATTAATTGAACGGCTGTCGGCCTGGCTATGTGAAATCACCGGTTACGACGCCATCAGTCTGCAGCCCAATTCGGGCGCCCAGGGCGAGTACGCGGGCTTGCTGGCCATCCGGGCCTGGCATCGCGCGCGTGGCCAGGGGCACCGGAATATTTGCCTTATTCCCTCATCCGCTCATGGCACCAATCCGGCCTCGGCGCAAATGGCAGGCTTCGAGGTACGTGTCGTGCAGGCCGACGAATATGGCAATATCGATATGCACGATCTTGAGCAAAAGGTGGCGCAGGCCGCCGATGCCTTGGCGGCAGTCATGATCACGTACCCTTCAACACACGGCGTATTCGAAGAGTCAGTCGTGCAACTTTGCAATATTGTGCATGGGGCAGGCGGGCAGGTTTACCTCGATGGGGCCAACATGAACGCCATGGTGGGTGTGGCCAAGCCGGGTCTGTTCGGCGCCGACGTATCGCACCTGAACCTGCACAAAACGTTTTGTATTCCGCATGGCGGCGGTGGCCCGGGTGTTGGGCCCGTAGCAGTCAAGGCTCACCTTGCCCCGTACTTGCCCGGCGTTTCCGGCGCCCAGGGTATTGCGCCCACCGACCCTTGCGGGCCAGTGTCGGCAGCGCCGTACGGGTCGGCCGGCATTTTGCCCATACCGTATTTGTACATTGCCATGATGGGCGCGCAGGGTCTGCGTGAGGCCACGGCCGTGGCCATACTAAATGCCAATTACATTGCCGCGCGTTTGCGCGACTATTATCCAATTCTGTACTCGGGGCGAGGCGGCTGGGTCGCCCACGAATGCATTATCGATTTGCGCCCGTTCAAAGACAGCGCAGGCATTCAGGTCGAAGACGTGGCCAAGCGGCTCGTCGATTACGGCTTTCATGCGCCGACCATGAGTTTCCCGGTGCCCGGCACGCTAATGATCGAACCCACCGAATCCGAAGGGCTGATCGAGCTTGACCGCTTTATCGATGCCATGATCGCCATTCGCGCGGAAATTGCCCGTATCGAATCGGGTGAGTTCGACGCCGAAAACAATATGCTTAAAAACGCGCCTCACACCGCGCAGATGCTGCTGTCAGATGCCTGGAGCGCACCGTATTCTCGCGAGCAGGCCGCGTATCCGCTGGCAACGCTCAGGCAGTCCAAATATTGGTCGCCTGTGGCTCGTGTCGATAATGTTTACGGGGACCGCAATCTGTTTTGTGCTTGCCCGCCCTGGCAGGCCGGGCAGTAGCGCGCGATAGCAATTTAATGAACGCCGGCCCGGGCGGCCTTGGTGTATTGGAGCGCCAAGACCGCAGGGCTGCGAGTGCCTTACTGGGCAGGGTCGACGCGTTTATAGGTCACAAAATCGTACGTATAGCCGTTTTCGGGAGGCTGGGGTAACCGCTCGGTTTCTTGCCATTGCCCCGTAGGCAGCTCTGGAAAGTAAACATCGCCTTCGATATCGGCATGTACCTCTGTGGCAATAATTTCGTCGATGTAGGGCAGGGCATCGGTAAATATTTGTGCGCCGCCAATAATGCAAATATCGGCTTCGTGGCTGCAGGCCGCCAGCGCTAGTTCTAGCGAGGTAAAAACTTCGGCGCCCGGCGCGTTAAAGGCTGCATCGCGGCTGATGACAATATTGCGTCGCTTGGGTAGCGGTCGGCCCAACGATTGCCAGGTTTTGCGCCCCATGATAATGGGCTGGCCCAGCGTATTCTTTTTAAAGTGTTGCAGGTCGGCCGGCAAATGCCAGGGCAGGGTATTGTCTTTGCCAATAACGCGGTTGCGCGAATACGCAACTACGCACTTGATACGGGGTAATTGGGGCATGTCGGCCAATGTCATAAACGTGTTGCGAACCTGCCGTCAGACGGCAACCGGCGCCTTGATGTGCGGGTGGTGCTGGTAGTCAAGCACTTCGAAGTCTTCATAGGCGTAGTCAAACAAGGTCGCCGGCCGACGTTTGATATTGAGCTTGGGGTACGGAAACGGCTCGCGCGAAAGCTGGGTTTCGACTTGCTCGAAGTGGTTGCTGTACAGGTGGCAGTCGCCGCCTGTCCAGACGAAGTCGCCCACTTCAAGGTCGCACTGCTGCGCCACCATATGGGTGAGTAGGGCGTAGCTGGCAATATTAAAGGGCACGCCCAGAAAAATATCGGCGCTGCGTTGGTAAAGCTGACATGACAGCTTGCCGTCGGCCACATAAAACTGGAAGAACGCATGACATGGCGGGAGCGCCATGTTGGGGATGTCGCTGACGTTCCAGGCCGACACAATCAGCCGGCGCGAATCGGGGGTGCTTTTGATTTGCTCGACAACCTGGCTGATTTGGTCGATATGGCCGCCATCGGGGGTGGGCCAGGATCGCCATTGCACGCCGTAAACGGGGCCCAGGTCGCCGTCTTCGCGTGCCCACTCGTCCCAAATGCTAACGCCGCGCTCTTTTAGCCAATTCACGTTACGCCCACCCTGCAAAAACCAAAGCAGTTCAATAAAAATACTTTTGGTGTGCAGCTTTTTTGTCGTAACCAGCGGGAAACCTTCGGCCAGATTGAAGCGCATCTGGTAGCCGAAGACCGATCGGGTACCCGTGCCTGTGCGGTCGGTTTTTTGTACCCCGTGCGTATACACGTGGTGCATGAAGGTTTCGTACTGGTTCATTGGGCGCTCAGGTATTGACGACGGTAATGGTGTGGGTGATTTCGGCCGTTTTGGCCAGCATGGCTGTCGCCGAACAGTACTTCTCGTGTGACAGCTTTACGGCGCGCTCGACGGCGGCTTCGGGCAGGTTGGCACCCGTGACGGTAAAGGCAAAGTTGATGCGCGTGAAGACTTTCGGGTCGGCGTCGGCGCGTTCGGCAGTCAGCTTGACCTGACAACCGCTTACCGCGTGTCGGCCGCGCTTTAATATGAGCACCACGTCGTACGCGGCGCAGCCGCCTGCACCGGTCAACATCATTTCCATAGGGCGCGGAGCCAGGTTGTTGCCGCCGCCTTCAGGCGCGCCGTCCATCGCGGTCACGTGCCCGCTACCGGTACGGGCAACAAAAAGCATGCCTTCGGGGCCACCCCAGTCAATTGTGCATTCCATGGCAAAAATCCAGCGTCGAAGAAAAGCTTCAATATTATCATCGCCGTTTGCCGTGCCCCGCGCTGGGCGGGTATTTTGTAGAATTCAGGTATGCCAGCCGGCCGGGCCTTTGCGACGCCTCAAGCCGCCATGTTGTCTTTAAAGGATGTTCGTATGACTGCTGTTAAACCCATGCAACGCCAGTTCAGTCCGGTCGATCAATGTCTGGCCGAGGCCGGGCGAGCGCTTGAGGTTCTGGCCGGCGCCGTTCACGCTTCAAGGCCCAATCCGGCTGGTCGGCCTACCGCAGTAGATCGCGCGCTATCCGAAACCGAACAAAAGCATGCAGCAGGCTTGATGCGAGTCAACCACGTTGGCGAGGTATGTGCGCAGGCGTTGTATCGTGGGCAGGCGCTTTTTTGTCGCGATGCTGCAACGCGAAATATGCTTTACGACGCGGCCAGCGAAGAGGTCGACCATCTGGCGTGGTGCGCCGACCGGCTTAAAGAGCTCCATAGTCGACCCAGCCATCTGAATCCGCTCTGGTATGCCGGGTCTTTTGCGCTAGGGGTGGTTGCCGGCCGTGCCGGCATAGGCCGTAACCTGGGGTTTATGGCCGAAACCGAAACCCAGGTCGAGCACCACCTTGAAAGTCATTTGTCGATGCTGCCCGATAACGATGTGCGTTCGCGCAAAATTGTCGAGCAAATGCGTGACGACGAAATCAGTCATCGCCAAACGGCCGAAAAAAACGGGGCAGTGCCGTTGCCGGGCCCGCTTAAAGCAGGCATGAAATTCATGGCCAAAATAATGACCACCACGGCATACCGTGTGTAGTGTCTCGCACGTATACGCCTTTTTTGTAACAAAACAAAAAGCTGCAAAAAAGCTATTGACCTAGGGTTTGCCCTAGTCTACAATTTGCTTAATGTTTGAAGCTTAAACGTATTTGAACAGGCCGCAGCAAGTTAAAGTGGCTGTTGTAAAAATGCAGGAAAATAAAATTTTTCTTGCAACGCAACAAAAGTTTAAATACAATGCTTCTATCGGATGTCGAAACGCAGCGCAAGGGGGTTAACCCTAGTTTTAGCGCAGTGTGGCTCAGGCAAGTGCCTTCGTAGCCCGGCATGCCCAGGTTGTCTCCTCCACCCTCCTCCTTTGGTGGATTTAGCCCGAGATCTCTCGATCTCGGGCTTTTTTTTGCCCGGGTGTTCCATTTTTAAATACGGTAACAATTTTCAGTAGCATCTTATTGCATGCAAGTGGCACCATTGTTACAGATCCACTGCATAATTAGCGTTTATCTGAATTGCGTTGTAGGTAATTTGTGAATTCTCCTCAAACTTGGGACACCTTGACGTGGCTCTACATCTGTATCGTCGCCTTCATGGTGGGCGGTCTTATTGTGGCGTCCGAGCGCTGGCACGGCAAGCTGACGGGCGATTCCGACCTGAACAAGCCTCAGGCTTCGCATTCGCGGGCCACGCCGCGCGTGGGCGGGCTTGCTGTCGTTGCGGGTAGTTTGGCGGGGTTGCTGGTATTGGGCCCCAGCAATATGACGCTTACCTGGCTTTGGCCGGTGCTGTTTATCGCAGCCATGCCAGTGTTCGTCGCGGGCCTCCTTGAAGACATCACCAAAGATATCGGCGCCAGCAAGCGTCTGTTAGCAGCCTTTTTGTCGGCTGCCATTGCTTGGTGGCTTATTGGTGGGGTTTCACGGGTCGGGTTCTCCAGCGTCGACTGGCTATTAGCGTATTGGCCAGTCTCGCTGTTGTTCACCATGGTGGCGGTGGGCGGCTGTACGCATGCGCTCAATATTGTCGATGGCATGAACGGCCTGGCTGGCATGGTGGCGACGCTCATGGCTGTATCCATCGGTTTGGTGGCGCTGCAAGTCCAAGACATCCCCATTTTTCTTATTGCTGCGGCGCTGGCGTCCGCCACGCTGGGTTTCCTTGTCTGGAACTTCCCGTTCGGGCGCGTGTTTTTGGGTGACGGCGGGGCGTATTTTCTGGGTTTTATGCTGGCCGAGCTGGCGGTCCAGCTGGTGGTCCGTAACCCCGGGGTGTCGCCTTTTTATGCCCTGGCGGTTTTGTTCTACCCCGTATTCGAAACCCTCTTCTCAATTTGGCGTCGTCGCTTCAAGCGCGGTACGCCGATCGACCAACCCGACGCCTTGCATTTGCATCAACTGGTCTTTCGTCGGCTGGTACGCGTTACGTTCAGTCGCGATGGCCGTCACGCGGTCCCCGCGTTGTGCAATGCCATGACATCCCCTTATTTGTGGGTGCTGACGCTTATTGGGCTGGTGCCGGCCACTATCTGGTGGGACAACACCCTGATCCTGTGCATCAGCCTTGTTGTGTTTGCGTCGGTCTACATCTGGATTTACTCGCGCCTTGTGTCTTGGCGTCGCCCCTCTTGGTTACTGTTGCCGTCTATCGGTCGTCACACTAAATAATTTTCTGGAGATCAATTTTGCAACTTCAAGACGTAAAACTTGCTGTGGTTGGCCTGGGCTATGTGGGCCTGCCTCTGGCCGTCGAATTCGGTAAAAAGCGTTCTGTTATTGGCTTTGATATCAATGCGCGGCGTATTGCCGAACTGAAAACGGGTAAAGATCACACGCTCGAAGTTGAAGAATCTGAACTTGCCGAAGCCAGCGGGTTGATATTCAGTCACGAAGCTTCCCAGTTGGGTCAGGCCAATGTCTTTATTGTGACGGTGCCCACGCCCATCGACGACTACAAGCAACCCGACCTGACACCGCTGATTCGTGCCAGCGAAACCATTGGTAAAGTGCTCAAGCGCGGCGATATTGTTATTTACGAGTCTACGGTTTACCCGGGGGCCACCGAAGAAGACTGCGTGCCTGTGCTCGAGCGGGTTTCGGGTTTGAAATTCAACGTCGATTTTTACGCGGGTTACAGCCCCGAGCGTATCAATCCGGGCGACAAGCAGCACCGCGTGTCCACCATCAAAAAGGTGACATCCGGCTCGACCCCCGAAGTGGCTGACCTGGTCGATGCCCTCTATGGTGAAATCATCGTGGCCGGTACGCACAAAGCGCCGTCCATCCGCGTTGCCGAGGCCGCCAAAGTTATCGAGAACACCCAGCGCGACGTCAATATCGCGCTTATCAACGAACTGGCCCTGATTTTCAACAAAATGGGCATCGACACGCAGGCTGTACTCGAAGCAGCAGGCACCAAATGGAACTTCCTGCCGTTCCGCCCGGGTTTGGTGGGTGGGCATTGCATTGGCGTTGATCCTTACTACCTTACCCACAAGGCGCAGGCTATCGGCTATCACCCCGAAATCATTCTGGCGGGCCGACGCCTTAACGACGCCATGGGCAGCTATGTCGTTTCTCAGCTGGTCAAGGCCATGACCAAAAAGCGCATTCAGGTGCAGGGTTCGCGTGTGCTCGTGATGGGTCTTACCTTCAAAGAGAACTGCCCCGATCTACGTAATACCCGCGTGGTCGATATCGTTCGTGAACTTGGCGAATACAACATTGAGGTCGATGTTTACGACCCATGGGTGTCGGCAGAAGAGGCTGTGCACGAATACGGCATTACGCCTGTACCATCGGCCGTCAATGGCAAGTACGACGCTATCATTCTCGCGGTCTCGCACCATCAGTTTGTCGAAATGGGCGCGCAGGCCATTCGCGCTTTGGGTAAGCCCGATCATGTGCTTTACGACCTGAAGTATGTGTTGTCGGCCGACGAAGCCGATCTGCGTCTGTAAGGGGCGGGCATGACGACACGTTATTCAGAAGTCCTCGATAACCTGCGTGCCCAGCCGAAACGTTGGCTGGTCACCGGGTGTGCCGGGTTTATCGGTTCCAACCTCGTCGAAGCCTTGCTTGAGCAGGGCCAGTCCGTGGTCGGGCTGGATAATTTCGCTACGGGTCACCAGCGCAACCTCGACGAGGTCAGCAAAAACGTGGGTCAGCAAGCCTGGGCACGATTCAGTTTTATCGAAGGCGATATCCGTAATCTTGACGCCTGCCGTCAGGCCGTGCAGGGCGCAGACTACGTTTTACATCAGGCAGCACTGGGGTCGGTTCCTCGCTCGCTGAACGACCCCATCACCAGCAACGAGGTGAATGTTTCCGGCTTTTTGAATATGCTGGTCGCAGCCCGCGATGCGCAGGTCAGCTCGTTTGTTTACGCGGCCTCTAGTTCTACTTACGGCGACCACGAGGCCTTGCCTAAGGTCGAAGAACGTATTGGTCGCCCGCTGTCGCCCTACGCTGTCACAAAGTACGTTAACGAACTTTATGCCGACGTATTCGCGCGTTCGTACGGGTTCAATACCATTGGTCTGCGCTACTTTAATGTGTTTGGCCGTCGGCAAGACCCCAATGGCGCCTATGCCGCAGTCATCCCGAAATGGGTGGCCGCCATGATCAAAAATCAAGACGTCACCATTAATGGCGACGGCGAAACCAGCCGAGACTTCTGCTTCATCGAAAATGTCATTCAGGCCAATATATTGTCGGCCGTCGCAACGGGTGAAGCTGTTAATCAGGTTTATAACGTTGCCTTCAATGCGCGTACCAGCCTGAACCAGTTGTTCGGGTATCTGGCGCAAACATTGTCCGAGAACGGCATCCAGTATGCAAAGTCTCCTGTTTACGGCAATTTCCGTGCCGGCGACGTTCGCCATTCGCAAGCCGACATTGGCAAGGCTGGACGCTTGCTGGGTTATGCCCCGGCTTACGATATTGTCAACGGCTTGAAAAAGGCCATGCCTTGGTACGTTCAATTCCTGGGTTGATTTGAGTTTCCTGTCCCAAAAACTTGCCCGGCTGGGTCACGATCACCAGCGCATCGCCAAAGCAGCACTGCGGGTCGCGATGTTTTTGTTGCTGGGCAAGTTTGCGGGGGCGGCCAAAGAAATGGCCGTGGCCTACCGTTATGGCGTGTCCGATGCGGTCGATGCCTATCAGTTCACCTTGACGCTGGCCAGTTGGCTGCCCGTCACGTTAGTGGGTGTCCTGTCGGTTGTTCTCATCCCTGTATTGGTTCGCACGCGGCGCGAACCCGAGCAGGCGCGTAACCGGTTCTTGTCCGAACTTCAGGCCTGGTCCATTGCGCTGGGCACGGTATTGGCCGTATTGATTTACTTGGCGTGGCCTTGGGTACTCCAGATTGCTGGGCAAGGGTTAAGCCCTCAAACCCGTGCCATGAGTTTGCAGCTGACCTGGGCGTTTGCGCCAGCGGCGCTGCTGACCCTGGTTGCAGGGATTAGTGCTGCCCGTTTGCGTGCCCACGAGCGGCATCTGAATACGTTGCTTGATAGTGTGCCGGCAGTGGTTATTTTGATCTGGGTCTTGCTGGCCGGAGTCGTCGACAACGTGGGGCCGCTGTTGTGGGGTACGCTGGTCGGGTACTTTTTGCAGTCGGTACTGTTGCTCTGGTTGGCGGGGCGGGCTGATAAAACATTGGCCATGCCGCGATTCGGGTTTGGGTCTTCGCACTGGCCCGAATTGGTCAAGGCGGCAGGCGTCATGCTTATCGGGCAGGTGGCCATGAGTTTCGTCGGCCCCATCGATCAATACACAGCGGCGTCGCTGGGCGACAACACCAACGCCACGCTTGGCTATGCTACGCGCTTGTTGGCCTTAGTGCTTGGCGTGGGTGCGGCGTCGGTTGGGCGGGCGGCTTTGCCCGTGTTGGCCGATATTCATAGCCGGGGCGACGCTCTTTACGGAAGGCGCGTTGCGCTTAAGTGGTCGGTGGTCATGCTGGCCGCGGGTGTCGTCGCGACGGCAGCCGGCTGGTGGCTGTCGCCCTATGGGGTCGCGCTGTTGTTCGAGCGTGGTGCTTTTAGCGCCGACGATACGCAGCGCGTAACCGAAGTATTGCGATGGGGGCTGTTGCAGTTGCCCTTCTATTTCGGGGTGTTGATTCTGGTGCAGTTGCTGGCCAGTCAAAATCGTTATCGTGTCATGGCGGCCATTGCAGTGGCAAACTTTGCCGTAAAGGCGGCCATGAACGCGGTTCTGGCGCCAGTGTATGGCGCGCAGGGCATCATGTTGGCCACCGCCTTCATGTATGCGTCGTCCTATGTATGCTATGCGGTTGCGGCCTTGCGGTACCGGCCTTAAACCGTATGGTTTTCAATGTATTTTTGGGTTGTGTTGGGTTGTGTCTAAAAAGAAGTCTGCGCCGCATTTGATGATTGTGATTCACTCCCTGAGTGGGGGTGGGGCCGAGCGCGTCACAGCCGACCTGGGGGCCTATTGGTACCACCAGGGCTATCGGGTCACCGTGGTTACCCAGGCCGATGCGTCGTCCGATGCCTATCCACTGCAAGCGGGCATTAGCCGTATTGTGCTGGGTACAGCCGGGGCCAGCCGGGGGCGGGTCAGTGCGTTGTTGGCCAACATGCGTCGTGTGATGAAATTACGCCGCGTGATCCGGCGTGTGCGGCCTACGCTCGTGCTGGGCATGATGACGACGTCATCGGTCTTGGCTGTGGCCGCTGCGCGGGGGTTGCCGTGTCGGGTCATTGCCACCGAACACACGCACCCGCCATCGCAAGAGCTGTCAACCTTCTGGTTGCGCATGCGTCGCTGGGCCTATCCTCGCGCTGCACGGGTGGTCGCGCTTACATCGGGCACGGCGCAATGGTTGTCGCAGCATGTGCCGGGCTCGAAGGTTTGCGTCATCCCCAATGCGGTACGCTGGCCGCTTGATGCGACCGATCCGTGCGTCGAACCGCCCGAGCGGCACGGTCGCAAGCGTTTACTTGCGGTTGGCCGTCTGCACCCGCACAAAGGGTTTGATCTTCTATTGAACGCGTTCGCCGCCATTGCAAAGTATTTGCCCGATTGGGACTTGACCTTGTTGGGCGAGGGGCCCGAGCGCGAAAACCTACAAGCGCAAATCGAAGCGCTGGGTCTGGCCGACAGGGTTACGATGCCAGGTCGCGTCGGTAACGTCGGCCACTGGTACGAGCAGTCCGATCTTTACGTCCTCAGCTCGAGGGTTGAAGGGTTGTCGAATACTTTGCTAGAAGCGATGGCCAGTGGGTTGGCCGCTGTAGCTTTCGATTGTGAAACAGGCCCGAGGGAAATCGTCCGTGACGGCATTGATGGTGTTTTGGTCAGCCCGTCTGAAGATGTCGATGCCTTGGCGGCCCATTTGTCCGACCTGATGTCCCGCGTGCAAAAACGCGAAGCCATGGCCAGGCGCGCCATCGATGTGCGCGACCGCTTTTCGTCGGCCCGGGTCATGGCGCTGTGGCGTCAGGTATTTGTCGACGCCGCCGATCCGGGTAAAACAGCCTGAAAAAAGGGTAATTATGTGTGGAATTGTTGGGGCCTGGGGCCCGCTGAACGACCGGCAGAATGTTCTGGCTAACAGCCGCAAGGTGATGAAGCATCGTGGGCCGGACAGTCAGGGCTATTGGGAGGACGCCGACGCCAATATTGGTCTGGGTCATGTGCGGCTGGCCATCATCGACTTATCCGAAGCCGGTCATCAGCCCATGGTGTCGGCTTGCGGCCGTTATGTGGTTGTGCTCAACGGCGAAATTTACAATCATCTGGCATTGCGCGAGCTGTTGCAGGTGCAAAGTCAGGCGCCCGACTGGCGGGGCCACTCCGACACCGAAACCCTGCTCGCAGCCATTGCCGCCTGGGGGCTCGAAACCACATTGCGGTCGTTGGTGGGTATGTTTGCTTTTGCGGTCTGGGATCGCGATGCCCGAACGCTCTCGTTGGCACGCGACCGCATGGGCGAAAAGCCGCTGTATTGGGGCCATGCCGGCGAAGCGCTGGTTTTTGCTTCCGAGCTCAAGGCACTGCGCGGTATGCCCGGTTTCAACACCGCACTCGACAAAACCGCACTGACGCTGATGATGCGTCACAACTATATTCCGGCGCCATTCAGCGTATACGAAGACATTAAAAAGCTGCCGCCCGGACACTACATTACGCTGACCGTCGAAGACTGCCGGCAGCGCAATTTGCCGCCGGCCTCGGCGTATTGGTCGGCGCGACAGGTGGCCGAAGAAAGCAAGTCGCAGGCGCTGAGTTTTTCGCGCGAAGAGGATGCCGTTGACGCGCTTGAAGAAGTGTTGATGACGGCGATTCGCGGTCAAATGATGGCCGACGTGCCTTTGGGTGCCTTTTTGTCCGGTGGTGTCGACTCGTCGCTGGTTGTAGCCCTGATGCAAGCGCTGAGCGCCAACGCCGTCAATACATACGCCATTGGTTTCGACGAGCCCGCCTTCAACGAGGCCGAATATGCGCGTGAGGTGGCTGCGCACCTGGGAACACGGCACACCGAATTGTATGTGTCGGCACAAGATGCCCTGGATGTCGTCCCGCGGTTGCCTGACATTTACGACGAACCTTTTGCCGACTCTTCCCAGATCCCCACCGTGTTGCTGATGCAAATGGCCAGTCAGCACGTGACGGTCGCTTTGTCGGGCGATGGGGGCGATGAGCTTTTCGGCGGTTATTCGCGTTATCAGCGTGCGCAGCGCTGGTGGGACAAGCGCAGCAGCATGCCGGGTTTGATGCGCAGGCCATTTGGCTCGCTGGCACAAACGCTCGGTCGCGCTTGGCCTGGCAACGGTGCCGGGCAGCTCGATAAATTCGGTCGTCTGATGCACGCCGAGGGCTCGGGGCCGTTTTATCGTCAGTTTGTGTCGTATTGGGAAGACCCTTCTGCCGTGATTAACGGCGGTCGTCTGGCGCCCACAGTGTTCGACCAGCCTAGTGGCCTGCCGTTTTCCGATCACATGATGCTGCTCGATACATTGACTTATCTGCCTGATGACATCCTCGTAAAGGTCGACCGAGCCGCAATGGCCGCCAGCCTGGAAACGCGCGTCCCTTTACTGGACCACCGCGTGTATGCGTTTTCGCAGCGTCTGACGCCGCAATACAAGTTTCGCGATGGGCAGGGCAAATGGTTGTTGCGGCAAGTGCTTTATCGCCGTGTGCCCGAAGTGCTCATTGACCGGCCCAAGAAGGGGTTTGGCGTACCTGTCGGGCAGTGGCTGCGCGGTCCGTTAAAAGACTGGGCGCAAAGTTTGCTCGACCCAGCGCACCTGGCGCGCCATAGTGTTTTCAATGCCGAGCCTGTCACGAAAAAATGGCAGTCGCATTTAGCGGGGCATCATGATTGGAGCGCCCATTTATGGGGGGTGTTAATGACGCAGGCCTGGCTTGACGCGCAATCGAACGAAGGCCTCTCGGCATGAAAATCGTGCTCCTGGTCAGCTCGATGAATGCAGGCGGTGCCGAACGTGTTGCGGCAACGCTGTGCAACGCCTGGGCGTCGCAGGGGCATCACGTGCTGCTCATGCCGACCTACCCCGTCAAGGGACATAGTTTTTATCCGCTGGCATCAAATGTGCGGGTTGAATGGTTGGCTGATCGATTAGGTGCCGGCGCTCGTTCGTGGCGTTCCCCGTTTTTAAAGTTACGCCAGATGCGCCGGTTTGTGTCCGACGAGCAGCCTGATGTTGTTGTTTCCTTCCTGACCAATGTCAACGTCATGACGTTATTGGCCACTTGGGGGCTGACTGTGCCTGTCGTGGTATGCGAGCGTACCAATCCGGCATTCAGCGACAGTAGTGGGCCTGTATTGTCGATGTTGCGCCGATGGCTGTACCGACGCGCAGCGGCGGTTTGCGTTCAAACCCAGGCAACGGCCAGCGCTTTTGCACAGATGGTGCCGCACATGCCCAGTCTCGACGTACTGCCCAATCCGATGCCGCCGGAACTCGACGGCATGGCGCTTTCGTCGCTTATGCCCGATGACAGCGGTCGTTTCCGTCTTGTCGCCATGGGTCGGTTTATGCCCAACAAGCAATTCGACCGTTTGATTGACATGTTTTCGCGCATTCACACCGATTTCCCGCAGTGGGATCTTTATATTTTTGGCGACGGCCCCATGCGTGAAGGGCTCGAATTAAAGGTCCAGCAAATGGGGCTTTCGGGTAGGGTGCATATGCCGGGGCGCACGACGTCGCCGTGGATCGAGCTGCAAAAGGCCAGTGCGTTTGTCATGACGTCCTCTGTAGAGGGGTTTCCCAATGTATTACTCGAGGCGATGGCGCTTGGGCTACCCGCTGTTGTGTACGACTGCCCCAGTGGTCCGCGTGAACTGACCGAAGACGGTCAACATGCTGTGTTGGTGGCGTTAGGCGACGAAGACAAGTTTGTCGCGGGTTTGCGCGCCTTGCTGGGCGATGCCGCTCAACGGCAAAAGCTGGGTAAAGTGGCGGCGCAGTCGGTGCGGGCCCGATTCAGCCTGCCTGCTGTGGTCAAGCAATGGGGCGGGGTTCTTTCCAGGGTTACAAAGCACAATGACTGATACGACCGTTCTGCACATCGTTCATATCATTTCGGGGCTGGGGCACGGTGGTGCCGAAACCGTGTTGCACCGTTTGTTGACGGCACCCGAACAAAAAGATCGTCATACCGTCATTTCCATGACCGACGCCGGCGTGTTTGGTCCCCGATTACGCGAGGCCGGCGTTAATGTGCTGACGCTTGACATGCCCTCTGGCAGGCTGACCTGGTCTGGTCTGCGCGAAATGTATCGCTTGTTGCGCCAGTTGTCGCCCGATGTCGTACAAACCTGGATGTACCACGCCGATCTGGTGGGCGGCGTGGTTGCGCGCCTCGCCGGTATTCGGGCGGTGTCCTGGGGTATTCGCAACTCGGGCGCCAACTTGCACAAGGCCAGTCGTGTCAGTCGGGCCATTGCGTGGCTGTGCGCTCGTACTTCAGGCGTTATTCCTGCGGGCATTGTGGCTTGCGCCGATAACGCCGCCCACCGTCATAAGTCGTGGGGATACCGGGCCAACCTTTTTCGCGTTATCCCCAACGGATACGACCTGTCGCGTTGGAAACCCGACCCTGAGGTGCGTTTGCGCATGCGGTCGCAGCTGCATGTGTCGCTCGATACACCTTTGGTGGGGTGTATTGCGCGCTGGAACCCACTGAAAGATCACGCCAATTTATTGGCTGCCGTTGCGCGTAGTGCGCAAACGCACCCCAAACTAAAGTTGGTACTGGTCGGCCATCAGGTTGACGAAAACAATACACAGCTCATGTCGCTTATTGAACGGTATGGCCTGCGCGACAGGGTATTGCTGCTGGGGCGTCGCGACGATGTGCCCGACATCATGAAAGCGCTTGATATTCATGTGTTGTCCAGTTGCGCTGAAGGGTTTCCCAACGTGGTGGCCGAAGCCATGGCCGTGGGCGTTGCCAATGTGGTTACCGATGTCGGCGATGCGTCGCGCATTGTCAGTACCCTGGGTTGGGTTGCGCCTGCTCAAAACAGCGAGGCCTTGTCCGACGCGCTAAATCAG
Source organism: Pusillimonas sp. NJUB218 (assembly GCF_003788685.1). Taxonomy (NCBI): domain Bacteria; kingdom Pseudomonadati; phylum Pseudomonadota; class Betaproteobacteria; order Burkholderiales; family Alcaligenaceae; genus Pusillimonas; species Pusillimonas sp. NJUB218. Next base: position 535,608 of record NZ_NQMK01000001.1, read on the forward strand.
GCCTTGGCGCAATTGGGAACGCCCGATATGGCAACCCGCCTTCAAAAAGGGCGTGAGCGTGTGGCGCGATTCTTCAGTTTGTCGGCGATGGTCGAAGCCTACCGTGCGCATTGGCACGAATTGGCTGGTCGCCGTCGCCTGATGTTTGCGATCAATAACCCCGCCTTTTTCCTGTCGCACCGCTTGCCCTTGGCGCTAGCCGCGCGCGAGGCTGGGTTCGACGTGCATGTCGCGACCATGGATGGCCCGACTGTGCCGCAAATCCAGGCTTTGGGTTTCCGCCACCATGTCATCCCCATGTCGCGCAGCGGGCGCAACCCGTTTCGCGAATTTCTGACCATGTTGGCGTTTCGCCGTTTGTTTATTCAGCAGCGTCCCGCCATCGTTCATGCCGTCACGATCAAGCCTTTGTTATACGGCGGGATAGCGGCGCGCCTGGCTAAAGTGCCGGCCTTTATCGGGGCGGTGTCCGGGCTTGGCTTTGTGTTTACCGGGGGCGACCCTAAACGTAACCTTATTCGTTGGGCGGCAACACGTTTGTACCGATTGGCGCTCGGCCACCCCCACAGTCGGGTCATATTCCAGAATAGTGGTGACCGCGATATGTTGCAGGCAGCCGGGGCATTAAGGCCGGGGCAGGTGGTCATGATCCGCGGGTCGGGGGTCGATCTGAACGAGTTTCCTGCATTGCCCGAGCCTAGTGGCGCGCCCGTGGCCATTATGGTGTCGCGCTTGTTGCACGACAAAGGGGTCAACGAGTTCGTCGAGGCAGCGCGTCTCACGCGTGGGCATCCGTCGGGTTTACGTTGGGTACTGGTAGGTAGCCCCGACGTGATCAACCCTGCCAGCGTCAACGAAGAGACGCTGAAAGCCTGGCAACAAGAGGGCGTGGTCGAGTGTTTGGGCGAGCGCACGGATATTGCCGAGCTGTACCAGTCGTCGCATATCGCTGTACTGCCTTCGTACCGAGAGGGTCTGCCCAAGTCGTTGATTGAAGCGGCGGCCAGCGGCCGCGCGGTGGTGACGACCGACGTACCGGGTTGCCGCGATGCCATTGAGCCTGGCGAAACCGGGGTGCTGGTGCCCGCGCGCGACGCGCAGGCGCTGGCCGAGGCGGTGGTGCGCTTGGCCGAAAACCCTGAATTACGCCAACAAATGGGCCGAGCCGGCCGACAACTGGCCGAACGCGTGTTTGATATTCGGCTAGTGCAGCAGGCCCATTTGCAGTTGTACGAGTCGTTGTTAAAACGGTAACTGGGCGTGAGGCGCCAAGGCCGAAAGCGCTTGACGGAACTCGGCCTGGATGCGTTCCAGCGCTTGCGCATTGTCGCCCTCAAAGCGCAGCACCACAACCGGGGTGGTGTTCGAGGCGCGAGCCAACCCGAAACCATCGTTATATTCGGCGCGAACGCCGTCGATTGTGTTTATTTCGGTTGCCGTTGCGAAACGCCCGTCGGCTTGAAGTCGCGCAATCAATGCGTGCGGCTCACCTTCATTCATCTCAATCTTCAGCTCGGGTGTTGACACACCCTGAGGCAGCGCCTCTAGTAGTGCGGATGCGTCGGCCTGACGAGACACGATTTCCAGCAGTCGGGCACCGGTGTACAAGCCGTCGTCGAACCCAAACCAGCGCTCTTTGAAGAAGGTATGGCCGCTCATTTCGCCGGCCAGTGGCGCGCCGGTTTCGGCCAGTTTGGCCTTGATCATCGAATGACCGGTTTGCCACATGAGCGGTTGCCCGCCGGCGGCACGAATAGACTGGGCAACGTGGCGGCTGCATTTCACATCAAAAATAATGGTGGCGCCGGGCTCGCGTCGCAGTACGTCTTGAGCATACAAAATGAGTTGGCGGTCGGGCCAGATGATTTCCCCTGACTTGGTGACCACGCCCAGCCGGTCGGCGTCCCCGTCAAAGGCCAGGCCCAGTTCGCAGTCGGTGGCTTTAACCGTTTGGATCAAGTCCTCGAGGTTGTGCGGGTCGGCCGGGTCGGGGTGGTGATTGGGGAAATTGCCGTCCACTTCACAGAACAGTTCGGTAACGTCGCAACCCAACGCCCGGAACAGCTCGGGCGCCACGGCGCCGCCGACACCGTTGCCGCAATCGATGGCAATTTTCATGGGCCGTGCCAGTTTGATGTCGCCGACAATGCGCTGGATGTAGTCGGCAATGGGGGCGTAATTTGCGCCCTTGCCGGGTGTCGCAGCAACGTGCAAGCCATCTTGGTTCATGGAGGCTTTCAGTGCTTGCACACCCGCGCCATATAGCGTTTTCCCGGCCATCATCATTTTGAAACCGTTGTAATTGGGCGGGTTGTGGCTGCCTGTAATTGCCACGCCCGAGCCGGTTTTTTTAGTGTGTGCAGCAAAGTAAACCAGTGGCGTAGGTACGCAACCCAGGTCCAGCGTGTTGACGCCGCCCGCCTGAATGCCCCCTCGCAGCGCTTGCGACAACGCAGGGCTGCTCAGACGACCGTCGTAACCCACGACCAGCGTATCAACGCCTTCGCTGATGGCTTGCTGAGCCAGCGCCAGACCCAGGTGATGGGCAAAGTCGGGGTTAATCTGTTCGGGGACTGTGCCACGAATATCGTAGGCTTTAAAAACAGCGTCGGGAAAGGAAGAGGTCGTCACAATAGATCCTGATGAACCGTGGGGTTAAAAGCGGTCCAATTATGGCATAGGCTTAAAATGGAAAATGTATGTCTACGAGGTAAGCCATGACCCAGCTTGATGAACTTGTGCGCCTGCTTGGCGCACCCAATGTCCTGACCGGCGCCGATGCCGAAAGTTATTTAACCGACTGGCGAGGCCGTTATACCGGCGCCGCGCTGGCCGTGGTCCGGCCGGGCTCGACTCAAGAGGTCGCAGCCGTTATGCAATGGTGCAATCAACATAACGTGCCGGTGGTGCCGCAAGGGGGTAACACCGGCTTGTGCGGCGGGGCCACACCCGACCACTCTGGCCGCGCCGTGGTCTTGTCGCTGGGTAGGCTCAATCGCATCCGCAGTATCGACGTCGACAACGACACCATGGTCGTCGAGGCGGGGTGCATCTTGCAGACGGTGCAGCAGGCGGCCCGCGATGCCGACCGCCTGTTTCCCCTGTCGCTGGCTGCCGAGGGCAGCTGCACCATTGGCGGTAATCTGGCCACCAATGCCGGGGGTACGCAGGTGTTGCGTTACGGCAATGCGCGCGACCTGGTGCTGGGGCTTGAAGTCGTTACGGCCGATGGCCAGATCTGGCAGGGCTTACGCGGCTTGCGCAAAGACAACACCGGTTACGATCTTCGCGACCTGTTCATCGGCAGCGAAGGCACTTTGGGTGTCATTACAGCGGCAACGCTCAAGCTTTACCCTTTACCTGTCGCGCAATGCACGGCGTTGGTGGGGGTTAACAGCGTGCAAGACGCGGTGGCTCTGCTGTCGGTGGCCCGCAAGGGTTTTGGGCCCGCCCTGACCGGGTTCGAACTGATCGCCGGTAATTGCCTCAAAGCGGTCAACGATTGCTTCCCGCAACAGCGGTTGCCGTTCGAAGGGGCGTCGGCGCAACTGCCCTGGTATGCCTTGCTCGAGCTTTCCGACGCCGAAAGTGCAGATCACGCCCGCGAACGTTTCGAGACCATTATTGGCAGCGCCATCGAGTCCGGTCTGGTCATCGACGCTGTCATTGCCGAAAACATCGCCCAAAGCAAGGCCCTGTGGCACTTGCGTGAAAGCATTCCGCTGGCCGAAAAAATGCAGGGTAAAAGCATCAAGCACGACGTGTCGGTACCTGTGTCGCTAATGGCCGAGTTCATCGAAACGACAAACAAGGCTGTGCAGGCTCGTTTTCCAGGGTTGGGGCACGTTATTTTTGGCCATCTGGGCGACGGCAATCTGCACTACAACATTACGCGTGGTAGCAAGCTATCAGAAGATGATTTGCTGGCGTTGCAAGACCAGGTTTACGAACTGGTGCACAACAGCGTGTATCGGTTAGGCGGTTCGATCAGTGCCGAGCATGGCGTGGGTCAGCTCAAGCGCGATGTCTTGCCCCAGTATAAAGATCCGGTCGAAATGACGCTGATGCACCGTATCAAGGCGGTGTTCGACCCCAAAGGGATCATGAATCCGGGCAAGGTGCTGGTGTAGCTTGCCAACCTCTAGTCCGCACTTCTTGGGCTGCAGCGTCGCTATCAACGGCGCTGGCAGTTTGGGCAATAGTAGGTGGCGCGCTGCCCTTGCACAATGCGCTTGATGGGTGTTTGGCACACGCGGCAAGGTTGGCCGACGCGGTCGTATACGGCCGCGTGTATCTCGAAATAACTGCCTGGCGTACCCGTGGCATTAACGTAGTCGCGAAGCGTGCTGCCGCCCGAGGTCAGCGCGTCTGACAATGTCGACTTGATGCTTGCCCACAGGCGTTCGGCGCGCGCCAGCGAAAGGCTGCCGGCCTTGATGCGCGGGTTGATGCGGGCCCTGAACAAGGCTTCAGAGGCGTAAATATTACCCACCCCCACCACAATATCGCCACTTAGCAGGGCCTGCTTGATGTTTTGTGTGCGGCCGCGCAACCCGTTAAATAAATATTGGGGCGTAAAGGCGTTGTCAAAGGGCTCGATGCCCAGCTTGGCCAGCAACGGGTGCGTCAGCACGGGCCCATCGGCCAGGTCGTGCCATAGCACTGCGCCAAACCGACGGGGGTCGTGCAGTAAAAACCGGGCATCGTCAAACAGCCATTCGATATGGTCGTGCTTTTTTGCCGGTTCGTCGGGCAGGGCCCGGCGCAACGACCCAGACATCCCTAAATGGACGATCATTACGCCATGATCAAACGCAATCAGCAGGTACTTTCCGCGCCTTTCGCAAGCCCGTACGACCTGGTTTTTGACCCGGTCTGGTAAGTCGGAGGGAACCGGCCAGCGTAAACGCGGCTCAAAGACATTAAGGGCTCTGAGCGCTTGTCCGGGCATGACCGTCGCAATTCCGCGACGGGTAGTTTCAACTTCAGGTAATTCGGGCATATTGGGGGGCTACGGTCTATGCGGCTTTATGTTATTTTGCCATCAGGCGCAGTATTATCGGCGCAATTGTGACGGTTCTTGTTAATGAAACTTTCGATTTCCCTGCTGTCCTCTGTTGTGGCGGCGGCATTGCTGCAGTTTTCTGCTGCGGCGCACGCGGCGCCCGGCGATGCGCCTTCCACACCTGTCGAGCAAATCCATTTGCGGCCTAATGCGTTGCCCACGGTCACGCTAACGCCCGAACTGCTATACCGCCTGATGGTGGCCGAATTTGCGGTTCAGCGTGGCGACCTTACCTTGGGTAGCGAATTGCTGCTCGGCGCGGCGCGCGATACCTCCGATCCGCGTTTGGCCAAACGTGCGTTCCAGTTTGCCATGGTGAGTCGCAATTTTGGGCTGGCCGATCAGGCTGCTCAGTTGTGGTCTCTAATGGCGCCCAACGACCCCGAAGCCGTTGCCAGCGCACTGGCCTTGTCCGCATCTAACGGGAAAACCGAAGGGTTGGCCGCCGCACTCTGGACGCGCATCGAAAAGGCCGACGATAAAGACGCTGCAGTGGGTCAGGCGGCGGCTATTGTCAGCAAGCTGGCCGACAAGCGCGCAGCCTATCAAGTGCTCGACGCCGCTTTGCGCGAGCCGGTTCGCAAACTGCCTATTACCTATCTGGCGCTGGCCGATGCCGCGTGGGCGGGGGGCGATACGCAGCGCGCGCTAGGCGATGCCCGTCGTGCACTCGAACTCGATCCCTCGTCCGAGCAGGCTGCCCAGCGCATCCTCGAATACGGTCTTAAGGTCGACCCGCAGGCGGCCATTGCCGCTACCCAAGCCTTTATTGCTCGCAACCCGCAAAGCGGGCGGCTTGGCCTGATGCTGGTGTCGCGGCTTGCCGAGCGCGGCGATTATGCCGCCGCGTTGCGGCAAGTCCAGCAAATGCGCCGAAGCAGCCCCGAAAATTTCGACTTGCTCTACACCGAAGCCGAAGTTAATTTCAGGGCCGGTAATAACAGTGCGGCCAAGGCTTTGCTTAACGAGTACATCAATGTGCAAACCCAGCGGCGCCAGTCGCTCGACGACAAGGCCAGTAATGCCATCGCCGATACGTCTGACGCCCGGCTGATGCTCGTGCGTATTGCCGAGCAAGAAAACAACTTGCCCGAAGCTATTGCGCAGTTGCGCAAAATCGATGAGCCTGCGCTTGAGTTTCAGGTGCGCGTGCATGAAGCCGTGCTGTATGGCCGCATGGGCAATCTGACTGCAGCTCGTAAAACCATCGACGCCATTTCGCCTCAAAGCGAAAATGAGCGTGCCGTGCTGGCCATGTCGATGGCGTCCATATATCGCGACGGCGGTCGCACCGACCTGGCCATCGACACCTTGGCCAAGGCCAACGCGGCGGTGCCTAATAGCGCCGAAATCAAATACGATCTGGCCATGCTTTACGAACGCCAGGGCAATTTCGAGGCGTTCGAGCGCCTCATGCGTGAAGTCATGGTGCTCGAGCCCGACGATGCCAATGCCTTTAATTCGTTGGGGTACACCTTTGCCGACCAGAATATCCGTCTGGACGAGGCGCAGGCCTTGCTCGAAAGGGCGCTTCAGCTAGAGCCCAATAACCCCTATATTCTGGATAGCGTTGGTTGGTACTTGTACCGTACGGGCGATTACGCCGCGGCGGTGCAATACCTCGAGCGTTCATTCCGCGCCTTGCCCGCCGCCGACGTTGCAGCGCATCTGGGCGAGGTCTATTGGGCCATGGGGCGCAAAGACGATGCCCTGAAAATCTGGGAGCAAGGTCGCGAAAAAGACCCGAATAACGACACCTTGCTGAAAACGCTTAGTCGTTTCGGGGTGAAGTAATTGGCTGTCGGCACGGGTCTATCAATGCGCCTTGGGCGTTACCGTCTTTGGTTTCGCAGTGTTCTGGTCGTCTGGGTTGCCGCCATTTTGGCGGCGTGCGCTACCCCCGCGGCCATTCAGGTGCAGTCCGCCGATCCGGCTTTTCAGCGTAGCGGCCGGTTCGCTGTGTCGGTCGAAGAGGTCGGCGTCAATCCGCAAGCCGTGCAGGGTGGTTTTGCCTGGTATGACGCGGGCCACCGTTTGTTGCTTGACCTGGCCAACCCGCTGGGCAGCACCTTGGCTCGGGTTGAAGTATTGCCTGGGCAGGCCGTGTTAACGCGCAGCAATGGCACAACGCAAACGGCGCCTAACGCCGATGCCCTGGTGCAAGAAGTCGTCGGCGTGGCTATTCCGGTTGCGGGTCTGCGCGACTGGCTTAGGGGGCGTACGGGGCAGGGGTTGGTGCAGTCGCGCGAAACTGATGCCGAAGGCCGCCTGACGCGTTTTGTGCAAGACGGTTGGTCGGTGACGTTGTCGCGTTACGACAACCTGGGGCCAGGCTTGTTGCAGCTTAAGCGTACCGAAGGCCAAAGGTCGATCAGCGTACGCCTGGTTGTCGACGCTTCTTAAGGCTGTCATGGTGTTGCAAGCCCCCGCGCCTGGTGTCACAGCGTTATACGACGTACCGGCCCCCGCTAAGTTAAACCTCTTTCTGCATGTGGTGGGGCGTCGTCCCGACGGCTATCATCTTCTGCAAACCGTCTTTCGTTTTATTGGCCTCTACGATTACCTCGATTTCGATCTGCGCACCGATGGTCGCATCGTATGTGAAACCACCTTTCCGGGCATTGCGCCCGAAGATGATCTGGTGGTTAAGGCCGCGATGGCTTTGCAAAAGGCATCGGGTACTTCATTTGGTGCACAAATCAGCTACAGAAAAAACATTCCGTCAGGGGGCGGTTTGGGCGGGGGCTCCAGCGACGCGGCAAGTACGCTCATTGCGCTTAACCGGTTGTGGGGTACCGGCTTGACCCGTCACCAACTCATGCAGCTTGCGTTGCCCTTGGGGGCCGACGTGCCTGTTTTTATTTTTGGGCAGCCCGCGTTTGCCGAAGGCATAGGCGAAGTTCTTAGCCCGGTGCCCATGCCTGACCGGGCTTATGTTGTTGTGCAACCGACGCAGTCTGTGCCCACCGCAGGAATTTTTTCGTCGCCCGATTTGACAAGGAATACAGATTACGTCAAAATAACGGTCTTTACTGATTGGCAAGAATCGGTTGAGCAAAAAAAGAAGGTTGGCAGTAATGCAAACAACGCTTTATTTGGTCGAAACGATTTGCAGCCCGTTGTTTTTGGAAAGTACCCGGCGGTACAAAATGCCAGCCGCTTTATCGAAAGCCTTGGGGTAACACCACGAATGACAGGATCAGGCGCTTGTCTTTTTGTCGAGTTTGTAACATTAAGCCAGGCCGAAGCCTTTCAGGAAAAAATTGTCGGTAAAATAGCGTGCTATGAAAACGGCAGCACAGCGGCAGTGAGTAGTACTTGGGTATGCCCCGGGTTAGCTAATCACCCGTTGTACAACTGGTAAAACAGTCAGGTGGGGAATCGCCAAGCTGGTTAAGGCACTGGATTTTGATTCCAGCATGCGAAGGTTCGAATCCTTCTTCCCCAGCCAAAAATTTGGTGTAAAGCCTTTCAAAGGCTTGCAGTTAATACAAGCTGTTGAGTCGGCCCCATAAAAAAGGGTGTGCGGGTCAACAGCTTTTGTTATTTAACGCTTCGCAACTACCTCCCATCCATCATGGCACAAGACAGATTCATGATTTTTACCGGCACGGCTAATCCTCGCCTTGCCGTCGACGTCGTCAACCACCTCGACATGTCCCTCGGGAAAATGACAGTAGGCCGGTTCTCCGACGGCGAAGTCATGGTTGAAATCAATGAAAATGTCCGGGGTAAAGATGTTTTCGTGTTGCAGCCTACGTGCGCACCCACGAACGACAACCTCATGGAAATCATGGTCATGGTCGACGCCCTGCGTCGTGCTTCCGCCGGTCGTATTACGGCGGCGCTGCCGTATTTTGGTTATGCGCGCCAAGACCGCCGCCCGCGCTCTGCGCGTGTGTCAATTTCGGCCAAGGTCGTGGCCAACATGCTTCAGGTTGTGGGCGTCGATCGCGTCATGACCATGGACCTGCACGCCGACCAAATTCAGGGTTTTTTCGATATCCCTGTCGACAACGTCTACGCCGGCCCCATTTTGTTGGGCGATATCTGGCGTCGTAACTACAAAGATGTCGTTGTTGTTTCGCCCGATATTGGTGGCGTGGTGCGTGCTCGTGCACTGGCCAAGCAACTCGAGGCCGACCTTGCCATTATTGACAAGCGTCGTCCGCGTGCCAATGTGTCCGAAGTCATGAACATCATTGGCGAAATCGAAGGCCGTACCTGCATCATCATGGACGACATGGTTGATACCGCCGGTACGCTTTGCAAAGCAGCGCAAGCGCTTAAAGAGCGTGGTGCGTTGGGCGTATATGCTTACTGTACCCACCCGGTTTTGTCCGGTCAGGCCGTCGAGCGCATCACGTCGTCCGATCTCGACGAACTTGTCGTCACCGACACCATCCCGCTGTCTGAAGCCGCCCGCAATTGCGGCAAAATCCGTCAGCTGTCGTGCGCGTCGTTGCTGGGCGAAACCATTCTGCGTATTTCAAACGCCGAATCGGTCAGTTCGTTGTTTGTCGATTAAATTTTTTACTGCGGGTTTGCTGGTCGCGGCAGCCCGCAGGTAACTGCAGCCTTCATGGCTGTTTTTTAACGGGGCGTAGTGCCCTTTATTCCGGAGCTTTATCCATGAAATTTAATGCCACTTTGCGTAGCGTCCAAGGTACGAGTGCGAGCCGCCGCCTGCGCAACGCCGGTCGTGTTCCAGCCATTGTTTACGGCGGCCCCGAGGCCCCTATCAACATCGAGCTCGATCACAACGAAATCTATCACGCACTTCGTAAAGAAGAATTCCACGCGTCGATTCTCGAAATGGACCTCGAAGGCAAATCGCAAAAAGTTTTGCTGCGTGCTGTGCAATGGCACCCCTTCAAGCAGTTGGTCCTGCACGTCGACTTCCAGCGCGTCGATGCCAGCCACATCATCCACACTAAAGTGCCTCTGCACTTCATCAACGGCGATGCATCGCCTGCGGTCAAACTGGGTGGTGCGCTCATCAGCCAAGTCATGAACGAGCTCGAAATCAGCTGCCTGCCAGGCAACCTGCCCCAGTTCATCGAAGTTGACCTGGGCAAAATGATTGCCGGCGAAACTGTTCACCTGGCCGACATTACACTGCCTAAAGGTGTAACGTTTGTTGCTCACGGTGGCGATGCCAACCCCGCTTTGGCTGTTGCCATGGTCAAGGGTGGTGCAGCTGGCGAAGCTGCAGCCGAGTAATCGCTTGCACTGTTGTGTCGTACCCGTGTGCGTAGTCACCGGGTGCAAAAAAACCCCTGACGGTTCTCCGCCAGGGGTTTTGTTTTACGATAGCCCCTTTATACTTTTTGTTGGCAGCAATGAAGCCTCCGATTCGCCTGATTATCGGCCTGGGTAACCCCGGTGCCGAATACGAGAAAACGCGTCATAACGCCGGTTTCTGGTTGGCCGACCAACTGGCCGACGATTTTCGCGCCAGTTTTACACTCGAGAAAGCTTTCTTTGCCTGGGTGGCCAAGGCGCGGGTGGCGGGTGAGCAGGTTATCGTAGCCAAGCCAACCACCTTCATGAACCGATCCGGACAGTCGGCTGGCGCACTCATGCGGTTTTATAAGCTCACCCCCCCCGAAGTGCTGGTCTTGCATGACGAGCTCGATCTGATGCCGGGCAGTGTCAAGCTTAAGCAGGGTGGTGGGCATGCCGGCCATAATGGCCTGCGCGATATCCAGGCTGTGTTTGGCAGTGCCGATTTCTGGCGCTTGCGTATTGGTATTGGTCACCCGCGCACATTGGGTTTGGCGCAGCAGGTCGCGGCGTTTGTGCTTAATGCGCCGCGTCGCGAAGAGCTCGATCAAATCGAGCAATCGCTAGAACGTTGTCGTGCCGTCATGCCGGCGCTCCTCGAAGGTCGATATCCGCAAGCCATGAACCAATTGCACGAGGCCAACAGTGGCTAGGCCATCTGTCGCAGACGGTTGGCCTAATTTCGGCATCGAATTCCGTGACTTTGTGCGTTTTGTGCGCCGTCCCGATTTCGGTCGACTGCCTGGGCGTCACGCCCGTGACGGCTGGGTCGAAGACTGGTTTCCAAGTTTGCGTATCGGGCGACTGTTTCAGTGGGCCGGTTTGTTGTGGTTGTTAAACATGTTGGTGCTCGGGCCAATCGCCGTCGCTGCCGCCGGGTTAGGGGGTGCCGAGCACCGTCTTCGGCTCGACAGCATTCCGTGGCTTCAAGCCGTGTTGTGGGCGCCCCTGGTCGAAGAGCTGGTGTTTCGTTACGGGCTGCGCCGCCTTTGGCAGTTGTGGTGGCTATTGCCCGCCGCATTGTGTGCCTTGTTTGTCGGGCCGCAAGCGTTAACCATTGCTTTGGTTGCGTTGGTGTTGCTGGCCGCGTGGTGGCCGGTTAACGCGCGTGCCACAGCCCGGTTTTCAGCCGGGATGTGGCATCGTCGAAAAAAGTATCGCGCTGTATTTTTCTGGGTTATTCATTTGTCTTGCCTGGCATTTGCCGCGATTCATCTGGGTAATTTTTCGTACAACGCAACGCCCTTATGGGTCATGCCCATGCTGGTTTTGCCACAGTGGCTTACCGGCCTGGTTTTGGCCTGGATCCGCGTACGCCGTGGGTTTGGGGCAGCGGTAGCGCTACATGCCATATTCAATGCAGGCCCGCTCCTCGTGATATGGCTGATCTTGTCGTCGGTCTCGGGGCAGCCAAGTTAAAATAGCCCTTTTATTGTTCAAATTTCAGGATACTCATGGCTTTGCAATGTGGCATCGTTGGTTTGCCCAACGTTGGTAAATCTACTCTTTTCAATGCGCTCACCAAAGCAGGCATTGCCGCCGAAAACTACCCGTTCTGCACCATCGAGCCCAACGTCGGCGTGGTCGAAGTGCCCGATCCACGTCTCGATGCTTTGGCCGAAATCGTCAAGCCCGAACGCGTGTTGCCGGCTGTCGTCGAGTTCGTAGACATTGCGGGTTTGGTGGCCGGGGCGTCTAAGGGCGAGGGGCTGGGTAATCAGTTTTTGGCCAACATCCGCGAAACCGATGCCATTGTGCACGTCGTGCGCTGCTTCGAAGACGAAAACGTCATTCACGTTGCAGGGCGCGTCGACCCAATTTCCGACATCGAAGTCATCAACACTGAATTGGCGCTTGCCGACCTGACGGCTGCCGAAAAGGCGTTGCTGCGTCACCAGAAAACGGCGCGTGCAGGCGACAAAGAAGCCATCAAAATGGTGGCCCTGCTTGAAAAGGTTATTCCGGCGCTTAACGAAGCCCGGCCCATCCGGTCTTTGGGTCTCGATGCCGACGACCTGGCTTTGCTTAAGCCCCTGTGTTTTATTACGGCCAAGCCCAGCATGTACGTTGCCAACGTTATCGAAAGCGGGTTCGAAAACAACCCGCACCTAGCCGCAGTGCAAGAGTACGCCAAGGCCGAAAACGCGCCCGTTGTGGCCGTATGTGCTGCCGTCGAAGCCGAAATCGCCGACCTCGACGATGAAGACCGCAACGTATTTTTGGCCGACATGGGTATGGACGAGCCCGGCCTGAACCGCGTGATTCGTGCCGGTTTCCGGTTGCTGGGTTTGCAAACTTACTTCACTGCCGGCGTCAAAGAAGTCCGCGCCTGGACGATCCATATTGGCGATACTGCGCCGCAAGCCGCCGGTGTTATTCACACCGACTTCGAACGCGGCTTTATTCGTGCCCAAACCATTGCCTATGAAGACTACATCGCTCACAAGGGCGAACAAGGTGCCAAAGAAGCCGGCAAAATGCGGGCCGAAGGCAAAGAGTATGTGGTCAAAGACGGGGATGTGTTGAACTTCTTGTTCAACGTCTGACGATTTTTTGGGAACTCAGGAGCGTTCAGTAGCGCTTGGTGGATTGATCAGGCCTTTTGAAATCAAGGGCTTGCCAAAAAATACGTTCTACTGAGCGTTCCTATTGTTCATTGAGGTCTGAAAAATTCGGGGGTAGCGCTGGAGGTACATCTCCCCGCAGTGGAGTCCAACGATGCACGAAAGTCTACTCACCGACGCCAAGATCAGGTCGGCCAAATCAACTGATCGAGATTGGAAACTCTCAGACGGCGGGGCTTGTTCCTGCTGCTTAAGCCCACCGGCGGCAAGCTCTGGCGGTGGAAATACCGCCTGCAAGGCAAGGAGAGCCTCTTTGCGATTGGCGGCTTTCCTTAAGTAAGCCTCGCAGAGGTACTCTGCCCGAGAGAAAGCGCGGTGTGATCATGCCGGTTTGTTGTCCACGCATGCTATCGTGGTGCTGAAAGACTTGCAGCACATAACGGGTGGCGGGCGCTATCTGTTTCCGCCCCTAAGCGCAAAGGGCTTCACTACGCCCAGTCGGCTCACCTACGCGATCTGGGTCGATGCACGACGCCGCACTGCTGGCGGGCGACCTTTTCCTTTTCTGGATAGGGCTGTTGCCCCTCGAGTGAAATTCCCTTGCCGTTTGTCTTTGCCGAAGGATGGGCGTATGTAATGGGGTAGTCACTTTGGCGTGTTGAGGTAATTTTTATTGGATGACCCCATTTTGTGTTGCCTTATCAAGGCTTCCCTTGGTAGTTCGTCAACGATTATCAGTAAGTGATATCATTGTAAGCCAACGTGTCTTTGGACTTATGCGCATGAAACGCTGCATTGTCGGTGTTCGGCAACTGGATCGCCCGGCCCAGCAGGACGGCGAGGTTCCTAGCATCTGGTTCCCATCCTTGGCGTCGCTGGCCGCCGTGCTGTCGGACGACAACCGCCGTCTGCTGCGCCTGATCCATGATAAACAACCCAAGTCCCTGACCGAACTGGCCAAACTCAGCGGCCGCAAGGTACCGAACCTGTCGCGCACCCTGCGGATGATGTCGGATTACGGCCTGGTTTCGCTGCAGCGCAATGTTCGGGATGTTCAGCCGACAGCGCTGGCGACTGAGTTTCTGGTTGTGCTGGATTGAGTGTCATGGATACATGGGGGATGAGATCGCTGCGAGAGTCGCGACGCCGGGCATCTAATGACAAGCAGACACAAGGGAAAGCCAGCATGGAGGGAGTTACATCCTATGAATAAGCAGACGCTCAGCGAACGCGACATCTGCACCAAGTTCATCACGCCTGCCCTAGAAAAATCCGGATGGGATGTCCTGACTCAAGTACGCGAAGAGTTCCTGCTGACCAAGGGGCGCATCATCGTGCGCGGCAAACTGCACACACGAGGTCAGCACAAGCGCGCCGACTACGTGCTGTTCCACAAGCCCAACCTGCCCATCGCCGTCATCGAAGCCAAAGACAACAAGCATGCCATCGGCTCGGGCATGCAACAGGCCCTCGGTTATGCCGAAATGCTGCAAGTGCCTTTCGTATTCAGCAGCAATGGAGACGGCTTCCTGTTTCACAACAAGATCGCCAAGGACGGTGTGATCGAGCGCGAACTGAGCCTGGATGAGTTCCCCTGTGCCGATACGCTGTGGCACTGGTGGGCAGAGCATCAAGGGCTGAGTACGCAGCAACAGGCCCTGGTGGCCCAGGACTACTACAGCGATGGCAGCAACAAGACGCCCCGTTACTACCAATTGCTCGCCATCAACAAGAGCATCGAGGCGATTGCCAAGGAGCAGAAGCGCATTCTGCTGGTGATGGCCACGGGCACAGGCAAGACCTATACCGCCTTCCAGATCATCTGGCGGTTGTGGAAGTCGCGTGCCAAGAAACGCATTCTGTTCCTGGCTGACCGCAACATCCTGGTCGATCAGACCATGACCAACGACTTCAAGCCGTTCGGCGCAGCGATGACCAAGATCCAAAAGCGGCAGGCCAACAAGTCGTATGAGATTTACCTGTCGCTTTACCAGGCCGTCACCGGTAACGAAGAAGAACGGAACATCTACAAACAGTTCAGCCCGGAATTCTTCGATCTGATCGTGATCGACGAATGTCACCGAGGTAGCGCTGCCGAAGATTCGGCCTGGCGCGAGATCCTGACGTATTTCCACTCTGCCACACAGATCGGCCTGACCGCGACGCCCAAGGAAACCAAGGACGTATCCAACATCGACTACTTCGGCGAGCCCATCTACACCTACTCGCTACGCCAGGGCATCGACGATGGCTTTCTCGCGCCCTACAAGGTGGTGCGCATCGATCTGGACAAAGACCTGACCGGCTGGCGTCCCGACAAGGGCATGCTCGACAAGCACGGTAACGAGATCGAAGACCGTATCTACAACCAGCGTGATTTTGACAAGACACTGGTACTGGAACAGCGCACGCACGTGGTTGCGCGCAAGATCAGCGAATACCTGAAAGCCAGCAACCGCTTCGACAAGACCATCGTCTTTTGCGACAACATCGACCATGCCGAGCGCATGCGCCAGGCCCTGGTCAACGAAAACGCCGATTTGGTGGCGCAAAACCACCGCTATGTCGTGCGCATCACTGGCGACAATGAAGAAGGCAAGATGGAGTTGGACAACTTCATCTTTCCGGAAAGCAAATACCCCGTCATCGCCACCACCTCCAAGCTGATGACCACGGGCGTCGACGCTCAGACCTGCAAGCTCATCGTGCTGGATCAACGTATCCAGTCCATGACCGAATTCAAGCAGATCATCGGTCGCGGAACGCGCATCAATGAAGACTTCGACAAGTACTGGTTCACCATCCTCGACTTCAAGAAAGCGACCGAACTGTTCGCCGATCCGGCTTTCGACGGCGATCCTGTGCAAATTTATGAGCCAGGCCCCGGCGAGCCAGCGCTTCCTCCAGATGAAGAAGGTGGGGAGGGGTCACCTGACGATGAGTTCACCTACCCCACGCCGGACGACAAGCCCATGTCTCCTGGTGGCATAGCCGAACCCCTGCCGGGCGATGAAGGCAGCAGCGTGCGCCGTTACGTTGTCGCCAATGTCGAGGTCAAGGTGGTGGCCGAGCGGGTGCAGTACTTCGACGCCAACGGCAAACTGATCACCGAGTCCCTGAAGGATTACACCCGTAACACCCTGGCCAAGGAGTTCGCGTCACTCGACGATTTCCTGCGCCATTGGAGCAAGGCCGAGAAGAAGCAGGTCATCATCGACGAGCTGGCTCATCAAGGCATCTTTTTCGAGGCTTTGGCCGACGAGGTGGACAAGCAATCCGGCAAGGATTTCGACCCCTTCGATCTGCTATGCCACGTGGCCTGGGACCAGCCCCCACTCACGCGCAAGGAGCGGGCCGAGCAGGTCAAGAAGCGCCATTACTTCGCCAGGTATGGCGAGCAGGCGCAAAAGGTGCTCGAAGCCCTGCTCGACAAGTATGCCGACGAAGGCGTGGCCGCCATCGAGGAAACGCAGATCCTCGCCATCGCTCCCTTCAACCGCCTGGGCACACCGATCGAACTGGTGCGTGCCTTTGGCGGCAAGACCCAATACCAACAGGCCGTGGGCGAGCTCGAGCGTGAGCTCTACCGTGCCTGACCGGAACTAGACCCAGGAAGTATTCATGTCACTTGCTACTCTTATCAAAGCCATCCAGGACATCATGCGTAAGGATGTTGGCGTCGATGGCGACGCCCAGCGCATCAGCCAGATTTGCTGGCTGTTGTTCTTGAAGATCTTTGACGACAAGGAACAGGAGTGGGAACTGACCCAGTCCGGCTACCGCTCGCCGCTGCAAAGCCGCTTTCGCTGGAGCAACTGGGCCAAGGATCCGGAAGGCATGACCGGCGAAGAGCTGATCGACTTCGTCAACAACGACCTCTTTCCTGCCTTGAAACAGCTTGCCACCAAGGCGGGCGTGTCCGCGCAAGGCCGGGTGGTCGGCTCAGTGTTCGAGGATGCCTACAACTACATGAAGTCCGGCACGCTGCTGCGCCAGGTGATCAACTCCATTGAAGAGGGCGTGGATTTCAACTCGTCCAGCGACCGGCACCTGTTCAACGATATCTACGAAAAAATCCTCGCCGACCTGCAGTCGGCCGGCAACGCGGGTGAGTACTACACGCCACGCTCGGTCACGCAGTTCATGGTCGATATCCTCGATCCGAAACTCGGCGAGAGCATTCTCGACCCGGCTTGCGGCACGGGCGGCTTTCTGATTTGCGCGATTGAGCATCTGAAGAAACAGGAAGCGACCACTGACGACCGTAAGCTTCTGGCCGAACAGATTCGTGGCGTTGAAAAGAAGCCCCTGCCGCACATGCTGGCCATGACCAACATGATGCTGCACGACATCGACGTTCCCAAAATCACGCATGGAAACACGCTGGCGCGCCCCCTCCAGGATTACAGCCCACGCGACCGGGTGGACATCATCATCACCAACCCACCCTTCGGTGGCATGGAAGAGGATGGCATCGAGAAGAATTTTCTCGCCAAGTACCGCACCCGAGAAACCGCTGATCTGTTCATGGCGTTGATCATGCACCTGCTCAGGCACGACACCGGCCGCGCCGCCGTGGTGCTGCCGGATGGCTTCTTGTTTGGCGAGGGGGTGAAGACTACGCTCAAGCGCGAACTGCTGGATGAGTTCAACCTGCACACCATCGTGCGCCTGCCCAAAGGCGTGTTCGCCCCCTACACCAGCATCGCCACCAACATCCTGTTCTTCGAGAAGGGCGGCCCTACAAAGGACGTATGGTTCTTCGAGCATCCCTACCCGGCAGGCTATAAGAGCTACTCGCGCTCCAAGCCGTTGACCATTGAGGAATTCGATCTTGAGAAAACCTGGTGGGGCGGCCCGCAACGCAAGGGGCGCAAGACCTCCGAACATGCCTGGAAGGTCTCGGCCAAGGATCTTACCGCTCGCAACTACAACCTAGACTGCAAGAACCCGCACGAGGTGGCCGTCGAATTCGGTGACCCGGACGAACTGATGGCCGAATACCAGGCCATCACCCGTCAGTTGCAGGCCGCTCAGCAAGCGCTGAAAACCGAACTGCTGGCCGCGCTCAAGGCCACCAGCCAGGAGGCGGAATGAGCGACAAGCCCGTCTCCCTCGTTCCAGCCCCGGAAGGCTACGCCAACTGGTTGGGCGAGCTGAAGAACCGCATCCATAGTGCCCAGCAGCGGGCCGCGCTTGCCGTCAACCGCGAGCTGGTGCAGCTTTACTGGCAGATCGGCCGTGACATCCTGCAGCGGCAGGCCGAGCAAGGCTGGGGGGGCAAGGTCATCGAGCGGCTAGCGCACGACCTCAGGACAGCCTTTCCCGAGATGAAGGGCTTTTCCCGCGCCAACCTGATGTATATGCGCTCCTTCGCCGACGCTTGGCCGGACGCAGCAATTGTCCAACAGGCTGTTGGACAATTGCCCTGGGGCCACAACCTGGTGTTGCTGGCCAGGCTGAAGCAGCCAGAACAACGCCTGGCCTATGCCCAGCGCGCCGTGGAGCACGGCTGGTCTCGCGCCACACTGGAAATCCATATCGAATCCCGCCTGCTGGAGCGGGAAGGCCAGGCGATCACCAACTTCGCCGACTGTCTCCCCGCGTCGGGAACCGATCTGGCTCGGCAAGCCCTTAAGGATCCTTACCTGTTCGACTTCCTGGATATTGGCCAGGAAGCCAACGAGCGGGAAATCGAGTCAGCGCTGGTCAAGCACATCACCCAGTTCTTGTTGGAACTGGGTGCGGGTTTCGCCTTCGTTGGTCGCCAGGTTCATCTGGAAGTGGGCGGTGACGACTTTTACATCGACCTGTTGTTCTACCACCTCAAACTGCGCTGCTACGTGGTCATCGAGCTGAAAGCCGAGAAGTTCAAACCGGAACACCTCGGCCAGTTGAGCTTCTACCTCACCGCAGTCGATATGCAGGTCAAGGCCGAACAGGACAACCCCACCATCGGTCTGTTGCTCTGCAAGAGCAAGAACACCGTGGTGGCTGAATACGCATTGCGCGACAAGACCCAGCCCATCGGCGTGGCGGAATACCAATTGATCGAATCCCTGCCTGAAGAACTACAAACCAGCCTGCCTAGCATCGAACAGATCGAACGCGAACTGGGGGGCGAGCATGAATAAGCACACTACCGAATTACTAGAAACGCATTTTGACACTGCCTTTGCCGCACCCGACGGCGTCAAGAAACTCCGCGAGTTGATCCTGACGTTGGCTATGCAGGGCAAGCTGGTGCCGCAAGCTCCGAACGAGCAGCCTGCTAGCGAACTGCTGAACGAGATCGAAGTCGAGAAACAGCGGCTGGTGAAGGAAGGCAAGATCAAGAAACCCAAGCCCTTGCCACCGGTGACGGAAGAAGAAAGGCCTTATTCGCTACCGCAGGGGTGGGAGTGGGTGCGTTTTGGAGAAATTGCCCAGCACAACTCTGGCAAAACCCTTGATGGCGGTAGAAATACTGGACTTCCGAGGAAGTACATCACTACATCTAATGTTTACTGGGGAAAATTTCAGCTGAATAACATCCGGGAAATGCTAATTCGTGAAGATGAATTAGATAAATGCTCTGCACGAAAAGGTGACTTGCTCATCTGTGAAGGTGGAGAGGCGGGGCGCGCTGCTGTCTGGGAGCTACCTGAAGAAATTTGTTTCCAGAACCATGTGCATCGTGCACGGCTATACAAAGACGTTAACCCATATTTTGCTTATCGCTTTTTTGAGAAGATTAACGCCAGCGGAGAAATAAATAGTTATAGAAAGGGGGTTGGAATATCTAATATGTCGAGCAAGGCACTTGCTTCGATTGCTTTTCCCCTGCCTCCAAACTCGGAGCAACACCGCATCATCGCCAAAATCGACGAACTGATGGCACGTTGTGATGAGCTGGAAAAACTGCGTAGTGCACAGCAGGGAGCACGTTTGACCGTTCATGCCACAGCCATCAAGCAACTGCTGAACATCGCCGAACCCGACCAACACCAGTTCGCCCAAACCTTCCTCGCTGAACACTTCGGCGAGCTCTACGCAGTCAAGGAAAACGTCGCCGAACTGCGCAAGGCCATCCTGCAACTGGCGGTGATGGGCAAACTCGTCCCGCAGAACTCTGACGATCAGCCTGCCAGCGAACTGCTGAAAGAGATCGAGGCCGAGAAACAGCGGCTGGTAAAGGAAGGCAAGATCAAAAAGCCCAAGCCCTTGCCACCAGTGACAGAAGGAGAAAAGCCGTACGCGTTGCCGCAGGGGTGGGAGTGGGTAAGATTTTTCGCCCCCAACACAGTAAAGTCTGAACTAGTCTCCGCTGGGGATTGCCCAGACGAGAATCAGATTGCGCCTGACTCGATCGAAAAAGATATGGGCAGATTGTTGTTGCATAGAACAGTTGCAGAGTCAGGGGCCACTGGCCCTAATAACCGTTTTTACAAAGGGCAAATTCTTTACTCGAAAATTCGTCCTTCATTGAACAAGGCTGTTGTCGCACCATACGATGGTCTTTGCAGTGCAGACATGTATCCAATCGTATGTCATGCACACACAGATTTTATGCTCAAAGTTATTCTGTCCGAAACGTTTTTGACTCAAGTGCGGCTGGCTGAGAATCGTGTAAAAATGCCGAAGCTAAACCTTGAGAGTCTTGGACAATTTTTAATTCCACTCCCACCCCTAGCAGAACAACACCACATCGTCGCTCGCATCGATCAGCTGATGAATTTATGCGATTCGCTGGATCAACAGATCGACGCCGCCACATGCAAGCAGACAGAATTGCTTAGTGCTCTGATTCGTGCGCAATCGCAAGGTGGAGCTGTTGAAGACACTCAGCGATTATCACGTTCAACAACCCAAGTTATTGACCTCGCCACCTACCGCGCGAGCATCGGCTGCTATGTGATCAACAAACTTGCCAACGCCCAATACTTCGGCCGAACTGCTGCCGCCAAGATGATGTACCTAGCGCAAGCGCATATTGGCCTGGATCTGGATCTGAAGCCCGAGCGTGAAGCTGCAGGACCACTGGATACCTGGATTTATGATTTCGAGCGACAAGGTCAGGGCAAGAGCTGGTTCGAGGTCGATGAAAAGACCTTGGCCAACGGCAGGAAAAAGACGGAGTACCGCTGCTTGCCAGCATTATTGGAGCCTGCTGCGAAAGCCGAAGCCCTGATGACGCCCAGCCAGAAGACTGAATTTGACCGTCTGATCTACTCCCTGGCAGACAAGAAGACCGAAGAAGTCGAAATCATCGCCACACTTTTCGCGGTCTGGAACGACTTTTTAATCGACGGTGTTCAACCGACTGATATGCAGATCATCTCCGATGTTCGCGAAAACTGGCACGAACGCAAAGCACGCTTCACCCCAGCCGAGCTTGGTCGATGGCTTGATTGGCTGCGCAGAGAGCACATCATTCCTCAAGGACTGCCACCGAGAACCGTGCAGCAATCAAGGTTGGGCTTTGATTAACGGTGAATTTTGCATGGTAGGGAAAGACACGTTCGCAAGGCTGGGATGTGCCCAAAAAGACTCACGCCGGTAATGAGATTATCAAATGACTAACCTACAAGATCTGGGCCTCGCCTATCGCAAAGCGAAAGTGGATCTCTATTATTCGTCTAATGCTTCGCTGGATGCAATTGCGAGTTATGAAGAGAGTTTGCACCCCAACCTTTCTGCGCTGCAGGATAAGATCAATGGCGAGGATGAAGCCTGGGTGACATCCCCGGAATTCATCGGCACTTGGACGCTGGCTACCAAGTCTGTCGAGATGGACTGCTGGGCGAAGTACAAGAAAGAAAATAGCAATGGATTGATTTTCTCTTCACCCAATGATGAGTGGGAACATGCGCTGAAAGCATTGGCGGAGAAGGAGCTGCCAGAAAAGCCCAAAGCCGAATTCCGAATAATGGCTCGATGTAGCCTGGACTTTCATGTGCTCTCCACCTTATGGATGCTGGAAGTCGGGCAGTTATTCGATGCAAGATTGAGCGAGTGCGCATATGGCAACCGCTTGCGCCGCACGCAAAATGGCAAAGACATCAATAAGCTGTCGCTTGGCTCGTTCCAGCCTTATCTGAAGCCCTTCCGCGACTGGCGTGACAAGGGCATTGCCGCCATGCGTGCCGCGCTGGATGCCGACAAAAAGATTGTGGCATTAACGGCGGATGTCAGTTCCTTCTATCACGAGCTGAATCCAGGCTTCATGCTTCACCCGGATTTTATCAATGACGTACTGAAACTTGAGCTAACTGAATTCCAAGTCAAGCTCCATCGCTTGTTCATACGTGCCCTGCAGGCGTGGGCGGCTGCAACACCGCTGAAGAAGGGTTTACCCGTGGGGCTGCCAGCATCGGCCATTGTCGCCAACATGGCGCTGGTTGAGCTGGATCGCTGTATAGAGCAACAGGTTGCCCCCATTTATTACGGGCGCTACGTCGATGACATCTTGCTGGTCATGGAAAACGGAGCGAACTTCGCGTCGACGGCGTTGCTGTGGGAATGGTTGTTTGGACGGTCGCGGGAGACGCTAGGCTGGGTGGACCAGGGCAAAATGCAGATTGGCTATAAGCCGACATACCTCAGCGAGGGTGAAGGGAAAAGCCAGGTGCATTTCGCCAATGGCAAAAACAAGGTATTCATCCTGGTAGGCGAGACGGGCAAGACTTTGGTGGACGCCATTGCGCATCAGATTCATGAACGCGCCAGTGAGTGGCGGGCCATGCCGCGGCTGCCGCGGTCCGCTACGCATGTCGGCACCGACCTGTTGGCCGCCACACAAAGCGACGGCGAGGCCGCCGACAATCTGCGCAAGGCGGATGCGCTCACCATGCGTCGGGCTGGTTTCGCCATCAAACTGCGCGACTTCGAAGCATATGAACGCGATCTGTTGCCCGAAGCCTGGGCAGCACATCGTCGTGCGTTCTTCCGTGCCTTCACCCAGCACGTGCTTGTATTACCGCAGTTCTTCGACCTTGCTGTCTATCTGCCCCGAGTCATTCGCCTAGCCACCGCATGTGAAGACTTTGCAGATCTGCGCCGGATCATCGAAGCGCTACAGAGACTCTGCCATCAGGTACAGGAGCAATGCGATATCGTGGTCAAAGCGTGGCCCGAAGGGGAGGATAGGCCGAACGCTGCGCAGATGCTGGGGCGCTGGAAAGGGCAGCTCTTTACCAGCATCCGAGAAAGCATAACAGCCGCATTCCCACCCCGCTTATCCAAAGCGGGAAAGCAGGCGTGGCAAACCTATATGGCCAACTGTCATCCTGCCATCGACCTGAATGTCTTTCTGGCTTGGCCATTATCTATCAAAGGCTTTCAAACACAGCAAGCCCGTCTGTTCTCGCTTGACCTCGCCCATATGCCATTCCGTTTCATCGGCCTGCCGAAGGAGATGGTGGCCCAGCGCGGTATTCCTGCTAAAAAGAGCGTTGTAGGTTGCGACAGTGCTGCTGATTTGCTGCCTGACTCTGTACTAAAAGGAACGCGGACTCTCGCCCAGTGGATTGGTTTTAAGGATTTGCCCCAGGGGCTGCCGTTTGCGACCCGCCCCTTCAATCTGCCTGAGCTGTTTATCCTGAATCGCCAAGCCTATTCAGAAGTGACACAGGACGACATGCAGGCGGTGGTGCTGTCTGTACGAGGCTTTGAGCTGGGCGATAAAGCGCCTCTTTTCGATAAAAACGACATACTGCAGATACCAGATGGTGTCACCCCAAGGAAATACGGTATTGCCGTCTCCAGTTGGCAGACAAATTTGGACAGCTGGACAGCCAGTGTGATGCGCATGCCGGATCCTGATGGCGAACGCTATGTTCGCCTCTGCCGTCTGTTGGATGGCGTAATTGCCCAGCCAAGAGACAGCCGCTACCTGATTCTGCCAGAGTTGGCACTGCCCGCGCACTGGTTCATCCGTATCGCTCGCAAGCTGCAAGGTCGAGGCATTTCGCTGATTACCGGCATCGAATACCTGCACGCTAGCAAGTCGCGAGTTCGCAACCAGGTTTGGGCTGCGCTGTCCCATGACGGTCTGGGCTTTCCCTCGTTGATGATTTACCGTCAGGACAAGCAGCGACCCGCCCTACGTGAGGAGCAGGAGTTACAGCGCCTGGCCGGTTTGGAAATGAAGCCGGACAAGGCGTGGAAAACACCGCCCATCATTCAGCACGGCGACTTACGCTTCACCATGTTGATTTGCAGTGAACTGACCAACATTCGCTATCGCGCTGATCTGCGTGGCAAAGTGGATGCGCTGTTCGTGCCGGAATGGAATCCAGATACCGAAACCTTCAATGCATTGGTTGAGTCCGCAGCATTGGATATCCATGCCTATATCATCCAGTGCAATGATAGACAGTACGGCGACAGCCGCATCCGGGCCCCTTACAAGGACAGTTGGAAGCGTGATGTGCTGCGGGTCAAAGGTGGTGTCACCGACTACTGCGTGATTGGCGAAATTGATGTGCAAACTTTGCGTCAATTCCAAAGCAGTCACCGTTCACCAGGAACACCCTTCAAACCGGTGCCGGATGGGTTCAACGATGCGATGGACTACCAACGCAAAGTGTTGCCTACAGTTGATAGCGTGTGACTCTGAACACTAGCTTGGTTAGCTCATTGAATTTCAGATTTCCAGATGCGTCGACGTCACTTTCAGCCGTTCGTGCCCGGTGTGTTGCGGAACAAGCGTGCCGCTAGCGGAATCGCCAGATAATGGCAGTGGGTTGGTAGCCTCGCTCGCCTGCGACGGCGGAGCCGGGGGTAAATCATCGTCATCGCGGAATTGATCGTTGGTCGCAATGGAGGCAGCCTCCGGCGCATGCGCCAGCGAGGACTGAATGTGAATGGCCACCCGCTCCACCTGGTTGTTTTCGTGGCCGATATAGGCTTGTAATAGCGCGGGCAGACTGGCATCGAGCGCGCGGGTCTGCTGGCAGTGCAGGGCGCTTTCGTGAACCTGATATAGCTCGCTGAGTAGATGGCCGGTTAGAGGGTCGTGGTGCTGGCCCACCAGACTGATCCACTCCGTCAGCCGAAGCACGACTGGAACGCGCTGGACCGTTTCCTACCCAGCCCGCTGCCCCAGCGAGTTGTGGCGGGTGTGGTCGTCTGACATGAGCGTTCTCCAAAGAACGGGCCATAGCGGCCCGTTTCCCTGCACCTCATCGCGTATTGATCCAGGCTTCAGCGGTCTGCGTCATAACCGTTTTATCCTGCCCTATGCAGCGATGACACATTCATCCTGTATCCTGTCAGGTCATACTTCACCCGGGATAAACCACCCGGTATACCTTCCTGAGCACCCGTCTTGAGTGAAAAAATCCAGCACGTACTTATTTCCGGCCTGTTGCGGCTGCTAGCCAGCCTGCCCTACCGATGGGTCGCAAGAACGGGGCACGCTCTGGGCTCCCTGCTTTACCGCCTCCCCGGAAAACGCAAACGCATCCTGCAAACCAATCTTCGGCTGTGCTTTCCGGAAAAAAGCGAACAGGAACTGGATACTTTGGGAAGGGCGACTTTCCAGCACGTGATTCGCAGCTACCTTGAGCGCGGCGTGCAATGGTATGGCAGGGGACAGACGCTGCTTGACCTGAGCACACTGGAAAGCGCCATTGAACTGGCGGACAGTTACGAACAACCCACGATTTTTCTGGGCTTTCATTTTGCCGCGATTGAAGCCGGCTGTATGTATTACTCCATCTTGCACGGCGTGGCTTCGCTGTACACGCCTATGTCAAACAAGGCGATGGAAACAATTGCCTATACGCAACGATCGCGGTTTGGAACTGTGATGCTACCCCGCAGTGCCAGTGCCCGCCAGACCCTGAGCGTTTTGAAAACAGGCAAGCCTATTATGCTTGCCGCCGATATGGATTTTGGCCTGCGAGACTCGGTATTTGTTCCCTTCTTTGGCATTCAAACCTGCACCCTGACGGCGGTTTCCCGTCTGGCCAAGATCAGCGGTGCCCGCGTGGTCCCGTTTGTGACCGAGGTGCGGCCCGATTACCAGGGCTATGCACTGAAAATCTTTGAACCCTTGCAAAACTACCCCAGCGGGGACGACAAAGCCGACGCGATAACCACCAATCAGTTTCTTGAAGAACAAATCAGACGGATACCAGAACAATACTATTGGGTGCATCGCAGGTTTAAGCGACGCCCTGACGCTGAGCCTTCCGTTTACCTGTAAGCACTAGAAGCTTCGGCCTCGGTTGCTAATTTGTTCATCCATGTTCTCAAGAAATGTTGCGGCGTCAGCTAGTTCAGACTGGAATGCGGCTGGCAGGCGCTGCATTTTCGCTTGGTGCTTGATCAAAATCCGGTAGGTGTCGCGGTCAAAGCCTGGTCGGCCGTTGCTCAGGCAGGTCCGTAGCTCCTCGTCAGAGCGGGCTGTGCCCAAATGACACCAGCCATCAATGACATGAACCGCATTGCCTTCCCGCAAAATGGCAGGGCCTTCAAAGGGCCAGGACTTAACCCGCAAGCCAGCCAGGGCATCCAATAGCCGCACGTAATGCTGCGCGGCCGACTCTTCGCCGCAACACGCGCCGCGGCAGCGCTTTAGCTGTCGGGCAAAGCAGGGTTTGCCTTCAGCGCCTTTTTCAAGGCCCAGCACCATTGGGCACAGGCCGGCTTCTTTAACAATAGCGTTCAATGTTTTTTTTGCTTCGGCGCCCGAGTTAAACAGTCCGAATAAGTTGGGCTGGTGCCCTGGGTCAAGATCTCGGCCATACACTAGGCGGGGCGCGTGCTGATCAATGCTTTCGGCAGGTACCAGCCACGAGCATAGTTCCCGGTTGCGTCGCAATTGCCGGTTGAGTGTAGGTTGTAGCGTTTTGACCAGCCGTGCTTCGGTAATGAGGGCATCAATCTCGCCAGCGCATTCCTGCCATTCAATATGGCGGGCTTGCTGCGACAAGGTCAGTTCTTTGGCGATGGCATGGTCGGCCGAAAAATGCGACAACACACGCTGACGTAGCCGGTTGGCTTTGCCCACGTAAATGGGCAAGTCGTTTTCGCCATAGAACAGGTAAACGCCATGACGGTCAGGAATGCTGTCGATCAGATCGGGGTCGATATGACTGGGTAGTGCCGGACGAGACAGCAAGGCTTTGCGCACAGACTCCAGGTGGTCAGTCGCAAACTGTGCTTCGGTCAGGCGCCAGAAATCAAAAATGGCTTGTGCATCGCCCAAGGCACGGTGGCGCTGGCTAACTTTAAGTCCATGACGTTCGATGAGGACGTCGAGATTGTGTTTGTGGTGCTCTGGGAACAGGCGACGCGAATACTTTACCGTGCAAAGCACCGGGGCCCGAAAATCAATGCCGACGCGGCGAAATTCGTTTTTTAAAAATGCGTAGTCAAAGCGTGCGTTGTGTGCAATGAAAACGTGGCCTTGTAGTCGGGCCGCCAGGTCGTGGGCGATGTCTGCAAAACGCGGTGCGTTGGCAACCATGAGGTTGTCGATGCCCGTTATCGACGTGATTAAATCCGGAATACGGGTTTCGGGGTTGACCAGTTGCGACCATGTAGTGGTGTCAACACCGTCCCATGTAATCACGGCAACCTCTGTTACCCGATCTCGGGTCGCAGTTGCACCGGTTGTTTCAATGTCGACAAAAGCAAGGGGGCGGTCAGGGGCAGGCATATCACTCGCAGGCAGTGTACGCACATGATAGCGGGGGATGTTGCCAACAACGGTATTTTTGCCCGAATTTAACGTGACAATGTTTTGCAACAAGACAGTCGGCCTGACTTTTCACTTCATGGGGCAACCCCTAGTGTTCATTTGTCTTGCAGTGTGCAAGACTTGAGAAAACACTCAAAGTCGTCAAGACACAGGAGACAACCATGAAGCTACTCAACAAGCTTGCGGCCGCTTTGGCTGTAGGTATGCTGTTCAGCGCGGCCCCTGCCGCGGCCCAAGAAGTCACGCTACGCGCGGTTACTGCATTCCAGCCCGGGTCTACCGTGGCGAGGCCCTTCGAACGCTTCGTTGAGAAAGTCAATGCCGAGGGTAAAGGCCTCGTAAAAATTAACCTTATTGGTGGGCCTTCAGCTATTCCACCCTTTGAAATCGGCAACGCGGTTTCTGCCGGTGTGGTCGATATGGCGTTCGTAACGACTGCGTTTTATTCCAACCTTCTGCCCGAGGGCGATGCCCTCAAGTTGTCAGACTACACCATGCAAGAGCTGCGTAAAAACGGCGGTTGGGAACTGATCAACGAGCTGCACAATAAAAAAATGAATACCTGGTATCTGGCGCGTACCGGCGACGGTGTTCCGTTCCATTTGTATGTCAACAAGCCCGTCACCAAGGCAGATCTGTCTGGCTTAACGCTGCGGGTTACGCCGGTTTACCGCGCCTTCTTCGAAGCGCTCAATGGCAACAGTATTCAAACCCCGCCCTCCGAGGTCTACACAACGCTTGAGCGCGGTGTGGCCGACGGCTACGGTTGGCCTATCCAGGGCATTCTCGACCTGGGTTGGCACGAAGTTACCAAAGCACGCGTCGACCCGGGCTTTTATAACGTCGACGTCAACGTTCTGCTTAATCTCGACAAATGGAAGAGCTTAAACGACGATCAGCGTGCCTTTCTCAACAAGATGGCCGAATGGCTCGAGTCGACCAACGCCGAAAATGCAGCCATTAACGCCGAAGAGGTCAAGAAGCAGGCCGCTGCAGGCATGAAGGTTTACACGCTTGAAGGCGCCGAGCGCGAGAAGTGGCTGAACACTGCCCGGGAAGCTGGCTGGGCACAGGTGACAAAGGTTGCCCCTGACTCCGCCGCGCGCTTGCGCGAAAAACTCAGTAAGAACTAATCGCGTTTCAACGTAAAAAACAAAACCTATATGTCGTCTCAGCACATTGTTGGCCAGGCCTATAACGCAGTGGTTACAGGTCTGGCCATTATTTCGGGTGCCATTTTTGGTTTGATGGCGGTGTTTATTGGCGCCGATGTCTTAATGCGCAACGTCACCGGTGCCGGCCTGGCCTGGGTCATCGAACTCATGGAATATGCCATCTATGTGGCTACGGTGTTTGCTGCGCCCTGGGTGTTGCGCGAAGGGGCGCACGTCAGTGTCGACATTATCACTTCGACCTTGCCCAGAAGCGCGGCGCGTTGGGTGGGGGTGGTTGCGGCGCTACTGGGTAGTGTCATTTGTTTTATTGTTTTTTACTACAGTGCACTGGCGACCTGGCGTGCCTTCGAGCGCGGTAGCCTGGTGTACAAGTCTTTCACGGTACCCGAGTGGCTCGTGACCTTTTTCGTGCCTTTTGGCATGTTCTTCATGGTCATCGAGTTTTTGTTGTTGGTCAAAGCCCGGCTTGGCCGGAATGCTGTTACCGATTCCCGCTAACCGGACTTCACTATGGATTGGACCTCTGCTTTAGCTTTGCTTGTCGGTGCGCTGGCGTTTTTTCTGTTGTTGGGCTTGCCGGTTGCCGTGACCTTTTTTGGTGTAAACGTTATTGGCGCCATTGTGTTTTTAAATGGTGAAATTGGCTTGGTGCAAATGACACGCAATGTCGTCACAGCCATCACCAATTACAACCTCGCGCCCATTCCATTATTCATTTTAATGGGCGAAATTCTCCTGCATTCGGGTATGGCGTTCAAGGCCATTGACGCCATCGAGCGCCTGATCACGCGCGTGCCAGGTCGCATGGCTGTGGTGTCCGTTGTGGCGGGTACAGTGTTTTCCACGTTGTCGGGCTCTACCATTGCTAACACCGCCATGCTGGGGCGTTCGTTGATGCCCGAAATGCTGCGGCGCGGCTATCACCCCACGCTTTCTATGGGGCCGATTATGGCTACGGGTGCTATAGCCATGCTTATTCCACCGTCGGCACTGGCCGTACTGGTGGGTAGTCTGGCGGGTATATCTATTTCGCGGTTGCTCATGGCCGGCATCATTCCTGCCCTGATCATGGCCGTTTTGTTCTTTGGCTACATCGTCGTGCGCGCCAAAATGCGGCCGCAAGATGCCCCCGCCGACGAACCGGTGCAACGCACCATGGCCGAGCGATGGATGCCGTTCCTTATTCACGTCGTACCGCTGTCGGGTATTTTGGTGGTTGTGGTGGGGTCGTTGCTGGCCGGTATTGCTACACCAACCGAGTCAGCAGCGCTGGGTGTAATAGCTTCGTTTGTGGCCGCGGCCTGCTATCGCTGCCTTAACCTTAAGGTCATCAAAGACACCCTGTCTGAAACGGCTAAAACCAGCACCATGATTCTGTTCATCATCATGGCGTCAACCACGTTCAGTCAAATTTTGGCGTTTTCGGGTGCCACCAGTGGCATGGTCAGTCTGATTACCAGTGCCGGGGCCGACCCGTTCACTGTCGTGCTCATGATGATGCTGATTTTGCTGGTGTTGGGGTGCTTCATTGATCAGGTCAGCATGGTCATGATTACCGTACCTCTGTTCATCCCGGTAGCTAACGCGTTGGGTATCGACCTGGTCTGGTTAGGGGTTATTTATCTCATCACCATGGAGATGGGCTTTTTAACGCCGCCGTTTGGACTGTTGTTGTTCGTCATGAAGGGCATTGCGCCGCCCGAAGTAGGTATTACAACGGTGTACAAGGCCGCCATGCCTTTTATCATCATCGAAATGGGCGTTTTGCTGGCGGTCTTGTTTTTCCCCGAAATTGGGCTTTGGTTGCCCAGCTTAATACAAAAAGGCTAGGGAACCTCTGAACAAGTCCAACGAACCTGTCAGAATATAAGTTATTGAAAACAGCCCGATCCGAGTGAACCCGATGAGCCAGTTGAGTTTTTCCGAAGCCGAGTACGTCGGCAAACGCAAGAAAACGCGCCGTGAGA